>NZ_JBQCIV010000066.1:0-22539 GCF_051953405.1 Trinickia sp. | reverse complement strand
CGCCCCACCGACCGCTACGGCGTATCCGATTACCGTGCCACCGAGGCATCGAACTGGCATTCGAGGGACGCAGCTCCCACGCCCCAGCCCCACTGCACCGCTCGCCCTCTTCGCGCGACCGCGTGCGTCAAGCGATCCTGGCTACAGCACAAAAATCGCTCGTCTCCTGTAGTCCGACCATAAAGCTTTGCGACTATCGTCCGATATCAAAATGAATGGCCGTGAAGTCCTGCTCCCTCAATCCGGGGGTGCTCACGGCTGAGCGGGCAGCTTACCCCTGCGCATCCCCTGCGGCTGCGATGGTCTTCGTCAGCACGCCAGCACACTCCATCTTCTACGAGAACCCAATGAACAAGCCTTTGTTGCTGCTTTCCATGGTTTGGCTTGTCTGCTTGAGCGGGCCTGCGATGGCAGCAGCTAACTACGTCGCACTGGTGAGGAGCGTATCCGGAAGCGTCAAGGTGACACGCGACGGCACGACGCTCGACGTGGCCAGCAATACGAAACTCGAGATCTCCGATCACGTGATCGCGGCCCGCGGAGCCACCGCGGCCATCGTATTCAAGGACGGTACCTTGCTCACGCTCGGTGGCGGCGCCGACATCCTGGTGCGCGACTACGTGTTCGAACCCGACGCCGGTCACTATGCTTTTTCCGTGTACATGGCCAAGGGCTCAGCCATCTACGAATCCGGCAGGATCGGCAAGAGCGCACCCCAGTCGGTCAAGATCGAAACGCCGACAGCGACCGTAGGCGTGCGCGGGACGCGCTTCCTAATCGAGGCGAACTGAGCTTTGCCATGCCTCAACTGAAACTGCATTGCGTCAAGGGCTTGGCCGTCATCCTGTTGGGGCTGGTCCTGTTGCTCTCCGGTTGCGCAACCGGCACCGGAACCCGTGTCACGCTATTGCCGGACCAGGGCGGGCATGTCGGCGCGGTCACGGTGTCCACCGCACGAGGGCAACAACGCATCGACGAGGCGTACGGCAGCGTCTTCGTCGAGAACGCCGGTGCGGCGCCTGTTGCGCCCACGAGCACGGACCGGCAGGCGTTCGACCAAGCCCATCGCCGCCTGCTCGATGCCGAGCCGCCGCGATCGTGCAGTTTCATCCTCAACTTCGAGTTCGATAGCGTGGTCCTGACGCCCAAGTCGCGGCAGATGCTGCCCGAGATCCTTCGAACCGTGCACGACCATATGCCGACCGAGGTCACGGTCTCCGGTTACGCCGATGAGGCCGGCACGGCAGAGCACAATTTGCTGCTGTCGGCCAAACGTGCCCGGCATATCGCGGCACTCTTGAAAGGGGTCGTGCAGGACCTGCCGGTGGACGTGCAGTACTTCGGCGACAAGAAGCCGCTGGTGCCCACGCGGCGCGGTGTGCGCGAGCCGCGCAATCGGCGCGTAGAGATCTTCGTCCTTTAAGGCAGGCGCTGCGATGACACCGTATGCCGCATCCGCGAAACTGCCCCGCCGCCCGGCACTGACGTTCGTACTGGCGGGCCTGGCACTCGCGCTGGCCATCGGGCTAAGCGGATCGTTTCAGCTTGCGCCGTGCACGCGCCTGGACCGGGCGATCCTCGATACGCTACAGGTGCACACGGCGTCGGGACGGCAGGCAGCGAACACAGTCGTGGTCGATGTCGACGACCGCTCGCTCGCGGCCGTGGGCCAGTGGCCGTGGCCGCGTTATCGTTTGGCGGCGCTGATCGATCGGATTGCCGCAGAGCAGCCGTCGGCGATTGCGCTGGACATCATGCTGCCCGAACCGGACCGCGTTTCGTTGACCGAAATCCAGCAGACCTTCAAGCGCGATTTCGATGTCGATCTCTCCTTCAACGGCGTACCGGCCGCCCTGCGCGACAACGATGGCTATCTCGGCCAGCAGATGGCTCGAGCCGGCGTAGTGGGCGCGCGTTATTTCTATTTCGACCATGCCACGCGAGACGATAGGCCGCTGCGTCCCGGCATCGGATTCGACGGGCGCGTCGATCTTCTGTCGCTCGATCGTGCATCGGGTGTCCTGGAGAACGTCGAGGCCATTGCGCGCCAAACGCGCGTCAACGGCTTCGTCAATGTCCGTGCGGACAATGACGGCGTGCTGCGCAGGCTGCCGCTGCTGATCGAATATCACGGCGTGGTGCACGCAAGCCTCGCGCTCGCTGCGACGATGCATGCGCTCGGGGTCTCGTCGGCGCGCGTGGAGTCTGGACGTGACGGCCTATCCCTTCGGATTGGACAGCGTGAAGTTCCGATCGACCCATCCGGCTATGCGCTTCTCCGTTTCAACGGCCCCTCGCATCGTTACCCCAGCATCTCGGCCGTGGACGTGCTGGCCGGTCGTGCGCGCGCACAGGACCTGCGCGGCAAGATCGTCTTCATCGGCTCGACGGCGGCGGGCCTCAACGACCTGCATAGGACGGCCGTGGATCGTCTTTTCCCCGGGCTCAAGATTCAGTCGGCACTGACGCAGGACATCCTGGATGGCGACATCGTGCGAGTGCCCGTATGGGGCGCAATGGCCGCGCTGATCGCGGGCATGTTGCTTGCCGCGTTGCTGTGCGGTTTGTTCGTCGCCGGCTGCAGCCTGGCGATGCTTGCCTCGGTCGGATTGTCCGCCGCGCTCGTGCTGCTGGCGCTGGCGACAGCCACCTTCCTGCACGCCAGCCTATTCCTTCCGGTAGCCGCACCGCTGCTGGTGCTGGGCATGGTGACCGCGCTGTGCGTCGTGGTGCGCGCGGCTCTCCACCAGCGTCGCGAGCGGCACTGGCGCAAGCAGTTGGAGAACGCGCGCCAGGTCACCATCGAATCGATGTCCGCTGTGGCCGAGACCCGCGACCCGGAAACCGGCGCGCACATCAAACGCACTCAGCACTACGTGCGTGCGATCGCGCGGCGGCTGAAGGGTACGGGCCATTATGTCGATGTCCTCACCGAGGAATACATCCACCTGCTGTTCCTCTCGGCGCCCCTGCACGATATCGGCAAGGTGGGGGTGCCGGACAACATTCTGCTCAAGCCTGGCCGGCTGACGGAAGACGAGTGGGTCGTCATGCGCAAGCATCCCGAGTTCGGCCGGCAGATCATTCTGAGCACGGCGCAGCAGATCGAAGGCGACAACTTTCTTGCGATTGCAGCCGATATCGCGGCCACGCACCATGAAAAGTGGGACGGCACCGGCTACCCGGCTGGCCTGCTCGGTGCAAGCATTCCGCTTTCGGGGCGCATCATGGCTGTGGCCGATATCTACGACGCATTGATCAGTCGGCGCTGCTACAAGGAACCGTTCTCGCACGAGGTGTCCACGACGATGATGCGCGAGATGGGCGGCACGACGTTCGATCCCGTGGTGCTGGACGCCTTCTTCGAGATCGAAGACGAGATCCGGCGCATCGCGGGATGTTTTCGCGACGAGGACGAGGACGAGGACGAAAGCGATTCGCCGCCCGCACGTTCGAGCGATTCCGTGGTGGCGCCAGCGGAAACATCGGTCTGATTTTTGCCCGTTGCACGGGCTGCAATCGCGTCGGCACGGCGATCTGAGAACCGCCCGTGTCGCGCTCGTTTTTTATCCGACTTGCTATCGCTAAGTGTCGCTAACGTTTCGGTCGGTCTGAAATTCACGCGATTTCGTGATCGTGGACGGTACGCTGTCATGCTCGATGCTCCCACCGCTACCGAGGGTCACCGCATGTCCTACTCTCTTGTCGAGCCCGAGCATTTCACCGAGGAACAACAGTCGTTTGTCGAACGATTCTCGCGAACTGTCGAAGTCGCGTCGTCCGGCAGCGGCGTCATCGCTGGCGTAAAGGACATTCGATCGCGTCACCTGACTGCCACCGATCCATATGGAAAGATCGTCGGCTTACCTCGCGGCAAGGATGTCGCCGGCCGAATGGATCACGATATGCCGTGCGAAGGCACCGCTGCGTTCGCGGATTGCTTCGTACGAGAAGATCGCAGTTTGCTAGACTGCGGCAACGCTGGCGCGATGAAATCGGTACTGAACATACATCGGTACGAAACCGGCCTCGGCGCACTCGTATTCGACAAGTTTTTGCTGAAGCACCGCCCGTCCGCTTCGGTGCTGGGGATCGTCTATTGCGCGTATGCAACCGATTTGGCGCGATTCACGACTTTGTTTCCCGAATATTGGTCCGAGTTTGGCTTGGGATGCAGCCTCGATCGCACGCAGTCCGAGATCATCGACGGCATCGGCAAACTATCCGGTATCGAGTACGAAGTTGCATTCCTTCTAGCCCTAGGCCACAAGGCCGATGCCATCAAGCACTTTTTGCGCCGCTGGCACCCGAAAATCGATCCCGACGTCGGTAGCGCGCTCTTCGGGATCACCGAAATGATGGCGGCTGCGGGTATCCCGATCCAAGGCATACGCGATCGGCTAATCGAAGCCGGCATTCATCAACGCATTCCGTCGAGGTTTTTCGACAAAGGCGTCGGAGTTCACCCTTAGGAGTTGCCTTGTCCCGTTCTCCCACCCTTGGCCCGAACGCCTACTTAATCGGCGTACCTGGCGGACGTCACACACTCGATACGCCGGCGTTATTGCTGGATCGCACCGCGCTGACGCGCAACATCGCCAAGATGGCGGCCATCGCCGAACGCCACGGCATCGGCTTACGCCCTCACGTCAAAAGCCACAAATCGGTGCGTATCGCGCAGATGCAGATCGAAGCCGGCGCGCTCGGCGTGAGCTGTGCGACGCTCGGGGAAGCCGAAGCCATGGTGGAAGCCGGCATCCCGGGCGTGCTCGTCACCTCGCCCGTCGTCAGTACGAACAAGCTGCGTCGGCTCGTAGCCCTCGCCGACAAAGCCGGCCCGCACCAGTTGACGGTCGTCGTCGACGATCCTCGCAACGTCGCGGAACTTGCCTTGCATGCGGCGCGGCTGGCCGACCCGCTCGACGTGATCATCGATTACCACGCGGGCTACCATCGCACCGGCGTGATCGACGAAGCCGCCGCGCTCACGCTCGCAAGCGCCATCGCCGAAACCGGCATGCTGACGCTGCGCGGCGTGCAAGCTTACGGCGGGCACCTTCAACATATCGAGGCGCGCGCTCAGCGCGAAGACGCGGCCGCGCAATTGCGCGAATCCGTGGCATCGCTCGTCGATAAACTCAAATCGGCCGGCTTGCCTATCGATATCGTCACGGGCGTGGGCACCGGTACGCATGAAGCGGACGCGTCCGCTGGCGTGTTCACCGAAATGCAACCTGGCTCATATGTCTTCATGGACGTCGAATACCACCACGTATTGGCGGGCGGCGAATCGGGCGCGCCTTTCGATACGTCGCTATTCGTGCAGAGCACCGTCGTCAGCACGCAAGCGCCGGAGTGGGTGACCCTCGACGCCGGCACCAAGAGCTTCGCTGCCGACAGCGTCGCGCCGGTTGTCGCACGAGGCGTGCAAGGACCGTCGCGCTACGCGTTTTTCGGCGACGAGCACGGCAAGCTCGTCGTCGATTCTGCGCATCGGCCGTCGCTCGGCGCGCACGTGGAATTCGTCACCCCCCATTGCGATCCCACGGTGAATTTGTACGATCGCTACCACGTGGTCGATGGCGATACGCTCGTCGACATTTGGCCGATCGAGGCGCGCGGCAGGCTCTGAGTTTGCGCGGGCAGCCGTCGCGCCAGGAAGCACACGCGCCGGCTGCCGGTCCGGCCTCTCCTGAAAGCTCGCCCAGCGCCTTGGCCGAGCACCGCCGAGGACGCGCTCTCGGCCCGGTACCGCAGCCGCGTGCGCCCACCATCGGCGCACGCGGCCGTTCGTTGTAGTATCTCGGGCACTTAGTCCGGTTTTAGTTCATGAGAATTCTCGGCATCGACCCAGGCTTGCGCGTCACCGGCTTCGGCGTCATCGAGCAAGCAGGCCAGCGGCTCACTTATGTCGCGAGCGGAGTCATCCGCACGGGTGATGGCGATTTGCCCTCCCGCCTCGGCACGATCTTCGACGGCGTCTCGGCGCTGATCCGCCAGCACGCGCCCGATCAGTCAGCCATCGAAAAGGTGTTCGTCAACGTCAACCCGCAATCGACGCTGCTGCTCGGCCAAGCGCGCGGCGCGGCCATTTGCGGGCTCGTCGCCGGGGGCGTCCCGGTCGCCGAATATACGGCGCTTCAGCTGAAGCAGGCCGTCGTCGGATATGGCCGGGCGACCAAAGAGCAAATGCAACAGATGGTCGTGCGCTTGCTGAACCTATCCGGGGTACCGGGCACCGACGCGGCCGACGCACTCGGCATGGCGATCTGCCATGCGCACGGCGGCAATACGCTCGATACGCTAGGTGGGCTCGCACCGGCGCTGGCCAAAAAGGGATTGCGCGTCAGGCGCGGGCGGCTCGTTGGATAGCCGGCCTGCGGGGCGCGTTTTCGGTCGGCGCCCGCCGTGCGATACACTCGCGCTTTCGGTCCCTCCCTACCCGCCATGATCGGTCGCATCGCCGGCATCCTGCTCGAAAAGAATCCCCCCCACCTGCTCGTCGATTGCAACGGCGTCGGCTATGAAGTCGACGTGCCGATGAGCACCTTCTACAACCTGCCGTCGACAGGCGAAAAAGTCGTTCTGCTGACGCAGCTCATCGTGCGCGAAGACGCGCATCTGCTGTACGGCTTCGGCACCGTGCAAGAGCGCGCCACGTTTCGCGAGTTGCTCAAGATCAGCGGAATCGGTGCGCGGATGGCGCTGGCCGTGCTCTCGGGTATGAGCGTGCAGGAACTCGCGCAGGCAGTCACGCTTCAGGACGCGGCTCGGCTGACGCGCGTGCCCGGGATCGGCAAGAAGACGGCCGAGCGGCTGCTGCTGGAACTGAAGGGCAAGCTGGGCGCCGACATCGGCGCCGCCGCGGCCGCTGCTTCGCCGTCGGATCATGCCTCCGACATCCTCAACGCCCTGCTCGCGCTGGGCTACTCGGAGAAGGAAGCGCTCGCGGCAATCAAGAACGTGCCGGCCGGCACCGGGGTGTCCGAGGGCATCAAGCTCGCGCTCAAATCGTTGTCGAAGGGCTGAGCGGCGCCGGGCGTGAACGGCCGGCCCGCGCGGTACAATGGCACGCATGATCGAAACCGACAAACTCGCTAGCGAGCGCATCATTTCCGCCACGCCCGCGTCGTCGCGCGAAGAGGCCTTCGAGCGCGCGCTGCGTCCGCGCCAGCTCGACGAATACGTCGGCCAGGAAAAGGTGCGCGGTCAGCTCGAAATTTTCATCGAAGCCGCGAAACGCCGCTCCGAAGCGCTCGACCACGTGCTGCTGTTCGGGCCGCCCGGGCTCGGCAAAACCACGCTGGCGCACATCATCGCCCGTGAAATGGGCGTCAACCTGCGCCAGACCTCAGGGCCGGTGCTCGAACGCGCCGGCGATCTCGCCGCGCTGCTGACGAATCTCGAAGCGAACGACGTCTTGTTCATCGACGAAATCCACCGGCTTTCGCCCGTCGTCGAAGAAATCCTGTATCCGGCGCTAGAGGATTACCAGATCGACATCATGATCGGCGAAGGCCCGGCCGCGCGCAGCGTGAAGCTCGATCTGCAGCCGTTCACGCTGGTGGGCGCGACCACGCGCGCGGGGATGCTGACGAACCCTTTGCGGGACCGATTCGGCATTGTGGCGCGCCTGGAGTTCTACGATGCCGAGCAACTCTCGCGCATCGTGCGCCGCTCCGCTGCGCTGCTGGGCGCGCAGATCCATCCGGAAGGTGCATTCGAGATCGCCAAACGCTCGCGCGGCACGCCGCGGATCGCCAACCGCTTGCTACGCCGCGTGCGCGACTACGCCGAGGTCAAGGCCGACGGCGCGATCACGGCGCGCGTGGCCGATGCGGCGCTGGCCATGCTCGACGTCGATCCGGTCGGGTTCGATCTCATGGACCGCAAGCTGCTCGAAGCGATCCTGCACAAATTCGACGGCGGGCCCGTCGGTGTCGATAACCTTGCGGCTGCGATCGGCGAGGAACGCGATACGATCGAGGACGTGCTCGAGCCCTACTTGATCCAGCAGGGCTACTTGCAGCGCACCCCGCGCGGGCGCGTGGCGACGCTAGCGGCCTACCGCCACTTCGGCCTGGCCACGCCCGACGCGCAAAGCCCCGTGCGCACGTTGTGGGACGACGCCGGCAACACGTCGGCGTAGCGCGCCCGCTTTCAACGGATCCGTTTCATCAAGGCGACGCAGCGATGTCCGAACCGGCCGATCGACACGCCAACAAGGACGGTGACGCGCACCCCGAGTTTGTCATGCGCTTGCGCGAGCGGATTTCGCAAAGCGTCCTCAGTATCACGAGCGGTAGCGGTCCCACCCTCGATTACGCCCATCCGCCCGGCGATCCGGGTTTGTTCGGGCCGGACGCCGTCTGCTGGAAGGTGCATGCCGATTTCACCTCGATGATGATCGGCGGCATCAGCGCGTTGATGCTGCAGGCGCTGCATCCGCTGGCGCTTGCCGGCGTGTGGGATCACTCCACGTTCCGCACGGACATGCGCGGAAGGCTCCGGCGCACGGCCACTTTCATCGCGGGTACGACCTACGGCTCCCGCGCCGATGCGCTGGCACTCGTGGAACGCGTGAAGCGAATCCATTTATCCGTCACGGGTATCGCGCCCGATGGCCGCCCGTATCGCGCGAGCGATCCGGCATTATTGACCTGGGTGCATGTGGCGGAAGTGTCGAGCTTCCTAGCGGCGCATCTGCGCTATGTGAATCCCTCCCTATCGCTCGCACAACAGGACCGGTACTACGCGGAGGTAGCGATGATCGCGCGGCTGCTCGGCGCAATCGATGTTCCTACCACGCGTGCCCAGGTGGCCGAGTATTTATCCTCGATGCGACCGGAGCTTGAAGCGGGCGCAAGAACGCATGAAGTCGTGCGTCTCCTACGCCATGCCGCACCACCCGATCGCCCGCTCATGAAACCGGCGGTCGGCTTGATGTTGAATGCCGGCGTCGATTTGTTGCCGCCATGGGCGCAGCACATGCTCGGCTTCACGCCGCTTGCGCGGGTACGCGCGGCGCTCGCCCGCCCGGGCGTGCGGATCGTCGGGCCGGTCATTCGGTGGGCGCACGTGAATGCGGTCTCGAAGCGGGCGAAACGAAGGGTTGCGGGAAAGGACGACGTTTAGCGCAGACCCGGTACCAACGCCGCGCCGACGAACGAGCGCGCAAACGCGAGCGCGGATCGGCGGCGTTGTCCTTGCCGCGCTGCGGCGCCAATCAGCGGCCGGATGGGGGCATCCGCTTGAGTCCGTCATCGGCGCTCACGCCGCCGAGATGCGAGACATCGCCCCATTCGACGATGCGGGCCTCCATCATGCCGCCATCGCGCTGAAAGTCGACCACGTTCACGCTCGTATTGAGCAAGGGCCAATTGCGCGGCGCATCGAGCGGCAGGCCGTTCGCGAAACGGTACACGCAATCGAGCACGCCGCCGTGCGTCACGACCGCGATGCGGCCATCGGGATGCGCCGCAATCAACGGGTCGAGCGCATGCAGCACGCGGTGGTAGAACACCCGCTGCGATTCGCCGTCGGGCGGCGTGAAGCCTGGATCGCGCGTTTGCCAGTGCGCATATTCATCGGGAAAGCGTTCGGCTATCTCGCTGCTGTCGTGGCCTTGAAACGCGCCGTAATGGCGTTCGCGCAATCCCGGCACCAGTTGCAAGGGCAACCCCAACGCCTGCGCCACCGGCTGCGCGGTCTGCTGTGCGCGGATCAGGTCGCTTGCCCAAATCGCATCGAGGCGCTCCCCGGCTCTCGCCTCTTCGGCGAAGCGATGCCCAAGCCGCCTTGCCTGCTCGACACCGGTCTCGGCGAGCGCGATGTCGATATGGCCTTGGATACGCTTGATGCGGTTCCAAGCGGTCTCGCCGTGACGGATGAATAGGATTCGAGTGCTCATCCGTTGCGCGCCTGGAGCCAGAACGTGACCGGGCCGTCGTTGACGAGGGACACTTGCATGTCCGCACCGAACTCGCCGGTCTCGACGAGCGGATGCTTCCCGCGCGCGCTAGCCACAAAGTAATCGAACAAGCGCCGGCCCTCATCGGGCGGCGCCGCCGGCGTGAAGCTGGGGCGCAAGCCGCTGTTGGTATCGGCGGCAAGCGTGAACTGCGAGACGAGTAGCAACCCACCGGCCGTACCGTTGCCGTCGATGTTCTGCACGGATAGGTTCATCTTCCCCGCCGCATCGCTGAACACGCGATAACCGAGCACCTTGGCCAGCAGCTTGTCGGCCTGCGTATCGGCATCGCCGCGTTCCGCGCAAACCAGCGCGAGCAGGCCCTGGCCGATCGCGCCGGTCACCCTGTCGTCCACGCGCACTTCGGCGCGACGCACGCGTTGAATCAGCGCGATCATCGCTTAGGGCCCCTATGCGGTCAGCGTAACGCGTGCAAAACGGCGCTTGCCGACTTGCACCACGAACTCGCCGGCTTCGACTTTCAGGGCCTTGTCCGACACGGTGGCACCGTCGATCTTCACGCCGCCTTGCTCGATGTTGCGCAGCGCCTCGCTCGTCGACGGCGCGAGCCCCGCCTGCTTGAGCAGTTGACCGATCGCGAGCGGCGCGCCCGAAAGCGTGACGGAGGGGATGTCGTCGGGCACACCGCCTTTGGCGCGGTGATTGAAATCCTCGAGCGCACGCTCCGCGTCAGCCGGCGAATGAAAGCGCGCGACGATTTCCTGCGCGAGCAGAACCTTGAAGTCGCGCGGATTGCGCCCCTCTTGCGCCTCGCGCCGGAAGCGTGCGATTTCGTCGAGACTGCGGAACGACAGCAATTCGAAATAACGCCACATGAGCAGGTCGGAGATGCTCATGAGCTTGCCGAACATGTCGTTCGGCTTTTCGCTGATCCCGACGTAGTTGTTCTTGGACTTCGACATTTTGTCGACGCCGTCGAGCCCTTCGAGCAGCGGCATCGTCAAGATGCACTGCTGTTCCTGCCCGTACTGCTTTTGCAGTTCACGGCCGACCAGCAGGTTGAATTTCTGATCGGTGCCGCCCAATTCCAGGTCGGCGTTGAGCGCAACCGAGTCGTACCCCTGCATCAACGGGTACAGGAATTCGTGGATCGAAATCGGGACGCCGCCTTGGAAGCGCTTCGTGAAATCCTCGCGTTCCAAGATGCGCGCCACCGTATAGCGCGACGCGAGCTTGATCATGCCGTCGGCGCCGAGCGGCATCGACCACTCGCTGTTGTAGCGGATCTCGGTTTTCTCGCGGTCGAGCACGAGGGCGGCTTGATCGAAATACGTCTTCGCATTCGATTCGATTTGCTCGCGCGTGAGCGGCGGACGCGTGGCGTTCCGCCCGGACGGATCGCCGATCAACGACGTGAAATCGCCGATCAGAAAGATGACCGTATGCCCGAGGTCCTGCAGTTGGCGCATCTTGTTCAGGACGACCGTGTGCCCGATGTGGATGTCGGGTGCGGTGGGATCGAGCCCCAGTTTGATTCGCAGCGGCGTGCCCGTGGCCGCGCTGCGCGCGAGCTTTTGGGCGAACTCCTCTTCGATCAAGAGTTCATCGGCGCCGCGTTTTGCGACGGCCAGGGCGTGACGCACCTCGTCCGTGATCGGAAACGGCGAGGCAGGCTTGGAGGTGGGCTCGGTGCTCATTCGTAAGAATCGGTGATTCCGGCTGACGGACGGTGCAAAGGTTCAATTGTCCCATATCTGGCCGCGCGGCTGACACGATCGCGCCGCCCTTAGCGCGTCCGGCCGTTCTCGCGGATAATCGGTCCCGCAAGGCAAGGCAAGCGCATAGGCGCTGGGTTCGGGCCGTCCCACGGGCCCGCTACGACGACAAGGAGCAAGAATTGGCCGCAAGCGCGAGGCAAACGGGTGCCGATGGCGTGTATTTCGGGCTGATGTCGGGCACGAGCATGGACGGCGTCGACGGCATCGCCGTCGAATTGCGCGCGGGCGAAGCGCCGCGCGTGCTGGCCGATGCGTTCGTCGGCTTCGCCGATGGGCTGCGCGAAGCGCTATTCGCTTTGCAGCAGCCGGGCGAGAACGAAATCGAGCGCGAGGCGCTGGCCGCGTCCGCGCTCGCGGCACGCTACGCGGTGTGCTGTCATGAGTTGCTGCGCAGCGCGAACGTCGGTCCCACCCACGTCCGCGCGATCGGCGTGCATGGCCAGACCGTGCGGCACCGCCCCGAGAAAGGCTACACGAAGCAAATCAACAACCCGGCGCTTCTCGCGGAGATGACCCATATCGATGTTGTCGCCGATTTCCGCAGCCGCGATGTGGCGGCGGGCGGCCAGGGCGCACCGCTCGTGCCGGCTTTCCATGCGCAAGTGTTCGGGGCGCAAGACGAAACGCGCGTCGTCTGCAACCTGGGCGGCATCAGCAACATTACGGTCTTGCCTCCCGCACGCGTTCGGGCCCCGAGCCGCGAGGCGCGGGCGAGCGGCGGTATGGGCGACGGCGAGGTCATTCGCGGCTTCGATTGCGGTCCCGCGAACGTGCTGCTCGACGAGTGGGCGCGGCGCCATCTGGGCACGCCGTTCGACGAAAGCGGACGGTTCGCCGCGGGCGGCACCGTGCACCAATCCCTACTGAATGTGCTGCTCGACGAACCATTCTTCGAGCAAGCGCCGCCTAAGAGCACGGGGCGCGACCTGTTCAACGCGCAGTGGCTCGACGCGAGGCTCGCGGGCTTCGAAGCGCTCGCGCCGGCGGACGTTCAAGCGACCCTCGCGGCACTGACCGCCGTGAGCGTCGCGCGCGAGATCGAGCGGCATGCGCCCGGGTGCCGCGCGGTATACGTGTGCGGGGGAGGCGCCCGTAATCCCGAATTGCTGAAAGCGCTCCAGCACGCGCTCGATCGAAGCGGGGTGAGCGGCGTATCGGTGATGACAACCGAAGCGCTCGGCGTACCGCCCCATCACGTGGAGGCGCTAGCCTTTGCGTGGCTGGCGATGCGCTGTGTCGAACGAACGACGGGTAACTTGCCCGCCGTGACTGGCGCGGCCGGCGAGCGCGTGCTGGGTGCGATTTATCCGCGCTGACGGTGCGTGCTGTCGCGGGCGGCCGCAGGACGGCGGCCAGCAGGGATGGCATGGCGCGTTGCCGCCGCGCCAACAAGAAACGGGGCCGAAGCCCCGTGTGTATCGTTTTCCGGCGAAACGAACCGCCCTCGCCAGGCGTTTCAGCGTTCGGTCAGACCGAGAACGACGAACCGCAGCCGCACGTGGTGGATGCGTTCGGGTTCTTGATGACGAACTGAGCGCCGTTGATATCGTCCTTGTAGTCGATCTCGGCGCCGACCAAATATTGGTAGCTCATCGAATCGATCAACAGCTGCACGCCGGCCTTGTTCATGACCGTGTCGTCTTCGTTGATCGTCTCATCGAAGGTGAAGCCGTACTGGAAGCCCGAGCAGCCGCCGCCTTGCACGAACACGCGCAGTTTCAGATCGGGGTTGCCTTCCTCGTCGATCAGTTGTTTCACTTTGTCGGCCGCCGCGTCCGTGAAGACGAAGGGGCTCGGCATTTCGGTCACGGGGGTATCGGTGACGGCGGTCATTCGGACTCTCCAAAAAAGCTTTTAAGCGCAATTGCTTACCAGCGCTATTGTATGGCCCTTCGCCGACTCGTGCTGAGCCGTTCTGAGGTAACCCTATGAATGCAATGGGTTCTAGGGCCGCCGCACCGACACGATGGTCGGCACGCTGCTCCAGATAAGGGCAAAAGGCGCGAAATAAAGGGCGCGCCGCAAACGAAAAAGCCGCCGTGCACAGGCAGCGGCGGCTTTTTCGGTAGCGCCCCGCATGAAGCGGCGCGCTTCGAAACGATTAACGCTTCGAGAATTGCTTCCGGCGACGTGCCTTGTGGAAGCCGACCTTCTTACGTTCGACTTCACGAGCGTCACGCGTGACGAAGCCAGCGTTCGACAGAGCCGGCTTCAGCGTTGCGTCGTAGTCCATCAGCGCGCGCGTGATGCCGTGGCGAACCGCACCGGCTTGGCCCGTTTCACCGCCACCCGAGACGTTGACCTTGATGTCGAACGTCGTGGCGTGGTTCGTGAGTTCGAGCGGCTGACGCACGATCATCAGCGACGTTTCGCGCGAAAAGTAATCCGCGATGGGCTTGCCGTTGACGACGATGTCGCCCTTGCCTGCCTTGATGAAGACACGAGCGACGGCGCTTTTGCGGCGGCCCGTACCGTAGTTCCAGTTACCGATCATGTGGGCTCCCCTTAGATCTCGAGCGCCTTCGGCTGTTGCGCCGAATGCGGATGCGTGGCTTCTGCGTAGACCTTCAGCTTCTTGATCATCGCGTAGCCGAGCGGGCCCTTCGGCAGCATGCCCTTGACGGCCTTCTCGAGCGCGCGGCCCGGGAAGCGTTCTTGCATCTTGCCGAACGTCGTTTCGTAGATGCCGCCCGGGTAGCCCGAGTGACGGTAGTACTTCTTGTCGGTGGTCTTGTTGCCCGTGACCTTCAGCTTGCCGGCGTTGATGACGATGATGAAATCACCGGTGTCGACGTGCGGAGTGAACTCAGGCTTATGCTTGCCGCGAAGACGGCGTGCCACTTCGCTGGCGACACGGCCGAGAACCTTATCCGTCGCGTCAATCACGTACCATTCGCGCGTCACCTCTTCGGCTTTGGCGGAAAACGTCTTCATGATCGATCCAAAAAATTAACCTGCCCTTCATGTTTTTTCCTGCTTAGGTTGGCGCATCGAGGCACCGTGCAGGCTCTCCCTGTTCTTCTTCCGCGGGCATGGATGCGGAAAAGCCCTGAATTATAAAGGAATTTGGTCCAGTGCGTCAAAGGGCTGCTTGCCCAATGCCGAACGCGGGCGAAATGCGACGGCGAGCAGGTCGAACCGAGGCTTCGAGGCCGTGCGGGCCTTGGCGCGCCGCCGAAAATCGGGGCGAGACGCCCGCGGAACAACGGTGCGCCGGCAACGGCCAAAAAAAAGCCCGAACTCTGGGCTCGGGCTTAATCCACCTAAGGAGGAGGGTGGAGGAGACATGCGGAGATTGTCGAGAACGACAACCAATGAGTCGCATTGTACAGAGGGAACACCGACTAGGCAAGAAAATTTGCATGGCGAAATTCAATACCATATTGTGAAATAACGAGCCATCCCGGGGCATCGCCGGCCGGACAGGTTTCGTGCCTTGGCGGGGCTACAATGCCGGATCGATCGAACATCAACGTAAGCACAGCGGGAGTGGCGAGAATGGAATGCAAAGTGAGCTGGATGGGGCCGGACGGGATGGCATTCGCGGCCGAAACGGGCAGCGGCCATCTGGCGATGATGGACGGCGCGCCGGAGGGCGGCGGGCGCAACCTGGCGCCGCGTCCGATGGAAATGGTGCTGCTCGGCACCGGCGGGTGTACCGCCTACGACGTCGTGATGATCCTGAAAAAGAGCCGCCAGGAAATCGCAGGCTGCTCGGTCACGCTCAAAGCGGAACGCGCAAGCGAAGACCCGAAGGTCTTCACGAAGATTCATTTTCACTTCACGGTGACGGGTAAGAACCTGAACCCCGCCACCGTCGAGCGCGCGATCAATTTGTCGCACGACAAATACTGCTCGGCCTCGATCATGATCGCCAAGACGGCCGACCTCTCGCATTCGTTCGATATCGTCGAAGCCTGAGGTGCCGCCGCGCCCGGCCGACCAGGCCGGCCTCGCAGGCTCGCCCGATAGGCAGCCCGGCCGTGTCGGGTGCCTGCGGGGGTCGCCGCGATGCGGAATCATTGGGGGGGTAGATCGATGCCGTACGTCATCTCGACGTAATTGCCGTCGCCAGGTGTTGTCGGGGTTGCCAATACGCCGCAGTTGGCCGAGCCGACCGTATCGATCGGCACGACGCGCACATGGCCCTTCGACGTGCGGTCATAGCGCACGTTTAAAGGACCAAAAATAATCGAAGTCTTTTCGGTCATGCTACAGGGAGCCGTCGAGCCCTCTACCCAGCCGGTAGGAAACGCGAGCGCCATCCCGCCGCGATTGACCCAAAATCGGCCGATCTCGTTGCGGCTCACGAGCGTCCCCTTTTCGTCGAAATCGGAAACGAATCCCTGCAAGAGCGTTTTCGTGTCGGTCGTTTTCACGAGGTTGGCTTCCAATTCGTACTTATGGCCCTGTTGGGCGGCGATATCGAATGCGCAGGTGATGCCGGGGCCCCAGTCGGCGCCCGTGTTGCAGTTCTGGGGCGTCTCTATCTCGCCACCGCTCGTTCCGAAATAGGAAAAATGCGCCTGGCCCCCATAATTCATGAGCGACATCGGCGGGTTGATTCCGATATACATGACGTCCCCGCCCCCGGAGCCCTTAAGCGGACCCAGCACGAACTGGGTGGCGATAAAGCGCGTCCCGATGGGGGCCGGCTTCAGAGTCTGGAATTGGTAGGTCGCTTTGAGATTGGTAAAAAACCAACCGACCCCCGTTTCCACCGGATCGTATACCAGATTAATGATGTTTCCGGCTTTGGCTGGCTCGAAGTAAGTCTGCTCAAGGATATCGGCCGAAGCCATGCGGCTTGCAAACAGTGCACCGACGATCGCCCACATCCACAACCCGTTTCTCGTTTTCATTTCGTACCCGTGTCGACGTTAGGGCCGCTTGTCGAAATTGCGTCAGCCCAATGGCACTGAATGATTGACGATTTTTTATCGGTTATCGATGGCAGACTTGCCGTTTTCCCGACGACGCAAGAAGCCGAGCCTATCCATTTCCATATAGCGAACTTCGGCCGGCACGCGACACGACATCGAAGTAAAAAGCAAAGCAGGCCGATAAGCCGGATTCTGTGCGCTTGCCATCCCTTGCGGCCTGGCAAGCGTGGCAGCCATTCCTCTAGGCGCGCCATTGCTGACGCGCTCGAGCTTCCTACCCGCAGGCCAGACGGGGGCCCCGCCTTGCGTCCGAGGACGCGTGCCTGCCTATTTGGAATTGCTCCGGGTGGAGGTTACCGTGCCGTCTGCGTCGCCGCAGCCGCGGTGCGCTCTTACCGCACCGTTTCACCCTTACCTGATCCCGGCTTGCGCCGGGCCATCGGCGGTTTGCTCTCTGTTGCCCTGTTCCGCGTGTTGCCACGGATGGCCGTTAGCCATCACCCTGCCCTGTGGAGTCCGGACTTTCCTCGCCCCTCCCGGCGCAAACCGGGAAAGCCGCGACTGCCTGGCCTACTTTGCTGGTGCGGAGTTTACCACCGCGGGCGACGTCGCGCGGGCATCGGCACCGCGGGCGCGCCGTCCCGCGCGAAACACGTGCGGGTCGTCGTAGAAATGCGGATCGGTATTCGCAGGCCAAAAGCCCGGCACGCCCAGCACCGGCAGCGGGCAATAGCGGCAGGGATCGAGCGGGCCCTCGGCCAGCGACGCCGCTACGGATCGGTCGAGCCATAGCGTCTGGCGCTCGCGCGGCCAGCCGAAATACTCGGGCGGTGCCGCAACGATCCATGCGTGTCCCGTGCACGCCTTGTAAGGGACAAGCAGCTTCTCGAGCAACGCATGGCCGAACACGCGAACTTCGCAACGCGAGCCCCATGCCTCGCGCGCATCGACGAAAAGCCGCCGCCATTCGAAGCCCGCGAGGTGCTCGCCGAGGCCGGGGTCGGCGCACACGAACAACACGGCATTCTCATCGAACAACGTGAGGAAATCGCGCTCGGCGCCCCGCGCGCCGGCAACCCCGTCGCGCTCGATCGCTCGTGCCTGGCGCGCATTGAGCGTCGCCTTCACACGCGGATAGGCGAACCAAATGAGTGCGTTGAAGAAATCGTGCAAGTTGCGGCGCGTCGGCACCCTGCCCGTTTGCGCGATATACGCTTCGTAGGCCACGGTCGCCGGCAACTCGGCCTGCTCGACAAACGACAGCGGCTTACCGCCGCCCGTCTTATGGCCCGCCTCGCTTGCCTGCCTTGCAAGCATGCGCACGAAATGCGCGGGATCGGCCTGCGCGTCGCGGTGCCAGCGCGTCCCGCGCTCTTCATAAGGCGCGAGCCAAGGCGCGGACCAGTCGATACGCTCCAGGTTCGCGATCGGCGCTCCCTCCCCGAACGCGGCTGCCGATTCCCGCTCAGTCATCGCGTTGCGATGCCGAATGCGCCGTCAGGCCAGCCGCCAGCCGATCGTCTCGCCCGCGCGCAGCGGCACCACCGCCGCTTCGCCCGCGACGATCTCGGCCGGTAGCGTCCAGCTTTCGCGCACGAGCGTCACGCGCTCGGCGCTGCGCGCCAAGCCGTAAAAATCGGGACCGAAGAAGCTGGCGAACCCTTCGAGCTTGTCGAGCGCACCGGCATTATCGAACGCCTCCGCATAGAGTTCGAGCGCATGCAACGCCGTGTAGCACCCGGCACAGCCGCAGGCATGCTCTTTCAAGCCCTTCGGGTGCGGCGCGCTATCGGTACCGAGGAAAAAGCGCGGATTGCCGGACGTCGCCGCTTCGACGAGCGCGACGCGATGCGTTTCGCGCTTAAGCACGGGCAAGCAGTAGTAATGCGGGCGAATGCCGCCCTGGAAAATCGCGTTGCGGTTGTACAGCAGGTGGTGAGCCGTAATCGTCGCGCCGAGCAGCCCCTGCGCTCCACCGTCATCGCGCACGTAGTGGGCGGCATCTTTAGTCGTAATGTGCTCGAAAACCACCTTGAGCGCGGGAAAATCGCGACGCAACGGGATCATGACGCGATCGATGAAGACCTTTTCGCGATCGAATAGATCGATCGACGAATCGGTCACTTCGCCGTGCACGAGCAGCGGCATCCCCACTTCCTGCATCGTCTCGAGCGTCTTCGCGCATTTCGACAGATCCGTCACGCCGAAGTCGGAATTGGTCGTCGCGCCGGCCGGATACAGTTTCACCCCGTGCACGAAGCCGCTTTCGCGCGCGCGGCGGATCTCGTCGGGCGGCGTGTTATCGGTGAGATACAAGGTCATCAACGGTTCGAACGTCGAACCGATCGGCAGTGCCGCGAGGATGCGCTCGCGGTAAGCGCGCGCGGCATCGACGGTGGTCACGGGCGGCTTCAAGTTCGGCATGACGATCGCGCGGCCGAACTGGCGCACGGTATGCGGTAGCACGGCACTGAGCATCTCGCCGTCGCGCAAATGCAAATGCCAATCGTCGGGACGGGCAATGGTGAGCGAAGAGCGTGCGGGCGTGCCGCTCGAATGCGCGGCGTTCGGGGACGAATCGGAAACGGTCATGGCGACGATCGGGCAAGAAAGCCGGCGCAGCGCAGCCGCCCGGCGGTGAGAAGTAGACGAAGTAGACACCGTTAGCCGAAGCAAACCCGCTGCCATCGTGGGAAAACCGCAACGGCCGCGCGACCACGGCCGCCGATTTCGCTTTTTTCGGCCGGCGGCTCGGTATATGCTTCGAAAAAACATATTGTAGCGGGTTCGCCAAACGGGCCCGCCCGTTCACACGCTCCGCCCAGCCGTAACATGTGCCAACTCCTCGGAATGAACTGCGCCGCGCCGACGGACGTCACGTTCTCCTTCACCGGCTTCGCTGCGCGCGGCGGCATCACCGATCATCATGCCGACGGCTGGGGCATTGCCTTCTTCGAAGACAAAGCCTGTCGCCTCTTCATCGACCATCAATCGTCGGCCACCTCGCCGATCGCGGAGATGGTCAAGCGCTACCCGATCAAATCGAAAAACACGATCGCCCATATTCGCAAAGCGACCCAGGGCCATATCCTGCTGGAAAACTGTCACCCGTTCATGCGCGAACTGTGGGGCCGGCATTGGATCTTCGCCCACAACGGCGATTTGCAAGGCTACCGTCCCGAACTCACCGGCGTTTATCAACCGGTCGGCACCACCGATAGCGAACTCGCCTATTGCGCGCTCATGCAAGGTTTGCGCCGCGCGTTTCCGGGCGCGCAGCCCCCCTTGCAGGAATTGTTCGATGCGCTGGCCGCACTCACGCGCGAGATCACGAATTACGGCGTGTTCAATTTCTTGATGTCGAACGGGCAAGCGCTGTTCGCTCACTGCTCCACGCATCTGCATTACATCGTTCGACGCTGGCCGTTTTCGACGGCACATTTGATCGATGCCGATATGTCGATCGATTTCGCGCAGTACACGACGCCCGAGGATCGCGTCGCCGTCATCGCAACGCAGCCGTTGACCGACGACGAAATCTGGACGGCCTTCGCGCCCGGCGATTTGTTGATGTTCCAGGACGGCGAGGTCGCGGCGCGCGCACATATTCCGGTGCCGCCGGCCGTACTCGAAAAAGCGCGCAACCCGGCTTGCGATCCTAGCGCCTCGGCCACGATGCGGCCGGCATCCGCGTCGACGCTGCAGGCCGACGCCGACGATATCGCGGCCTTCGAGTCGTAACATCCGGTCGTAAGCGGCCGCCAGAGGCGTCGGCCTGCGCGAGGCTACCCCTCGTTCGACGCAGCGGCCCGCGCCGCCGCGGCACGCTCAGTGCAAAATCTTCGCGAGAAACTCCTTCGCGCGATCGGACTTCGGGTTCGCAAAGAAGGCGTCTTTGCGATCGTCTTCGACGATCAGCCCGCGGTCCATGAAGATGACGCGGTGCGCGACCTTCTTCGCGAACCCCATCTCGTGCGTCACGCACATCATCGTCATACCCTCTTGCGCCAGTTCGACCATCACGTCCAGCACCTCGTTGATCATTTCGGGATCGAGCGCGGAAGTGGGTTCGTCGAACAGCATCGCGACCGGATCCATCGACAGCGCCCGCGCGATCGCCACGCGTTGCTGCTGACCGCCCGAGAGCTGCGCCGGAAATTTATCGGCCTGCGCTTTCAATCCCACGCGCTCGAGCAGCGCCAAGCCTTTAGCCGCGGCTTCGTCCTTGGAGCGGCCGAGCACTTTGATCTGCGCGAGCGTCAGGTTCTCCATGATCGACAGATGCGGGAAGAGTTCGAAGTGCTGGAACACCATGCCGACTTTCGCGCGCAGCTTGGATAGGTTCGTCTGCTTGTCGCGTAGCGATTGACCGTCGACGACGATTTCGCCTTCCTGAAACGGCTCGAGGCCGTTCACGGTCTTGATGAGCGTCGACTTGCCGGAGCCCGACGGCCCGCACACGACGACCACTTCGCCCTTCGCGACCTCCGTCGTGCAATCGGCCAACACCTGAAACGTGCCGTACCACTTCGAAACATGCTTGATCGAAATCATCCCGGTCATCCCTTTGCGGAAAAACGAACACCGGCTATCCCCCTGGCCGGTGAAGCCTTCGCATGATACGCGGATGGGCGCGCGGCGGCGAAACCGCGGCGTTGCGCGGGACTGCACCGAAGCGAGCGCCCTAAACGAAAAGCGGGCGACATCTCGCGATGCCGCCCGCCAGGGGAAGCCGGCCGCGCCGTTTGGGGCGCACCGGCAAGTCAAACCCGTTTCGCTTGTGGCGAATAGGGAATCAGGGGTAAAGGCCACGCATTTCGCGCGCCATCAAAATCCGCTTACATGCGACGATGAACGCCGCCGTACGCATCGACACCTTGTTCTCGCTCGCGACTTGCCACACGGCGTTGAACGCTTCGCGCATGACGCGCTCGAGACGCTGATTGATTTCGTCTTCGGTCCAGAAGAAGCTCGAGAAATCCTGCACCCACTCGAAGTACGACACCGTCACGCCGCCCGCGTTGGCTACCACGTCGGGGATGATCAGCACGCCCTTGTCGTGCAAGATGTCGTCGGCCGCCGTCGTCGTCGGGCCGTTCGCGCCTTCGACGATGATCTTCGTCTTGATCTTGGCTGCGTTCTTTTCCGTGATCTGGTTTTCGAGCGCGGCCGGAATCAGGATGTCGGTTTCGATCGTCCAGAATTCGTCGTTCGCGAGCGGGTCGGCGCCCTTGAAGCCGCCCACGCCGCCCGTGTTCGCCACGTGTTCGAGCAGCGCCGTCGCGTCGATGCCGCTCGACTTGTAGAGCGAACCCGTGTGGTCTTGCACCGCGACAACCTTGGCGCCCGCTTCTTCGAACAGACGCGCGGCAATACCGCCCACGTTACCGAAACCTTGCACCGCGATGCGTGCGCCTTGAATGTCGAGGCCCACGCGGCGCGCCGCTTCCGTGCCGACGACGAACACGCCGCGGCCCGTCGCTTCACGGCGGCCCAGCGAGCCGCCCAGCGAGATCGGCTTGCCCGTCACGACGCCCGTCGACAGGTTCCCTTCGATCATGGCGTACGAATCCATCATCCATGCCATGACCTGCTCGTTGGTATTGACGTCCGGCGCGGGGATGTCCTTGGTCGGGCCGATCAGCATGCTGATCTCGCTCGTGTAGCGGCGCGTGAGGCGCTGCAGTTCGCCCTTCGACAGCGTGGACGGATCGACGCGGATGCCGCCCTTGGCGCCGCCGTACGGCACGTTGACGGCCGCGTTCTTCACGGACATCCATGCGGACAGCGCCATCACTTCGGACAGCGTGACGTCCTGGTGGAGCAGCCATGCCGCCGGCCTGCGCGCCACCGACGGCAGCTCCGGCGTGATCGCGGTGCACGTCAGCGGCGACGATTCCGCGGCGGCCAGCAGCGCGCACCGGATCATCGAGCAGACCGCCACCCG
>NZ_JBQCIV010000065.1:0-41300 GCF_051953405.1 Trinickia sp. | reverse complement strand
CGCAATGTCGTTGCCAAATGGACCGGATCTCGACATGATTGGAAAAGCGCGATGACACAGTTCGCACTGCTTTACCCCGAGCGCTTCAACATCGGGCTGTAAGTGTCAACCCGCCTCACACACAAAATCCCGGATACGTCCGTTCCTATCGGCGCGTTCTCGTTCAATAAGTCCAATCACGACCTTGTTAAGGCTGTGAACAAGCGACTTATCGAGTATCTCGGTTCAGCCGACCACCGCGCCCGCATGGAAAGGTACGGCCTCACGCACACGGAGATTGACGGCGCGATCATAAGCCAATCCGCTAAGTACTAGGGGTTGATTCGTGAGAAAGATGTGGTTCTATCGCTAACTCATATTATCGATAGGCATGCATTTTCCAGTGAAACTGCCGTTTCGCAAAACGCGTCACACCTGCCCGTCACTTCGCTGTCATCCCGCTACCTATAATCTTTGGATGCCAAACGTTCTGTTTCCACCATCCTTTCCCGACGCCGCGTCCCTGTCCGCGGTGCGCGCGTGGTATGCAGGCGTTGGCTCGCGCGAGGCGGTCGGGCGTTATTGCCCGCACGCGCTAGGAGGGGGCCAGTCAGCGCGCGGCGTGATCGGCCGGATTCGCCAGCAACTCGCCGGTTTCGCCCTCAGTCGTCATCGCGCCGATCTGGCGCGGCCGTTCCAGTGTGCGGCTGGTGAACGGACCTGCCATCGCAAAGCCGCGACCCGGGCGATCGCCATCATGCCGACGCTTGCGGTCCCGCAACCGCAGGTGAGCGATCCAGTCGATGTCTGGCTGCCGCCTCGCGTCGTCCCAGTGCTGCATCGACACGGCATCCGGACACTGGCCGACCTGACCGTGCGGATTCCCCGTCGCCGGCGCTGGTGGCTCACGTTTGTCGGACTCGGCGAGCGAAGCGCACGCCGGATCGAAGCCTTCTTTGCCGCACATTCGGCGCTCACCGAGAGGGTTCGTGCATTGGTCGTGGTGGTAACGCCTGAACCCGTGGTACCGTGGGAAAGCATCCGAGTGCCGCATGACGTCGATGGCTCGCGCGGCACTTTCCGCGCGCCGAAGCCGATGTGTGCACTCGAGGCCAATAACGACTATCAGGCAATCAGCGCCTGGCTCGAACGACACGAAGCTACCGAAACGCAGCGAGCCTATCGCCGGGAAGCCGAGCGCGTGCTGCTCTGGGCGATCGTCGAGCGCGGCAAGGCGTTGTCCTCGCTGACGAGCGAGGACGCGACCGCCTATCGCGCCTTCCTGCGCCATCCCGCACCCAGGGCCCGCTGGGTCGCGCCCGCGCGTCCGAGATCGTCGTCCGAGTGGCGTCCCTTCACCGGGGCGCTGTCGCCGGATTCGATCGCCTATGCGCTATCGGTCCTTGGTGCGATGTTCCGCTGGCTGATCGAGCAGCGCTACGTGCTCGCGAATCCATTCGCCGGCCTCAAGGTGCGCGGCGCGCAGCGCAACGGGGAACTGGACATCTCGCGCGCCTTTACGGCTGGCGAATGGGAACTGATCCGGACGATTGCTGATGGGCTCGAATGGTCCCATGGCTGGATGGTTCCCGCCGCGCAGCGCCTGCGCTTTCTACTCGATTTCGGTTACGCGACCGGCCTGCGTGCAGGCGAACTGGTCGGCGTTACGCTCGGCGGCATCGAAACCGGCGCGCGCGGCGAGCGGTGGCTCCACCTCACCGGCAAGGGTGCGAAGGCCGGCAAGGTGGTGCTGCCACCGCTCGCACGCGGCGCGCTGGACCAGTACCTGATGCAGCGCGGTCTGCCCGTGAGCCCCGCACGATGGACGCAGGACACGCCTCTGCTCGGACATCTCGACGAACCCGGCGGCATCACCACGCCGCGCCTGAGGGAGGTGCTGCGCCGGTTCTTCCGGACCGCTGCCGACGCTATCGAGGCCGACCACCCCGCGCTCGCCGGCAAGCTGCGGCGCGCGACGCCGCACTGGCATTATCAATGTGCTGATCGAGGACCTGGTCCGCCGCCGGTATGAGCTGCCGCCGCAGGGAACGTTGCAGCGCATCGCCACGCAGGCGCGCAACGATCTCAACGAGGCGATCCACGGCGCCATCAGCGGCACACTCGATGCATCACACATCGACCGGATCGACGCGCTGCTCGTCGTCAGGGCCGGCAAGTCGGGTTGGGACGATCTAAAACAGGAGCCGAAACGGCCAGCCGCGCGGGCGATCGCCAGCTTCCTCAAACATATCAACGGGATCAGGAAACTGGCGGAAGACTTGCCGGCGCCCCCGGTGATCCTATCCGTCAGCAAGCGGGCCCAGCTGATCACCGAAGCACGGGCACTCGACGTCGCGGAACTGCGTTCGCTCAAGGCCGAGAAGCGTTATGCGCTCGCGGTGCTCTTCATTCAGGCTCAGTTGCAGCAAGCGCTCGATGACGTCGCCGAGATCTTCATCAAGGTGGTGCGCAAGTTCGAATCCTATGCGAAGGTCCGGCTGCAAAAATACCAGCTTGAGCATGCCGATGTGCTGGAGGGACTGGTCGGCCAGTTCCGCGACGTGTTGCAAATCCTCCAGGACGAGGGTGTATCGGAGCGCAACAGGTTGCCGAAAATCCGCGAGGCGCTCGGCGACCCGGCCGAGGCGCTCGCGCAGTGCAACGAGCACATTGCCTATGCCGGCCAGTTCGACTTGCCGTTCATGCTCGTGCCTTGTCGCAACCAGCGCTCGCTGCTGTTCCAGTGTCTGGACGTGCTGCCGTTGCGATCGAGCTCGCAGGACCGCGCGGTACTGGTCGCGCTGGCCTGGTTGCAAGGCTTCCGGAACGCGCACCGCGAATATCTCCTATTGACGGAGAACGACCTCGCGAACCTGCCGCTGGACTGGCTTCCAGAAAAATGGGAGCGTGCGGTGTTCCCGCACGGCCAGGACACCCGGATCTCCTCACCGAAACCGAGCAGTGGCTCGACCTGCATAAACTGTTCGGCCCGCTGTCCGGGTTCGACGCGAAGGTCGACGATCCGCGCAAGCGCTTCATCACGACGCTGTTCTGCTATGGCTGCAACCTCGGTCCCAGCCAGACGGCGCGCTCGGTGAAGGGTCTCAGCCGCAAGCAGGTTGCCTGGCTGAACCTGAAGCACGTCACCGAGGAGCGGCTCGACAAGGCGAACGTGAAGGTGATCAACGCTTACAACCAGTTCGCGTTGCCGAAATACTGGGGCAGCGGCAAGCGTGCGTCGGCGGACGGCACCAAGTGGAGCCTGTACGAGCAGAACCTGCTGTCCGAGTATCACGTCCGCTATGGCGGATATGGAGGGATCGGCTACTACCACGTGTCCGACATGTACATCGCGCTGTTCAGCCACTTCATTCCGTGCGGCGTTCACGAAGTCGTCTACATTCTTGATGGGCTGATCCTGAACGGCGCCGACGTCAAGCCCGATACGATCCACGGCGATACGCAGGCGCAAAGTGGTCCGGTGTTCGGCCTGTCCTACGTGACGGGCATCAATCTGATGCCGCGCATGCGCAACATCAAGGACCTCGTTCTGTACAAGGCGGACCGGCGTCGCAAGTACAAGCATATCGACAGCCTGTGCCGCAAGGCGATTGACTGGGAACTGATCGAGCGGCACTATCCCGACATGATGCGCGTCGCGGTGTCGATCAAGGCAGGCAAGATGACGCCATCAACGATTCTGCGCCGGCTCGGCTCGGAGAGCACGAAAAACAAGCTCTACTTCGCATTCCGGGAGTTGGGGCGCGTGATCCGCACGTTGTTCCTGCTGAGGTATCTGAATGACCCGGAGCTGCGCCGCACGATTCACGCGGCGACCAACAAGAGCGAGCAGTTCAACGATTTCGCGCAATGGCTGATGTTCGGCGGCGAAGGTGTCATCGCGGAAAACGTCCGGCACGAGCAGCGCAAGGTGATCAAGTACAACCACCTCGTCGCAAATATGGTGATCCTGTACAACGTGCAATGGATGTCGCGCAAACTGAAAGAGCTGCAGCAGAAGGGGCATCCGGTCGACGCCGAGGTGCTCAAGGTGCTGTCACCGTACCGGCGGGAGCATGTCAACCGGCTCGGGGACTATCTGCTGGATCTGCAACGCCCCGTTCCACCACTCGATCCGACCATCGATTTCGCATTCAAATCAGCAGCTTAGGCCGAGATGTGGCGGATTTTTAGCGAATCCCGGCCGGACCTCAATCAATCTTTAACCGCGCCCCGCTAGCCTCACGCCAGCACGTCGGCTGGGTCCCCCCGCTTCCGTTGCCGCGATGCGTCGACGAACGGCATCGCGAGCGCAATCGCCGCATCGCCCCCTGAAAAGCAAAATCGCTAACCGATCGCGGGTTAGGGTTATTCCCAATGAAAATAGATTTTCGTCGCCGCTATTGTGGCGAAAAAATATTTTCATGCCCGAATTCTCAACCGCGTCGGAGTGCAATGAGCAAGACAGCGGCGTCAGTCGTCGACCGTATCGCGCAGGTGTTGCCGTCGTTGAGCGACGCCAACCGGCGCCTTGCCGACTTCGTGCTGGCCAAGCCGTTCAAGGTCGCGGTCATGACCATCGACGAATTCGCGAGTGCCTGCGAGGTATCGAACGCCACTGCCAATCGCTTCGTGCGCAAGCTGGGCTTGCCGGGGTATCCGCAATTCCGGGCGCTGCTTGCGCAAGGTTTCGAGCAGGCGCTCGCGCCGGTCGAGCGCTTACGGCTCGAGCGCACGCGTGCCGCATCGGCGGCCGATATCTTCGCCGCGTCGCTGTACGAGGACCAACGCAACTTCGACCTGACGCGCATGTCGCTCAGCGCCGACGAGTGCGAGAAGGCGGTGCAGGCGGTACTGGCCGCGCGCCGAATTTTCATTGTCGGCTTCGGATCGAGCGGGTTTCTCGCGGGCTTTTTGCAACGCAATCTCACGGTGCACTGCGATGTCGTGAAAAGCCTCGCCACGCTCGGTGGGGTGTCGGAGGCGGCCCGGCAAATCTCGCGCATTCGCAAGGGCGATCTGTTGATCTCGATCTGCTTCCCGCGCTATCTCGCCGACACCGTCACGCTGACGAAGTTAGCCCGAGAGGCCGGTGTCGACGTGCTCGCGATCACCGACAAGCCAACCTCGCCGATCGCCAAGCACGCCGACATCTGCCTTTATGCATCGAGCGAGCGGCAGTACCTATCGAATTCGGAAACCGCGGCGCTCGGGATGATCGAGGCGCTGTCGGCGGCGGTCGCGCATCGCTCCGAGCACTCGCTAGACGACGTGGCACAGCTCACGGAGGCGGTGATGCCGTGGCTAAGCAACCAGGATGACGGCCATGACTAATGCGGTATTGGCGATTCACGGCGGCGCGGGTGCGATGGCACGCGCGCAAGCCACCGCCGCAATGCGCGAAGCCTACGAAACCGCGCTCGCGCGCGTGCTGCAGGATGCGGGACGCGTGCTGGAGCAGGGCGGAAGCGCGCTCGATGCCGTGACCGAAGCCGTGCGGCTGCTCGAGGAATGCCCGCTCTTTAACGCGGGGCGCGGCGCCGTGTTCACGAGCGCCGGGACGCACGAACTCGATGCATCCATCATGGACGGGCGCACGCTGAACGCCGGCGCCGTCGCCAATCTACGCACCGTGCGCAATCCGGTACTCGCGGCGCGCGCGGTGATGGAGCGCAGCCAGCATGTCATGTTCGTTGCCGACGGCGCGGAAGCGTTCGCCCGTGAGCACGGGCTCGAATGCGTGGAGCCGTCGTTTTTCTCGACGCCATTGCGCCGCGAACAGCTCGAACGCGTGCAGCGGAGCGACGCCCAGCACACGGCGCTCGATCACGATGCCGGCTCGGCCGACGCGGTGCCGTTGTCGTTTTCCGGGGCACCGCGAGGCACCGCGCCACTCGACGAAGATCGCAAGCTCGGCACCGTCGGCGCGGTCGCGCTCGACGTGCACGGCGACCTCGCGGCAGCGACGTCCACCGGCGGCATGACCAATAAGCAACCGGGCCGCGTCGGCGACTCACCGATCATCGGCGCGGGATGCTATGCGGACAACCGCACCTGCGCCATCTCGACCACCGGCAGCGGCGAAATGTTCATCCGCATGGCGGTGGCGCACGACATCGCGGCACGCATCGAATACACGGGCGCCTCGCTGGACGCCGCTGCGCATCACGTGGTCCACGAAAAACTGCCGCGGATCGACGGGCGCGGCGGATTGGTTGCCGTCGATGCCCACGGCAACGTGAGCATGCCGTTCAACACGGAAGGGATGTACCGGGGCTTCATTCGCGCTGGACAGGCTCCGGTCGTTGCCATCTACAAGTAGGTCGATCCAGGGCGTTCGCGGTATGAAGGCCCGGCTCTTTTCGGCAGAAGAAAGACGATGAGCGAGAAAACGGCTGTCTTCGCGGATATGGCGCCCGAGCGGGTAGCACAGGTCGAAGGCCTGAGCGTTGTGTTCAGCGGATCGGAGCGCACGGTCGAGGCGGTCAAGCATCTGTCGTTTCATGTCGATCGAGGCGAGACGCTGGCAATCGTCGGCGAATCCGGCTCGGGAAAATCCGTCACCTCGCTCGCCCTCATGCGGCTCGTGGAGTACGGCGGAGGATGCATCACCGGCGGGCGTCTGGGTTTTCGGCGGCGCGGCGGGCAAACGCTCGATATCGCGCAGTGCTCCGGGCAGCACATGCGTGCGATGCGCGGCGCCGATCTGGCGATGATCTTTCAGGAGCCGATGACGTCGCTCAATCCCGTGTTTCCGGTGGGAGAGCAGATCGCCGAATCGATCCGCCTGCACCAAGGGCTCGGCGCGGAGCAGGCGCGCGCGCAAGCGCTGCGTATGCTCGATCAGGTGCGCATCCCCGATGCGAAAAATGTGCTCGGACGCTATCCGCATCAACTGTCGGGCGGCATGCGTCAGCGCGTGATGATCGCGATGGCGCTCGCCTGCAAGCCGGCGCTGCTGATCGCCGACGAGCCGACCACGGCGCTGGATGTGACCGTGCAGGCGCAGATCCTTCAATTGATCCGCGAACTGCAGCGCGAGATGCAGATGGGTGTGATGTTTATCACGCACGACATGGGCGTGGTTGCCGAAGTCGCCGATCGCGTGCTCGTCATGTTGCGCGGCGAGGCGGTCGAGGAGGGCCCATCGCAGCAGATTTTCGATGCGCCGGCTCATCCGTACACCCGCGCGCTGCTCGCGGCGGTGCCCCGCCTCGGATCGATGTGCGGCACGGATCTGCCTGAGCGTTTTCCGCTGCTCGCGGGTGCCGATGCGGCACAGCCCGTGCCGCCTGCGCCGCAGGACGCGCGAAACGCCGGCCCTGCCACCGCGAAGGAGCGCGAGCCGATCCTGAGCGTGCGCGAACTCACCACGCGCTTCGATATCCGCACGGGGCTTCTGAGCCGCATCACGCGCCGAGTGCATGCGGTGGAAAAGATCAGCTTCGATCTGTATCGCGGCGAAACGCTCGCGCTGGTCGGCGAATCCGGTTGCGGCAAATCGACAACGGGCCGTTCGCTGCTGCAGCTGGTCAAGAGCCAGCATGGCCGTATCGTGTTCGACGGCCAGGATATCGGCCGCCTAAGCGGCAATGCGTTGCGGGACCTGCGCCGCCATATTCAATTCGTGTTCCAAGATCCGCTAGCCTCGCTCGATCCGAGACTGACGGTCGGCTTCTCGATCATGGAGCCGATGCGGATCCATCGCCTGTACCCGGCGCGTGAAGCCGAAGCACGGATGCGCTATCTGCTCGAGCGTGTCGGCTTGCCCGCCGATGCCGCGCAGCGCTATCCGCACGAATTCTCCGGTGGCCAGCGTCAGCGCATTTGCATTGCACGGGCGCTGGCCACGAATCCGAAGGTCGTGATCGCCGACGAATCGGTGTCGGCGCTCGACGTCTCTATTCAAGCCCAGATCGTCAACTTGCTGATCGATCTGCAGCGCGAGATGGGCATGGCGTTGCTGTTCATTTCGCACGACATGGCCGTGGTGGAGCGTATCAGTCATCGGGTGGCGGTCATGTATCTGGGCCAGATCGTCGAGATCGGTTCGCGCCGCGACATTTTCGAGAATCCGCAACACCCCTATACCAAGCGCTTGATGGCCGCCGTGCCCGTCGCGGACCCGCACCGGCGCCATCTCGACCGGAAGCTGTCGTCGGGCGAGATTCCGAGCCCGATTCGCGATGTCGGCGACGAGCCGGACGTGAAGCCTTTGACGCAGATCGCCGACGGTCACTTCGTCGCACAGCACGCGATTGCCGCGCAGTTTTGATACACCCACCCGCTACGAGGAGTACAACGATGCGTACGTTTCGCGCGAAACAATGGATAGGGGCTGCCGCGCTGGCCTTTGGGGTTTTGACTGCACCGATGGCGATGGCGGCGAAGAATGTGACCGTCGCGGTACCGATCACGCTCGATTCGCTCGATCCATACAACACGAATTCGACGCTGGCGCAGGCGGTGGGCAAGTCGTACTACGAAGGATTGTTCGGGTTCGACAAGAATCTGAAAGTTCAGCCGCTATTGGCGGAAAGCTACACGGCGAGCCCCGACGGTCTCAGCTACACGTTCAAGCTGCGCCACGGCGTGAAATTCCAGGACGGGACCGATTTCAACGCCGAAGCGGTCAAGGTCAATCTCGAGCGCGTGCTCGACAAGAGCAACGGGCTCGCGCGCTACAACCAGTTCAATCGCATCAAGTCGGTGACCGTGGTCGATCCGTATACCGTCAAGATCGAACTGAACGAGCCGTTCTCCGCGCTCATCAATGCGCTCGCCCATCCGTCCGCAATGATGATCTCGCCCACCGCGCTCAAGAAGTGGGGCAAGGATATCGCGCTCCATCCGGTCGGCACCGGCCCGTTCGAATTCGTCGAATGGAAGCCGGCCGAGTACCTGAAGGTCCAGAAGTTCGACGGCTATTGGCGCAAGGGCTACCCGAAGATCGACACGTTGACGTTCCGTACCGTGACCGACAACAACACGCGCGCGGCGGTGGTGCAGACGGGCGAAGCGCAGTTCGCGTATCCGGTGCCCTACGAGCAAGCGAGCCTCTTGAAGGCGAACCCGAAGCTCGAATTGGTGGCGACGCCGTCGATCACGACGCGCTATGTGTCGATGAACACGCTGCAAAAACCGTTCGACGACGTGCGGGTGCGCGAGGCCGTGAACTATGCGATCAACAAGGACGCGCTCGCGAAGGTCGCGTTCGCGGGCTATGCATTCCCGGCGCAAGGCGTGGTGCCGCAAGGCGTGGCATTTGCGGAAAAGATGACCCCGTGGCCGTACGATCCCGCAAAGGCGCGCGAACTGCTGAAGGAGGCAGGCTACCCGACGGGCTTCTCCACGTCGCTGTGGTCGGGCTATAACGACGGGACGTCGGCGAAGGTCGTGCAGTTTCTGCAGCAGCAACTCGCGCAAGTAGGCATCAAGACGTCGATCGAAATGCTCGAGTCCGGCCAGCGCGTGCAGCGCGTGCAGACCGTGAAGGACCCGAAAACAGCCCCGGTGCGCATGTACTACGGCGGTTGGTCGGCTTCGACGGGCGAGGCCGATTGGGCGCTGCGTCCGCTGCTGACGACCAACGGTTGGCCGCCCGTGTTCTATAACACGGCCTATTACTCGAACAAGGAGGTCGACAAGGACGTCTCCGATGCGTTGTCGATCACCGATGCGACGAGGCGGCAGCAGCTTTACGCCGACGCGCAGCAGCGAGTGTGGAAGGACGCACCGTGGGCGTTTCTCACGACGGATCGCAACCTGTCGGTCGAGAGCAAAAACCTGAGCGGTTTCTACGTGATGCCCGACGGTTCGTTCAACTTCAGCGACGTCGATCTCGCGCAATAAGCGGATCGAGCCTCGGGTATCGGGGCGCGGGCGGGACAATTCGCTCGCGCTCGTCAACGCGGACTTGCCATGTTTGTCTATATCGTCAAGCGGCTCCTCGGCGCCGTCCCGACCCTGGTGTTCGTCGCGGTCGCGGTGTTCTTGTTCGTGCATGTGTTGCCCGGCGATCCGGCCCGCCTCGCGGCCGGGCCCGACGCGGACGAAGCGACCGTCACCCTCGTGCGCCACCAGCTTGGGCTGGATTTACCGATGCCCCAACAATTCGTGCGCTATTTCGGTCACGCGCTGCATGGGGATCTGGGCCAGTCGCTGCGGACGAAACGCCCCGTGTCGATCGAGATCGGCGAGCGTTTCATGCCGACGTTCGTTCTGACCGTCACCAGCATGGTGTGGTCCGTCGTCTTCGGGCTCGTGGTCGGCGTCGTATCGGCCGTGTGGCGCAACCGTGCGCCGGATGCGATCGGGATGACGCTCGCGGTTTCGGGTATCTCTTTTCCAGCATTCGCGCTCGGCATGGTGCTGATGCAAATCTTTTCGGTTCAACTCGGATGGCTGCCGGCGATCGGCGCGGGCTCGTGGCAGCACTACATTTTGCCGTCGATCACGCTGGGCGCCGGTGTGGCCGCGGTCATGGCGCGCTTCACGCGCGCCGCGTTCGTCGAGGTCATGCAGGAGGACTATGTGCGTACGGCGCGGGCAAAAGGCCTGTCCGAGTGGTTCGTGGTCGTCAAGCATACGTTTCGCAATGCCTTGATTCCGGTCGTGACGATGATGGGGCTGCAGTTCGGCTTTTTGCTGGGCGGCTCGATCGTCGTCGAAGCCGTGTTTGCGTGGCCCGGCATGGGCAGCTTGTTGGTCGATTCGGTGAATATGCGCGACTACCCGGTGATTCAGGGGCTGATTTTGCTGTTCTCCGTCGAGTTCATTGTCATCAATATCGTCGTGGACGTGCTGTACGGATTGATCAATCCGACCATCCACTATCAGTAAGAGGGAGCCGCCATGAATCGAATCGAAGTGCCCGCGCTGCGTATGCGCATCGCGCCGGCCGGGCAGGTTCGCACGCCGGCACGCGAGTTTTGGCGCAAGTTCCGCAAGCAGAAGCTGGCAATGTGGGCCGGCGCGTTCGTGCTGCTGCTCGTGCTCGTGGCAATCGTTGCGCCTTGGGTGGTACCGTTCGACCCGGAAAACTACTTCGACTACGACGCGCTGAACGCCGGTCCCTCGTGGCTGCATTGGATGGGCGTGGACGCGCTCGGTCGCGACGAGTTCAGCCGTATCGTGATGGGCTCGCGCATATCGCTGGCAGCGGGCTTCGTATCCGTGGCGCTCGGCGCCTTCGCCGGCACGGTCATGGGGTTGCTGGCGGGATACTACGAGGGCTGGTGGGACCGCATCGCGATGCGGATATCGGACGTGCTGCTCGCGTTCCCCGGCATTTTATTGGCGATCGGCGTGGTGGCGGTGTTGGGCTCGAGCATGGTCAATGTGATCATCGCGGTCGCCGTTTTTAGCGTCCCGGCGTTCGCGCGGCTAGTGCGTGCGAGCACGCTGTCGATCAAACACATGCTTTACATCGAGGCCATGCGCAGTATCGGCGCATCGGATTGGGTGATTCTGTTTCGGCACATCTTGCCGGGCACGATCTCGCCGATCGTGGTGTACGGGACCATGCGCATCGGCACGTCGATCATCACGGCGGCGAGCTTATCGTTCCTCGGCATGGGGGCGCAGCCGCCGACGCCGGAGTGGGGCGCCATGCTCAACGATGCCCGCGCGGACATGATGTTGGCGCCGCACGTGGCGATCTTCCCTGCTGTTGCAATCTTTCTGACCGTGCTGGCCTTCAATCTGCTTGGCGACGGCCTGCGCGATGCGCTCGACCCCAAACTCGACCGGTGAAGCGAATCGGTTTCCGTTATTGACCTCAAGGTGTCGAATGCCCGTACAACGAACCGGCGCGTCTGGCGCAAACGCGTCCGAAGCGATCCCCCGGATCGGCGTTCTTCCGTCGGGACCGCGCGATCTCATCAGCGATGTGCCCGGCGTGAAGGTCGGGCATGCGACGCTCGACCATGGCAACGTTCAGACCGGAGTCACCGTCGTCATACCGAATGAAGGCGACACGTTTTTGCATAAGGTTCCGGCCGCTGCGGCGGTCATCAATGGTTTCGGCAAGAGCGTCGGGCTTGTGCAACTGCGGGAGCTAGGCGTGCTCGAAACGCCGATCGCGCTAACGAACACGTTCTGCGTCGGGACAGTTGCCGAGGCGCAGATTCGCGCGGCGGTGAGTCGCCACCGGGAAATCGGTCGCACCTGGCCGACAGTCAATCCGCTCGTGTTCGAATGCAACGACGGCTATCTGAACGACATTCAAGCGTTGGCGGTGACAACCGAACACTATACGAAGGCTTTCCAAGAAGCGGCAGTGCAATTCGCACAGGGCTCCGTTGGGGCAGGGCGAGGGATGTCGTCGTTCGGATTCAAGGGCGGCATCGGCTCCGCCTCGCGTATCGCCACGTCGGCGAACGACGAGCGATATGTGCTGGGCGCGCTCGTGCTCGCCAACTTCGGGCGCCTCGAGAACCTGACGGTGGGCGGACAACCGCTCGGGCGTCGCATTCTCGAAAGCGGGCCTAAGACGAGCCACGCATCGTCCGAGCCGGAGAAAGGCTCGATCATCATGATCCTCGCAACGGATGCGCCGCTCGACGTACGCCAACTCGAACGCTTGGCGAAACGCTCGGCGGCTGGACTGGCTCGCACGGGCTCGGTGTACGGGCACGGTAGCGGCGATATCGCGCTCGCGTTCAGCTCGGCGTGGCGGGTTCCGCATTTGGCGAGCGAGCCGATGCCCGCCGTTCGGATGCTGCACGAAACGATGCTGGATCCGCTGTTCGATGCCTGCGCGGAAGCGGTCGAGCAGGCCGTTGTACGAGCGCTGTGGCGGGCCACTACCGTCACCGGGCGAGACGGGCATCGGCGCGAAGCGCTACCGGATGCAGTACCGAACTGGCGGGCGCTGCTGGCGCTTTCGCACTCGAGCGAGCCATCACATTGAAAATTCTGATCTCCACCGACATTGAAGGCGTGGCAGGCGTCACCCACGCCGAACAGACGCGCAGCGGCAACCCCGAGTACGAGCGGGCGCGAGCATGGATGACCGACGAGGCCAACGCGGCGATCCGCGGCGCGTTCGCCGGCGGCGCGTCTGATGTGCTCGTCAACGATTCGCATGGCGGTTTTCGCAATCTGCTGCTCGACCGGCTCGACGCGCGCGCGCAGACGATCACCGGCAAACCGCGCTACCTCGGCATGATGGCGGGCGTCGAGCAGGATTGCGACGCCGTTTATATGATCGGCTATCACGCGCGCGCGCAAACCGCCGGGGTGTTGGCGCACACGATCAATAGCCTTGCGTTCAGAAGCGTTCGCGTGAACGGCACGGAACTAGGGGAGGCCGGGCTTTACGGCGCGCTCGCAGGAGAATGGGGCGTGCCGGTGGCGTTGCTCTCCGGCGATGATGTGTTTTTAGCCGAAACCGCACCGATTTTCCCGGGGGCGATCGGCGTCGAAACGAAACGTGCCTTTGGCAATGCGGCATGCACGAGCCTCGCGCCGTCGCGCGCGTGCGCGCTGATCGAGGCGGCTGCTAGAGCTGCCGTGGCCAATGTGCGGGCCTTGCGGGCGTTCACGATCGCGGGGCCTTTGGAGTGCGAACTGACGACACAGACGCCGGGCCAAGCGGATCTGTTTTGCCAATGGCCACAGACGCGGCGGATCGACGGCAGCACGCTGCGTTTTGGCGCGGACAGCATGCAGTCCTTGGTGCGAATGCTCAACTGTTTTTCCGCGATGTCGTTTATGTTGCGCTGACTTGCGCAAGCGGGCATAGGGCGAAGATCAGAGCGCCTGCCCGATTCGGTCCTTGGCGGAAATGTCGGCGCGGCTGCGGACTCGGCCGGAGACGCGTTCGGCATCGTCCAGGCCGTTAGGGGAGGAGCGGCAAGCAAATATCAGTCGGCAAATCCCGGGGGCCGTGTCTTTTGGGGATTTCGGTATTCCTCGAACGGCCGGCGCATTCGTCGCTTCGTGACCGAACTTCACGGGTCATTCTCCATAGGGCCACGCTGCGCGTTGCGGTCGTAACGGGCCTTTCTGCTCGACATCCGACTCGCTACGCGAGGGCGCCGTGCTTTCCGTAAAGAGATTTGTATCGCAGTGTATCTGGCGCACCTTTTTACATGCTTTGATACACAAGCGGAAAAGTGCGAAATATACCGGGACATTATTTACGGTAAAGTTCGCCAGGGCATGACAGAGTTTTATCCGGCGTAAATTCCGAATCCATATAAAGTGAGTTATTAAAATGGAATTTTTATCAAAAAACGGCGATTGGGCAGGACTTGGGAAATTGGCCCTCGCGTTTGCGCTATCGGCCGGACTCGCGACTCCGGCGTTTGCCCAGGGCTCGAAGACTGAGCACCCGGCACCGATCGACGGTCGATGGTTGACGGCGAGCGGCAATCTGGAAATCCAGATTGCGCCCTGTGGCAAGGCGCGGTGTGGGACAGTCGTGAAAGTTCTAGCCAACCGTGCGATGGGTGGTCCGGGAGCGATCCACCCCACCGATTCTCGCCCGGCTATCGGAATGCATATTCTCAACGACTTTTTAGAAGGCCAAGATGGAAAATGGGCCGGGTCTATCTACAACCGTGAAAATGGCAAGAGCTACCCTTGCAAGATGGCCACCGGCAGTTCCGACCAGCTGATCGTTGTGCCATATGTCAGTGAAGGGGTGGCGGGCAACGTCCAAGTCTGGACACGCGTCGCGACCGCCTCGGAGTAGGAAGGAGGATGACGTGAACGTTTTTCTCGCCTTTCTCTCAGGCATCCTGACCATTGCAGCACCTTGCATTTTGCCGATGTTGCCGGTAGTGCTCGGTTCATCCATGGGTCAAGCGGATCGTTTTCGTCCCGTTTGTATTACTGCGGGTTTTGTTGCAGCATTTTCAACAGTCGCATTTATTTTCAGTCTCGTCACGGACATCATGGGGCTATCGCAACAGGTTTTGCGAGACTTGGCGATCGGCATGTTGATGATATTCGGCGTTCTCATGATATGGCCTGAGGGGTTCAGGAGGCTATCCGTCTATCTCAACGGCGTTGCTAACATGGCGAATGTGCTGGGGGCTCGCGGCTCGTCCGGCCGCCTCGGGGGATTTCTCCTCGGCATTTCCCTCGGTGCGGTGTGGACCCCGTGTGCGGGACCGGTCCTCGGTTCGATTCTTACGCTGATCGCGACCGATCACGATCATGCCAGGGCGGCGATTTTGTTATTCAGCTATTCGCTCGGGGCCGGTGTTCCAATGCTCGCGATTGCGTATGGCGGTCAACACGTCTCGCGGCGCATTCCGCGCGTCGCACGCTATAGCTATCGGCTACAACAGGGTTTTGGCGTATTGATCACGATGCTGGCCGTGGCCTTGTATCTTCAATACGACACGCTGATGACGGTGTGGCTATCTGGGTGGTTTCCGAGTTTTCAAACGGGGCTTTAGAAATGATTTTCAAATTTCTCCAGAGGATGGTGGTTTTTTTCGCAGTCCTGCTTTCTGCCTCGGTCTATGCGGAGGGCGCTGGTTTATACGACTACGGTCCAGCGCCCGAGTTAAAGGGAACGGGGGAGTGGTTGAATAGTTCGCCGTTGACCCTCGGATCGCTGAGAGGGAAAGTGGTTCTGGTTGATTTTTGGACCTATTCGTGTATCAACTGTTTGCGTGCGCTGCCATATGTCACGGGATGGTACAACAAATATAAGAATCAAGGGCTGGTCGTGCTCGGAGTTCATACCCCGGAGTTTCCGTTCGAGAAGGAAGTCGCGGGCGTGAAGACTGCGATAGATCATTTTCATATAAATTATCCAGTTGTGCAGGACAATCGATATGAAACATGGAATGCTTTTGGAAATGAATATTGGCCGTCTAGTTATTTGATCGACAAGCGCGGGAGAGTTGTGTTTAAGCATTTTGGCGAAGGAGGTTACGAGGAGATGGAGGCTGTAATCCGCCAGTTGCTTTCCCAGAAGTAAGTTGTTTGAGTAGGCTACGCGCAGCTCCCGCACGCGCGAAGGGACACTGGGTTTGCCTTCATCGAGTCTTGCCGATAGTTCACCGCGCGCGGCCGGGTGCGTCGCGGCGAGTGTGCAGGGCAGCGTATCGTCTTGCTCCCGTTGAACGGGTTGTGAGTCACGAAACCAGCGGTAAGCAGATATCGGTCAGCAATTCGGCGGGGGCGGTGTTCTTGGGGTTGTTGTGGTACTCCTCGAACACCGGCGCGTCCGCTGCCTCGTAATCGGAGTTGACGAGCCACTCGCCGTATAGCCATTGGTATGCAGCAGCCATGTCGGCATAGGGGCCTTTGTGCCGCAATACAGCGTATTTGCCGCCCGGGACCGATGTGATACGCACAGGGCCGCCGGACACGTCCACTGCGCGCGGTAGCCAAACGCCGGCTTTCGAGCGCAGTTCGTTTTCGCTCACGATGGCGGGATCGTCGTAGTAGAGCCCGATCATCCGTATTTCACCGGACAGCAGGCCGCGCGGGGCGAGCCATCCCATGAGGGCATCGAACGCTTTGCCGATTTGCATATAGGGGCCGATATGGTCGATCGTCAGCAGATCGAAGCCTTCGACGTTGCGAATCGCTACGTCATGGTTAAGCATTTTGGATTCTCCAGGGATGGCGAAAGATGGCCGGAAGCGTGTGTGCGTTCCGGCGTTTCGATACTGGGCGGGCGGCATGCCGAACACCGCGCTGAACGTTCTCGTGAAGGATTGCAGAGTGCTGTAGCCGGATCGCTCGGCGATCTCCGCAATAGGCATCGTGCCGTTGGCGAGGAAGCCAGCCGCGCGGTGCAGGCGCAACCGGCGCACCGTCGTGGCCAAGCTTTCGCCGTACATGGCGTGATAGATCCGATGCCAGTGATACGGAGAGAGGCACGCGATATCGGCTAGCTTTTCGATATCTAACGGCTCGTCCAAATGCTCGTAGATGTGGTCGAGCACCCGGGCGAGCCGGGCGGCGTATCGGTCGCGGTGGCCGTGATCATTCATGGCGGTCGTCAGGAAAATGCGATGCGTGGGACGATAGCATGCAGCGATTTAGCAAATCCTGCGGTTTTTGGTGGTCCGAGTGGGCGGGGGCGGTCACGAACGGACCGGGTCGCTGCTGCACGCCCACGAGCTGCCATCCGAAGGTGGCGACACGTTGTTCGCTAATATGTTTCCATCGCGGCGAGGGCTGGTGCCCGCCGTACGCGCATTCATCGATTTTCTCGGCACCGAGCTATCCGAAACGACGGCGCGTTCGAATCGGAACTTCGCAGCGTTCAGAGAGCGTGGCCGCCAGCCGTGACAACGCCGTTACCGATGGGCTATTGCCCAACGTCGCGGGCGGCACGATCGATCAGGTTGGCGACCACATCGGGATGCGAGACAAGGGACATGTGACTCGATTTCACCGTGTCGGTTCGCGCGCCGATTTGCTCCGCAAGCTTGCGCTGCACGACCGTTGGAAGGGCGTGGTCGCCTTCGGTGATCAGATACCAGCTTGGCTTGCGGTGCCACGCGGCCGTCGTCACTTTTCCGTCGAACGCGGCGGCTGCGATGGGCTGCTCCGTCGCGGCTAGGACGCGCACGCTCGACATCGGGACATCGCCTGCCATGACCTGCCGGTAGGCATTGGGGTCATCGAGCCAAATCAATCCACGTTGATCGGGCTGCATGCCTTGCATCGGCGCATGGAGCCGCGCGAGCATCGTAGAGACGGACTCGCCATTGTCGGGGACCAGCGCCGACAAATAGACGAGGGCCTTCACGTTGTCGGAATTGCCCGCTTCGGTGATGACCGCACCGGCCCAGGAGTGTCCAACGAGAACAACCGGGCCGTGTTGACGTTCGAGCACGCGGCGCGTGGCCGCGACGTCATCGTCGAGAGAGGTCAGAGGGTTCTGAACCGCTACGACATGATAGCCCCTGCGCTGAAGAATCTTGATCACGTCGGACCAGCAGGCGCCGTCCGCGAACGCGCCGTGGACGAGAACGATGTTGCGGGCTGGGACATGCATGGTCTGGGCAGTGCCCTCAAGTGGAACGACAAACGTTGCGGCGATCGTGGCTAGGCGAAGCCATCTGAGCCCCGGACTGCCGCTCTTGGAACGCGGCATCGGTTTGCTCGACGGTGAGATGCGGAATCGACGAATGATGCGAAAAATGCGTTTCATGGTTTTCCTTTTTTTCGATCGCTTGGCGGGCGCCCAGCACGAGAGCTGATTTCCAACTGCCCACGCGAGATGAACCCAGCTTGCCGGGTATACCCCATTCGACCTTGAGGTTGGCCAATATACAATACATCCATATTGTAAATGTTCAAACCTACCGTGACGATCTCCACCGATACCCGCAAGCGCGGCCCTCATGCAGAGAGGCGCCGTGCCACGCGCCAACAGATCTTGAACTCTGCTATTGAAGTTGTTCGGACCAAAAGTTTTCAGGGGGCGACCGTATTTGAAGTGGCGAAGCACGCAGACGTAACACCGGGGGCTGTGCAGCATCACTTCGCTTCGAAGGCCGATCTCATGATGGAAATCGTCGATGAGATTCTCCGTGCCGGACAAGATAGCCTGGGCGATACGGCACTACCGCGCAAAGCTCCTGTGCTTCGAGCCAGGGCATATGTGCAGAAACTGTGGCGCACGGTTTATGAACCACCAAGATTCCTCGTAGCGTGGAGCATCTATTTCGGGTGCACAACGGACACGGAAGCCTGCGCTCGGCTCGCTGAGCGCAGGGCCGAACTTGCCAAGGTTTTGCATCAGGGCTTTGTCGCCCAGTTTCCCGAGCTAGCAGGCGCGCGTGGTATCGATTCTTTTATCGATTTCGTCTTTTCCGCGTTGCGCGGCATTGCGATAGCACGGCTGTTCGGCCCTCAAGACGACAACTGCCGAGCGCAGCTCGAGCAGCTTGCGCAGACCATCCGGCATCGAATCGAGAGGGTTGGATAGTTCCACAGTGCGGATACGCCCGTCGGGACCGATAAAATCCACATTAGGAGACGAAGGATGAGCACGGTAGCTGGCGAGCAGAGTGGGGTGCTACCTAGGGGCTACGTGATCGTCGCGACGACCATCGGAAGCGCGCTGGAGTTCTACGACTTCACGGTCTATAGCTTTTTCTCTTTGATCATCGGCGAACTGTACTTTCCGGAGGTTGCGCCGGCGAATCGATTTCTTGCATCGATCGCGGTGTTTGGTGTCGGCTTTCTGATGCGTCCGCTTGGCGGCATCGTGTTCGGCGCCTATGCCGATACCGTAGGGCGCAAGAAGGCAATGGTGCTGACGATGATGCTCATGTCGGCTAGCTGCGCACTGATGACCGTGCTGCCGACTTACGGAACCATAGGCGCGGCGGCCCCGCTATTGCTAATGGGCGCGAGGCTTTTGCAGGGATTTGCGGCCGGCGGGGAGTTCGGGCCGGGCACGACGTTTCTGATGGAATACGCTACGCCCAAAACCCGTGCATTCTTCTCGAGTTGGAATTTTGCCGCGCAGTCGCTGGGCGTCGCGATGGGCGCGCTGACTGCCACGCTCGCGCATCTGTTTCTGTCTCGGGCGGAAATGGTGTCGTGGGGATGGCGCTTGCCGTTCGCCCTCGGCATATTCGTCGCGCCGATCGGGATGTTCATTCGGCGGCGTCTCGATGAGACGCTCGAAGTCCGGAAGGGGGGATCGACTGCCAGGCACTCGGTCCGTGTAGTCAAGGAAGTCCTGACGAAGCATCTCCGGCTGACAATCCTCGGAACGTTCGCCGAGTTGGGAGGTTCGGTTTCCACTCACGCCACGGCGTTCTTCTTGCCGAGTTACGCGGCGCGCCAACTCGGGATCGATCCCACCTACGCATCCGCGTCGGGGATTGTCGTTGCGATAGCGATTTTCGTTGCATCGCCCATGATGGGGCTGCTTGCAGAGCGCATAACCCGAAAGCGCCTCCTAATCATCTGCCGCGTCGCAATGATTGCGCTGGTCTACCCGTTGTTGCTCTGGCTCAAGACCGAACCGAATCCCGCAGTGCTGTTTGCCGTCGCGGCGATCCTTTCCGTCCTGGTCGCCGGGCAGGTGGTTCCGGTCAATGTGATGATTCCGGAGGCCTTTCCGCAATCGGTGCGAGCAACCGCCATTGCCATGACGTTCGTTGTCAGCGCCTCATTGTTCGGCGGCTTCACGCCCTTCATCGCAGGGCTTCTGGTCAAGCTGAGCGGGAATGACCTCGCGCCGGCGTGGTACGTGAGCGCGGCTTGTCTGATTGCTTTGTTGCCTTTCATTTGGCTGAAAGATCGCACCCACGACAACATTGAATGATCCATTGGAGGGCCCTTTGGCCATGAATGACCTGGTGAGCCTGTCCGCGGTCGAAATGAGATCGTTGATTGCGAAGAAAGATGTTTCCCCCGTCGATCTTGTGGAGGCGTGCATTGCCCGGATCGAGCGGATCAACCCGGCGGTCAACGCAATAGCGGCGACCTGCTACGACCGCGCTCGCGACGAGGCGAAGCATGCCGAGCAAGCGTTGGTTCGGGGGGATGGCCTTGGGTTATTGCATGGCGTGCCGATTGGGATCAAAGACATCGAAGATACTGCCGGGCTGCTCTCGACGTATGGCTCGCCCTTATACCGCAATCACGTGCCGAACAAAGACGCGGCGATAGTCGCCCGCTTGCGCGCTGCGGGTGCAATCATTGTGGGAAAGACAAACATCCCGGAGATGGGGGCGGGCGCCAATACTCGCAATCCGGTATGGGGTGCCACCGGCAACCCGTTTTCCCCTCTGCTTACCGCGGGTGGATCGTCGGGTGGCTCCGCCGCGGCGCTGGCTACGGACATGCTTCCGCTCTGTACCGGTTCGGATACAGGCGGCTCATTGCGAATTCCCGCCGCTTACTGCGGCGTGGTTGGCCTGCGGCCCTCGGTTGGGCTCGTCCCGAATCAACGCAAACCGTTGGGTTGGTCTCCTATTTCCGTTGTCGGGCCGATGGCGCGGTCGGTCGCCGATCTTCGCTTGCAACTCGCTGCGATGGTAGGGCTGCATGAGTCGGACCCGCTGTCGTATGCCGACACGCCGGAGCGCTATTTGGAGCGCGCTCCGGTCGATCTCAGCGCTTTGCGTGTAGCCTGGACCGAAGACTTTGGCGTGTGCGCGGTGGATCCGGCGATACGTTCGGCTTTCCGGGAAAAGATCGCCTCGATCGAGCATTGGTTCGCGAAGTGCGAACCGCTAGCGATCGATTTAGGCGAGGCACATCGCACGTTCGACGTTATCCGCGCAGAAGCATTTGTCGCGGGATTCCAAGACGTTTACGAACGTAGTCGCGATGCGCTTGCGTCCACCGTTCGGAGCAACTACGAGATGGGGGCCGCGCTTAGCTTGAACGAAGTCGCGAGGGCTCAGGCGGCGCAGACAAAGATCTTTCATGCTTTCCAGGAAGCGTTCGGACAGTACGATATTTTGCTTTCGCCCGTGGCTCCCGTGTCTCCGTTCCCTTGGGCGCGCGCATACGTCGATCGTATCGGGGACGTTGCCTTGGAGAATTATTACCGGTGGATAGCGCTTACGTACGTCGTCACGCTCGCTACTAATCCTGCCTTGTCCCTGCCTTGCGGAACAGACCATTTAGGCATGCCGTTTGGGCTGCAGATCGTAGGAAAGTTTCGTGGGGACAGGGAGCTGCTTTCCATTGCTGCGGCTCTTGAAAGCGAATTTTGCGCACGGGAGGATTTGCGACGGTCGCGGCCCGACATCGAGGGCCTCCCGGCAAGCGTTGCAGCGCTGCGCAGCGTTGTGACCGCTCCTAGCGACCGCTATGTTAGGGGGGCGATTTGCTAGCCGATGCGCTCGAAAAAGGAGGAATAGGAAGAGATGCGATGTTGGGGTGCTCGGTTCGATTTCCTTCATTTGACATAATCTCAATTATCAACCGATTGATTGTTTGGGTGTTCAGGTTGCAAGCAAGACGAAAGGCAGTCGTTCATACACCACAGCGCCTACGAACCGTCACACTTTTTTGCCTCGCGCCGGTAAGCTTATCCGGCAGCCATCGAGCAGGACCAGCACGCTAAAAGCACGAAGCAGGTCATTCGACGCCGCCCCGCAGCTAACGAAGAGCAATTCACCTTGCAACTACGGCTCGACATCGCATAACGAAATCTAGCCGACATGCTAAAAGCGCCGCAATAGCGGCGCTTTTTTTTACTTGCTTCTGGGATTTATCCCATGCTTCGTTAGAAGCGCCCTCAATCGACGTATCTCAAGGAACATCGAGACTAGCGAAAACAGCGTTAGCGCAGGGAAAAACCACTGACCCGAGTAATGAAGAAGGGCCCATGCGCCCGCAGCGCAAACAAGCGCCACCAGCACCAACGCCTGAACGCAACGACCTCTTGCTGCCCGTCATCAAACCATCGAGTGCGAACCAAGTATTCATCCCCGCCCCCGCGATACGGGCGCGCATTCGGCAACTACGATGCAACGGCGCCCGCGCTCACGCTGTCCTTCCCGGCAGAGTCAGTGCCTACGACCTCAGGGCGGATCGTGAACCAGATCGAGTACATCGCCGGCAGAAAAACCAAGGTGAGGATCGTCCCGGCAAAAGTCCCGCCGATCAGCGTATAGGCCAAGGTGCCCCAGAACACGGAGTGCGTCAGCGGGATGAAGGCTAGCATCGCGGCGAGCGCGGTCAATATGACGGGTCTAGACCGTTGGATAGTCGCTTCCACCACTGCATGGAAAGGCGTCATCCCTTCGCCGGCGTTGTGCTCGATCTGACCGATCAGGATCAGCGTATTGCGCATCAAGATGCCCGAGAGCGCAATGAGTCCGACGAGCGCGTTGATTCCGAACGGCTGATTGAACAGCAACAACGTGGGAACCACGCCGATCAACCCGAGCGGACTCGTCGCGAATACCATCATCGTGGCGGCGATCGATCGCGTCTGGAAAATGATAATCAGCAACGTCAGCGCAATCATGATCGGGAACAGCGGCACGAGTGCCTTCGTCGCCTTGCCCGACTCTTCGATCGAACCGGCCTCCTCGATCCGGTAACCGTCCGGAAGCTTCGCGATAATCGGCTGCAACTGCTTCATCATTGCGGTGGAGACGTCGGGTGGCTGCAGTCCGTCCGCAATATCGCCCCGCACAGTGATAGTGGGCGTGCGATCGCGCCGGCGCAGGATCGGGTCCTCCATGCGAATGTCGATCTTTCCGACTTGGGACAGCGGAATGCGCTGACCTGCCGCTCCGATCAGGGTGAAGCCGCCGATACGCTGCGGATCCAGCCGGATATCGCCAGCAGAGCGCGCGACCACCTCGACGGAACGAATGTCTTCGCGAACGTTCGTCACCGGCACCCCTGTCAGGAGAAACTGCAACTGCTGTGCGACAGAACTGGACGTCAGCCCCACCGCCGCCAGTCGATCTTGGTCCAAAGTGAAGTGAACGGTCGGAACGAGCGGCCCCCAATCGGTGTTCACTGTCCGCATCATCGAACTCGCACGCATCGTGCCTTCGACCTGGGCGGCGATTGCGCGCAACGTGGCCGCGTCGGGTCCCGTGACTCGGAATGCCACCGGATAGGGGGAGTATGGCCCGAACACCAATTGCGTGACGCGTACCTGCGCACCGGGCGCCAATCCTTCCGCGACCGCTTTGCGCAGGCGGTTTTTGAGCGCCTCGCGCTGTTCCTCATCGTTCGTACGAATCACAATCTTGGCGAAAGACGGGTCGGGAAGCTCCGGCGCCATCGCCAGATAAAAGCGCGGAGCCCCTTGGCCAATGTATGAAGTCACGATTTTGGCCTCGGGCTGCTTCGCCAGCCACGCCTCGACCTTGCCCGTTGCAGCAGACGTTTGCTCGATCGACGTGCCGTAGGGCAGTTGAACTTCCACCATGACTTCCGGGCGATCGGACGTCGGGAAGAATTGCTTCTTCACAACGGCCATTCCCGCCACGGCCACGAAGAACGACGCGACGACGATCCCCGCGACCATCCATTTACGCTGAACCACACGTACGAGGAACCGGCGAAAGCGCTGGTAGTTCGGCGTGTTGTAGATGGCATCATGCCCGCCCTCCACTTTGGGAATGTCGGGCAGCAATTTCACGCCGAGATACGGCGTGAACACGACAGCGACGATCCAAGAAGCGATCAGCGCGATGCCGACGATCCAGAACATATTGCTGGTGTACTCGCCGGCCGTCGATCGGGCAAAGCCGTTCGGCATGAAGCCGACCGCGGTCACCAGCGTGCCCGAGAGCATGGGCGCGGCCGTATGGCTCCACGCATACGCCGACGCTTGAACGCGGCTGTAGCCCTCCTCCATTTTCACGACCATCATCTCGATGGCGATGATGGCGTCATCCACAAGCAGGCCGAGCGCCAGAATCAGCGAACCGAGCGTGATGCGGTCGAAATTCTTCCCCGTTGCGGCCATGACGATGAATACGGCCGCCAAGGTCAACGGCACCGCTGCCGATACGACGACCCCGACGCGCCAGCCCATGCTCGCGAAACTGACGATCATGACGACGAGCAGCGCAACGAAGAACTTGATCATGAATTCGTTGACGGCCGAACGAATGTTGACGGCTTGGTCGGTCACCTTCGTCAAGCTCATCCCCAGCGGCAGGCCTGTGTTGATTTTCGCGACCTCTTTGTCCAGCGCCTGCCCGAGGTTCAATCCATTCCAGCCGTCGCGCATGACGACACCCAGCAGCACTGCCGGTTCGCCGTTGTTGCGAATCTGGAAGGTGGCCGGATCTTCGTAACCGCGCTCGACGGTCGCCACGTCCGAAAGCTTGAGCGTTCTGCCTTGGACGACGATCGGCGTATCGCGGATCTTCTGCAGTTTGTCGAACGCCCCTTCGACTCGGATGAAGACTTGCGAGCCGGCCGTATCGATCGAGCCCGCCGGCGTCAGGACATTCTGGCCGTTCAGCGCCGCGAAAATTTGCTGCGGCGTGACGCCGATCGTCGCGAGCCGATCGTGCGAGAACGAGATGAAGATTCGTTCGGCTTGCTCACCGACAATGTTGACCTTTTTGACCCCTGCCACATGAAGCAGCCGCTGCCGAAGCTTTTCGGCATCTCGTACCAGTAGCCGTTCGGGTTGTCCTTTCGCCTTGAGCGCGAACAACGCAAAGGTCACGTCGGCGTATTCGTCGTTGACGACAGGTCCGATCACGCCCGCCGGCAAATTCCCGGCCTCGTCGGAGAGCTTCTTTCGTGCTTGGTAGAACTGCTCGGGCACTTCGGCGGGCGGTGTGCTGTCGAGCAACGTCACCGTCGTGAACGCGAGCCCCGGGCGCGTATAGGTCTCGGTGCGCTCGTACCAGCGCAATTCCTGCATCCGCTTTTCGAGCGGTTCGGCTACCTGGTCCTGCATCTCCTGCGCGGTGGCTCCGGGCCATGCCGTAATGACTGTCATCGATTTGACGGTAAAAGGCGGATCCTCGGCTCGGCCAAGTTTGAAGAACGCGACGATCCCGGCAACGGAGATCAGGATGATCAGAAAGAGTGTGACGGAGCGCTCGCGAACCGCGAGGGCCGACAAGTTGAATCCGCTCATCGCGTCTCTCCTTGTTGCCCGACCGAGGCTGCGGCAATGCGGTCGTCCGCAAGACGCACCTGCTCGCCTTCGTGCAGCAGTTGCGCGCCAAGCGCGACTACCCGCTCGCCTTCGCGAACGTCGCCCGTGACAGCGGCCGTATCGGCGCCGAGCGCCGCGACGTGAACCTTATGCCAGGACGCATGCGCCGGCGATCCGTCGATCGTCCAGACGCCGGTGCCCGTGCCCGGATCGAACAATGCGCCGACCGGCACCTCCATCGCAGCCTGTGGCTGTCCGGCGTCGCGCGGCAGATCGAGGGTAACGGTCGCCCCTAGCGGCGCGTCCGACAGCGTGCCCCCAAGCACGTATCTCGCCTCGAAGGTGCGGGTCAGACGATCGGCGGAATCCGACAATTGCCGCAACGTAGCGGGCACGCTCTTCTGATTCGCACCGTAAAGCCTCGCCTGCGCAATCGAACCGGGAGACGGGCGAAGCGTTTCGGGAAGTTGCACGATGGCTTCGCGCGGCCCCGCGTGTGCGAGGCGCACAACCACCTGCCCCGCGGTCACGACCTGCCCCGGCTCGGCCAAAGTGTCGACGATGACGCCGTCGGCATCCGCCAGGAGTACCGCATATCCCGAAGCATTGTTCGCCACGTCGGCCTGCGCTTTCGCGGCGGCCAATTGCGCCTTCGCCGAATCGGCCGCTGCCTTGAGCTGTTCGTAGGTCGATACCGACACCGCGCCCGCCGCCACGAGACCGCGATACCGGGCTTCATCGTCGGAGGCTTGCTTGGCGCGTGCCTGAGCGGCATCGACCAATTGCTGCTGCGATCGCGCCTGAAGGCCGAGGTCGACCGGATCGATGCGCATCAAGGGTTGGCCGCGCTTGACCGTCTGGCCCACGTCGACCAAGCGCTCGATCACTTTTCCTTGAACCCGGAAACCGAGATCGCTTTGGACCCGTGCACCAACGATGCCGGTGAACGAGCGGCTTTGCCCCGGGGCGGCTTGGACCACGCTGGTACGCACGAGCGGAGCCTCGGTGCGCGGGTCGGAGACATGCCCGTCACCGCACGCCGCCAGAGCGAGCGAGGCCAGGCTCAATGTGTAAAAGAGATGACGACGCGCAAACATGAGGTCGCTCCTTGCGACGAGTAGGAGCGCTCATTCTTCTACGAGTGACTATTTTAGTCAATGGTCACAAAGAAAAAATTTACGGTGCCAGACTTCTGAGGACGAGACTTGCGAGCTGCATCGTCGCTTCCTCCGCGCCATCGAGGTTGTGCTGGAGCAGCAGCGGGTTGAAGTACGGGTTCATCACCAAGAAGATGGCATTCACCGTTTCGTCGAGCGGCGTCTTGCGCTCGAACTCGCCTGTTTCGCGGCCGAGCCGCACGATGTCCGACACCATTTGGCGGATCTGCTGCTCGTAGCCGTTGACCGAAGGCCACGGGGTGCCCGCCGCCGCGGCTGCAATGTCGTAAAGCTTGCGGTCTTGGAAGAAGAGTTGGCTCCCGGAGACGACCAAAGCCTTGAACATGCGGCGGAATTTCTCGGTTGCGCTGTGGGCGTCCCCCACTGTTCGGTGGACCGCTTCGATGATGGTGGCCAGCCGATTGGCACAAATTACCTCACCAATGGCCTGTTTGGAGTCAAAAAACTTATAGATATAAGCCTTCGAAAAACCAATCGCCTTCGCAAGGTCGGAGACTGTAGTTTTTTCGTAGCCATATCGGCTGAAGTATTCGGTCGCGGCATCGACGATCTGTGCGCGGACTTCGTGCTCCGTGGGACCACGGGACGGCTGGGAGGACGGGGTGGGCGTGTTCATGGCTCAAGCTTAACTTCCGAGAGAGTGATTGACAACTAGTGACCGTATTGTATATTAGTCACACTTCGACCCCTCTCTGGACTCACCATGTTCTCGTATCGACCGGTTCTTCTCTTATTAAGCGCCGCCGTGCTCTCCGCCTGCGCGGTGGGGCCCGACTACCGGCGCCCCGATGTGCCGCTCGCGCAAAGCTACATGAATCGGCCGACGGCTGCGACGAAGGCGACGACCCCCGGCGATCTATCCGCTTGGTGGGAGGGATTCAACGACCCGCTGCTGACGCGTTATGTGTCCACAGCCCTCGCCCAGAATCTGGACCTGGCGCAAGCGGCTGCGCGGATCGATCAGGCTCGTGCGCGCCTGGGCGGCGCGAACGCCGCACTACTGCCTTCGGCGACGGTTTCCGCTTCTGCCGCCAGGGCCTATCAGTCGATCGATACGCCCGAGGGCCGGTTGCTCAATGCAACACCCAATTACCAGCGCCGGGGCAGCGAATACGAGACCGATCTCGAAGCCGGTTGGGAGATCGACATTTTTGGCGGCCTGCGCCGACAGCGCGAAGCTGCACTCGCCGATTATTCGGCTACGCAAGCGTCGGCTGTCGCGACTCGGCTGGCCGTTACGGCCCAGACCGCGGACATTTACGTCACGATCCGTGGCCTGCAGGCGCGCCTCGATATTGCCAACCGGCAGGTGAAAACCCAGCAAGACCTCTTGAGCAGAGTCAAGCTGCTCTTCGCAAGCGGCGCCGCCGCCGACTATCAGGTCCAACAAGCGCAAGGAACACTGGATCAGGTTCAGGCAACGATCCCGATCCTCACTGCCAGCCTCGATGCGGCGACGAATTCGCTGGACGTCATGCTCGGCACCCCGCCCGGTACCCATCGCGCCGAGTTGGCCGTCGCGGCCCCCATCCCGGCCGTGCCGCCCATCTCCGATATGGGCACGCCGGCCGATCTGCTGCAACGACGGCCCGATTTGATCGCGGCCGAACGCCACCTCGCCGCCACGAACGCGCAGATCGGTGCAGCGGTGAGCGAGTACTATCCGAAGCTTTCGCTCAGTGCGATGCTCGGCAGCGCAACTGCCGTCTCGGCCGGCACGCTGTTCACCGGCGGCGCCACGCAGGCGGCGGGGCTCTTGGGATTGCGCTGGCGCTTGTTCGACTTTGGGCGTATCGACGCCGAAGTGGGCGAGGCAAAAGGCAAGGAGGCGGAAGCGCTCGCAGGCTATCGACTCGCTGTTCTGCGCGCCACCGAGGATGTCGAGAATTCGCTGTCGTCGCTCGTGAACCGGCAGGCGCAGACGACGACGCTCGAGCACGCGGTATCGTCGTTGTCCAAAGCGAAGGACGCTTCGACGGCGGCGTACAGTAGCGGCGCGGCCAGCTTCATCGATGTATTGCACGCCGACGAAACCTTGCTTCAGGCTTCCGATGCGAGCGTGCAGGCGCAAACCGAATCGGCTCGCGCAGCGATTGCGACCTTCAAAGCGCTCGGGGGTGGATGGAACGCTCCCATGCATCCGCAGCAGTTGACGTCCGCCGTGATCGACGCGTCTCGTCGGCCACCGATCGATGCGCCTGACGATGTCGCTGTCATCGCGCCGGAGACACACTAAGCCCGCTTGGCTTCGATGAATAAGGCGAGCTGCGCGCCTACGTCGTTTAGGATTTCGCTCGAAAACGACGGATCGATATCGCCAATGGCCCTTGACAGGGCCATCGCCCCCACCATTGCCGCCAGCACGGTCACCGCCTCGGCCCGGCCGTGCTTCTCGTCGCCTGACGACAGCATTGCTCCAACCAGTTCGATATAGCGCTGGATGCCATCGCGAAAGGCTTGACGCGTTCCGGCGGGTTGTCGCCACACCTCGGTAGCGAGCGCGGCATTTTCATTGCTGTTGCAATCAAAAAAGGAGAGGCTGATGCCTCGACTCCCCTCAAGCCGTAACCCCACTGCCGGAGTGCATCCGATGAAGAAGAAAACCGTATTGATTACCGGCGCGTCCTCCGGCATTGGAGAGGCCAGCGCAAGAGCGCTGGCCGCCGCCGGCTACCGCGTATTCGGCGGCGTGCGCAGACTGGATTCCGCCCGCGAGATTCCCGGCGTCGAGTTCGTCAAACTGGACGTGCAGGACGAGGATTCGATCGCAGCCGCGGTCCACGCCGTGCTGCAAAAGACGGGGCGCATCGACATCCTCGTCAACAATGCTGGGGTTGCGCTCGCGGGCCCTGTCGAGGCCACGAGCGACGCGGAGGCAAAGGCACTGTTCGACGTCAACTTGTTTGGCGTTTTGCGCGTCGTCCGGGCGCTCTTGCCTTCGATGCGAAGCCATCGGAGCGGGCTTATCGTCAACGTGAGTTCGGTACTCGGATTCCTGCCGGCCCCTTTCATGGGCCTTTACGCCGCCAGCAAGCACGCACTCGAAGGTCTTTCCGAATCGCTCGATCACGAAGTCCGAGGCTTTGGCATCCGTGTCGTGCTGTTGCAGCCGAGCTTTACGCGCACGAAGCTGGACGCGAACGCGACGAAAACTCAGGCCGTTATCGAAGACTACGCCGCCGCGTTCGCCGGCAGCGTCGAGGCAGTGCGGCAGCAAGTGGCGAGTGCTCCGCCGCCCGAGGATGTAGCGAAGAAACTCTTGGCCGTCATCGAGAGCACCCACCAGCTAAGGCGCCCAGCGGACGGCCGGGCAAAGCTGCTCAGTGTCTTGCGCCGGTTCGCGCCTTTGGGGCAAGTCGATAAGAGTCTAAGGCGCGCCTTCGGCCTACAGGCTTGAATGGCTGCGCCGGTTACTCAAGTGCGAATACTCGCGTCCAATGGAGACTTCGCCGCGCGCAGTTTCGCCGCCCGTAAGGGGGAGCTTCAAAAGTACGCCGCTTACGCACGCCACAAATGGGCAAGCGGTGGCCGATCTGCTCGGGCCGCCGGAAATGCTCTTTGTAATTTCCGCGCGAAAAACACGCATGGAAATTACTTTATTAATCGGAAATGGAATAAATTCGAATCATAAAAAGAACGATCGATCAAATAATACCAACTCGTCTTTTAAATCAAAGATGAATTGACTTAGGAAAATATCCACCTAAAGTACAGCAACCGTGTTTCGACTGGCACGCAAACGTACCTGCCATGTCGCCCACGTTAAAGCTTGCAAGATCAGGCCGGGAGTTCGACCGCGCGGCTGCTCGCCGGCGGTCTAGATGAAACTGAACGCCGTTTTCGGGGGGACGCCACGATGCCTACGCTCACTCAGCGCGTATCGACCTACAGCTTCATCGACCGTCCACCGGTCAATCCACGCGCGGTCGGCACATCGAACACGGACGCTGCGTTGCTCGCAGAGATCGACGCGTTGCTGGCATCGGCCGCCGCTTCGTTCAACGCGCGCGCTTATGCGGACGCGCTCGACGACTACTTCGCATGCGAATCGCTGATCTATGCACAGCTCGATCCGCAATGGGACCCGGAACTCGGGGGCCGCCTGCGCGCCCAGCTACCGCGTGACCCCGCCCTCTTCGACGCGCTGCTCTCCGCAACGTCGCAATGGCTAAACCTCCTGTCTGTGCCGGCACCCGCGAGCCCAGTGCGGCCTGCAACGCCCCCTTCTGCGCAGCAACTCGCCAGCGTTGCCGCGTTGCACGGCGCGGGGCTGATGCCCGTCAGCGCGAATCCAGCCTCGACCGCGCAGGCGCTCGCGGACATGCAGCTCGCGTCGCTCTATTCCGCACAGGGCAACAGTGCGGCAAGCAGCGCCGCCGTGGCACGCGCGAAGTTGCTCGACGCAACAGTCGCAGGGGCGTTCTCGCCGGGCACTATGCAACAACCGAGCATACTTCCGTCGGCCAACCCCAACGTGGCATCGTCTCCATCCCCGACGCTGCATGCCGCGGCGATTACGGCGGGGCCGCTGCGCGGCATCGACCTGTCGCCGACCCCGACGACCTCGCCGATCAAGATCTTGCCGTTTCCGAAGGTGCCGGTCACGCTGCTCGCACAAAGACAGTTAGGACTCCTGACCGGTAGCGGCGCGCAGACGGCCGTCAGGTCAATCCAGTGGGCCTCGAGCGGCAACCCCGATATCGCGTCGATCAAGTCGCTGCTCTACGCGCCGCACGTATCGGCCACGGCCCTACCCGATGCGCTGACGAACGCGAACAGCCTGTGGGAGCGCTCGCTGGTGCTCCCGCACGACTACTTCTACACGATCCCGCTCGCTATCGCGCAGTGCTACCAGGCACTCGGCGACTATGCGAACGCCGAGACCTACTACCTTCAGGCAGCCGGCTACACGTACCTCAACACATCGACCGAGGGGCCGTATGTATGGGTCGCGCTCGCCGGCCTCTATAGCGCATGGGGCGACAGCCTCTATCAGCAAGGCGACCGCGCGGGTGCAACGGCGGTCTATAGCAAAGTGGTAACACCCGGCAGCCCTGCCGCCCCGGCCACGTCGCTTTATCAACTTGCGGGCCTAGCAACCGCCGCGAAAAGCGCGACCGCCCTTTTGCCACAGCTCGCCACGCTTGCGCAATCCGGCGTCGCAGGCGTGTCTGCCGACGACGTCGCAATCGCCACCGTGCTGCTCAAGGTCTATGCAAAGCTCGTGCAAATCGGCGCGGGGCTCGACTACTGGGGCAACTACGCGGCGGCTGTGCCGATCTGGTCGTTCAGCTATCTACAGCAGATTGCGATCAATTTCGCGCAGCTCGCACTACAGGCCGAGAATCAGGTCATCAATTACTGGAATCAGGCAGATCAGGCCACCCTGACGAAGACGGAACTCACGAATCAGGTTGCCCAGGCAAACGGACAAGTAAACGCGGCCGCGCAGCAGCTCGCAGTGGCCCAGGCGCAAGCGCAGGCTTATCAGGCGGGCGTCACGCTCGCGCAGACGCGCGCCACGAACGCCGCAAAAAACGCGCAGGAGTACGGCTCGATCAACGGCCAAGTCATCATCATCCAAGCCACAGGCCAGCAGGTGTCGGGCGGCGATGACGGCGATTACAACGGCGTGAGCGCGATGGCCAACCAGTACCTGTCGGGGCAAACGATTTCGGGCGACTCGGCCACCGTCGCGGCCGCGACCAATCTCGCCGCGAACCGGCTCAGCCAGCAGTTTCAGATCGACAGCATGAACCGGACGACGACCGAAATGCAGCAGGCGGCCGCGCAGGCTCAGGCACAACTGACCGCGGCGAATGCGCAGGTGTCGGCGGCGGGCGCCAATCTTGCCGTTGCGCAGCTCAACGCACAAGCGGCCGCGCAAACACTCGGCGTGTTCGATGCCAACACATTTACGCCGCAGGTCTGGAAGGCGATGGGCGATTTCGTCGACCAGTTCTACGAGCGTTACATGGACATGGCGTTGCGTGCGTCCAAGCTGATGCAGCAGGCCTACAACTTCGAGAACGACACCAACGTGGCATTCATCAAGGCCTCCTATCAAGGCGTGGTCGACGGGCTGCTGGCCGCCGACGCGCTGATGGCCGACATCCAGTCGTTCACCGACGACCTCGTGAACTCGACGCGCGGCAAGAAGCAGTATCTGAAGCAATCGATCTCGCTCGCGAGCCGATACGGCTATCTGTTCGAGACGCAGTTGCGCAAGACAGGATCGATGGCATTCGAGACGACGCTCGACGATTTCGACAGCGCGTATCCGGGTTCGTATCAAGGCCGCATCCGCCGCGTGCTCGTCTCGGTGCAAGGCATCGTTCCGCCGACGGGTATTTCCGGCACGCTCAGTAACAACGGGATATCGTTTTACCGGCTGCCATCCGATGTGGCGACGCCCGCCGCGCCGAGCAAGGCGCGCGTGCAAAGCGCGGAGACGCAGGTCATTTCGGACTACGATCCGCTGCAGGACGCCGTGCTCGCGCCGCCGCTCGATAATCAGACGGGTATCTTCGAAGGCGCGGGCGTCGCGAGCAGTTGGACGTTAAGCCTGCCGCCTGCACTCAACGACATCAACTACGGCACGCTCACCGACGTCGTGCTGACGTTCATCTATGAAGCGCGCTTCGATCCGAGCCTTGTGCAGCCCGTGCTCGCGCAGCTCGCGAGCCGCCCCGGCTATTACAACCGCGAACGCGCAATTCCGCTTGCGTGGCTCTATCCCGACCTGTTCTACGGTTTTCTATCGACGGGGACGCTCACGCTTACCCTATCCGCTGCCGACTTTCCGTTAGACCAGAGCGCGCCGAGCATCACCGCGGTGAGCCTGCTCGTCGCGATGAAGCCTGGCACGAGTGCCGCGAACATCGCCATCGCGCTGAGCGCGCCGGGCAAGGCTGCCGTCTCGGCCCCAACCGATGCGACCGGCGCAATCTCCTCGCAGTCGGCCGGCAGCACCTGGACCGGGGCCGTTGGAGGGTCCGCGCTCGGCGACTGGACACTGACGTTGAGCGCTGCAGCCAACCCTTCGCTTGCGCCCGGCGGCAAACTCGACCTCTCCTCGCTGATCAATCTCGTGCTTGTCATCGATTACGCATTCAAGCCGCGCAGTTGAACCCCATCTAGGAGGCGAGCCGTGGCCAAGACAAGCGGTACCGCCGACGAGATCCTCAACCTCCCTTCGGGCGGCGGATCGGTTGGCGGCGATGGAGGCGATTTCAGCGTCGACCTGAACACCGGCACGGCGACGCTGAAATTCGATCTGACGGTACCGGCCGGTCCGAACGGATTGACGCCGCCCCATACGCTGCAGTATTCGGCGGGTGCGGGCGATGGACCGTTCGGCATGGGCTGGTCGCTGGGCTTGATGACGATCCGCCGCAAGATCGTGCCGGCGTTGGGTGGGGCCGAACCCACGCCGCCCGGTACGTGCACGCTCGTCGGCGTCGGCGAGCTAGTCGACATGGGCGCGCAGCGGTTTCGCCCGATCGTGGATAGCACCGGATTGCTGATCGAATTGAGCGGCGCCGCCTGGACAGTGACCGACAAAAGCGACACCCGGTACACGCTCGGGACGAGCGCGAACGCCCAGATCGGCGACGGCGCGCTGCCGGCGGCCTGGCTCGTCGATCGCTGCACGGACAGTTCCGGCAATGCGATCGCCTATACCTGGCGAACCGATGGCGGCAGCCGCGTGCCTCAGACGATCGAATGGGGCACGTATCGGCTCGCATTCGTCTATGAAAGCCGGCCCGACGTACTCATCGATGGCAGCTACGGCGCACCCGTCAGGCTCGATATGCGTTGCAGCCGGATCGAATTGCACGTGACGACCGAAGCGCAGAGCCTGGTGCGCAGTTGGACGCTGCTGTACGACGACGATGGCGGCCAAGGCCGCTCGCTCCTCGCGACGATACGCGAGCAAGGCCATGCGGCGGACGGCTCGGCGCTGTCCGCACCCGATCGCACCTTCGCCTACTCGAAGCCGGGCACGCCGGCACTCGTGCCGGTAACGGGTTGGACCGCATCGCTGTCGGACCCGGACACCGATCTCGCCGATCTCACCGGCGACGGGCTGCCCGACATCGTCCGTCTCGGCAACGGCATGCCGACGATGCATCCGAATCTCGGCGGCGGTCAGTTCGGCGCGCCGCGGCCGCTTTCGCGTACCGCCGCGCCGCTTAAGCTCTCGTCGCCGTCGGTGGCGTTCGCCGACATGTCGGGTAACGGCAGCGTCGACGTGCTCGTGCTCGGCGAGCGCTTCTCCGGCTATTACCCATTGTCGGCGCCGGGCGGCGCGGCACCGACCGGGTTTGGCCGGCCGATCGTTTTCGAGCGCGCGCCCGCCGTATCGCCCGGCGACGTCAGGCTACGCTTCGTCGATTTGAACGGCGACGGTATCACCGACATCCTGCTAGACACCGGCGGCGGCTGGCTGATGTATCTGCGCGACGGTCCGGCAACGTGGTCGGATGCACCGCGTATGTTGCCGCCCGAGCGTATGCCGCCCGTCTCGCTGGCGGATCCGCATGTCTATCTTGCCGACATGACGGGCAACGGCCTAATGGACGTCGTTCGCGTGACGGGCGGCGGTGTCACCTACTGGCCCGCGCGCGCGGACGGCGGCTGGGACGCGGCCATACCGATGACGCCTTCTCCGGCATTCCCGCGCGATTACGACCCACACCGGCTCGCGCTTTTCGATATCGACGGCGACGGCTGCGCAGATCTCGTCTACGTCGGCCTGCAATCGGTCACGCTGTGGCGCAACGTGGGCGCGACGCGGCTCGCTGCGCCAACGACGATCGCCAGTACGCCGGTCGCGCTGCCGGGCAGCTTCCGGATCGTCGACCTGCTGGGGGCAGGCACGGCGGGCGTGCACTTCCAACTGCCCTCGATAGCGGGTGCGTCGCGCCAGGCCTATCTGGATCTCGGCGGTGGCGCGAAGCCGTATCTGCTGACCGACATCGCGCATGGCGTTGCAGTGAGTACCCACGTGAGCTACCGCACAAGCACGGAGTATGCGCGCGACGATGCGCAGGCGGGCAAGCCATGGCAGACCTATCACCCGTTTCCGATTCAATGCGTCGCCCGCACGGATCAGACCGATCACGGCACGGGTGCCACCACGAGTGTTCGCTACACCTATCACGAGGCGCGCTACGATCCCGCGACGCGCACGTTCCTAGGCTTCGGCCGCGTCGATAGCGATCAGCTCGGCGACGCGTCATGCCCGACGCTGCGCGTCGAAACGACATTTCATCTTGGCCTCGATCCGGCCGATCCGGGCCGGCCGCTCGCCGAAGAGGAAGCGCTGAAACTTGGCGCGCTGCGTCGCAAGCCGCTCACGACCACGACGTACGGGCTCGACGGCTCGGCGCTCGAAGACCGGCCGTATTCGATTGCGCGGCATGCTTACGATGCGCTCGTCGTCGCGTCATCGGTCGACGGCGGCCGGCACATCGCCGTGCCCTACTGCACGACATCGACTGAAGAGCGCTGGGAGCGGCAAAGCGCAATGGTGTCGACGCGCACCGTCGACTATCTCGCGATCACCCCCGAAGGCGACATCACCTCGCAACGCACGCGTGCGCAGCGTGCAGGCGTGGCGACACCCGATCAGGACGTGACGACAACGACGACGCTCGCAACGGGCGGCACGTATCTGAGGCTCCCGGCACGCGTCACGCAGACGGCACCCGATGGCAGCATCGTGTCCGAATCGATCTGCTTCTACGATGGCGACGCGTTCGCGGGGCTGCCCGAGGGCCAAGCGTCGAATGGCCTCGTGACGCGGATAGAGGATCGCGTGTTCGACGATGCCTTCGTTGCCGCAGTCTGGGGAGCGAACCCGCCCGAACTCGCGCAGTACGGCTACCACCGCCTGGCGGGCGATGTCGCCGGCTGGTGGAAGACACGCCGAGCGCATGCGCGCGCCTCGAACGCGAGCGGCCCGACGCTCGCAACGAAGGGGCCCCTCGGGGCGCTGCAGACGTTGCAATACGATGCGAGCGGGCAGCGCGTCGTCAAGGTGATCGACGCGCTCGGCAATAGGGCGTCGGCGACAACTGACGCGCGCGTCTATCAGACGGCGTCGCTCACCGACGCCAACGGCTATCTGACTTCCGACGCGTTCGACGCGCTCGGCCGTGTCGTCGCGACGATCGGCCCGCTCGACTCCGCCGCGATGCCGTCTTTGACGTTCGCGTACACACCCGGCGCGATCTCGACGGTTGCGAGCGCGACGCGCAGCGCGCATGGCGGCAACGAGACGGTACCCGCCGTGACCTGGCTCGACGGCACCGGCAACGTGCTCGGCAAGGGCACGCCCGCTGCGACGGCCGGCCAGTGGGTTGTAACGAACGCAGTGCGCCGCAACGCGCGCGGGATCGTCGCCGCATCTTTTCTGCCCTACACGGCGACGGGCGACGGCTGGCAGCCGCCGCCCGACGGTACGGGCGTCACAGCGTCGACGTACGATGCACTCGGCCGGCTCGTGCAGCTCACGCGGCCGGACGGGCTCGTCGTCGCGAGCCGCCGCGAAGGCGCCACGGTGATCACAAGCGAGACGTGGCCGGGCGGCGCGACCGTCGATGTCGAACGGCAGGTCTACGACGCCGCGGGCCAACTGGTGTCGGTGTCGCGCAACGCCGGCGATCATTGGGTCGAGCAGCGTTACGGCTACGCGCCATCGGGCAAGGTCAGCGATGTGACGCTGCCCGGCGGCGCGCACATCGCCTTTACGCTCGACGCACTCGGTCGCCTCTTCGTGCAGCAAAGCCCAGACACCGGACGCACCGTCTATCTGATCGATGCGTCGGACAATCAGCGCGCCCGCACGAACGCCGCGGGCCAGAGCGTCTACACCGACGTCGATGCGATGAACCGCGTGACAGCCGTCCGTCACGACGCGGAAGCGGCGCCACGGGTGCGCTACGAGTATGTCGACGCGAACGGTGCAGCGCCGGCCGACGGCATCACCGCCAATCGCTTCACGCGGCTGTGGCGCGTCACCGATGAACTCGGCACACTCGTTTTCGAATACGACGAAGCAGGACGCAAGACGTCGACGACACGCACGGTCGCAAGCACGGGGCAGGCCTTCGTCACGCAACGCGCGTACGATGCGCTGGGCCGCACGGCGAGTGTGACGCTGCCGGCCACGGCGCCGGGCGGCAAGGGTCGTACGATCGAGTACGGCTACGGGGCAGACGGGCGGCTCACGAGCGCATCAGGCGTAGTCGATCAAGCGGTGTACGACACGTTCGGACGCATGACGTCGCTGCGCTACGCGAACGGTGCAGCAACGCTGATCGACTACGCCCCCAATGCGGGCGGCATCGCCCGCATGCGCGCGCTCGATGCATCGCAAACGGTGCTGCGCGATACGACGCTCGCGCGTAGCGACGGACTCGTGCAAACGCTTTCGAGCGCATGCCCCGGCGACGACAGCGCCGATTTCGGCTACGACGCGCTGCGCCGGCTGACAAGCGCGAACTATCGTCAAGGGACGACTGCCGGCGATGCACATGGCTGGACCTTCGACGACGCATTCAACGCGACGGCCGTCACCGACGCTGGCGCACTCACCTACGAGGCCGGCACTCATCGGCTTGCCTCGATCGGCGGCGCCGCAGTGGCCTTCGATCCGGCGGGCCGCATGACGGCTGGGCGATTCGGGGCTGCAACCTTCGACGCGGCCGATCACCTCGTTAGCGTGGCGATGCCGAATGCGACGCAGATCGCGCACACGTACGACTACCAGGGGCGCCGCGTGCGCACGACGACGAACGGGGCACAGACGTACTTGAGCCCGACCGAGGACCTCGAATTCCAGGGCGACACGGCGATCGTCTGGATCGCGTTCGGCAGACAGCGGGTGGCAGCCGACGTCGGCGGCACACTGACGTTCGTCCATCCCAATGCGCTCGGCACGATGGATCTTCTCACCGATGCCAAGGGGGCCTACGCCGCGCGTGTGCGGCTGACGCCGTTCGGTTACGCGCGGCCTACCGACGCCCCCGTACCGCCCGGAGAAATCGCGGCCGTTGTGGCGGCGCTCGGGACGACCGACGCAACGGGGCTCGTCTGCCATGGCCTGCGATGGTACGACCCGCGCGTCGGCCAGTTCATCAGCCCCGACCCGGTCGTAACGAGCGTCTACACGGTAGGCGCGTGGAATCCGTACGTCTACTGCCTTGCCAATCCGATCCTGCTCGCGGACCCAAGCGGCGCCAGCTTCTTGAGCGTGCTCGAGATCATCGGCATCGCGGTGCTTGCCGCGGCTTGCGTGGTCGGCGCGATTTTCACGGGGGGCGCGACGCTCGTTGCGCTGGGCGTGATCTCCGCGAACATCGGCGGCTGGTTGCTCGCGGGCGTTGCGCTTGGCAGCCTCGGCGGCGCGATTGCGGGCGAACTTGCCGCGCAAAAGGCAGGCGGCAACCTTTGGGCAGGGGCGTTCCTCGGCGCGTTCCTCGGTGGCGCGACCTCGCTCGCCGGCGGTGCGCTGGGCGGCGCTGCTGCAGCCGGGATCGATACATTGATCGGCGGCACCAAGACGTTCCTGTCGTTCGTTGCGGCAGGCGCGATCCAGGGCACGTTCGCCGGCGCCGGCACGGGGCTCGCCATTGGTTTCGCCGGCGGCAAGGGCAACGCGGAATCGATGTTGATTGCGATGGCAAAGGGCGCGGCGTGGGGGGCGGTGCTCGGCACGCTGCTCGGCGCGGGCATCGGCGCGATCGCAGGCACGGGCATCAGCGGCGCGGGAACTGCCGACAAATTCCTCAACATCGGCGCATTCGGCCAGAAGTTCGCGGATTTCACTAGCACATCGACGGCGATCAATTCGGCCGATAACGCGGCGGGCGTGACCGAATCGCTCGCGCAGTTGTCGATGCCGAACGGCATCAATGCGAGCAATCTGCTGGGCCTACTGCCGAACCTGGTGACGACGAACGAGCAGGCGGCCGGCTGGCTCTCGATCCCGATCTCGTGGCTCGCGCCGGGTGTGCTGAACGACGCCGGGTTTGCGGGGCTCGTCGATACGTCGATGGCACTCGATCAAGGAGGGCTCAGCTACGCGCACCAGATTTCCCTGCTGCTCGGGGCGGCGCCCTACTTCATCGACTACGCGGCGACGATGGCCCAGATCGTCGATGCGAACGGCGTGAACAACTTCGAAATGGCGTTCAATCGAGCGTTCGGGTCCGGGAACCCGAGCAATACCGGGTGAGTCGGGGTGAGTTTCAGCATGGCGGACGGCCTGCCGTTTGCGATCGTAGGGGACGTACGGCGCGCCGTCGGTCTGCCCTTGGCCGCGCAGCGAGCACGCGTGCCGCGCACCATTGCATGGCGGAACATATCAGTAGATAGACGAGCCCAACGAACAGAAAGATCTGCACCGGATACACCATCAGGCGGTTGTTCACCTGGTTGGCGAGAAACGTGAACTCGGGTACGCCGACGATATAAGCCAGCGACGTGTCCTTGATCAACGACACCCATTGATTGAGGAACGAAGGCGCCATCATCCGAACCGCCTGCGGCAGCGAAACGTAGCGCAACGCCTGCCAGCGTGTCATACCCAGCGACAGCGCGGCCTGCACTTGTCCTCGGCCTACTGCCGCAATACCCGCATGTACGGCGTGCGACAGATACGCGCCACCGATCAGCGCCAGCGCACATACGACCGTGGCGAGCCCTGGTACGTCGACGTGTAGCAGCATCGGCATCAGGAAGAATGTCCAGAAGATCAGCATCAGCACTGGAATGGCTCTGAAGAAGCCGACAAGAGCGGTCAGCGCCAGATGCGCGGCACCCCGCGTCATCGACAGTGCGATGCCGCCCGCCAAGCCCACAACGGCGGACAACGCTGCCGATACGACCGCCATCGCGACCGTCAAGGCCACGCCGCCGAGCGGGCCGTCGGGGAACGTGCCGAACAGCAGGTAACGCAGCGTAGGCCCCCATTCGAACGCGCTCATGCGTTGCCCCTGTGCCAGCCGCTTGCATCGCGACGCTTCAGCACGAGCAGCGCAGCTTCGATTGCCGCGATGGTTCCGATGTACAGCACCGTCGCCGCGCCGAACGCCTGGAACGTCTTGAAGGTTTCGGTATCGACCTGGCGCGAGGCATACGACAGTTCCGCAAGACCGATCGCCATGGTGAGCGACGAGTTCTTCACAATGTTCATGTATTGGCCGGCGAGCGGCGGTATAGCAATGCGAATCGCTTGCGGCAGGATCACATGACGGAACACGGCGATCGGTGTCAGCCCGAGTGCCTCCGCGGCCTGATATTGGGCCGGCTTTACGCCGCGTATCCCGGCGCGGAATTCCTCGCCGATGAACGCGGCCGCATAGCAGGTCAGCCCGATCCAGCCCGCTACGAATTCAAAAGACGGCCACGCAAGCGCGACAGGTCCCAACGCAAACCCATGCGCACCGTTGAGCCAACCCATCCAGCTTTGCGGCAACAGCGTGGCCGCGCCGAAGTACCAGAACAGCAGTTGGACGAGCAGCGGCGAATTGCGGAACACGAGCACGTACAACGCAGCCCCGCGCGCAACGGCCCGATTT
>NZ_JBQCIV010000064.1:0-25165 GCF_051953405.1 Trinickia sp. | reverse complement strand
CGGCTCTCGCTCTGTCAATACCCATGGGAAACTTCGGGGTGCTTCGTCGGCATTTTAGCGACGGCGGGGCGCCGGGAGCCGACGCCCGCGATCGCCTTATCGCTCGAGATACTGGAGCTTGTCCTGGATGTCTTTGAACTGATCGGCTTCCGGCAGCGGCGCCTTCGTCTTCGTGATGCTCGGCCACACCTTGGCCAGCTCGGCGTTCAGCGGCGTGAACTGTTGCTGATCGCCAGGGACGTCTTCCTCGGCATAGATCGCGTTCACCGGGCATTCCGCCACGCACACGGCACAGTCGATGCACTCGTCGGGATCGATCGCGAGGAAGTTGGGACCTTCGCGAAAGCAGTCCACCGGGCAGACATCGACGCAGTCGGTATAGCGGCACTTGATGCAGCTTTCGGTCACAACGTGAGTCATTCAAGCTCCTGCAGGTATCTGGGAAATATGCGAATTAGCAAACGACATATTGTAACTTAATGGCCTAGCCCCGATGCGTAGAGGGTCTTCGTCCCGTTTAGATCGATTCGTGATTAGTTTATGGGCGCCGGGCCGCGCTTGCGCTGCGTGCTCGCCGAGCCCGCACGCCTCGCGCCGCCGATGCGGTAACATGCGGCGATCCCTCGGAGACGGGCGGCACGTCGCCCTACCGCGCCTCGGTTGACACCATGATCATCACTTCGCTGCTCGACACGGATCTCTACAAGTTCACGATGATGCAGGTCGTCTTGCATCATTTCCCGGCGGCGAACGTCGAATATCGCTTCCGCTGCCGCACGCCGAACGTGGATTTGGCGCCGTACGTCGGCGAGATCCGCGACGAAGTGCGCCAGCTTTGCGAGCTGCGCTTCGCCGACGACGAACTCGATTACCTGCGGCGGATGCGCTTCATCAAGAGCGACTTCGTCGACTTTCTCGCCCTGTTCCACTTGAACGAGAAGTACATCTCGATCGAGGCATCGGCCAAGCGGGCCGGCGAAATCGACATCTCGATCAAAGGGCCGTGGCTGCATACCATCTTGTTCGAGATACCGGTGCTGGCCATCGTCAATGAGGTGTATTTCCGCAATACGCAGCGCGAGCCCGACTACGCGATCGGACGCGAGCGCCTGAAAGAGAAAATCGCGTTGCTGGGCGCGCGGCCCGAGTTCGCCGATTGCAAGATCGCCGATTACGGCACGCGCCGGCGCTTTTCCAGACATTGGCACGAAGAGGTTATCCACACGCTCACGGCCGGCCTGGGCGAGCAGTTCGCCGGCACGAGCAACGTGTTCTACGCGAAAAAGCATGGCTTGACCCCGCTCGGCACGATGGCGCACGAGTATCTCCAGGCTTGCCAAGCGCTCGGGCCGCGCCTGCGCGATTCGCAAACGTACGGCTTCGAAGTGTGGGCCAAGGAGTATCGCGGCGATCTGGGCATCGCGCTCTCGGACGTCTACGGCATGAAGGCGTTCCTGAACGACTTCGATATGTACTTCTGCAAGCTGTTCGACGGCGCGCGCCACGATTCCGGCGATCCGTTCGAGTGGGGCGAACAGTTGCTGCGCCACTACGAAGAGAACCGCTGCGATCCGCGCACCAAGGTGCTCGTGTTTTCCGATGCGCTCGACATCCCGAAAGTGCTGCAACTGTACGAGCGCTTTCGCGGGCGCTGCAAACTCGCGTTCGGCGTCGGCACCAATCTCACGAACGACCTCGGCTATAGCCCGTTGCAAATCGTCATCAAGATGGTTCGCTGCAACGGACAGCCCGTGGCCAAGCTGTCCGATTCGCCGGGCAAGAACATGTGCGACGACAAAGCCTATCTCGCCTACTTGAGGCAGGTCTTCGGCATCCAAACGCCGGTCGAAGACAACCCCGATTGAGGCGTCGTTTCGTAGGCCGAACGGCCGGTGTATCCCAAAAAAGAAGGCCCGTATAATCGGCCATTCATTCGGCTTCGAGATGGGGAACGCAATGGATACATCGGCGGCGCGGCGCAACATTCTCGCTCGAATCCGCGCGGCGTCGGGCCGCTCGGCCGAGCCCGAGCCGTCCGAGCGCGAGGCCGTTGCCGATTACCTCGCGCGTCACCCGCTGGGGCCGCGCCCGGAATTGCCGGCCGATCGCGAAGCCTTGGTGTCGCGCTTCATCGATGAAGCGCGGCTGCTGGCCAGTACGGTCGATCTCGTCGAATCGCTCGAGGATGTCCCGGCCGCCGCCGCGCGATATTTGGCGCAACTCGGCATCGCGCCGCGCGCGGTCGCTTGGGCCACGCTGCAAGCGTTGCCGTGGGCGCAAGCCGGTATCGAGGTCGAGTTCCGCAAGCCCGTGAACGGCGATCTCGTGGGCATTACCGCTTGTTTTTGCGCGACGGCCGAAACCGGTTCGCTTGCCTTGCTGTCCGGGCCCGAGACCGAGGCGTCGATGGCCTTGTTGCCCGAGACGCATATCGCCGTCGTGCCCGCGTCTCGCATCGTGGCGGGGCACGAGGAGGCGTTTGCCCTCATGCGTGCCGAGCGCGGCGAGTTGCCCCGTGCGGTCAATTTCGTGTCGGGGCCTTCGCGCACGGGCGATATCGAGCAAACCATCGTGCTCGGGGCACACGGCCCTTACCGCGTCCATGCGATCGTCGTGCGCGGCGGTTGAGCCGGTCGAGCCGGTCGAGCGCCGGTGCGCGTCGAGGCTGGCGGTTCTCCCAAAAACGAGAGGAAGTTCATGATGGAAAAACGAGCTGCTTGCGCATGCAAGGCGGCGGCGAGTGCATTGGTATTGACGCTTGCGGTTGGGTCTTCCGGGGCGATGGCTGCGACGGCAGCCGTGCCCGACGGCGCGTTGCTGGGGCCATGGTGGGCCCTGCCGTTCGCCGGCATTTTGCTTTCGATCGCGCTGTTTCCGCTGATCGCTCCCGGGTTCTGGCATCGCCATTTCGGCAAGATCGCCGCGGCATGGGCCATCGCATTTCTGGCGCCGTTTGCCTACGCGTATGGCCTCGGGCCTGCGGGCCACACGCTCGGCCATGCGCTCGTGGCCGAGTACGTGCCGTTCATCGTTTTGTTGACGGCGCTCTATACGATCGCGGGGGGCATCTGCGTGCGCGGCGCGCTTCATGGCTCGCCGCGCGTGAATACGGCGCTGCTCGCGCTCGGCACGGCGCTGGCCAGCATCATGGGTACGACGGGCGCGGCGATGCTGCTGATCCGGCCGTTGCTGCGAGCGAACGGCAACCGCCGGCACGTCGTGCACGTCTTCGTCTTCTTCATCTTTCTGGTCGCGAACGCGGGAGGATCGCTGTCGCCGCTCGGCGATCCGCCGCTGTTCCTCGGCTTTCTGAACGGCGTGAGCTTTTTCTGGACGACTCGGCATCTCGCGCTGCCGATGCTATTCATCTGCACGGTGTTGCTGCTGCTCTTTTACGCGCTCGACGCCTACTACTATCGGCGCCCGGGCGAAGCGCGCGCCCCCGAGCTGGACCCGACGCCGGAGGCGGTCGGCATCGCCATCGAGGGTAAGCGCAATTTCGTATTGCTCGCCGGTGTGATCGGTCTCGTCTTGATGAGCGGGCTCTGGAAGCCGGGCATCGACTTCGACATCGCGGGGCTGCACCTCGCGCTGCAAGACGTCGTGCGCGACACGGCGCTCGTCGTGCTGACGCTCGTCTCGCTTGCGATCACGCCGCACACGGCGCGCACGGGCAATGCTTTCACCTGGGCTCCGATCGAGGAAGTGGCCAAGATCTTCGGTGCGATCTTCGTCACCATCGCCCCCGTGGTCATGATGCTGCGCGCGGGCGAGCAAGGCGCGTTCGCCCAGGTCTTGCACCTGGTCACGGATGCGAACGGCCGGCCTATCGATGCGATGTATTTCTGGGCGACGGGTATCCTGTCGTCGTTCCTCGACAATGCGCCGACGTACCTCGTATTTTTCAACCTCGTGGGCGGCGACGCGCACGTGCTCATGGAGGCGGGGGCCTCGACGCTCGCGGCTATCTCGGCGGGTGCCGTATTCATGGGGGCCAACAGCTATATCGGCAACGCGCCCAACTTCATGGTCAAGGCGATCGCCGAGTCGCGCGGCGTGCGCATGCCGAGCTTTTTCGGCTACCTAGGGTGGTCGGCCGCCGTGCTCGTCCCCGTGTTCCTATTGACGACATGGCTGTTCTTTTAATCGCGAAAGGATGCTGTTATGCAGAAGATTCTTGTTGCGCGCCCCATCTTTCCCGATGTCGTCGAACGTCTCCGACAGTACTTCGACGTCGATTGGAACGACGGGCCCGCCTTGCCGCCCGATGAACTCGCGCGCCGGCTCGCGGACAAAGACGGCGCGCTGACGGCGGGCGACGCGATCGGCGCGGCCGTTTTCGCGGCGGCGCCCCGGTTGCGCGCGGTGGCGAACATGGCCGTGGGCTACAACAACTTCGATATGCAGGCGTTCGACGCCGCGAACGTATTGGCCACGAATACGCCCGACGTCCTGAACGAAGCGACGGCCGATTTCGGCTGGGCGTTGATGATGGCGGCGGCGCGGCGTGTCACCGAGAGCGAGCACTGGTTGCGCGCGGGCCAATGGGGCGCCTGGCGCTACGACGGTTTTCTCGGTAGCGACGTCTATGGCTCGACGCTCGGCATCATCGGCATGGGCCGAATCGGCCAAGCGCTTGCGCGCCGCGCACGTGGGTTCTCGATGCGCATCGTCTACCACAATCGCTCGCGCGTGGCGCCGCAGATCGAAGCGGAACTCGGCGCCGAGTACCGATCGAAACAAGACTTGCTCCGGCAGGCGGATCACGTCGTGCTCGTCGTGCCCTATAGCGTCGACAGTCACCATACGATCGGCGCGCCCGAACTGGCGCTGATGAAACCCACGGCGACGCTGACGAACATCGCGCGCGGCGGGATCGTCGACGACGCGGCGCTGGCAGACGCCCTGCACGAGCGCCGCATCGCGGCGGCCGGGCTCGATGTCTTCGAGGGGGAGCCGAGCGTTCATCCGCGGTTATTGTCGGCGCCGAGCGTCGTATTGACGCCGCACATCGCGAGCGCGACGGAGTCCACGCGCCGGGCGATGGCGAACCTCGCGGCGGACAATCTCATTGCGGCGCTGGGCATGGGGCCGCGCGCCGGGCAGCCGCCCAATCCGATCAACCCTGAAGTATTGGGACGTACCCGTTCATGACGACGATTCTCCTGGTAGTGCTCGTCGGCGCCGTCGTGCTATTGGCGCTCGCGTTGGCGATGGCGATCAGAGTCGCGAGCCGCGCGACGAGCCGCGCGGCGTTTGCCGAACTCGGCCAATGTATCGAAACGGCCGGGCAGACGCAGGTGCGAGCCTACGAGCGGCTCGAACGCGAGTTGCGAGGCGAGCTGGCCGAAACCTCGCGCCTGTCCCGCGCCGAACTCGGGGGCGGCTTCGCGCAATTTCAGCAGACGCTCGCCGCGCAGTTGACGAGCATCGCCACGGTTCAAAATCAGCAGATCGACGGCTTCGCCAAACGGCTCGGGCAACTGACGGAAACGAACGCCGCGCAACTCGACGCGATGCGCGACAGCTTGCAACGGCACGCGCACGAATCGCGCGACGAGCAAGCGGCTGCCCTCAAACGTTTCGGCGATACGCTCGCTCAACAGCTCGCACAGCTCGTCGAAGCGAACGATCGCCGTTTCGCCGAAGTGCGCGCGACGCTCGAGGCGCGGCTTAAGGATATCGAAGCGAACAATGCGACGAAGCTCGACGAAATGCGTCGCACGGTCGACGAAAAACTGCACGCGACGCTCGAGCAGCGGCTCGGGGAATCGTTCAAGCTCGTTTCGGACCGGCTCGAGCAAGTGCATCGCGGGCTCGGGGAGATGCAGACGCTGGCTGCGGGCGTGGGCGATTTGAAGAAGGTGCTGACGAACGTGAAGACGCGCGGCACATGGGGCGAAGTGCAGCTCGAAGCGTTGCTCGAGCAGATGCTGACGCCCGATCAATATGCGAAGAACGTGGCGACGGTGCCCAAGAGCACCGAGCGTGTCGAATTCGCAATCAAGTTGCCCGGACGGATGGAAGGCGGTAACGGACAGGGCGCGGCCGCGCCGGTGTGGTTGCCGATCGACGCGAAGTTTCCGCGCGAGGATTACGAGCGATTGATCGATGCGCAAGAGCGCGCCGATCCCGTGGCGGTCGACGAAGCGTCGCGCGCCTTGGAAGCGCGCGTGCGCGGCGAGGCGCGCACGATTGCCGAAAAGTATGTGGCACCGCCCCATACGACGGATTTCGCGCTACTGTTCTTGCCCACCGAGGGGCTATATGCGGAAGTGCTGCGCCGCCCCGGGCTCAGCGATCAATTGCAGCGCGACTATCGCGTGACGATCGCGGGGCCCACGACGTTGACGGCACTGCTCAACAGCTTGCAGATGGGCTTTCGCACGCTCGCGATCGAGAAACGCTCGAGCGAGGTATGGCAGGTACTCGGCGCCGTGAAGACCGAGTTCGGCAAGTTCGGCGATGTCTTGGCGAAGACGAAATCGCAGCTCGAAACGGTGACGCGCTCGATCGAAGCGGCCGAGCGTCGCACGCGCGTCATGAGCACGAAGCTGCGGGAAGTGGAGGCGCTCCCGGGCGAGCAAACGGAAGGGCTGCTCGGCGATGCCTATGCGGGGTTGCAAGAGCCCGACGTCTAAGTCGGGCGCTGGAAGGGCGGCCTGCGGGGAGGGTGCGGCCCAGGGGCCGTCCCGCGCCGATGAGCCGCGGTGTACGGCGCGAAGTACCCCGCCCCGCGTCTGGCCGGCTTGTCAGGCCACGCCGGCCAGACGGCTCAACGCGTCGTCGGTCACACGCACGATGCGCCAGTCCGGCAAGACCGTTGCACCCATCTTCGTGTAGAAATCGATGGCGCTCTGGTTCCAGTCGAGGACCGACCACTCGAAGCGCCCGCACTGGCGTTCGACGGCAATCGCCGCCACACGTCGCAGCAAGGCTGTCCCGAGCCCGGTGCCCCGCAGGGCGGGCTTGACGTAGATATCTTCCAGATAAAGGCCGCGCCGGCTCAAGAACGTCGAGAAATTGTGGAAATAAAGCGCGTAGCCGACGATCTTGCCGTCTTGCTCGGCCACCAACGCTTCGGCGGCCGGCCGCTCGCCGAACAGCGCGTCGCGCAGGCTGGCTTCCGTCGCGACGAACAAGTGGGTGAGCTTTTCGTATTCGGCCAGCTCGCGCATGAGGCCGAGCATGCCGCTCACGTCGAGCGGCGTCGCGTCGCGAATGATGTCGGCCATCTGGTTAGGCCTCCTCGGGCACGTCGGACAAGACGATTTCGATGCCGCCGAAGCGGCTCGCTACCCAGTTGTAGACGTGGCAGGCGATCCACAGCAGCACGAAGCCGAGGATCGCATTGAGCAGCACCGCGCTGAAAAAGATCGTACCGGTTTCGGCCGATCCTTGGCGCAGGTAGGCGACGAGCGTGCCGAGCAAGACGATCGGCGTACTGAAAATGACGTAGACGAGGATCAACGCCTTCGCGGTCTGTCCGGGCGCGATTGAAAGGATTTGTTTTTTCATTGGTTCAGGCCTCGTTGAGAGACGGTGTGCTATCGGGGAAATCGGTGGGGGCGGTTTGTCGCCGGTGTTGCGGGCCGATCAAGCGAGCCCTTCGAAAGGCAGGATGTCGACAAGCGCGCCGGCCGCGACGTCGCCCTGATCGTGAGCCAGCGCGATCAAGCAGTTGGCCTCGCTCATCGAACTCAGGACGCCCGAGCTTTGCGACCGGGTGGGCGTGACGCTCCACTGGCCGGCCGTGTCGCGCATCGCAACGGCGCGCAGGAACTCGGTGCGGCCCGGCCGTTTCTTGATCGGTACCCGGCTTGCGGCCGCAAATTGTAGCGGCGTTGGCGCGATTGCGCCCGAGATTGCAACGAGCGCTTCGCGCACGAACTGGTAAAACGAGACCATGACGGCAACCGGATTGCCGGGCAAGCCGAAGAACAGGGCGCTCTCGCAGCCTACGCCGCGCCCGGCCGGCCACAGGCGGCCGAACGCTAGCGGACGGCCGGGACGCATGGCCAACTGCCAGAATTCGACGTCGCCGAACGTCGCCGTCATGCGGGCGGTGAAATCGGCGTCGCCCACCGATACGCCGCCGGACGTCAGCACGACGTCGGCACTGGCGGCGGCGGTGCGCAGCGCGGCCTCGATGGCGTCCGGCTCATCGCGAACGACGCCGAGATCGAGCACCTCGACGTTCATGCGCGTGAGCATCGCGTAGAGCGTATAGCGATTGCTGTCGTAGACGCAGCCCGCTGCAAGCGGCTCGCCGACCGAGCGCAGTTCGTCGCCCGTCGAGAAAAAGGCGACGCGCACCCGTCGGCGTACCGCGACCTCAGCCACGCCGAGCGAAGCGAGCAGGCCGAGATCCGCCGGGCCGAGGATGCGGCCCGCGACGAGCGCAGCCTGCCCGCGCGCGAGATCTTCGCCGGCACGGCGGCAGTTGGCGCCGCGTTCGATGCGCAGCGGCTCGAACGTGACGTTCGAGCCGCTGCGCACGACGAATTCTTGCGGCACCACCGTATCGCAATCGGCCGGCATCGGCGCGCCCGTCATGATACGGACGCATTCGCCGGCGCCGCAGGCTCGAGCGAACGGGTGTCCGGCGCGCGCTTCGCCGGCGACGGCGAGCGTGAGCTGCGCGGTGCCGGTGCCCGTGGCCGCGGCGGCCGAGAGCGCGGTGCCGTCGAACGCATAGCCGTCCATCGCGGCGTTATCGTGTGCGGGGACATCGATCGGCGAAACGATGTCTTCGGCCAGTACGCGCTCGAGTGCCGCGCGCAGGGCGACCCGCTCGACCGTCGCCACCGGTACGATCGCGCGCCGGATGAGCGCACGGGCGGCATCGACGGGGAGCGGATTCGGGGCAGGCGAGCAACCGGGGCCGGCAGTGTCGTTGGAGATCGTCATCGAAGAGGGGGCGCGGCGCCGCGCGCCGACAAACCGTGCAAGGGCCGCACATGCCGGGCGGGCCCGGCATTTTGCGTCTTCGCCGAGCTATCCACCGCGCTCGGGGTGAGCAGCGAGCGTTCGTTCGAGATCGGCGAGTTCGCGCAAAGAGTTGGCATTGTAAAACGCGTGCTCGTCGCTAAACGGCACTTCGACGTGCTTGTGGCGTGCGTACCACGTACGGACTTTGCGCTCGCCCGCCTCCAGGTAGGCCGACAGATCGTCGGCGAGCGCGGTGCGCACGAGCGCGACGACAGGGTGGAGCGACGTGTGTCCTTGCCGATCGACCGTTGCCGCAACGGCGACGTCGGCATGTTCGGCGTCGAGTGCGGCGAGAAGCCGCCGCGCCAGATCGGTCGGCAACGCCGGCGTATCGCACGGCACGCACAGGACGAGTTCGGTCGATGCCGCGCGCAACCCGGCCAGCAGGCCTGCCAGCGGCCCCGGAAAATCGCCGGTCGTATCGGCGACGACGCGAGCGTGGAACGGCGCCGCGAGCCGCGCGTAGTCGTCCGGATGGCGGTTCGCACTGATCAGCAGCGTATCGACTTGATCCGCGAGGCGTTTGGCGACATGCAGCGCGAGCGGTTCGCCGGCGAGCGGTTGCAGACCCTTGTCGAGCCCGCCCATCCGCGTGCCGCGGCCGCCGGCCAAGACGAGGCCGGTGATGCGAGAGCGCGTGCGGGGATCCATGCCGGCTCGCTAGACCTTATCCGCCGATGTACGACATCTCGACGCGCGCGCGGCCTACGGGCGAGCGATCGAGGGCGTTGCCGCGCAATTGCGAATAGCGATCTTCGCGCGCTTGCCAAATGCGGCCGATGGCGGTCGCGATAGCCTCGTCGGTGGCACCGCCGCGCACCAGCGCTCGGAGGTCGTGGCCGCTCGATGCGAACAGGCACAGATAGAGCTTGCCTTCCGTCGATAGCCGCGCGCGCGTGCAGGTGCCGCAGAACGCGCGCGTGACGCTGGAAATGACGCCGATCTCGCCGCTGCCGTCTGCATAGCCCCAGCGCTGCGCCGTTTCGGACGGCGTGTGCGCTTCGAGCGGGACGAGCGGAAAGTATTGCGCGACGCGGGCCACCACATCGGCCGACGGCATCACTTCGGTCATGTTCCAGCCGTTCGAGGTGCCGACGTCCATGTATTCGATGAACCGCAGCACCGCGCCCGAGCCTTTGAAGTGGCGGGCCATCGGCACGATTTCGCCATCGTTCGTGCCGCGCTTGACCACCATATTGACCTTGACCGGCGCGAGTCCCACCGCATGGGCGGCCGCAATGCCGTCGAGCACCGCGCTCGGGGCGAATTCGGCGTCGTTCATGCGCTTGAACAGCGCGTCGTCCAGCGCATCGAGGCTGACGGTGACGCGCGTCAAGCCGGCCTCCTTCAAGTCGCGCGCCTTGCGCTCGAGCAACGAGCCGTTCGTGGTCAGCGTGAGATCCAGCGGACGGCCGTCCGGCGTAGACAACGCGGCGAGCCGCTCGATCAGGCGCTCGATGTTCTTGCGAAGCAACGGCTCGCCGCCGGTGAGGCGGATTTTGTCGACGCCGTGAGCGACGAACAGCCGTGCGAGGCGCTCGATTTCTTCAAAGGTCAGCAGGGCGCTGTGCGGCAGAAACGGATAGTCCTTGCCGAAGACAGCACGCGGCATGCAGTAGACGCAGCGGAAATTGCAGCGATCGGTGACGGAGATGCGCAGATCGCGCAGCGGCCGGACGAGCGCATCGACGAGCGTCCCGCTAGCAGCGAGCGGCGCGCCAGCGGTATCCGGTATCGCGCTGACGTCGGCTACGGGAATGATGCGTCGGGACATGATGAAGCAAAAAACGAGCAGAAGCCCATTCTAGCCGAACGCGGCGGCTGCGGCGGACATTGCCCGCTCGCGCATGCGGATAACGCTCGGTATCTGACGTACGTCAAACGAGCGGGACGAAAAAAAGCCCGCCGCGGATGGAAGGGCGGGCTCGTCGCGAACGGTTTTGCCGAGGTGGGGCTGGTCGGGGCGCTTGCGCGCCCCGACCGCGGATTTCCGGCTTATGCGTCCTTGTGCGTCTCGACGTGCTGCATCGGGGTCGGATCGCCCGGCGGCAACACCTTACGGTCGCGCGGGCCGCGTACCGTCGCCGGGGCTTGTGCGGCGGCTTCCTGGGAAGCGCGCAGCTTGTCGGCGTCGGTGCTCACCCAGACGAGGCCGGCCGATTCGAGCATCGGTTGCAAGTCGGCTGCAGACAAGCCGTTCGCCCGGGGGCGCGCGGTTGCAGCCGCCTCGATTGCGGCGGGACGCTGAACGAGTTCCGTCACGGCGCTGGCGGCTTCGACCGGAGCCGATGCGGCGCTCGCGACCGGTTCTGCCGAAACGACGGGCGTGGCTTCGGCAACCGGCGTCGCCTCGACTCTAGGCGTTGCGACAGGCGCGGCTTCGACGGCGCGTGCGATGGCCGATTCCGGCTCCGCGGCCAGCGGCGCGGGCGCCGCAGGGGCGGCCGGGTGGGCCATCGGCTCGGCGCTGGCCTCGCTCGGCGCCGGTGCGGCAGGCGTGGAAGGTGCGACAGGTACAACCGGCGCGGCAGGCGCAACCGGTGCCGTTGCGGCAATGGCGGGTGCCTCGGGCAGTGGCGTAGCGACGGACTCCGGCGTCGGAACCGGCGTCACGACCACTTCCTCTGTCCGGGCTTGCACGTGTTGCGAGACAACGGGTTCGGCCGCATGACCGTGCCATTCGTCCTGCGTCTGCGCTACCGGCGCCGCTTGAGCCGGTACGGCGGTGGCCGCGCCTTCGGCCTCGGCCACGTCGGCGGCGAGCGTTGCGTTCACGCCTTCTTCTTCGCGCTCGCGACGACCGCCGCGACGGCCGCGACGGCGACGGCGACGCTCTTCACCATCGCGCGCGGTGTCCTGTTCGGTCACGGGTACGCCGGCCGCGGCCGCGCCTTCCACGACCTGTGCCTCGGTGCGGACGGCGGTTTCGGCAGCTACTTCGGCTTGTTGCTTGCGGCGTTCGCCGCGTTCCTGGCGCTCGCTGCGCTCGGCACGTTCACCGCGCTCCGCACGTTCACCGCGTTCGACGCGTTCACCGCGTTCCGCGCCGCGCTCCGCACGTTCGCCGCGCTCGCGCCGCTCCTGCCGTTCTTGACGCTCGCCGCGCGTGTTGTTGGCTTCGACCGCCTCTGCGCGCTCTTGCCCACGCTCGCGCGTGTCGCCGCGGCCTTCGCGGCCTTCACGCCCTTCGCGACCCTCTCGTCCTTCACGCGGCTCGCGCGGCGGGCGTTGCGACGGCTGCTGGCCGGTGGTGCGTCCGCCGACCGCCGATTCGGTGCGTGCGGCGCCCTCGCGGCCACGACGGTTGCGATTGCGATCGCCGCCGCGTTCCGGGCGCTCGCCGCGCTCGGTGCGGGCCGCTCGGGCGGGCTGAGCCGGTTCCGGTGCCGGCGCCGGTGCTTCCGGCTGAGCGCCGAATAGGCTCTTGATCCAACCGAAGAATCCACCCGTGCGCGGTGCGGCAGCGACGCTGGGCACCGGCGCGACTTGCGGACGGACGGGGGCGCTCGGCGCGGGCCGTTCGGGCGTGATGCCCTTGACTGCCGCTTCCTGTTTCGGCTTCACCTCTTCGGCACGCTTGCTGTAAGCCGTTTCCGATTCGAGTTCGCGGGCCGCTTCCTCCGCCATCTTCCACGAGGCGCGCGGCTCGTCCAGGCGCGCATCGTCGTGGCGGAGCCGCTCGAGCTTGTAGTGCGGCGTATCGAGATGCTTGTTAGGAATGAGAACGACGCCCACCTTGAAGCGCGACTCGATCTTATTGATCTCCTGGCGCTTCTCGTTCAGCAGGAAGGCCGTGACTTCGACGGGCACCTGGCAGTGGATCGCCGCGGTGTTTTCCTTCATCGCTTCTTCTTGGATGATCCGCAGCACTTGCAGAGCGGACGATTCCGTATCGCGAATGTGGCCGGTGCCGTTACAGCGCGGGCACGTGACGTGGCTGCCTTCCGACAGGGCCGGGCGCAGGCGCTGGCGCGACAGCTCCATGAGGCCGAAGCGGGAGATCTTGCCCATCTGCACGCGCGCGCGGTCGTGCTTGAGGGCGTCTTTCAGGCGCTGCTCGACTTCGCGTTGGCTCTTGGCCGATTCCATATCGATGAAATCGATCACGATGAGGCCGCCGAGGTCGCGCAGACGCAGCTGGCGCGCCACTTCGTCGGCGGCTTCGAGGTTCGTGCGCGTGGCCGTTTCCTCGATGTCGGCGCCCTTGGTGGCGCGCGCCGAGTTCACGTCGATGGCGACGAGCGCTTCGGTGTGATCGATGACGATCGCGCCGCCCGAGGGCAGCGGCACCGTACGCGAATACGCGGTTTCGATCTGGTGCTCGATCTGGAAGCGCGAAAAGAGCGGCACGTCGTCGTGGTAGCGCTTCACCTTGCCGACGTTGTCGGGCATCACGATATCCATGAAGGCGCGCGCCTGGTCATGGATTTCGGTCGTATCGATCAGGATTTCGCCGATGTCGGGCTGGAAGTAATCGCGGATCGCCCGGATGACGAGGCTCGATTCCAGGTAGATCAGCATCGGCTGGCCGGTCTGGCCGCTTTGCGAGGCGGCTTCGATGGCGCGCCACAGCTGCATCAAGTAGTTCAAATCCCACTGCAGCTCTTCGGCGCTGCGGCCGATCCCGGCCGTGCGCGCGATGATGCTCATGCCGTCGGGCAGTTGCAGCTGCGACATCGTTTCGCGTAATTCTTGCCGATCGTCGCCTTCGATGCGGCGCGACACCCCGCCTCCGCGCGGGTTGTTCGGCATCAAAACGAGATAGCGGCCCGCGAGCGAGATGAACGTGGTCAGCGCCGCGCCCTTGTTGCCGCGTTCTTCTTTTTCGACTTGAACGATGAGTTCTTGGCCTTCGCGCAGAGCATCTTGGATGCGCGCCGAGCGCATATCGATGCCGTCCTTGAAGTACTGGCGGGCGACTTCCTTGAACGGCAGGAAGCCGTGGCGGTCTTCTCCGTAGTTGACGAAGCACGCTTCGAGCGACGGCTCGATGCGCGTCACGATCCCCTTGTAGATATTGCCTTTGCGCTGTTCGCGTCCGGCGGTTTCGATGTCGATGTCGATGAGTTTTTGCCCATCGACGATGGCGACGCGCAGTTCTTCCTGCTGCGTCGCATTGAACAACATGCGTTTCATTGAACGGCTCCAGAGCGGCGTCGCCGTACGCACCCGGCAGGAATGAATCCGGCCGGGCGACGCAAGGTGAGGCGCGCCGCGTCCTTATTGTGTTTTCACAAGCACGCAGGAAGCGGGAACGATGGCGGGGAGAATTGCCTGGGAGCGGACTCGGGATGGCCGAAGAGGGCCGCGAGCCGCATGGGCGCATGCGAACACGGCTTCAAATAACGGCGCGACGCGGGGCGCGTGCCGAGAGCGCTCGGGCGACCCACTCTCGATCCCGGCACACCGTTCGATGCCTTTGCCGGATCGGGGGAAGCCGCGCCGCGGGTGGCGGCGCGAAGCCCAATGCATGCTCGACCGCCGCGCGGCGTGTCTCGCCAATTTTTTGACGTCGCCGAGCGTCCCGCTTCACGCGGAACGCATGAGGGCGCTCGCCGTAAGTTTCGCAATCGGGAGCCTAGGTTCGCTCGACATCGAGCGGTACCGCCAAGGCTCACCAGATGAATTCTTTTTTACCAAAATTCCGTTACCGTCGGCATCGAACCGGGCCGAACGCGCCTATGGGCGACGTCCCTGCCGCGATGGATGCCGTGCGTGCAACTCGTTGCTTCTCGATTCAGGGCGAGCAACCAACCCTTGGGTGCAGCCAAGCAAGTAAAATAACAGGTTCTTGCTTCACCCTGCACAATCCGGGCGATGGGGCCGCGAAAAAATGAGCGGCACGCACGGTTGGCTGGGCAAATTATATTCAGAATGAATGAGTTAGGCAAAATATCCCAGAAATCGGTCGCACCCGACCAGGTCTCGATGATACAGGTGGACGACGGGGTCGCCGGGCAGCGCATCGACAATTTTTTGTTACGCGTCTGTAAGGGCGTACCGAAAAGCCACATTTATCGGATCTTGCGCAGCGGGGAAGTGCGGGTCAACAAACGGCGCGTCGACGCGAAATACCGGCTTGCGGTGGGCGACATCGTGCGCGTGCCGCCCGTACGCGTGGCGCAATCGGAGGGGGGGGAGGCCGCGCTGGCGGTGCCGCCGCCGCCGGCGCACTTCGAGATCCTGTTCGAAGACGAGCACATCATCGCGATCAACAAGCCGGCCGGCGTGGCGGTTCATGGCGGCAGCGGGATCGCTTTCGGCGTCATCGAGCAGATGCGCGGGGCGCGTCCGCTGGGCAAGTTCTTGGAACTCGTCCACCGGCTCGACCGCGAAACGTCGGGCATCTTGCTGCTTGCGAAGAAGCGCGCGGCACTGGTCGGCCTGCACGAGCAGATCCGCGAAAACCGGATGGACAAGCGCTATTACGCCTGTGCGCACGGCCAGTGGGCCAGCGACTGGGGGCGACGGCGCGCGGTCAAGGAACCGCTTTACAAATACCTGACGCCGGAGGGTGAGCGCCGGGTCCGGGTGCAGCCCGACGGCTCGCCGTCCCATACCGTGTTCAATCTCGTCGAGCGCTGGCCCGAGTACGTGCTCGTCGAGGCCGAACTGAAAACCGGACGGACACACCAGATTCGCGTCCATTTGGCGCACCTGGGGCTGCCGATCGTCGGCGACGCGAAGTACGGCGATTTCGCGCTGAACAAGGCGCTCGCGCGCGCGAATGCGCGCCCCTCGCTCAAACGCATGTTCTTGCACGCGCATCGATTGCGTCTGACGCATCCGATCACGGGCGAAGCCATGGAACTGACCGCCCCGTTGCCGGACGAATGCCGGCGATTCCTCGATCAACTGACTGACCTGCGCAACGAGACGCATTCCGATGGCCCGACAGCAATTTGACCTCATCGTCTTCGACTGGGACGGCACGCTCATGGATTCGACGGCGCATATCGTGCGCAGCATTCAGGCCGCTTGCCGCGACCTTTCGCTGCCCGTGCCCGCCGACGATGCCGCGCGCTACGTGATCGGCCTCGGGTTGCGCGACGCGCTGCAGATCGCGGCCCCCTCGCTCGATCCGGCCGATTACCCGCGTCTGGCCGAGCGCTATCGCTTCCACTATCTGGTGAAGGACGCGCATACGGAACTGTTCGCCGGCGTACGCGAGCTGCTGACGGAGCTGCGCGAGCAAGGCTATTTGCTGGCGGTCGCGACGGGCAAGAGCCGCGTCGGTCTGAACCGGGCGCTCGACGAAGTGCGGCTCGCGAGCGTGTTCGACGGTACGCGCTGCGCCGACGAAACCTTTTCGAAACCGCATCCGGCGATGCTGCACGAGCTGACGCGCGAACTGGGGCAGGATCTCGGACGAACGGTCATGATCGGCGATACCACGCACGATCTGCAGATGGCGACGAACGCGGGGGCGGCCGGCGTCGCGGTCACCTACGGCGCGCATCCGGTCGATGCACTCGTCAAACTCGAGCCGCGTTTCGTTGCCGATAGTGTCGGCGCACTCGGCGATTGGCTGCGGGAGCACGCATGAGCGCCGGCGAACGGCTGGCCGTGCGCGTATGCGCGGCAGGCGATCTCGTCGACGGCGGCGCGGGCGTGCGCCGGCATGCGCGCTATCTGGATGGCGATGCGGTCGTCTTTTTCGTGCGCTACGACGGGCGGGTTTATGGCTACCTGAACCGGTGTGCGCATGTGCCGATGGAACTGGATTGGGTTGAGGGGCAGTTCTTCGAATCGTCGGGCTTATACTTGATGTGCGCGACGCACGGCGCCATTTACGCCCCTGACACCGGGCGCTGCGTCGGCGGCCCCTGCCGCGGCGCGCGGCTGCGTCCCGTCCAAGTCGAGGAGCGCGACACACCCGAGGGGCGCGTCGTCTTTTGGTTGCCCGACGCGGATCTGCAACCGGCGCCGATCGGCGCGCAGTGACATCGGGCGCGGCCCGCTATTTGTCGCGACGGCCCGCTCGGAATCGTCTATCCCGATTTTCCGATTTCCCTATTTTCCCGATAACAACGAACAACCGAGAACACATGGCCGATCCTTACACGCCCGACTCGCAGCAACCCGCCGAGCCGCAGCCGCGGCCTAACGCCGCTGGGCGCGAACCGAACTGGGAGCGCGCCGCGCTCGAGCGGATCGCGCTTGCGGCGATCCACGAGCAACGAGCGGCACGCCGCTGGAAGATTTTTTTCCGGTTTGCCTTTCTCGCTATGTGGCTGCTGATTTTCTTCGGCATATTCAGCGTGTCGCACGAGACGCCGGTGGCAACGGGCCGCCACACGGCCCTCATTTCGCTCGAGGGCGAAATCGCCGCCGATGGCAATGCCAACGCCAAAGACATCGATCGCTCGCTGCGGCGCGCATTCGCCGACGACGATACGGCCGGCGTCGTGCTCTATATCAATAGTCCCGGCGGGTCGCCCGTGCAGGCCGGGATCATCAACGCCGAGATACGCCGGCTGCGCAAGAAGTACCCGGCCAAGCCTTTGTACGTCGTCGTCGGCGACATGTGCGCATCGGGCGGCTACTACGTCGCCGCGGCGGCCGACAAAATCTACGTCGACCGCGCAAGCATCGTCGGTTCGATCGGCGTGCTGATGGACGGCTTCGGGTTCACGGGGCTGATGGATAAACTCGGTATTCAGCGCCGGCTCCATACGGCCGGTGCGAACAAGGGCTTCTACGATCCGTTCTCGCCCGACACGCCGGCGATGGACGCCCACGCGCAAGACATGCTCGACCAGATTCACCAGCAGTTCATCGATGCGGTCAAGCAAGGGCGCGGCGCGCGCTTGCACGAAACGCCGGACATGTTCTCGGGCTTGTTCTGGACGGGCGAAAAGAGCGTTGCACTCGGGCTTGCCGACGGCTTCGGCGACACCGGCTACGTGGCACGCGAGGTGATCAAGGCGCCCGACATCGTCGATTACACAGAGAAGGAAGGCATCTCCGACCGGATCGCCCGCAAGTTCGGCGCGGCGGTGGGCGCGGGCGCCGTGCACGCGCTCGTGATGGGCGGCTGGAAGCTGCACTGACGAGTGCGGCGACGCGCGCCGGCGATGCGGCGTGCCGGCCGCTTCGCCGCGTACCGTTAGCTCCGTTAGTACCGTTAGTTCGCCAACATCAGGAAAATCGCCGGCCGTTTATGCATCTCGAACGCGCCGGCGTGTTTCTTCCAATCGCCGGCGCTGCGCGTGGCGATGCGCTCGGAATCGAGCGTGAGATCGACGGCGACCGTGATCAGCGTCGAGGGCGCGCAGCTCGCCACCAGCGCGTCGAGCAGCGTGCGATTCCGATAGGGCGTTTCGATAAAGATCTGCGTTTCGCGCCCTTTGCGCGAGCGTTGTTCGAGTTCGCGCAGCGTCTTGGCGCGCTCGCCTGCATCGACCGCTAGGTAACCGTGGAACGCGAAGCGCTGGCCGTCGAGTCCCGAGGCCATCAGCGCGAGCAGAATCGAACTCGGCCCGACGAGCGGCACCACCTTGATGCCGCGCTCATGCGCTCGGCGCACGAGCAGCGCGCCGGGATCGGCCACCGCCGGGCAGCCTGCCTCCGACACCAAGCCTGCGTCCGCCCCCGCGAGAATCGGCCCAAGCAGGCGCTCGACTTCGGCGGGCGGCGTGTTGACGTTGAGTTCGCGAATCTCGATTTCTTGGATCGGACGGGTCGCGCCCACGCGTTTGAGGAACGCGCGCGTGCTCTTGGCGTTCTCGCCGACGAAATAGCCGAGCGACGCGGCGCGTGCGATGACGCTGGCGGGAAGGACGGTGGCCAGTTGGCCGGCGTCGCCTTCGCCGAGCGCGTTCGGGATCAGATAGAGGACGCCGCTCATTGCGCACCTGCGAAGAGCGGGTAGCCGGCCGCGCGCAGCATTCGCGTGAGTGCGATCAGCGGCAATCCGACCAACGCCGTCGGATCGTCCGATTCGATCGATTCCAGCAGCGCGATGCCCAGGCCCTCCGATTTCGCGCTGCCGGCAACGTCGTAGGGCGTTTCCGCGCGCAGATACGCTTCGAGTTCGGCGTCGGGCAGGTCGCGAAAGCGCACGCGCGTGATCACGTCTTCCGTTTGGGCGAGGTCGCGCGCGCTGTCGTACAGGCATAGCGCACTATGAAATTCGACGATGCGATTGCGCATCGTGCGCAACTGTTCGAGCGCTTTTTCGTGCGTGCCCGGCTTGCCGATTTGCAGGCCGTCGAATGTGGCGACCTGATCGGAGCCGATGACGAGCACGGGCGCCCCATCCGGTGCGGCGGCGCATTCGCGGGCCGCGACGGCGCGCGCTTTCGCTTGCGCGAGCCTGAGCGCGGTGGCGGCCGGCGTTTCGGCGGCGAGCGGCGTTTCGTCCAGCGCGGGGACGGCGACGTCGAACGCGATTCGCAGGCGTTCGAGCAGGGCGCGACGATAGGGCGAGCTGGAGGCGAGGATGAGCCGGGGCGGGCGAAGGCTGGGGGCGTGCATGGTCATTCGATGAGCGGAAGTCGTTGCGGTGCGGACAGGCGGCGCTTGTTGCCTTGTTGTTGCCTCGCCGCCTCACGCGGGATCGTTTAAGTGATTGACTGCAAAAGGTAAATCTAATACACTCTCCGGCTTTTCACGCTGTCCTTGCTGGGCAGCCGAGGCGGGCGCTGAGCGGAGCGAGGAGCGAACCATGTCCCAACATTCCGGCAAAGCGGGCGGGCTCATCGATCCGCACGCGTTCGATGTTTTCGAATTTGCGCGTAGCGGCCGTCAAGCTGCCGGCGCGGTGCGTCTGTCGCAATTGCCGCGCATGTTAAACGAAGTCCCGGTAGAGGCGCCAGAGCGCGACGCGCTGTTTACGTGGCAGCTCGAAGGTTCGACGCAGCCCGAGCTGCAGGACGACGGCACCGAAGCGGCGCAGCCGTATCTGCGGCTCGCACTGCACGGCGCGGCATGGCTCGAGTGTCAGCGGTGCCTGGCGCCGTACGAGCAGCGTTTCGACGTCGAGGCCACGTACCGGCTCGTGGCGACCGAAGAGGAGGCCGAGGCGTTTCCGCTCGACGAAGACGAGCTCGATGTGATCGTGGGTTCGCGCCAATTCGATCTCGTCGAACTGATCGAGGAAGAGCTGCTGTTGTCGCTGCCGCTTGTGCCGAAGCATGAGGTTTGCCCGCAGGTGCACGAGAGCCTCGTCTCGGGTGCGGCCGGCGAGCACGCGAGCGATCCGAGCGACGACGAAAGCGAAAGCGAGGATCCGGCCGCTGGTGCCGCCGACGAAGGCGACACCGGCAAGCCCAATCCTTTTGCCGCGCTCGAGGCGCTCAAGCGTGGCGGCGGCGAGGGCGGCAAGAAGCACTGAACCGTTGCTCGAGTAGGAGGAGCGCGATGCGGCGCGCCGGCCGTTCGGCCAGTGGCGTTACGCCGGTCGGGCTGTGTTAGAATCCCCAAAATTTTTAGGAGTTACCATGGCAGTCCAGCAAAACAAGAAGTCGCCGTCGAAGCGCGGCATGCACCGCTCGCACGATTTCCTGACGACGACCCCGCTCGCAGTCGAGCCGAGCACGGGTGAAGTGCATATGCGTCACCACATCAGCCCGAACGGCTACTACCGCGGCAAGAAAGTCGTCAAGACGAAGAACGACTAATCGCCACGGCGCGCGGCGCTCGCCCGATCCGGCGATCCTGTGCGCGGCGAGCGGCTTGGTTGACATTTCCCGGTTCGAGCGAAAGGCGGCATTCAACTGCCGCTTTTTTGCGTCGATCAGCGTTAGCGCTTCAGCGATCGAATGGCGTATGCGTCGGCACACGCTCCATTCGCGCGCAGAGCCCTTACTCTGGTCTCATGCTCCGCGCTCGGCCGCAGTGGGTGTTTCCGCTGTCGGTCGGAGTTCGTGCCATATCGCATACTCCGGTCCGATGCGGAGCGCTTACCGCGGTCCCGTGCATAGCGCCTGAATTTCGTCGCAGTCCATGACCATAAAGCTCACGATAGATTGCATGGGAGGCGACCACGGCCCGTCCGTGACGGTTCCCGCTGCCGTCAGCTTCGTTCGTTCGCATGCCGATGCGCAGCTGATGCTCGTCGGCCTCGAAGCCCCGATTCGTGCTCAACTGAAAAAGTGCAAAGCGCTCGACGATCCGGCCTTGACGGTCGTGTCCGCGTCCGAAGTGGTCGCGATGGACGATCCTGTCGAAGTCGCGTTGCGCAAGAAGAAGGATTCGTCGATGCGTGTCGCACTCAATCTCGTCAAGGACGGGGTTGGGCAGGCGTGCATTTCCGCCGGCAACACGGGCGCGCTGATGGCCGTGTCCCGCTACGTGCTCAAGACGCTCGCCGGCATCGAACGCCCGGCGATCGCCTCGGCGCTGCCGAACTCGCGCGGCTATACGATGATGCTCGATCTCGGCGCGAACGTCGATTGCGAGCCGCAGCATCTGCTGCAATTCGCGGAGATGGGGCATGCGCTCGTCTCCGCGCTCGAAGGTAAGGAGCGGCCGACCATCGGCTTGCTCAATATCGGCGAAGAAGTCATCAAGGGCAACGATACGATCAAGCGCGCGGGCGAATTGCTGCGGGCGAGCACGCTCAACTTTCGCGGCAACGTCGAAGGCAACGACATCTACAAGGGGACGGCGGACGTCATCGTGTGCGACGGCTTCGTCGGCAACGTCGCGCTCAAAACGTCGGAAGGATTGGCGCAGATGCTCTCCGAGATCATCCGCGAGGAATTCGGACGTTCGCTGCTCACCAAGTTCATGGCGATTTTGGCGCTGCCGGTGCTGATGCGCTTCAAGAAGCGCGTCGACCATCGGCAGTACAACGGCGCGGCGCTGCTCGGCTTGCGCGGGCTCGTCATCAAGAGCCATGGCTCGGCCGATGCCTACGCGTTTGAGTGGGCCATCAAACGCGGGTATGATGCCGTCAAAAATGGCGTCCTAGAGCGCCTGGCGCGAGCGATGGAAGAAAATGCGGATCCGCTCGCGCAAGCAGCGCGCGATGCGGGCGGCGCCGGTCACGCGAATCTCGCCGGCCGTCCGGCCGAGCCTTTCGCCGCGGTATCTTCGAAAGCATAAATGGCCCAATCGACTATCTACTCCCGTGTGCTCGGCACCGGCAGCTATTTGCCGCCCGGCCGCGTCACGAATCAAGAACTCGCGGATCGCCTTGCAAGCCAAGGCGTCGAAACGAGCGACGAATGGATCGTCGCTCGCACGGGTATCCACGCGCGTCATTTCGCCGAACCGAACGTCACGACGAGCGATCTCGCGCTCGCGGCCGCGCAGCGCGCGATCGAATCGGCCGATATCGATCCTCAGACGATCGACCTCATCGTCGTGGCCACCTCCACGCCCGATTTCGTGTTTCCGAGTACGGCTTGCCTGCTGCAAAACAAGCTGCAGATCAAGAACGGCGGCGCGGCGTTCGACGTTCAGGCCGTCTGTTCGGGCTTCGCTTATGCGGTGGCCACGGTCGACGCGCTGATCCGCACCGGGCAGCACCGCACGGCGCTTATCGTCGGGGCGGAAACCTTCTCGCGCATTCTCGATTTCAACGATCGCACCACGTGCGTGCTGTTCGGCGACGGCGCCGGCGCGGTGATCCTGCAGGCATCGGATACGCCGGGCGTGCTGGCCAGCGCGATGCATGCCGACGGCAGCTACGCCGACATCCTGTGTACGCCGGGTCACGTCAACGGCGGCGTGGTCGCGGGCAGCGCCTTTTTGCATATGGATGGCCAGGCCGTATTCAAGCTGGCGGTCAACGTGCTCGAGAAAGTGGCGGTCGAGGCGCTCGAAAAAGCGAATCTGTCGGCCGACCAGGTCGATTGGCTAATTCCGCACCAAGCCAATATCCGTATCATGACGCACACGTGCCGCAAGCTGCGCGTGCCGCAAGAGCGCATGGTCGTGACGGTGGGCGAGCATGGCAATACGTCGGCGGCATCGATCCCGCTCGCGCTCGATATCGCGGTGCGCGACGGCCGCATCAAGCGCGGCCAGAACGTACTCATCGAAGGCGTCGGTGGCGGTTTCACCTGGGGCGCGTCCGTCATCCGTTATTGATCGGCAGCCGGGAGCGGTTGGGCCGGCCCTGCGCCGGCCGGTAAGCATGCGCGCGCGGCGCGCACTCAGCGTTACATTTGGGGACGATATGAATTTTGCGTTCGTTTTTCCTGGGCAGGGATCGCAGTCGGTCGGCATGCTCAATGCCTTCGCGGATCGCGCAGTCGTGCGCGAAACGCTCCAGGAAGCGTCCGACGCGCTCGGTCAAGACCTCGGCAAGCTGATTGCCGAAGGGCCCGCCGAAGATCTGAATCTGACGACGAATACGCAGCCGGTCATGTTGACGGCGGCCTATGCGATGTACCGCGCTTTCCGCGAAGCGGGCGGCGTTGCGCCCACGCTCGTGGCCGGGCACAGCCTCGGCGAATATACGGCGCTCGTTGCCGCCGGCGCGCTGGCGTTTCGCGACGCCGTGCCGCTCGTTCGATTCCGGGCACAGGCGATGCAAACCGCGGTGCCCGTGGGCGTCGGCGGCATGGCCGCGATTCTCGGCTTGGACGACGATGCGGTTCGCGCCGTTTGCAGCGACGCGTCGCGCGAAAGCGGCGGCGTGGTCGAGGCGGTCAACTTCAACGCGCCGGCGCAAGTCGTGATCGCGGGTCACGCCGCGGCCGTCGAGAAAGCATGCGAGCTGGCCAAGGCCAAGGGCGCTAAGCGCGCGCTGCCGTTGCCGGTCTCGGCGCCGTTCCATTCGTCGCTGCTCAAACCCGCCTCCGATCAGCTGCGCGAGTATCTCGCGAGCGTCGACATCAAAGTGCCGCAGGTGCCGGTCGTCAACAACGTCGACGTGGCGACGGTTTCCGAGCCGGCGGCGATCAAGGATGCGCTCGTGCGCCAAGCGGCGGGTGCCGTACGTTGGGTCGAGTGCGTGCAGGCGATGGCCAAGGGCGGCGTGACGCACGTCGTGGAGTGCGGGCCGGGCAAGGTCCTCACGGGGCTCACGAAGCGGATCGACGGCAATCTCGTCGGCGCATCGATCTTCGATCCCGCGTCGCTCGACGAAACCTTGAAGCTACTCGGCGCATGAAGCGGGCACGGGCTCGCTCGGATTCGTTCGGGTTCGTTCGCCGTACATGCATCGTCTGTTAATGGATCATCCGAATCACATGGAAAAAGCTCTCGATAAACAAGTCGCGCTCGTCACGGGCGCGTCGCGCGGCATCGGCCGTGCCATCGCGCTCGTGCTGGCGCGGCAAGGCGCGACGGTGATCGGTACCGCGACGAGCGAAGCGGGCGCCGCCGGCATCGGCGAAGCGCTGGCCGCGGAGGGCCTGGCCGGGCGCGGTGTCGTGCTCGAGGTCAACGATGCCCAAGCCGTCGACGCACTCGTCGATTCGCTGGTGAAGGAATTCGGCGCGCTCAACGTGCTCGTCAACAACGCCGGCATCACGCGCGATCAACTGGCGATGCGCATGAAGGACGACGAGTGGGACGCCGTCATCGATACGAATCTGAAGGCCGTGTTCCGTTTGTCGCGCGCCGTGTTGCGCCCGATGATGAAGGCGCGCGGCGGCCGCATCATCAATATCACGTCGGTCGTCGGTTCCGCCGGCAATCCGGGGCAGCTCAATTACGCGGCGGCGAAGGCCGGCGTGGCGGGCATGACGCGTGCGCTCGCACGCGAGATCGGCAGCCGCAACATCACCGTCAATTGCGTTGCGCCGGGCTTCATCGATACCGATATGACGAAGGTGCTGCCGGAAGAGCAACAGGCCGCGTTGAAGGCGCAAATCCCGCTCGGCCGGCTCGGCAGCCCCGAGGATATCGGCAACGCCGTCGCGTTCCTGGCTTCGCCGCAAGCCGGTTATATCACCGGCACGACGCTGCACGTGAACGGCGGCATGTTCATGTCGTCATGATTTTCGGTTAACATCCGCGCCGGCAGTGGAAGCGGAACGCTTCCCGAAAGTCGGCGCGCAGCCATGCCTTGAGCGTGCTTTTTTGAGCAGGCAAACCTGATAAAATGCGCGCACTTGGATTTTTGAACTTTTTCCCTCGGAGGGGTAATGGACAACATCGAACAGCGCGTCAAGAAGATCGTCGCGGAACAACTGGGCGTCGCCGAAGCTGAAATCAAGAACGAAGCTTCGTTCGTGAACGACCTCGGTGCGGACTCGCTCGACACGGTCGA
>NZ_JBQCIV010000063.1:0-24959 GCF_051953405.1 Trinickia sp. | reverse complement strand
TTGCCGGGCCAGCCGCCGTACGGTTTCAAAATTGCCTGCGGCCACGGCCGGAATCACGATCCGCGAGACGCCCGCGTCGTGCGCCGCCCCCGCTACCGCCTCGCGGTCAGCGTCGAATTCGGCTGCATCGAGATGACAGTGCGTATCGATCCACATGACGGGCGGGCCGCGATATCGATGAGGCCCGGCTCAGACCGGCACCGTTGGATCTTCGTGCAGCACGCCGTCGCGCAGCCGCAGCGTGCGATCGCAGCGCGCCGCGAGATCGTGATCGTGCGTGACGATGACGAAGCTCGTTTGGAGCTTCTCCGAAAGCTCGAGCATCAGGTTGAAGACCGTATCGGCCGTGCCACCGTCCAGGTTGCCGGTCGGCTCGTCCGCCAGGACGCAGGCCGGCTCGGTGACGAGCGCGCGCGCGATCGCCACGCGCTGGCGCTCGCCGCCCGAAAGCTCGCCGGGCCGGTGTTGTGCCCGATGCGCGAGCCCGACGCGCTCCAGCATGCGCATCGCTTCGCGTCTCGCGTCGGCGCTCGCGAGCCGACGAATGCGAAGCGGCATCGCGACGTTGTCGAGCGCGCTGAATTCCGCCAGCAGATGATGGAACTGGTAGACGAATCCCAGCGCCCGGTTGCGCAGGTCGTTACGCTCGCGCTCGCCCAGCGCCGTGAAGGGCCGGCCGAGCAATGAAACGCTGCCGGCGCTCGGTTCGTCCAAGCCGCCCAGCACGTGCAGCAGCGTGCTCTTGCCCGAGCCCGAGGCGCCGACGATCGCGAGCTTTTCGCCGCGGCGCACCGCCAATTCGGCATTGTTCAGCACCGGCACGTTGAGCCCGCCCTGCACGAATGCCTTCGAGATGCCGTGCGCCTCGAGCACGTAGGGCGACGATTGTGCCGACTGTGCCGATTGCGCCGCGGCGGCCGCCGAATTCGTCTTTTCGGTCATGAATTCGTTACTCATAGCGCAGCGCCTCCGCCGGCCGCACCTTCGCCCCGCGCCAGCTCGGATAGAGCGTGGCCAGCGCCGACAGCACGAATGCGATGATGCCGATTCTGATCACATCGCTCGCGACCAACTCGGAGGGCAGTTCCGTAATGAAATAGACGGACGGCGGCAGAAATTGCACGCCGAACAGATGTTCGATCATCGGCACGAGCCACGGAATGCTCCAGGCAATCAGGCAGCCTAGTGCGACGCCGGTGGCCGTGCCCGCGAACCCGATCGTGATGCCTTGCACGAAGAAAATCTTCATGATCGAGCCGGGCTGAGCGCCCAGCGTGCGCAAGATAGCGATGTCGGCCTGCTTGTTCGTCACCGTCATGACCAGCGACGAAACGAGATTGAACGCGGCCACGGCGATGATCAGCGTAAGAATCACGAACATCATCCGCTTCTCGATCTTGACGGCCGAGAACCAGGTCTTGTTCTGCTGCGTCCAATCGCGAATGTACAGATCGCCCGATAGCGTATGCGACAGTTCGCGCGCGACGCGCGGTGCCTCCTGCATGTCCTTGAGCCTGAGCCTCACGCCCGTAGGCGCGGCAGTGCGGAACAATACTTCGGCATCGTGGATGTTGATCAGCGCCAGCGTGCTGTCGTATTCGTAGTGGCCCGACTCGAACACCCCCGCTACCGTGAACTGCTTCAAGCGAGGCAGCATCCCGGCCGGGGTCAACGAGCCTTCCGGCGCGACGAGCGTGATCTTGTCGCCGACCGAGACGCCGAGGTTGGCCGCCAGATCGGCGCCGAGCACGATGTTGAATTGTCCGGGTTGAAGATCGGTCAGCCGCCCGGCTTTCATATCCTTGCCGATGTCGGACACCTGCGGTTCGAGCGAGGGTTCGACGCCGCGCAGCGCCACGCCGCTGACAGCGTCCTGGCGCGTGAGCAGCGCCTGCGCGTCGACATACGGCGCCGCGCCGATCACGGCCGGATTGCGCCGCGCCTCGAAGGCGGTGCGCTGCCAGTCGGGCATCGAGCCCGTGGGCGAGAAAATTTCGACGTGCGCGAGAACCGACAACATACGGTCGCGCACCTCTTTCTGAAAGCCGTTCATCACGGAGAGCACGACGATCAGCGCCGCGACGCCGAGCGCAATGCCCGACATCGACACGAGCGCGATGAACGAAATGAAGCCGTTGCCTGTCGTGCGCTTGCCGGCGCGCGTATAGCGCCAGCCGATTTGCCATTCGTAAGGGAGTTTCAAGCGAATCCTTCAATTCTTTGCGGCCACCACGCGCACCGCCGACCCAGCGGCGCGCCGACCGGCCCGCAATGCGCGTGCCGCACGCGCAAACATTGCCCGCGCGGCCGAAGCGGCGCCGATCAAGCGCGCAGTTTGCCATACAATGCGCACCATCATGCATTCCAACCGTCTTCATCTCCTATTGCCGTTCGCGCTGCCCTCGGCGGCCGATGCGTCCACCGCGCTGCACGATCTGCGTAGCCCGGCGCTCGACAAATTGCTCGCCCGCGCAACGCTCGTCGAGCGCGTGGCCGGCGAAGACTTCCAGCGCACGTTGCCGCACGAGCGATGGGTAGCGCGCCAATTCGGCGCCATCGCGCCGAACGCACTCGATGACGCCCCGCTCGCGCCCTATATGCTACTCGCCGACGGCGGGACACCCGGTACGGACGAATGGGCGTGCGTCGAACCCGTGCACGTGCGCATCGCGCACGATCACCTCGTGTTGATCGACCCGTCGGCGCTCGAGTTGAGCGACGACGACGCGGCCAAGCTGCTCGCCGTCGCCAAGCCGCTGATCGAGGAATTGGGCGTACGCGTGCAAGCCCCCACCCCGCGCCGCTGGTACCTGAGCGGCGACGTGCTGGGCAAGCTCGCCGGCGCATCGCCGCTGCGCGCGAGCGGGCGCAGCATCGAGATCTGGCTGCCGCACGACGCGCATTCGGGCCAGCGCTCGCGCATTTGGATGAAGCTGCAAAACGAAGTGCAGATGGGCTGGTTCGAGCACCCCGTCAATGAGGCCCGCGAAGCGCAGGGGCTGCCGGCAGCGAATTCCATTTGGCTGCACGCGCAAGGCACGGCGCGGCCGGTGCGCAGTCCGTTCGTTCGAGTCCTCTCCGACGCGCTGGCCACGCGCGGTTTGGCCATGGCTGCCGCGGTCGAGACGGGTAGCCCCCCGAACGCGTTCAAGGCACTGCCGCCGCTGGGCGCCGGCACGACGCTCGTCGAACTGAATCCGTTCGCGGCGCCGTTCATCGCGCAAGACTGGGCCGCCTGGCAAGCGGCGCTCGATATGCTCGAGCGCGACTGGTTCGCCCCGGCATTGGAAGCGCTCGATGCGGGGCGCCTCGGCTCGCTCGCGTTGACGTTGGCCGGCGATACCGGCTCGGTCACGCTGGCCGCCACGCGAAGCGACTTACGCAAGTTCTGGCGCCGGCGCGTGCTGCCGTCGCTGCTCGAATGATGCGGCGGCCGGACATCGCGGATCGGCCTGCCGCGCCGCTGCCCCCCGCCGCTCGCCGGGCCCCATGCGGCCTGCTCGCCTGCCCGTTCTCCTTTGCCTTCCTGCTCGTATGACTCGAATCGTCACCCGCGCCTGCTCGCCCGCCGATGAAACGGCACTGATCCGGCACGGCTTGCATCCGATCCTGGCGCGACTTTACGCCGCGCGCGGCGTGAGCCAACCCGACGAGGTCGAAACCGCGCTCACTCGGCTCGTTCCCCCCGCCCAATTAAAAGGCACGGACGATGCCGCCCGTTTGCTGGCCGAAGCGATCGAAGCGCGCAAGCGCTTGCTCGTCGTGGCCGATTACGACTGCGACGGGGCGACGGCCTGCGCGGTCGCGGTACGCGGGCTGCGCATGTTCGGGGCCCAAGTCGATTATCTCGTGCCGAACCGTTTCGAATACGGGTATGGGCTGACGCCCGAAATCGTCGAACTGGCCGCTCAGCGCAAACCCGACCTCTTGATCACGGTCGATAACGGCATCGCCAGTGTCGACGGCGTGGCCGCGGCCAATGCACGCGGTATCGACGTGCTCGTCACCGATCACCACTTGCCCGGCGATACGCTTCCCGCCGCGCGCGCGATCGTCAATCCGAATCAGCCTGGCAGCGAATTTCCGAGCAAATGTATCGCGGGCGTCGGCGTCATGTTCTATGTGCTGCTCGCGCTACGGGCCCAGTTGCGCGAACGCGGCGCGTTCGGCGAAGGCGGTCTGGCCGAACCGCGGCTCGACGGTCTGCTCGATCTCGTGGCGCTCGGCACCGTGGCCGACGTCGTCAAGCTCGACGGCAACAACCGCGTGCTCGTCGCGCAGGGTCTTGCCCGGATTCGCCGCGGCCGCATGCAACCGGGCATCGCCGCCCTCTTTCGCGCAGCGGGACGCGACGCGCGCAGCGCTTCGGGATTCGATCTCGGCTTCGCATTGGGCCCTCGCCTGAACGCTGCGGGCCGGCTCTCGGATATGTCGCTGGGAATCGAGTGCTTGACGACGGACGACGTCGGCCGCGCGTGGGAACTGGCCCAACAGCTCGACGCGATGAATCGCGAGCGGCGCGAGATCGAAGCGGGCATGCAGCAGCAGGCGCTCGAGGAGATCGCCACGCTTAATCCCGAAGGCCGCGCGACAATCACGCTCTTTAACGAAACCTGGCACCAGGGCGTCATCGGAATCGTGGCGGGACGTCTAAAGGAAAAGTACCACCGGCCCTCGTTCACATTCGCGCTCGCCGACGAGCGCGGCGAACTCGTAAAGGGCTCGGGCCGTTCGATCCCCGGCTTTCACCTGCGCGATGCGCTCGACCTGGTCGCCAAGCGCGAGCCCGATCTGATCGTCAAGTTCGGCGGACACGCCATGGCGGCCGGCCTCACGCTCGCAACGAACGACGTCCCCCGCTTTGCGGCCGCTTTCGAGCGTGTGGCGCGCGAATGGCTCGACGACGATGCGCTTGCCCGCGTCGTGATGACCGACGGGGAGTTGGAAGACGCCTACTTCACACCGCAGGTGGTCGAACTGATCGATGCGGCCGTGTGGGGCCAAGGCTTTCCGGCACCGACGTTTTCGGGCGAATTCGATGTGGTTTCGCAGGCGCTGGTCAAAGACAAGCATCTAAAATTGCAACTGGCTCGCGGGCGGCAGCGCTTCCAAGCGATTTGGTTCAATCACACGGAAACGCTGCCGGCGCGCGCGCAGGTTGCGTATCGGCTGGCGGCCGATAGTTGGAACGGCGTAGTGCGCGTGCAACTGATCGTCGAGCATGCGACAGCAACTAAAAACGCCTAGCCGTTTTCTTCAGGCTATCCTTGTCTTAAGCCTCAACCGCCGGTGCTATCGTCCGCCGGCAAATGGACCATGACTTGTATCGGCTGAGAGTAGACCAGGCGGCGTCCCGCGACATCGGGAAATCCATAAAGGACCTCGACCATTCCGACATAGTCGCCGCGAATACCTATCGAAACCAAAGCGTCACCGAAAGCCCCGCTCGCGGTCGATATCTGCTTGGCTTCCTGCTTGCGCATATAGAAAAAGGCGCCTGTCGCTCCCGATACGTCTAGGTCCGTAAAGGCTCCCGTGGTAGGAATTCTCAAAACCAGGATGCACTTTAACTCGTCTTCGGGAGACAGAAAGAAATTAGCCGGGACGGGAGGAATATCGAGCCGCATGCCGTGTTTGTCCACCTCTTCGTTGACGAAAACAATAGGAGCGACAATGTCCGCACTCGGCTGAATAGCCCCTTTACTCAACAACTCTTTCAAGTCACTCATCATCCCCCCGATTAACAGAACCAAACGGAGACATTCGACTCCCACGCCTTATTGAGTCGATTGCCGGACACGCACAAAAATTCCATCCATCAAAGATGAAATTACTAGAAAGTGCATGGTGATATTAGATCAAATTCGACGAATTAAAATTTATCGATTCCCAACAAATGGAACCCAACTCGCCAGGGAGTCGCTTCCTGTTTCCATGCTGAAGCGTCGCGCTACGACGCCTTCCTCTCTCGGGGGCGGCTTGCTTCCCGGAGCCTCGCCCAGCGCACCGAGCGCACGCCTCGATCGGCTATAATTGCTCCTTTTCACGAAGCATAAAGATCGACATGGAAGCCGAACGCCTGAACGCGATCGAAGCCTCTTTGGCAGACCTGCGCCGACGCGCAGGCGAGCTACGGGGGTATCTTTGACTACGACGCCAAATTCGCGCGTCTAGCCGAAGTCAACAAGGAACTCGAAGATCCGAACGTCTGGAACGACGCCAAGCATGCCCAGGCCCTCGGCCGGGAAAAGAAGATGCTCGAAGGCGTCGTTCTGACCCTCTCCGCCCTCGACACCGACCTGCGCGACGCGCAGGATCTGTTCGACATGGCCCGCGAGGAAAACGACGACGACACGCTCGTCGCCTGCGAGGCCGATGCGCAAGCGATCGAAGCGCGCGTGGCCGACCTCGAATTCCGCCGGATGTTCGCCAATCCGGCCGACCCGAATAACGCGTTCATCGACATCCAAGCGGGTGCCGGCGGCACCGAAGCGTGCGATTGGGCATCGATGCTGCTGCGCCAGTACCTGCGCTATTGCGAGCGCAAAGGCTTCAAGACGGAAGTGCTCGAAGAATCCGAAGGCGACGTCGCCGGCATCAAGAACGCGACGATCAAGGTCGAAGGCGAATACGCCTACGGCTTTTTGCGCACCGAAACGGGCATTCACCGCCTCGTGCGCAAATCGCCGTTCGATTCGTCGGGCGGCCGGCACACGTCGTTTTCGTCGGTGTTCGTCTACCCCGAGATCGACGATTCGATCGAAGTCGACATCAACCCGGCCGATCTGCGCATCGATACCTATCGCGCCTCGGGCGCGGGCGGGCAGCACATCAACAAGACCGATTCGGCCGTGCGGATCACGCACATGCCGTCGGGCATCGTCGTGCAGTGCCAAAACGACCGCTCCCAGCACCGCAACCGCGCCGAAGCCATGGCGATGCTCAAATCGCGCTTGTACGAAGCCGAAATGCGCAAACGGCAAGCCGAACAGGACAAGCTCGAATCGAGCAAGACCGATGTGGGTTGGGGCCATCAAATTCGCTCGTACGTGCTCGATCAGAGCCGCGTGAAGGATTTGCGCACCAACGTCGAAATCAGCAATACGAAGGCCGTGCTCGACGGCGACCTCGACGAATTCATCAGCGCGAGCCTGAAGCAAGGCGTCTAAGCGCACCGGATACACCATGACCGAATCGACTCTCCCCACCGTCGACGCAGCCGTCGACGAAAACAAGCTCATCGCCGAGCGGCGCGAAAAGCTGCGCGCGCTGCGCGAAGCGGGTATCGCCTATCCGAACGATTTCCGCCCTACTCATCATGCGGGCGAGTTGCAAACGCAATATGCCGAGGCGGACAAGGACGCGCTCGAAGCGACGGGATTGAACGTCGCCATTGCGGGCCGCATGATGCTCAAGCGCGTGATGGGCAAGGCGAGCTTCGCCACGGTCCGCGACGGCTCGGGCCAGATCCAATTCTTCGTGACGCCGGCTGACGTCGGCGAGCAAACCTACGAAGCGTTCAAGAAGTGGGACCTCGGCGATATCGTCGCGGCGCAAGGTGTGCTGTTTCGCACGAACAAGGGCGAGCTGTCGGTGCGCTGCACGCAGTTGCGCCTGCTCTCGAAGGCGCTGCGCCCCTTGCCCGACAAGGTTCACGGGCTGTCCGATCAGGAAACACGCTACCGTCAGCGCTATGTCGATTTGATCGTCACGCCGGAGGCACGCAATACGTTCGTTGCACGAACGAAAGCGATTTCGTCGATCCGCAAGTTCATGTCGGACGCCGAATTCATGGAAGTGGAAACGCCGATGCTGCACCCGATCCCGGGCGGCGCGGCGGCCAAGCCGTTCGTCACGCACCATAACGCGCTCGATATGCAGATGTTCATGCGTATCGCGCCCGAGCTTTATTTGAAGCGCCTGATCGTCGGCGGCTTCGAGCGCGTGTTCGAAATCAACCGCAATTTCCGGAACGAAGGCGTGTCGCCGCGACACAACCCCGAGTTCACGATGATGGAGTTCTACGCCGCGTATACGAACTACACGTGGCTCATGGACTTCACAGAACAGTTGATCCGCCAGGCGGCGATCGATGCACTCGGCACCGCCACGATCTCGTACCAGGGCCGCGAACTCGATCTGTCCAAGCCGTTCCATCGCTTGACGATCACTCAGGCGATCCGCAAGTACGCCCCCGATTACACCGATGCCCAGCTTTCCGACGCAGCGTTCTTGCGCACGGAACTGAAGCGCTTCGGCGTAGATACGACGCAGCCGATGTTCCTGAACGCGGGCGTCGGTGCGCTGCAATTGGCGCTGTTCGAGGAAACGGCCGAATCGCAGCTTTGGGAGCCGACGTACATCATCGACTACCCCGTCGAAGTCTCGCCGCTCGCGCGCGCCTCCGATTCGGTGGAAGGCATCACCGAACGCTTCGAGTTGTTCATCACGGGCCGCGAGATCGCCAACGGCTTTTCGGAGCTGAACGATCCTGAAGACCAAGCGGCACGGTTCAAGAAGCAAGTCGAGCAGAAAGACGCCGGCGATGAAGAAGCGATGTACTACGACGCCGACTACATTCGCGCGCTCGAATACGGCATGCCGCCGACGGGCGGCTGCGGGATCGGCATCGACCGCCTCGTCATGCTGTTGACCGACAGCCCCAGCATCCGGGACGTCATCCTCTTCCCGCACCTGCGTCGCGAGGACTGACGCGGGCGCGCGACACGCGTTTGTAACGATCCGTAAAAGCCGTTCGCAGGCCGACTGCGAACGGCTTTTTTTCGTCTGCTCCGACCCTCGCAAAGGACCGGTTCGCCGCGTTCGGCCCAATCGGCCACGCGCCATGCGTACGGAACCCGTCGCCTTGCGTTACAAATTGAAACGCAGGCATCGCGGCGATGGCGGACACTATCGGCGTTATCCCACTAGCCAAAGACCTCTTCTGGATGGATGGAGGTACGTCATGAACAATCCGACCACATCGCCCCGTCGGCTGCACCCGCTGATCGCGGTCGCTGCCGGCACGGTCATCGTTGCCAGCCTCGCCGCCACCGCCGCCATCACCGGCGTCTTCCCCAAAGCGTCGAGTTCCAGCGTCCAGACCGATCAGACGCAGACGGCACAAGTCTCGTCGCAACCTGTCGTCGATTCCGCCGCGCCCGCAACGGCCGCCGCGATGACGGGCCAGCAGCAATCTGAGCAGTTACCGGCCACGCGCCCCGGCGCGCAGGCCCAAACCGCAGCGCAGGCCCCAGGCCAAGTGCCCTACTCCGGCCAGCCGGGTCAACCCTCCTACGCACAGCAGCCGTACCGCGGTCAGGTGCCGGCGCAACAACAGCTAGCCCAGCAACCTTACGCGCAGGCGCAGCAGCCGAGTGGGCAGTCGACGTACTGCTCGACTTGCGGTACCGTCGAATCGATCGTACCGATACGCCATGAAGGCCACGGCACCGGTATCGGCGCCGTCGGCGGCGCGGTGGTCGGCGGGTTGCTCGGCAACCAGTTCGGCCGCGGCAACGGCCGCCTGGGCATGACCGCGCTCGGCGCCGTCGGCGGCGGGTTCGCCGGCAACGCAGTCGAAAAGCACTTGCGCAGCCAAACCGAATACCAAGTGCGCGTCCGAATGGAAAACGCTCGCCTGCGCTACTTCACCTATCGTTCGGCCCCGCCGTTCCAACAAGGCGAGCGCGTTCACCTAGAACGCGGCGCGCTTGTCGCGGGCTGAGCCACCGACGGAAGCGACCCACGGAACGAAGACCGCTGGCCCCGGGCCGGCCCCGTCCCCGCCGCTGCTCCCCGAGCAGCGCAAAAAAAAGCGACCGCACAACGATGCAGTCGCTTTTTTTGTGCCGGTATGGAAGCGACCGGACGCCCGTGACGTGGCGCGAAAGCTTTATTCGGCGGCGTCTTCGATCCACGCCAGTTGGATCGCCTCCAGAATCTTTTCGCTCGACCGGTTAGGGTCGTCATTGAAGCCATCGAGTTCCATGACCCACCGATGCAAGTCGGTAAAGCGAATCTGCTGCGGATCGATCTCCGGATGCTTGTCGGTGAGGGCCATTGCGATTTCTTGTACGTCGGTCCACTTCATGGCTGCTCCTCCTTGGAAGCTCAATGATTCTCTTTCGCGTGGTTGATCGTATAACGCGGAATCTCAACCACGAGATCCTTATCCTGCGGCACCCGCGCTTGGCACGATAGCCGCGAGGTAGGCTCGAGACCCCACGCCTTGTCGAGCAGATCGTCCTCGTCCTCCTCCGACGGCGCGAGCGCTTCGAAGCCTTCACGCACGATCACATGACATGTGGTGCAAGCGCAAGACTTTTCGCACGCGTGCTCGATTTCGATGCCGTGCTCAAGCAGCGTGTCGCAGATACTTTCGCCCGGCGTGGCCTCGATGACTGCCCCCTCCGGGCAGAGGTCGACATGGGGCAGGACAACGATTTGAGACATAGGTCATTCCGTTCTGGCTGTAATGTGCGAGAGCGCCGAGCGCCGCTCGCCTCGTCATTGTAGAGCGGCGCGTGCGCGCCTAGATTTCGTCGAGCTTGCGGCCCTTCAAGGCATTGCGGATGCTCTTGTCCATGCGCCGCGCGGCAAACTCGTCGGTTTGTTCGGCGAGCGATTTCGTGGCCGATTCGATCGCGTCGGCATCCGTGCCCTGCGCGGTGCCTTGCAGCACCGCCAGCGCCTGGTCGACTTGCGCACGCTCGTCGTCGGCGAGCAATTCGCCGTCGGCCGCGAGCGCCGCTTGCGTCGCTTCGATCAAACGCTGTGCCTCGACCTGCGCCTCGCGCAACGCCCGCGAGCGCATGTCGATTTCGGCCGTGCGGAAGCTGTCTTCGAGCATCCGCGCAATCTCTTCGTCCGCTAGGCCGTATGACGGCTTGACGACGACCGATGCCTCGACGCCGGAATGCTGCTCGCGCGCGAACACCGACAGCAAGCCGTCCGCGTCGACTTGGTACGTCACACGAATACGCGCTGCCCCGGCCGTCATCGGCGGAATGCCGCGCAGCTCGAAGCGTGCGAGCGAACGGCAATCGGACACCAGTTCGCGCTCGCCCTGCACGACGTGGATCGCCATCGCCGTTTGACCGTCCTTGAACGTCGTGAACTCTTGCGCACGGGCAACGGGGATCGTCGAGTTGCGCGGGATGATCTTCTCGACAAGACCGCCCATCGTTTCGACACCCAAAGACAGCGGGATCACATCGAGCAGCAGCCAATCGTCGCCGGTACGATTGCCGGCGAGCAGATCCGCCTGGATTGCCGCACCGAGCGCCACAACCTGGTCCGGGTCGAGATTGGTCAGCGGCGGCTGCCCGAAAAACGCCTCGACCGCGCGGCGTATCACAGGCATGCGCGTGGCACCGCCCACGAGTACGACACCCTTCACATCCCGCGGCTCGATTTTCGCATCGCGCAGTGCCTTTTTCGTCGGCCCGAGGGTACGCTCGACGAGCGAACGGACGAGATCGGCGAATTGCGCCTCCGTGATCGAGACGGACAGCGGCGTGCCATCCGAAAGCGTTGCTTCGACTGTCGCTTCCGAGGCAGCGGACAACGCTTCTTTCGTGCTACGAACGCGATCGAGCAATAGCCGCACATCTTCGGGCGCCAGCCCTTGCGGCGCCAAGCCGGCTTGCGCCAGCACATGACGGAACAAGACGTGATCGAAGTCGTCTCCGCCGAGTGCGGAATCGCCGCCGGCGGCGAGCACCTCGAACACGCCCTTGGTGAGCTTGAGAATCGACAGATCGAACGTGCCGCCGCCGAGATCGTAGACGGCGTAAAGGCCTTCGGCGCCCTGATCGAGCCCGTAGGCGATCGCGGCGGCCGTCGGCTCGTTGAGCAGACGTAAGACGTTCAGCCCGGCCAGGCGAGCCGCGTCTTTCGTAGCTTGGCGCTGGGCCTCGTCGAAGTAGGCCGGCACGGTGATGACGGCACCGACGAGTTCGTCGCCGAGCGAATCCTCGGCACGGTGACGCAGCGTCGCTAAAATCTCGGCCGACACTTCGACCGGGCTCTTCACGCCGTCGATCGTACGAATCTGCACCATGCCCGGCGCATCGATAAATTCGTACGGTGCGTTCTCCGCGCCCTCCACTTCTTGCTTGCCCCGGCCCATGAACCGCTTGACCGACACGATCGTATTGCGCGGATCGAGCACCGCCTCCGCCTTCGCCACATGCCCGATGCGGCGCCCGCCGCGTTCGAGGTAGCGCACGACCGAGGGCAGCAACACCCGGCCCGCTTCATCCGGCAACGCTTCCGGAATGCTGTTGCGAACGGCGGCGACGAGCGAATTCGTCGTGCCGAGATCGATGCCGACAGCCAGCCGCCGCTGATGCGGCGCGGGCGCCATGCCGGGTTCCGAGATTTGCAGTAGGGCCATTCTGATCTTAGTGGGTTCGTGCGTCGCCACGGCTGCGGCGACAACGTCGATTATCTCGCGGGTGCGACGGTTCCGCCCAGCGCCGCCTGCGGGCGAAAGCGGTTCCGATTCGACCTTCGTCGGACGCGCAGCCGCCTTCAGTGTTCGAGGCGTTCGATTTGGTGCGCGATTTCGCCCGCGATGCGCTCGAGGAACATCAATTGCCGCACCGCCTCGGCCGCCGGCTGATCGGCGCCGCTATCGAGCAGCACCGAGAGCCGTTCGAAGCGCACGCGCTCGTCCTCGCGCAATTCGTCCAGCAGCGCCATTAACTCGCCGACGTTTCTCGCATCGGCCGCATCCTCGACCCGCTCGCGCCACTCCATTTGCTGCATGAGGAATGCCGGCTCCATCGCGGTATTGTCGGCCGCGCCCACGTCGATTCCGCGCAGCGACAGCAGATAGGTTGCCCGCTTGAGGGGATCGCGCAGCGTCTGGTAGGCCTCGTTCGCGCGCGTCGCCCACTGCATGGCAATGCGCTTTTGCGCTTCGCCGGCCGCCGCAAAGCGATCGGGATGAACCTGGGCCTGCACTGTCCGATAGGCGTGCTCCAGCGCGTCGAGATCGAGCGCGAATCGCGCCGGCAAATGAAACAGTTCGAAGTGGCTGTCTTGGATCGAGGACATGAAGTCATTCGTCGATGGATCGTGTCGCGCGAAGCCGCGGCGACACTCGCGCGGCACCGGCCTGCGCGATCTGACCCGGGGCGCCTAGAAACAAAAAGGCGGCCCGCGCCGCCTTCTCGTCCGCCCCAGGCGGCCCGGGGGGTTATACGCGGAACGACTCGCCGCAGCCGCACTCGTCCTTCACGTTCGGGTTATTGAACTTGAACCCTTCGTTCAGCCCTTCGCGCGCAAAATCGAGTTCGGTGCCGTCGATATACGCGAGGCTCTTCGGATCGACGACGACCTTCACGCCGTTGCACTCGAAGACTTGATCCTCGGGTTCCAACTCGTCCACGTATTCGAGCTTGTACGCGAGGCCGGAGCACCCCGTCGTGCGCACGCCGAGGCGCAGCCCGAGCCCCTTGCCCCGGCGGACAAGGTACTTCTGCACGTGCTGCGCGGCCTTTTCGGTCAATGTGATCGCCATGATGCTTCGTGCGCTTACGCGACTTGCTGCTTCGCCTCGTCGGCCGCTTGCGCGGTGCCGTGACGCTGCTTGTAATCGGCCACCGCCGCCTTGATCGCGTCTTCCGCGAGGATCGAGCAGTGGATTTTGACCGGCGGCAGCGCGAGTTCTTCGGCGATCTGCGTGTTCTTGATCGACATCGCTTCGTCGAGCGTCTTGCCCTTCACCCATTCCGTGACGAGCGAACTCGAGGCGATGGCCGAACCGCAGCCGTACGTCTTGAACTTCGCGTCTTCGATAACGCCGTCGGCGCCCACGCGGATCTGCAGCTTCATGACGTCGCCGCAGGCCGGCGCGCCCACCATGCCGGTACCGACCGCTTCGTCGTCCTTCGAGAAGGAGCCGACGTTGCGCGGGTTTTCGTAATGATCGAGCACTTTGTTGCTGTAAGACATGATCAAACTCCTGAATTCGAATGCGTTTAGCGTGTGCGTTCGTCGGCGCTTAGTGCGCGGCCCACTTGATCGTCGACAAGTCGATGCCGTCCTGATGCATTTCCCACAACGGCGACAAATCGCGCAGCTTCGCGATCTTGTTCTCGAGCAGGTTGATGACGTAATCGACATCCTGCTCCGTCGTGAAGCGGCCGACCGTGAAGCGGATCGAGCTGTGCGCGAGTTCGTCGTTGCGCCCGAGCGCGCGCAGCACGTACGACGGTTCCAGCGAAGCCGACGTGCAGGCGGAACCCGACGACACGGCCACATCCTTGATGGCCATGATCAGCGATTCGCCTTCGACGAAGTTGAAGCTGATGTTCAGGTTGTGCGGCACGCGGCGTTCCATGTCGCCGTTGACGTACACCTCTTCGATCTGCGTCAGGCCGCGCAGCAAGCGGTCGCGCAGCATACGGATCCGTTCGTTCTCCGTCGCCATTTCTTCGCGCGCGATGCGGAACGCTTCGCCCATGCCGACGATCTGGTGCGTCGCCAACGTGCCCGAACGCATGCCGCGCTCATGGCCGCCGCCGTGCATCTGCGCTTCGATGCGCACACGCGGCTTGCGGCGCACGTACAACGCGCCGATCCCCTTCGGACCGTACGTCTTGTGCGCCGAGAACGACATCAAATCGACCTTCAGGCGGCTCAGATCGATCTCGATCTTGCCCGTCGCTTGCGCGGCATCGACGTGAAAGACGATGCCCTTTTCACGGCAGATTTCGCCGATCGTTTCGATGTCTTGAATGACGCCGATCTCGTTGTTCACGGACATGACCGAAACGAGGATCGTGTCGGGCCGCAACGCGGCCTTGAACACGTCCAGATCGATGAGGCCGTCGGGCTTGACGTCGAGATACGTGACTTCGAAGCCTTCGCGCTCGAGTTCCCGGCACGTGTCGAGGACGGCCTTGTGTTCCGTCTTCACCGTGATGACGTGCTTGCCCTTGCTCTTGTAGAAGTGCGCGGCACCCTTGATCGCCAGGTTGTCCGATTCCGTGGCGCCGGACGTCCAGATGATTTCGCGCGGATCGGCGTTCACGAGCGCAGCGACGTCTTCGCGTGCCTGCTCGACCGCCCGCTCCGCGTCCCACCCGTACGAGTGGCTGCGCGACGCGGGATTGCCGAACTGCTCGCGCAAATACGGGATCATTTTGTCCACCACGCGCGGATCGACGGGGGTCGTCGCGCTGTAGTCCATATAAATGGGCAGGTGGGGCATCTCGTTACTCATCAATGGCTCCGGGGGAAATCGTTATAGCTCGGCGTTCGTGAATTCGGCTCTGCGGCCCGATAGGTTCCGATCCGTCTGACGGCCGGTCACGAACTCGCAATGTTGAATACGGAATTCGGTCCTTTCGGCACCACGCGCGCCGCCTCGACAGCCGCACTCTCGGGGCGCCTGTCGCGCAGCACGGCGGGAGACCCTTCCCGCGCGCGTTGCTGATCGACCAAATCTTGAAGCGAAACGGAATCGAGATATTCGACCATCTTCTGGTTCAGCGTGGACCACAGCTCGTGCGTCATGCAATGCCCATCGTGCTGCTTTGTTCCCTCGCACGAACCCTTGCCGCCGCATTGCGTGGCATCGAGCGGTTCGTCGACAGCGATGATGATGTCGGCCACCGTCACTTCCTGTGCACGGCGCGCGAGGTTGTAACCCCCGCCCGGCCCGCGCACGGATTCGACGATTTCGTGGCGACGCAGCTTCCCGAACAGTTGTTCGAGATAGGACAACGAGATCCGCTGGCGCTGGCTGATACCGGCGAGCGTCACCGGACCTTGCTCTTGGCGCAGGGCCAGATCGATCATCGCCGTAACGGCGAAACGGCCTTTCGTGGTGAGTCTCATAGGGACGGTGAACCCGAATTCTCGACGATTTTGGTCAAGTATAAATACATGAGGATTTTAGTCAAGTATCCCCTTCATCGACAGGGTATTGGTGCCGGAGCGGGCCCGCACCGACTCGGATGCGCACACGGTTCAATCCTCTCTCAGCCGGGCCTGCAGATGGGCCAGCAAGCCTCGGCACGCCGCCTCCACCTGATCTAGGACGGCCTCGAAGCCCTCGGCACCGCCGAAATACGGATCGACCACTTCGCGCCCCTCGGCATGAGGGGCGAATTCCATCAACAAACGCACGCGGTCGCGGCGCTCGGGTGGGCACAGCCGCCGCAAGTTGCGCACGTTCGCCTCGTCCATGGCCAGCAGCAAGTCGAAGCGATCGAAATCGACTTCGGCCACTTGCCGGGCGCGCAGCGGCGACAAATCGTAGCCGCGCGTGCGTCCCGCAAGTTGCGCGCGTTCGTCCGGCGCCTTGCCGACATGCCAGTCGCCCGTCCCCGCGGAATCGATCAGGATGCGATCGGTCAAGCCGGCGGCTTCGACCTGCGCGCGCATGACCGCTTCGGCCGTCGGCGAACGACAGATATTTCCAAGGCAAACGAAGCAGACAGAAACGGTTTTCATCGATGTAGCGCGCAAGCGAACGGCGCGGACTCAAGCCCAATCAATCACGAGCGAACTCACGCGAGCGAGCCGGTGCGCACCGATCCGTGCACAACAGCCGAATCCGACATTGTATCGAGCGCCGCGGTTCACGATGCCTCGGCCGAAGCCCCCGGCGCCGACACTGCGCGCGTGACCGTATGGCGTGCGGTCGACGCTGCCGGAGCCGCGTTCGTACCGATCAGCCCATACGACACCGTTCGCGCCAGCTCCGCCGTGACCTGGTCCGCCGCCAGCGGTTCGCGCGGCGCCCCGCCGTTGCCGTACGCATGCAAAGCGGCCAAGACAATCAGCGCCAAGGCCAGCGCCACTGGCCAGAAACTGGAGACATAGCCCGATTTTGTCGTTTTCATGTTCGTGCCCCAAGCGAGAAGGACTCGCGCCGATCGCGCGCCCGTTCCCACACACGGTACGTATTCTATAAACGATCTCTATCGAGACAAAGACGCGAATAGCGAATTCAGCGTTGCGTCTGGATAAACAATAATGCGCCGCTAGGACGAGGAAAGCCGGCGCGCGGCGCCCGTTGCGTTCAACCCAGATGGCTGTGCTGCGCGGCGTACAGCTCGCGGAACGTGCGGCCGACGGGCGCCGGCATGTCGCGCGTCGCGGTCCAGCCTTGGCCGAAGGGCAGATAGGCGATCGAGCGTCGGCTCCCGCCCGCGCGCTCGAGTACGCGCACGGCCAGCTTCGCGACGAGCGCGTAAAGGGTCGGCCGCATCGCAAGGAACCCCCAGAGCGCTAGCGCCATGCGCTCCGAGCGCGGCCGCAAGCCCCGTTCGACTTGCTTTTCGCGCAGCTTGCGCAGCAGATCCGAAATCGGAATCCCGACGGGACACACGGCATTGCATTCGCCGCACAGTGTCGCCGCCTGCGGCAGATCGAGCGCTTTATCCACGCCCGCGTAGCTCGGCGTCAGCACCGAACCCATCGGCCCCGGGTAGACCCAGCCGTAAGCATGGCCGCCCACCTTCTGATACACCGGGCAGTGGTTCATGCAGGCACCGCAGCGGATACAGCGCAGCATCTCTTGAAACGCGCCGCCGATGAGGCCCGTGCGGCCGCCGTCGACGAGCACGACATACTTATGCTCGGGCCCGTCGAGATCTTCCGGCCCGCGCGGCCCCGTCAGCAACGAAAAGTAGTTGGCCGCCACCTGGCCCGTCGCGCTGCGCGGCAACAGCCGCATGGCGAGCGCGAGATCTTCGAGCGTCGGCAAGACTTTTTCGATGCCGGTGATCGCCACATGCACGCGCGGCATCACGGTGCACATGCCCTCGTTGCCCTCGTTCGTCACGAGCGCGACCGAACCCGTCTCGGCGATCACGAAATTGCCGCCCGTCACGCCCATGTCGGCCGACAAGAAGTGCGGACGCAGGACCTCGCGGGCCTCGCGCGTCATATCGGGAATCTCGGTCAGCCTCGCGCGCCCATGCGTGGCCGCGAACAGATCGGCGATTTCCTCTTTGTCCTTATGGACCACCGGCGCGATGATGTGGCTCGGCGGCTCGTTGTCGTTGATCTGAAGAATGTACTCGCCGAGGTCCGTCTCGATCGACTGCACCCCCATCTCGCCGAGCACGGCATTGAGCCGCATCTCCTCCGATACCATCGACTTGGTCTTGATGACCTTCTTGACCTCGTGCTTGCGCGCGATGTCGGCCACGAGCCGCGCGGCGTCGCGCGTCGTTTCGGCGTACAACACCGTCGTTCCGCGCCGCGCCGCCTCCCGCTCGAACGTTTCGAGCCAGACATCGAGGTTCTCGAGCGTCCGATTGCGACGCGCCTTCAACTCGGCACGGGTTGCCGGAAAATCGATCGCCTGCATCGCCGCAGCCCGCGCCGACACGAACTTCGTCGACAGCTTTTTCAGATTCTGCTGCAAGCGGGCATTGCCCAGCGCATCCTTGGCGCGCGCTTTGAAGTGCATCGATTGAACTTGCATGGGAGGCTCGGTCGGTCTGGAAAGCGAAAGCAGCGAGGAAGGCTCAGCGGTCGGCGTCGCCGGCCAGCACTTGGGCAATGTGCAGGACGCGCGTGGCGGTATCGCCGCTGCGACGCAGCCGTCCTTCGATGTTCAGCATGCAGCCGAGGTCGCCCAGCACGACGCAGCCCGTCCCGCTCGCTTGGACATTGGCGCACTTTTCGTCGACGATGGCCGCCGAGATGTTGCCGTACTTCACGGCGAAGGTCCCGCCGAAGCCGCAGCAGTGCTCGCAATCCTTCATTTCGGTCACGGCCACCCCGCGCTGGGCGAGCAGCGCACGCGGCTGGGCTTTGACGCCCAACTCCCGCAACCCCGAGCACGAATCGTGGTAAGTGACGGGTCCCTCGAACGCGCCGGGCGTAAGCTGCACCTTCGCGACATTGACGAGAAAATCGGTCAATTCATAAACTTTCGCACGAAGCCGTTCGTAGCGGCCCATGAGTTCGGGATCGTCGCGCAACAGATCGCCGTAATGGGCAGCGATCATGCCGCCGCACGAACCCGAGGGAACCACCACGTAATCGAACGGCTCGAACTCGCGCAACATCTTCTCGGCCAGATCGCGGGCGATGCGCCGCTCGCCCGAATTGTAGGCGGGTTGCCCGCAGCAGGTTTGCACAGGCGGCACGGCTACCTCGAAGCCGGCCTGCTCGAGCAGCTTGATGACCGAGAATCCGATCTCCGGGCGCATCAAATCGATGAGACAAGTGACGAAGAGTCCGACTCGCATGGTGGCCACATGTAAACGAAACGGGTCGATTATCCGTCGTTTGGGCCCGCCGAGCGGCGGAAAAGTCGAAAAATGTGCACGCCCGCAATCCGAAGCGGCATTCGAACAGCGTTCGCTTTTTTCACGATACGAGATACAATGGGCTTATCCATTAATTGCCGCGTCAACTGATTTCCCATGAGCGAGACGAACCAGGACTCCAAGACGTCGATCCAGGTGATCGAACGTATGATGCGCCTGCTCGATGCCCTGGCTGCCCACACCGATCCGGTCAGCCTCAAAGAGCTCGCGCTGCGTACCGAACTGCATCCGTCGACAGCGCACCGCATCCTCAACGACATGGTGACGTGCCGTCTGGTCGATCGTTCCGATCCGGGCACCTACCGGCTCGGCATGCGCCTGCTGGAGCTGGGCAACCTCGTCAAGGCGCGGCTGTCGGTGCGCGACGCGGCACTCGCGCCGATGCGCGAGTTGCACCGCATGACAGGGCAGACGGTCAATTTATCGGTGCGACAAGGCGACGAGATCGTCTACATCGAGCGCGCCTACTCCGAACGCTCGGGGATGCAAGTGGTGCGCGCCATCGGCGGGCGGGCGCCGTTGCATCTGACGTCGGTCGGTAAGCTGTTCCTCGCCGCGGACGAATCCTCGCGCGTGCGCGCCTATGCCATGCGCACGGGCCTGTCGGGCCATACGCAAAACAGCATCACCGATATCTCGCGGCTCGAGCGCGAATTGACGCAGGTGCGCCAGCAGGCCTGCGCGCGCGACAACGAAGAGTTGGAACTAGGCGTGCGCTGTATCGCCGCGGGCATCTACGACGACACCGGCAAGCTCGTGGCCGGCTTGTCGCTGTCGGCACCGGCCGACCGGCTGCAAGACGCGTGGATCGGCCAGTTGAGCCAAACGGCGCTCGTCATTTCCGAATCGCTCGGCTATCACCCGGAGGCCGCGTCCACGGCGGCGGCCGCCGCGGACGGGCACCGCAAGTCGAATTCGCACTGAGGCGAGCTACCCGCGTCACGCTGCGGCCAACACGGCGAACAAAAAGCCCCGCAACGCGTGCGGGGCTTTTTGTGCGAGGGGAGCGGCGCGATTGCTTTTGCGCGCGCCGCGACGCTTAGGTCCCGCGCCCGCCGGCGTCCGCGCTCGTGATGCGCGGGCCGCCGAAATCGTCGAGCCACTTGCGCAGGCGTGTCGCATCCGCGAACCGCGAATATTTGCCCGTCGAATCGAGCAGCACGATCACCATCGGCCGGCCGTGGATCGTCGCCTGCATCACGAGGCACTCGCCCGCTTCGTTGATGAAGCCTGTCTTTTGCAAGCCGATGTCCCAGGTCGGGTTACGCACGAGTGCGTTGGTGCTGTTGTAGGCCAGCACGCCCTTGCCCGGATAAACGTCGTAGCTGCGGTCCGTCGAGAACTTGCGGATCAGCGGGTACTGGTACGCCGCCTCGATCATCTTTACCAGATCGCGCGCCGTCGAGACGTTTTCGCTCGTCAAGCCGGTCGGGCTCTCGAAGTGCGTGTCGTTCATCCCGAGTGCCTTGGCCTTCGCGTTCATGGCCGCAATGAAGGCCGGACGCCCGCCGGGGAAGTAGCGCGAAAGCGCCGCCGCAGCGCGGTTTTCCGACGCCATCAGCGCGATATGCAACATGTCCTCGCGCGAGAGCACCGAACCCACGTGCAGGCGCGAGGTCGTGTGTTTGATGAAATCGCGATCTTCGTCGGTTACCTCGATCTGATCGGTCAGCGGCGCCTTCGAATCGAGCACGACCATCGCCGTCATGAGCTTGGTGATGGAGGCGATCGGCACGACGGACGTCGAATTCTTGTCGAACAAGACCTCCGAGGTGTTCTGATCGACGACATAAGCGACGTTCGACCGTAGCGCGACGCCTTCGGGCGTTTCCTGCAGCCCGAACGCCTGAGCGCCCGCGGGCGAACGCGGCTCGAACGCCACGCGATGGACGACGCCATGCCGGCCATGCGCGCGCAGCGTATAGCGCGTGCGCTCGTGGCGGCCTCGCTCCTTCACGTGCGCGTCCGCCACCTCGATTTTCGACGCGGCGGCCTTCGAAGCGGCGACGTGCTCCTCTTTCTTGAGGTGCTTTTTGTGGACGGGATGATGAGCGGCCGCAGCTTCGGTAGCGGCGAACGCGTCGACCGGGGTCGCAACCGCCGCCACGGCGAGCGCGCCAGCGACTGCGGACACCAAAGTGCCGAGCGCTACGCCTCTAATCACGTTGAGCGACGAAAACAGAGCGATTTTCATTGAGATTCTGAAGCAGGAGTAGCGGACGGTTGTCGGCAAGTGTAGTAAAGCTACGAAAAATTAGCAATATTAAGCACTTATGGGCCGTCCTTGATCCAATTTGTAAATTGGGGAGGCGTCGAGCACGCACAATTCTTGCGCAAGGGCCGCCTCGCCTGTAGGGCCATAACCGCATAACGGCGATGTTTGTCCAAACTTGAGCGAAATGGTTCGCGCGCAAGCACAGCCCGGAGCGGTTCCGCGGCAAGAATCGCCGATGGCCGGCGCGCGCGAATCCGCATAACGCGCCAACCCCGGCTTTGGTTTACAGCGTTTTCCGCCAGGGCACCGCCCGCTGGCGCACCCATGCTAGCGAATGGCGGAAAACGCCGAGAAAGGGCCATTCGGCGGCGCGACAAATCCGCCGGAAACGATTCCATTTTCATGCCCCCGAACAGGCCGCAACGCCTTGTTTTTTCGGCAAAAGTATGACTTTGTGCGACGCAGCAAAATAGGCTTGACATTTGCGTACGCCGTCCTAAAATGGGAACCGTTGTTGCGACGCACAAAAGGCGTTGGAACGAAGAAACGCCTCGCAAGTTTAGCCATTCCACCCCTTCGGCCTGCCGGAACAGGCCGATACATAGGAGCGAAAACATGACTCTGCTGACCCCTGAGCAATTTGCCGCAGCCCAGAAAGCGAACCTCGAAGCCCTGTTCGGTCTGACGAACAAGGCTTTCGAAGGGATCGAAAAGCTGGTCGAACTGAACCTGCAAGTGGTGAAGTCGACGATTGCGGAAAGCCAGGAAAACGCGCAACGCGCGCTGTCGGTCAAGGACGCGCAGGAGTTCGTCGCGCTGCAAGCCAGCCTGACGCAACCTGTTGCCGAGAAGGTGTTGTCGTACGGTCGTCATCTGTATGAAATCGCCTCGGCCACGCAAGCCGAATTCGCGCGTGTTGCCGAAGCGCAGTACGAAGAGCAGAACCGCAAGGTTCAAGCGCTCGTGGAAAACGTCGCCAAGAATGCACCGGCTGGTTCGGAAACGGCTGTTGCCGTCATGAAGTCGGCGATCACGGCTGCCAACACGACGTACGAAACGGTGCACAAGGCCACGAAGCAAGCGGTCGAAATCGCGGAAAGCAACTTCAACGCGGCTGCCACGGCTGCCCAGAAGGCTGCGCAGCAAGCTGCCTCGCAAGCTTCGCGCGCCGCTGCCACGAAGAAAGCCGCGGTGTAAGACTCGGCGCCTGCTCCGCGCCAATGTAGTAAGCAAAAACAGCGCGCTTCCTTCGGGAAGCGCGCTGTTTTTTTATCGATCGCCGGCAGCGTACTGCCGATCGAGCGCGCGCCGTCGCGCATTCGATTCGATCTTCGTATTTAGAGGCGGAGAGCGAGCGGCGAAAAAAATCCCGCCGCCGGCTTGCGAGCCGGGCGGCGGGATTTTAGGCTCTCGAATTTACTTCTTCCGTTGCGGCGGCAGATCGGTGCAGACGCCTTCGTAGAGTTCGGCTGCCATGCCGATCGATTCGCCGAGCGTCGGGTGCGGATGGATCGTGCGACCGATATCGGTTGCATCCGCACCCATTTCGATGGCCAGGCACACTTCGCTGATCAGATCGCCCGCGTTCAAGCCGACGATACCGCCGCCGATGACGCGATGGGTTTGCTCGTCGAAGATGAGCTTGGTGAAGCCCTCGTCGCGCCCGTTCGCGATGGCGCGGCCCGACGCGGCCCAAGGGAAGACTGCCTTGCCGTACTTGATGCCTTCGGCCTTGCATTGATCTTCCGTCTTGCCGGCCCATGCTACTTCGGGATCCGTGTAGGCGACCGAGGGGATTTGCAGCGCGTCGAAGTAGGCCTTTTCGCCATGTGCCGCTTCGGCGGCAACGTGCCCTTCGTGCACGGCCTTGTGCGCGAGCATGGGCTGCCCGACGACATCGCCGATCGCGAAGATGTGCGGCACGTTCGTGCGCATTTGCTTATCGACTTCGATGAAGCCGCGGTCCGTCACGGCAACGCCGGCCTTATCGGCGCCGATCTTCTTGCCGTTGGGGCTGCGGCCGACGGCCACGAGCACGAGGTCGTAGCGTTGCGGTTCGGCGGGTGCTTGCTCGCCTTCGAACTTGACGTAGATGCCGTCCGATTTGGCTTCGGCTGCGGCCGTTCTCGTCTTGAGCATGACGTTCGCGAAGTGCTTGGCGCTGTACTTTTGCCAGACCTTCACGAGATCACGGTCGGCGCCCATCATGAGGCCGTCGAGCATTTCGACGACGTCGATTTTGGCGCCGAGCGTGGCATAGACGGTGGCCATTTCGAGGCCGATGATGCCGCCGCCGATGACGAGCATGCGTTGCGGCACTTGGCGCAGTTCGAGGGCGCCGGTCGAATCGACGACGCGGGGGTCTTCCGGCATGAACGGCAGCTTCACGGCTTGCGAGCCGGCGGCGATGATGGCCTGCTTGAACTTCACGACCTTCTTGCCGCCCTCGCCTTGCACTTCCATGTGGTGCGGATCGAGGAACGCGCCGACGCCGGTGACGACTTCGACCTTACGGGCCTTGGCCATGCCGGCGAGGCCGGTGGTGAGTTTCTTGACGACGCCGGATTTGAACTCGCGCAGTTTGTCGAGATCGATTTGGGGCTTGCCGAACGTGATGCCGTGGGCGGCGAGCGCGGCGACTTCATCGGTGATGAGGGCCGTGTGCAGCAGCGCTTTGGACGGAATGCAGCCGACGTTGAGGCAAACGCCGCCGAGCGTCGAATAGCGCTCGACGAGAACGGTTTTCATGCCGAGATCCGCAGAGCGGAACGCGGCGGAGTAGCCGCCGGGACCGGCGCCGAGCACGAGCATGTCGCATTCGACGTCGGCAGCGCCCGCGAAGCTGCCGGCTTGGGGCGCGGCGGCGGGTGCGGCTTTGGGCGCGGGTGCGGCGGCTGGCTGCGCTGCTTGGGCAGCGAGAGCGGCCTTGGCCGGCGCTTGGGCGCCTGCGGAGACTTCGACTAGTGCGACGACGGTGCCTTGGGAGACCTTATCGCCGGGTTTGATTTTGACTTCCTTGACGGTGCCGGCGACGTCGCTGGGCACTTCCATGGAGTCCTTGTCGGATTCGAGAGTGAGCAGCGACTGTTCTTTCTCGATGGCGTCGCCGGGTTTGATGTTGACTTCGATGACGTCGACGTCTTTGAAATCGCCGATATCGGGTACTTTGACTTCGATGAGACTCATGTACGTCCCCTTCTTGTTTAGCGACTGACGAGGGAGCAAACGCTCGCGGTCGAACGAGAAAACTACGGCCTGGCTGTCACTCTGGGCGCATGGGTGAAACCACCTTTGCAGTCCGCCCAAGGACGCGCCTTTCTTTTGGTTACTTTTCTTTGGAAGACAAAGAAAAGTGACCGCCGCCCCGCGCAGGGGCGACGCTAGCAGGCCGCTACGAAAACAAGTTCAATGGGGGGCGCGGATGATCGACGTGA
>NZ_JBQCIV010000062.1:0-70780 GCF_051953405.1 Trinickia sp. | reverse complement strand
CGGGTGGCTCGGGTGGCTCGGGTGGCTCGGGTGGCTCGGGTGGCTCGGGTGGCTCGGGTGGCTCGGGTGGCTCGGGCGGCTCGGGCGGCTCGGGCGGCTCGGGCGGTGCCGGCGGTGGCTCAGGCGGCTCCGGCGGTGGCTCGGGTGGCTCAGGCAGTGGTGGCCATGGTGGAACCGGAGGCGGGTGTGGCTGCGGGAGCGGCGGCTCGGGCGGCGGTCATGGGTCCGGTGGAAGCGGCAGCGGCAGCGGCGGCAGCGGCAGCGGCGGCTCCGGCAACGGCCATGGGTCCGGTGGACGCGGCAGCGGCGGCTCCGGCTCCGGCTCCGGCAACGGCCACGGGTCCGGCGGAAGCGGCAGCGGTGGCTCCGGCGGCAACGGCCACGGGGGGTCGGGAGGCAACGGCCACTAGCCGCCGCACGCGCCGCGTCGGTCGTCTACAGCACCGACGCGAGCGCGACCTCTACCGAACGGAGCGTGGCCACCTACTCGCGCATACGACGCTCCGCCCCGCAAGACGTACGGTTCGCAGCCGAGCCTCGGCCCCGTCTCAAAGATGCATCACCCGCGACCGCCGAGTCCGTCGAATACGTCCGCCCGCAATGTCCGCCAACGCACCGACGCGCGGACGCTCTCGCACGCTGTGCGCTTACAACATTTCGAGCGGCACCTTCTTCCGCGGCGGTTTGAATTCGCCGTCGATCGCCGCGAGTTCGCGTTCGCTCAGCACGACGTCGAGCGCTTCCCGGTTCGCGCGCACATGGTCGACGCTCCCCGCCTTGGGAATCGCGCAGATACCCGGCCGGCTCAACACCCAAGCCAGCGCGACCTGGACCGGCGAAAGCCCCCGCTCGCGTGCGATGTCGTCGAGTACCGATCGCTTGGGCAGCCGCATGTGATCGATCGGGCTATAGGCCATCGCCGGCATCGCGCGCGCCCTCATCCAAGGCAGTAAGTCGAACTCGGGCCCGCGCCGGGCCACGTTGTAAAGCATCTGATTCGTCGCACAGGCTTGCCCCCCGGCCGCAACCAGTTCGTCCATATCGTCCACGTCGAAGTTGCTCACGCCCCAGTGACGAATCTTGCCATCGCGCCGCAATACCTCGAACGCTTCGACCGTTTCCTCGAGCGCAATGCCGCCGCGCCAATGCAGCAGGTACAGATCGAGCCGATCCGTCTTCAAACGCTTCAAACTGGCCTCGCACGAGGCGACGACGCCGCGCCGGCTCGCGTTGTGCGGATAAACCTTGCTCACGAGGAACACCTGCTCGCGCAGCCCCGCGAGCGCCACGCCGAGCAGCGATTCGGTCGCCCCTTCGCCGTACATTTCCGCCGTACCGATCAGCGTCATCCCGCATTCGATGCCGGCACGCAGCGCAGCGATCTCGGCGGCGCGCCGCTCGTCTCGCTCGCCCATTTCCCAAGTGCCTTGCCCCAATCGAGCGATACGCTCGCCGTCGGGCAGCGTGACGAAGGCGTCGTCGCGCATCATAGGTGCCTCCTTCTCGACGAGGGATCATGCGAAGAGTGTAGTCACCGTCGGCGCGCCTTGCACTTGCCCGCGCGAATGTCGAGTATCGAACCGCCCACGCGTATGCCCGATCCATCGATATGCGGCCCTGATCGGCGTCGCAATGCCTTAAACTTGCGGCTTGCCCCTCGCTGTGCACACTCCATGAACCACGCTTCCGCGGAAGACCGCTGGCGCGATTTGCGCCCAGATCCAGAGAACGACACGCCGCTTTACCTGCAGCTCGCGCGCAAGCTCGGCCAGGCAATTCACGAAAACCGCTGGAACGCCGGCGAAGCCCTGCCTTCCGAGCGCGTGCTATCCGATGCGCTCGGCGTATCGCGCATCACCGCGCGCAAGGCCATTGCGCTGCTCGTCGAACAAGGGCTGATCCGCCGCACCCAGGGCGCGGGGAGCTTCATCACGCCCCGCTACGACGATCCGCTCTCGCGCCTATCGAGCTTCAGCGAAATGCTGCGCCGGCGCGGCTTCACGCCCAGCTCGAAATGGATTTCCCGCGAGATCCAACCGGCAAGCCGCGATGAAGTGATTCAGCTCGGACTCTCACCGGCCGCGGCCGTCACGCGCCTGAAGCGCTTGCGGCTTGCCAACGGCATCGTCATGGCCGTCGAGAATTCCACCCTGCCCGCATCGGTGATTCCCGATCCGCAAGCGATCGGCGATTCTCTCTACAGCTATCTCGAACAGCGTGGGCTCGCCATTGTCCGCGCACTCCAACATTTCCGTGCGGTCAACGCCAGCGAGGAAATCGCGCAGCAAATGGGCATCGCCACGCACGATGCCCTGCTGCTCATCACGCGTATCGGCTACACCGCCGATCAGCGTGCGATCGAACTGACCGATACGTATTGCCGCAACGATTACTACGATTTCGTCGCGGAACTGCGAAAGTAGATCACGTCGCGCAAGTCGACGAAATAGCGCAAGGGAATCGAACGAACGCCGCCGACGCTTGCACCGTCGCGTCACACGATCCAGCCAGCCGAATCGGTGCCGAGCGGCACCGGCGGCCGCTCGAACCGAGGCGGCGTCTCCGACATCGTTTCGGCCGGCGCCGCCGCCGACACTTTGCCGAATGGCGTATCCGTCGTCTGCACCAAATCGCGTACGTCGTCGAGGCGCACGTCCGGCGCGCGCCATCCATCGGCAATCGTCCCCAACGATTGCAGCCAGCGTCCCGTCTGCGCGAGCGAGACGCGCACATGCCAACTGCCGCCTTCGACAGCTCGACGCCTTAGGGCCACCATCGCACCGAACGCGGCGAGATACCCCGTCGCATGATCGAGCGCCTGACACGGCAGATGCTTGGGCGCCGTCGTGCCCGCCGCGTGTCGTTCGGTCCAAGCAATACCGCTGGCCGACTGCACGAGACTGTCGAAGCCGCGCCGCTGCGCCCACGGTCCGATATGCCCATACGCGCAGATCGAAACATAGACGATACCCGGCCGCGCGCTGGCCAGCGCCTCGGGCGAGAAGCCGCGCGCGTCCAATGCGCCGGGACGATACGCTTGCAAGAAGACGTCGGCCTCGCCCGCGAGTGCATGCAGCGTGGCGCGTTCGTCCTCGCGACGAAGATCGAGCAGCGCCGAGCGCTTGCCGCGACCGTTGTCGATCACAAGCGGTGCAATGTTCGGCAAATGCGGGCCATTCACGAGCAACACGTCGGCGCCATGCTGCGCGAGCGTTCTTCCCGCCACCGGGCCCGCGATGATGCGGCTCAAGTCGAGTACGCGTACCCCCTCGAGCGGCCGCGTGGCCATGGCGCCGGAGCCATGCGCCGTTCGTCCGATCGGCATCGGCGGCGCATCGCCCTCGCGGCCCAAGCCGCCCGCGCCGATCCGTTCGATTTCGAAGAGCGGCAACGCCGCGAGCGCCGCAGCTTGAGGCAGCGCCGCCCATTGCTCGGGACTCCGAATCAAGGCGGCGCACAGCCCCGCATCGGCGAGCGCCTGATCGAGCACGGCGCCGTCCCACCCGCGAATCGCGGCGCTGACGGCGGCATGGTCGTCGGCACAACCGAGCACATCGACAATGCCCCGCCGGTGGTGCGGAAAGTTCGTGTGCAGTTGAATCCATCGTCCGTCCCGAGTCTCGTAGAACCCCATCAGCGGATCGCGCAGCTCGGGCGCGGCGCCTTCGTCGATACGCAGATAACGTTCGCTGCGAAACACCGCGAGTGCGCGACGTTGCTGGACTTCGACGCGCTGCCGACGCCCCGTGCGCCATCGATGACATTCGGCAGCGGCCAGTGCTTGCGCAGCGATCGTCGCTGTGGCGAGCGCCCCGACGCGATAGACGGAAGGCAGTCCGGGATCCTCGCCGACGAGGCGAATATCGCCCAACGCGGTCGCGTCGCAACCGGCCAAAGACCAAACCTGTTCGAGTGCGCTAAATGCCGTCATGGTCTGAAAAGATGCAGTGAAGATGTCGACGAGTCTAGAATCGGGTGCAATGTCGATCAATCTTGATTCAAATAATCAACATATATCGATTTGTTTGGTTTCTTCTCGACAACCACGCCCCAATGTCCACCTACTTGACCGCGGCCGAGGCCGCCGCCGCCCTCGGCGTCAGCGTGCCGACGCTGTACGCGTACGTCAGCCGCGGCATGCTCAGATCGGCGCCCGAGAGCGCGGGCAAACGGCGCTTGTACGCGGCCGACGAAGTGCGGCGGCTCGCTCGCCGCAAAGCCGACGGCAAGCGCGCGGGTAAGGTCGCGCAGAAGGTGCTCGATTGGGGCGTGCCGGTGCTCGAATCGCGCATTACGCTGATTGCGCAAGGCCGCCTGCTGTACCGAGGGCGCGACGCGATCGAACTGGCCCGCACGGCCACGCTCGAAGAGGCGGCGGCGCTGTTATGGGAATGCGCTCGGGCCTGTTTCGACGATGCGCCCGATGCGCCGATCGCATCGTCGGCGTGGCACACATGGATCAAACAGATGCGAGCGAGCGCGCCGCACGAACGCGCGCTCGTGATGCTGCCCGTCGCGGCGGCGCAGATGCCGCGGCTCTACGCATCGGGCAAGCCGGCGCAACTCGATACGGCCGTGACCGTGCTGCGCGTACTCGCGGCGGCACTAGCGGCAGCGCCTTTGTCGCGCGAGCCGCTGCATCGGCAACTCGCCGCGGCATGGGGCGTCAGCCAGCGCCGGCATGTGGATTTATTGCGCGCGGCGCTCGTGGTTTGCGCCGATCACGAATTGAATGCCTCGACGTTTACGGTCCGATGCATCGCGTCCACGGGCATGCATCTCGTCGGCGCCGTCACCGGTGGGCTCGCTGCGCTCGCGGGGCCGCGTCATTGCGGCGAGACGATGCTCGTGACCGCCCTCTTTCACGAAGCGCAGGAAGCCGGCGACGTCGATCGCTACGTGGCTGCGAGGCTGGCCCGTGCGGACGTGCAGCAACGCACGATCTTGCCCGGCTTCGGCCATATGCTGTACCCGAACGGCGACCCGCGCGCAGCCGTCCTCCTGGACATGCTGGCCGGGCACGCGACGACACGCGCGGAGCGGCAAGCGCTCGCTCAGATCGACTCGATCGTGCGCGCCGCAAACGACGCGACCGGGCTCGCGCCGACCGTCGATTTCGCGCTATCGGCGCTCGAACGCGTCCTCAAGCTGCCGGCCGGCGCCGCATTCTCGCTGTTCGCCCTCGGCCGCGCGGCCGGTTGGATCGCGCATGCGATGGAGCAGATCGAAGACGGCCGCCTCATCCGCCCCCGCGCGCGCTACATCGGTCCCGACGAATCCGCGCCTTGAGCATCGCGCGTATCGATCAAGCTGCCGCCTGCCACCACCGCGCAACCGGTACGGGCAGCTTGGGGCGCCCGAGCGCAGCCGTACGTCCGCCCGCCGCCCGAGCAAGCGCCCCGCGCACCGTCACGCGCACGTCTCCGTCTCCCGAGCCGATCCACGCCCGCGTCCCGGCGGGCAACAAAAACGACTGCCCGCGGTCGAGCCAATAGTCCTCAGCGTCGCCCTCGACAGTCAGCCAAAGCGTGCCCCGCTCCACTTCGACGACGAGCGGGCGGTCCACGCGCCACGCCGTGGCCGGTTCGTCGTATCCCATTTCGAACGTCCGGATTTCGCGCATCGCCCTACTCCTTCAAAATTATTTCGTCTACGCATTATTGCGGCACCGCCGCTACAATCACATGCACAGTACCGAACAGTTTTAGCCGAACTGTTCAGTTGAAATACCGAACAGTCTAGAGCGAGCAAAACGATGAAGATCGAGATCGATCGCACGAGCGGCGTGCCGATGACGGAACAGCTCGTCACGGCGATGGAGCAGTGGATTCGCTCGCGCGAGGCGCATGCCGGCGCGAAACTGCCGTCGATCCGGCAGCTCGCGCACGATTGCGACATCAGCCGATTCCCCGTGATCGAGGCCTACGACCGGCTCGTGTCGCTCGGGCTCATCGAATCGCGCCATGGCTCGGGTTTTTACGTGAGCGGACGCGCTCACGCCGCTCTGGACCGCTGCGGCGCCTCGGATCCGCGCCGTGCCGAAGAAGAATCGAACTACATCTTGGCGCAGTTCAATCACCCGGGCGAGACGCTGAAGCTCGGGAGCGGCTTCATTCCCGAAGCGTGGCGCGATATGGAAGGCGTCGCGCAAGCCGTGCGTCACGTGGCGCGGACCGATCCCGGTTCGCTGATCGATTACGCGACGCCCCTGGGCAACCCCGCGCTGCGCGAACACTTGCAATCGCGCATCGCGCCGCTCGGCATCCGCGCCGAGGCCTCGCAGATCCTGGTGACGTTCGGCGCGAGTCAGGCGATCGATCTCATCGTTCGCTACATGTTGCGCGCCGGCGATACGATGTTCGTCGAAGATCCGGGCTACTACAACCTATTCGGACTCCTTAAGCTGCACGGGATCAATGTCGTCGGTATTCCGCGCACGGCCACCGGGCCCGACATCGAGGTACTGCAATCCGAACTGAAGCGGCATCGCCCGCGCGCCGTCTTCGTCAACTCCGTGTTTCACAATCCGACGGGAACGGTCGTGGCGCCGTCGGTCGCGTTTCGCCTGCTACAGCTCGCGCACGAGTACGATTTCACAATCGTCGAAGACGACATCTACGCCGACTTCCAAGCGGAGACGACGGACCGCCTCGCCGCGCTCGATCAACTCGAACGCGTCGTGTACATCGGCGGCCTGTCGAAGACTTTATCGTCGTCGCTGCGCATCGGTTTCATCGCCGCCAATCGCAAGGCAATCAAAGACCTCGGCGACATCAAGATGCTCACGAGCATCAGCGGATCGCAATTCGCCGAAGCGGTCGCGCTGACCATGCTCGAACGCGGGGCCTACCGCAAGTTCCTGGAGCGGCTGCGCCGCCGCATGACCGATGCGCTCGGCGCGACGACGCGCACGCTCGAGGAGAACGGCTGGGAACTGTTTGCGCCGCCGGCCGGCGGCAAGTTCGTGTGGGCCCGCGTCCCGCACATCGACGATTCCCAGCAACTGGTCGAGTGCGCCGGTGCGTGCGATGTCACGATCGCCACCGGCAGCTACTTCCGCCCACATAGCGAGCCGAGCCCGTGGATTCGCATCAACGCGGCTTATGCGCTGGATCCGCGGGCCCACGCGTTTTTCGCGAAGGCTCGGCAGTTGGAGCCCGCGGGCTCAGAGCCAGGCGGCCACGCCGCCGAGCGCGCGCTGATCGATTGAGGGCGCTCAACGGCGCTTAAGGGCGGCTGTGACCGATCGAGACTGATCGACGGCGACCGACACCGGCCGGGCGCTCCCCGGAAAAGCGACTGCGGGCCGCGCGAGCGCCGAGATGGGGCGGGCGCGACCCAACGTTGTGCGGCGGTGCGCTCGCGCGGGCGCATGACGCCCGGGGCACCCGCCCTCTGCCAAGCGCTTTGTCATTGCGCATAAATCTTGCTGTCGTATGCTGTACAGTTTGCAACTGGCGTCATTGCGTCGAAGGCGCACCGCAACGTCCGTATTCACCCCCGTCCGATTCTCATGAGCATGATCGACCTCGATCCCCCCGGTTTTCAGCCGCCTCGCCCCGTTGCGGACGACGCCGGTAGCCGCAGCACCGTCGTCTACGGCGGCTATACCGTGTTCAGCGTGTTCCAGCCGGTGTTCTCCATCTCGCATCGGCGCGCGATCGGCTATCACGCCTCGCTGCGCGCGCACGACGAACAAGGCCGGCAGGTGCCTTCGCGCGACGTCTTCGCGCAGGCCGCGCGGCGCGGCGATCTGCTCGAACTCGGACGGCTCGCCGAATCGCTTCACCTCGGCAATTTCAGTGCGATCGACGGTCACGACGAGTGGCTCTTCTTGAGCCTGCATCCCGCCGCGCTGATGGATACGAGCTACGGCGATGCACTGCTCGCGAACCTCAAATCGTTGGGTCTGCCGCCGCAGCGCGTCGTGCTCGAAGTGCCCGAGCAAGCAGGCGGCGAGACGAGCCGTTTCGCCGAAATCGTCGATGGGCTGCGCAAATCGGGGTTTCTGATCGCGCTGGGCGGCTTCGGAGCGAAGCATTCGAACATCGACCGCGTGTGGCATTTGCATCCGGATATCGTGTCGCTCGATCGCGGCATCCTCGCCCAAGCGAGTGAGCACTCGCACTTCGAACGCGTCTTGCCGCAGCTCGTGTCGCTGCTCCACGAATCGGGGCAGCTCGTGCTCATGGGGGGCTTGGCCACCGAGCGCGATGCGCTGATCGCGCTCGAATGCAACGTCGACTTCGTGCAAGGCAGCTATTTCGCCGAACCGAGCGCGCAGCCCCTCGAGCAACGGGCCGCGGCCGGGCACATCGACGCCTTATCCGATGCACTGCGCAAACGCATCGCGGGGCGCGAGCGCGCCCAAGTCGAGCGCCTGGCGCCTTATGTGACGTCGCTCGAGCAGGCGTGCGCGCAATTCGTCGCCGGCGTACCGGTCGAACAAGCTTGCGACGCGGTGCTCGCGCTGCACGACACCGCACGTTGCTTCGTCCTCGATGCCCAGGGCCGGCAAATCGGCGACAACGTGGTGCCGAGCGGGCGCGTTTCGCGTCGCGCCAAGCGCTTCCGGCCGCTGCTCCACTCGGAAGGCGCAAGCTGGGCGCATCGGCCGTACTTTACGGAAGCCGTGCGCGCGCCCGGGCCCGTCCATGTCACCGCGCCGTATCTCTCGCTCAACGAAGCGCACTTGTGCGTGACGGCGTCGATTGCCGCGCAGACGCCGCAAGGGCTGCAGGTGTTGTGCGCCGATATCGACTGGGAAGCGGCGTCGCACCGCCGGTGAGCGACAAGCCCATCGCTTTGCGCAAGAGGAAGCGGGGATTTTCCGGTCAAGAATCGGCGTTGGCCTTGCGCCGCGCCCTTTTACCGCGCGCGTCGTAGCGCGCGCTGTAACGCTCGATCAGCGCGCGGCTGTCGTGCCGCAGCGGATGGAAACCGGGGCGAAACCAGGCGCACCACTGCGGGAACATCCGCACGAGCGACCCGCTGCCGACGAGCCGTTCGCGCAAGAGCGTCGCCCAACCGCGGAGGTCGGCGGCGCGTCCATCATGGCGAATCAATTGAAACGTCATCCGCCAGAGCAGCGTGAAGAAAATCGGCGTCACGAACAGCATGGCCGACGTTCGCAGCGCATAGCGGCGAAACGCCCCGGCGATCGCGGCGTCCAAGACGTCGAATGCGACGGCCTTATGCTCCGTCTCCTCCAACGCGTGCCACAGCCAGATATCGGCCATCGACGGATGGGCACCCTCCAGCGTGCGCGGATCGCGCAACATCTGCTCGGCGAACATCGCCGTGAAATGCTCGAGGCACACCGTGATGGCAAGACGCGCTGCCGGCGCCAGATAGCGCCGCGCAAACGCTTGTTGCCCGGCCACCCAGCGCTCGAGGCGTTCGACCGGTGCGCCGTGCGCTTGCAAATGCCGGTTGTAGCGCACGTGTTCTCGGCTATGCAACGCTTCCTGCGCAACGAACTCCGCCACGGTGCGCTGAAGACTCGCGTCGACGCCGATGCGATCGCGATAGTGCTGCACGCTTTCGATGAACGCGCGCTCGCCCTCGGGAAACATGATCGACATCGCATCGTAAAAGCGCGTCCGATGGCAATGCCCATCGAGCCAGTGCACGGGAATACGCGCGCCGAAATCGAATGCGATGTCGCGGCGGCGCAGCGGCGGTGTCGTTGCCCGCGGCAAAGTCATCGTCCCGTCCTCGCTAGGCGCGATCGCCGGTGGGCGAACCCGATCCGGCGCGCGCGACGCATGCGCTCGCCAGTCCGTGCAGCGTCACCAGCGCGAGTGCGAGCACGCCGAGCGGATCGCGCAGCCCGAATGCGAGCGGCAGCACGACGAGGCCCGCGCCCCCTAACCCGATCCAGCAAGGCAATCCCCACGCGCGCTCGTCCGACATCCCGCCGAGCGCGAACGTCGACAAGAAGATCTGCAAGAAAAATACGGCTTGCCCACCTGGCGGCCAGGTGCCGTCCCGGTGGACGTAGTAGGCGGCTAGGCAGAACAGCAGCACACCCCCGATGCCGATGGCGACGTCCGGTAGGGCCTTGGGCGTCGTATCGCGAACGAGGCGCGGCACGCGCAGCCGCGCATAACGCAGCAGCGGGGCAACGTTCGCCCAAAACGGATTGGTCGACCCCGTCGGCTGCGACACGCCGAAACGCACGGGGACGCCGGGCAGTTCCGGTTGAAACGATCCGAACACGCGGTCCCAGATGAGAAACGTGCCGCCGAAGTTGCGGTCGCGGTACTCGGGGTTGTGTCCGTGATGCACGCGATGATGGGCCGGCGTGACGAAAAACCGTTCGAGCCAACCGGAACGTCCGACGATACCGTTATGGTTGTAGAACTGGACCGTGTAATGAACCGTCGAGACAACGACGAACACCGGCAGCGGAATGCCGATCAATGCAAGCGGGATCGTCGTAAATGGGAGCGTCGTCAACGACGAGAGCCAGGCGTTGCGAATACCGAGCGACAGATTGAAGTGTTCGCCCTCATGATGGATGACGTGAACGCTCCAAAGCGCCGGCAATGCGTGATGCATGCGGTGCATCCAGTAAAAGCCCAGATCCCACGCCAGCACGGCGATACTCCATCGCACGAGCGGCGGCCAGCTCTGCGCCCAGCCGAGGCTGAGATGCGCGAGCACCCACGCATAGACGGCGATTTCGATGCCGCGAAGCAGCCACATCAGAATGTGCCCGGACCCGAGGTTCGAGACGACGTCGCGCCAAGGCACGGCATGGCCGCGCCGGGCTCGCAAAAAGAGCAGTTCTGCGACGACGCACGCCACCGTCACCAGTAACGGGAGTGCCATTGCATTCACGGGTGAGTCTCCGGACTTGAATTGAATTGGGCGGGCTGGGCGGACTTGGAAGCACCGGCGGAAACGCGAGCGACTAACCCGGCGCATAACGCACCGAGTAGCAGCCCCGCACCGAGATCGACGGCCAAATGACGCCGGGCCGCGACGACCGACCACATAACGGCGATTCCCCACGCGAACATCAACGCCGTGCGCCACGGACGCTTTCGTTGTGCGATGGCGACCATGCACAGCAGCGTCAATGCACCGTGCAGCGACGGCATACAGTTGCGGCTGGAATCGAAATCGCTGAGCGCGCGCAGCGCCCCAGCACCGGTTGCGCCGTGCGGGACAAGCGGATAGACGAGCGTGGTGGGCCATGCGACGAAGACGATGGCTGCCAGCACCGCCGAGTATTGCATCGCTCTCGCGAGCGGCTTGACGCGCTCGGGAGGAGCGCACAGATAAGCGACGGGCACGAAGAGAAAGAACGACAGATACAGCCAGATCGCCGAGGGGTCGAACGGCACGAGCAGATCGAGCGTACCCTCGCGTAGCACGTGAGCGGCACCCGGCGCGATGCGGCCGATCGAGTAGCCCACACCGACGGTACCCCACCCTGCCACCATCATGACGAGCCGAGTGCGTACGCTCATCGAAGGGATCGTTACGCGCGTCATCGAATCCCCTCGCGTCTTACTATGCGCCGCCGCTTGGCGGTGAAATCGATCGGCGGCAACACCGGCGAGAGCGTCCAGACGAGTTGCGACGTATCGACGCCCTGACGCGCCAGGAACGCTTGCAGGTGCGCCCGGCAGCCAGCGAGCACGTCGCCCGTCGCCGCCGCGTGCAGCGAGAGTTCGGCATGGCCGGTCTGCACCAAGCGGTAGTCGGCCGTCAGCGGCAGCACTTGGGCGATCGCGCGCGAAAGCGCGTCGGCGAATAGTTCGACCCGAGCCCCGTCGAAACCGGGCAAGCGCAGCAGATCGTCGCAACGGCCCTCGATGCGTTCGAGCGCCATCTCATGGCTTCCGCAGGGACACGCAGTGGCGCGCTTGACGAGAACGTCGTCGAGCCGATAGCGAACGATCGGCTGCGTGGTGCGCGAAAAATCGGTGATCAGCGGAACGAAACGATGCGCATCGAGCCATTGCGGCTCGATAAGCACATGCGCCTCGTTCAGATGCAGCGTCCCATGCGGGCAAGTCGACCCGAGAAAACCTTCCGTCGCCTGATAGACCTCGGCCACGGGACCGAGCCACGCTTCGAGGTAGTCCCGGTCGAACGGTTCCAGCACTTCGGCGCCCGACACCACCAAGCGCGGGCGAATGGCAACGCGCCCTTCGCGCTGCGCTTCGGCCAAAGCACGCAGCACTTGGGCAGGCCCGACGACGACGGTGGGCGCATACCGCTCGAGGCGCTCGCGCTGCTTGGCGAGCGGCTCGAATAGATCGAAGAATTCGAACGAGAGCCACGGGCTGCGCACCGTGCTGTAGAGATTGCTGTTCGCGCGCAGAAAGAGCGCGACGCGTTCGCCGGCGAAGAGGCCTCGCGGCAGGAGGCGGGCCAGCATCACGCCGGCCCAGGCCGCTTGTTCGGCACGGCTGACCGCGAACACGCCGCGCGAGCCGGAAGTCCCCGACGAAAGCCCCACGCTATAGCCGTTCACCGTTCGCGAGAAGTCGCGCGTGCGCTCCGCTTCGTGTGCGCACGCCAGCACGTCGGCCAGTTTGAGCTGCGCCGTATTCATCCGGTCGAAGTGTTCCATCATCACGGCCTTCGACATCGTGGGCCATGTGTGGAACGGTTCGCGCACATAGGGCGCGAAGTACGGGCTGCGGACGAGCCGCGTCGAAATAAACGCGCGCAGCTTGCGTTGCTGATGATGTTCGAGCGCGGCGCGACTGTCGAAGCGAAGCCGCTTCGACTGCCAATAGGCGACCAGCACGTGAGCGAGGCGCATCATAAGGCTCCTTCGTGCGTCAAACGGATCGACACGTGTCCGCCCCGGTGCAATCGGTTCAGCATACGCAGCGTGTCGTAATACCGAGCCGGTTCGTCCATGATGATGTGAGCAAGCCGCGATGGCCCAATCAACTCCCGATAGCTGGCCGGCGACCAGGCCGCATCGGAAGCGAGCAAGACCCATCCGCTCGCCGTGGCGACGAAGGCGCCCAAATGGCCGGCCGCATGCCCGGGCAAGTCGACGATGAACAACTCGCCATCGGCGCCGGGGGCTTCATAGGCGTGCGTGAACGGCGCGAGTTCGGCCGGCAATTCGACGCGTGAAAAACTTTCGACTGCCGTCGCGCAAGATTCGAAGCCGGGCGGAATGAGCCCCGGCACGAAGCCCTTGCGCAGCGCTCCGATCCCCTTCAACGACCGCGTGGCCGCCCAGCCCTCGCCGGATAACCAGGTCGGCGTGCCTTGGAAATCCCGCAGCCCGGCGATATGGTCGCCATGAAAGTGCGACAAGATCACCGCGTCGAGATCGCTTGCGCGGATGCCGTGCTCGCCCAATTGCCGGACAACGGCTTCGCGTTCGTCGAAATAAACGGGGGTCACGCGCCGATACCAGGCGAATAGACCGCTACGTGTAGCGTCGATGAAGTGCGACGCGTACCCGGTATCCCACAGGAAGCGGCCGCTTGCGGTTTCGATCAGATAGGCGCGCGCCGGAAAGCGGCACACTTTCATGCCGGCTCCGCGCAGCGCCATGCAGCCCGCATGGGTGCAATACCCCGCTTCAAATACCGTAATGGTGGCCATGGGATCGAATCCAGCGAACGGTCGTATCGACGCCTTCCGAGAGCGGCACGATCGGCCGGTAGCCGAGCATGCGTCGCGCTTTGTCGATGTCGAGGGTCATGTCGTAGTTCAGCGCGCCGACGCTGTAGCGCGTGAGGGTAGGCTCCACGCCGGAGACCTCGGCATAGGCTTGCATCGCCGCGGCCACCGTATCGAGCACGCGATACGGCAGGCCGACGATGCGGTAGGCAATCCCAAGGGGCTCGAATAGCTTCGCTAGGATGTCGCGGAGCGTGGCAGGCTCGCCGTTCGTGATGTTGAAGGCCTCGCCGCTCGGCAGATCGTCGCGGCTCGTCGCCAATTGCATCGCGTGGACGACGTTCTCCACGTAAGTGAGATCGAAGCGCGCGACGCCGCCGCGCGGCAGCGGCAAACGACCGGCGCGCTCGCGCAGCACACGCAAGATGCGCGGCAGCAAGACCCGATCGTGCGGCCCGAAAATCCCGCGCGGCCGCAGCATGGCGAAGGTCGTCCCGGGATAGCACTGCGCGATCGTGCGGATCGACGCTTCCGCCTGCGCTTTCGTGTTCGCGTAATGGTTCACGTAGCGCGCCGGACGAAAGGTCTCGGGAATCGCCGTGCGATGCCGATAATCGAAATACAGCGACGGCGTGGAGATATGCACGAAGCGCTTCACGCCGCGCTGCGCGGCCCGCTCGGCGAGCCGAGCCGTTGCCGTCACGTTCGCCCGGTGAAAATCGTCGTAACGGCCCCACGGCGAAGACAGCGCGGCGCAATGCCAAACGATATCGATACCGTCGAGCAGACGGTCGATGTCGTCCGTGGCGGCGCTCGCGAGATCGAGCGGCACGAACTCGATCCCCTCTTCTCGCAGCGCTTCGCCCGCACGGCGATCGCGGCCCGTCGCGCGCACCGCCTGTTCGCTCGCGGCGAGCGAGCGGACAGCATTGGCGCCGAGCCCGCTCGTGCTGCCGGTGACGAGCGTCTTCATACCGTCAGGATCATCCCGCCCACGGATACGCCCGCCGCGGTGCCGATCAGCATGAGCCGCTGCCCCCGTCGCGCGCGCCCCGTTATGAAAGCCTCGTGCAATGCCGTGGGAATCGAAGCCGCGACTTGATTGCCGTGCGTCGCGTAGATATCGACGATCTGCGAGGCGGGGATACGCAGACGCTCGGCCAGGTGGCGCATGCCGAGGTGGCTGGCTTGGTGCGGCACGACCGCGTCGATGTCGCCGAGCGACAGACCGGCTTCGCCGAGCAGCTCGGACAGCAACCCTTCCATCACGCTCGATGCGAGCCTGAACACGCGCTTGCCGTCCATCTGAAACAGGAAATCGGCGGGCTGCGCGCCCAAGCGCGGCGTGCGCGACGTACCGGCGCGGATCTCGCAGTATGCCTTGCCTTCGGGATAGGTCCGGAGCCGATAGGCCTCGATGCCGGTCGATCCGTCGCCGCGTTCGACGATGACCGCCGCCGCACCGTCGCCGAAGATCAAAGACGTTTCGGCATTGCTCCAGTCGATCCCGCGCGAAGCCAAATCCGATGCGACGATCGCAATGCGGCGATAGGCCGAGGTATTGAGCAAGCTCGCCGCCAGATGCAACGCCACCGGGAAGCTGATACAGCTCGCGTTGACGTCGAAACCCGGCGTCCCGGCACGCAATCGGGCGCAATCGAGCACGAGCGCGGCGGTCGATGGAAGCTGCTGCTCCTGAACGCCCGAAGCGCAAATCAACAAATCGATCGAATCGGCTGCGATGCCGCCTCGTGCGAGCGCGTCATTCAGCGCCTGCGCCGCGACCGCCGACTGGTGTTCGTCGTTGGCATGGAAGCGGTGATCGATACCGGAGCGTTTTCGAACCCAACCCGGAGACTTCGATAGCCGTGCGTCGAGTTCGGATGACGTGACCTTGCGCCCCGGTAGCGCTTTGCCGGAGGACACGATCGAGACAGGGAGAAAGGGCGGCTTCATGGCGACGTCACGCGGATAGGGTCTCGGGGCGTTCGCCCATCGATTTGAGAAAACGATACTGGGCGCTCAGCAGCGCGCCGTAGCTCAAGCAGCGATACGGCAGGCCGTGGCGCAGCGCCAATCGTTCGACGATCGCTGCGAGCGCTGGGTAATGCCGATGGCTGTAGGTCGGAAAGAGGTGGTGGGTCAGATGGTGGTTCAAGCCGCCCATCAAGCCGTTCAAGAACCGGGGGCGCGGCGCCCAGTCGCAACAGGTCAGGAACACGTGCGCTTCGCGAGTGTGAGGCAGCGGCGCGCCGTCGGTCACGTCGTAAAAGCGCGTGTCGGCCCAATGCGTGCCGAGAATCATCGTCAGCAAGATGCCCGATGCCGCCATCTGCCCAACAAGATAGCCGGCGACGACCGCGCCGTATCCCACGGTCGGTCCGGCCAAGTAAAGGGGAATCGCCAAACAAAGCGCCAGGTGCCCCAGCTTCGAGCCCACGAAGCGCAGCCAGCCGGCCAGGCCCGGCAACGGCCGGTCGTTCGACAGCGGAGTCAGGCCGAGCCGGTCGGACCAATCGTAGATCCATGCGATGTACGGCATCGACAAGGCGGCGACCGCCGGCCAGTAGTACTGCTGGAAACGAAATTGCGGAAACCACGGCTGAAATGGCGTTTGACGCAAAAACGCGTTGGCCGCCGTGTCGAGGTCGCAATGTTCGATATTCGCGTTGGGGTGGTGATACTGGACGTGGCGTACCCGCCAGTACACCGGTTCGACACCCAGCGGAACGGTGACGAGCCTTGCAGCGGCGGCATTGAGCGCGCGCGATCGAAAAAGCGCGCCGTGCGCCGCGTCGTGCGATACGTTCATCGACAACAGAACGGCCGACACCGAGAACGCGAGGAAAAGGGCGATAAAGGCGATGCCGCCTTGTGCATGCAGCGACGCGGCGAATAGTGCGCCGGCCACGGACGCGAGGACAGCGGCTTTCACTGCCGTCGCCGTATTGGCGTAGCGATGGTCGCCGTTGAGCGCGAGGTATTCGCTAGCCGCCGCGCGCAATTCGTCGGCGAAAGCCGAACGCGTGGAGGGTGCAAAGCGCGGGCGCCGAAGGCTAGGTTTAGGGGTTAAAGGCATCATTGAGTCGCATGGCGCAATTGCTCAGAGACGCGCGATACGACAAGGCGTCGGGCAACGGGCCGATTGTCCTCTCGATTTCGAGAACTATAACGACGACGATAGCGATACGGCCAGCCAGACACACCGTACCGCCCGGGTGTCGCGGTGTACAAAAGAATCAACAAAGCCCATCGAGATTCGGCCCTCTCAGACAATTTGCATTTTTATTGGAGGGCGATTGTAACTGAAACTTTCCGATTAATAGGAAGTATCGGTGGGCCGCATGGGCAGCCCCGTAAAGAATGGGATATTTCCGAAACGGGCGGAGCAATGTCGCGGCTATCGATCCGCGCTCGCGATTACCGCCGATGCCCGCTCGGCGATCGACGCCAGCAACCGCGACACCGCGCGCAAGCCGAAGCAGCGCTCGAGTTCGGCCAGCTCGGCGCCGCGCGTGACGAGCGCTAGCCGGTCAACCGCCGCCCCCGGTTGTCCATGGCCACGAACGCCGCGCACCATGCCCACTACCGTGCCGGCGCGCATGAGAACAAACGCTGCCCCCCAGTCGGGCGGCAGCGCATAGGCTTCCAGTGTGGCATCGTCCGTCGCAGCCTCGGCGCATCGCGCCTCCGCCACCGCCACACGCACAGGCCGGCCGACGGCACCCGCACCTGCCGCCCCACCCGCTACCGTCGCCGCTCGATCGCCAAACAGCTTCATGACGCCGGCCGCATCCGCGCCGCGTATCGCCTCGCGCAGCCGTTCCACGCCATCGGAGCGCGATTCGCCCCCAGGCGCCGCGCCGCGGCGCCGCGCGCCTGCCTCGCCCGCATGATCGCCGGCCAACCGCTGCTTCGCGCGGTGCGCGAGTTGTCGGCAATGTGCCGGCGTCTTGCCCACGACATCGGCGATTTGTGCATAGTCGCACTCGAACGCCTCGTGCAAGACGAACGCGGCGCGCTCGTCGGGCGACAAGCGCTCGAAGAGCAGCGCCACGGCTTCGGAAACCGATGCCGCCCGAAGGACCTCGTCTTCCGCCGACGGCGCGAGGTCGTCGAGCCAGGGTTGGATTGGATTCTCGCTGCCACGTACCGTCTGCTCCGATTGCAGCCGCCGGATGCGATCGATCGCGAGCCGCGTCGTGACGGTCGTGAGCCAGGCAAGCGGCGTCCGAAGCTCGCCTTGAGCGGCCGCATGCCATTTCAGCCATGCGTCTTGGACGATATCCTCGGCCTCCGCCCGGCTGCCGAGCATGCGATAAGCGATGGACGTCAACCGCGCACGGGCGGCCTCGAATCCCGATATTTTGTCTTTTTCTTCTTGCGTCATGGAATGGCTCCTGAAGTCGAGCTATCGGCGCGCGATGCGCCTCCACCTAATTGACGTTCGAGCGCTCGTCGATGTGACGCGCGTTTCCGGTTTTTATTGCTCGGCGGGCGAACGCGCGCGTGTCGCCCGCTGGCCGTCACGTCCCGACGCACCCACGCGTCATGACAGCGAGAACCGCTTGCGAAGCGTATGCTCGACAGGCGGTGCGATCGTCGATTCTTCCACGAGGAGCGTCATGCCTTCCTACCCATCCAGCCAGCTCATCCCGACCGTCATCGAACAATCGGGCCGGGGCGAGCGTGCCTACGACATCTATTCCCGCCTGTTGCGTGAGCGAATCGTGTTTCTCGTCGGCCCCGTGACGGACGAAACGGCGAGCCTCATCGTCGCGCAGATGCTGTTTCTCGAATCCGAGAATCCCGACAAGGATATTTTCTTTTACATCAATTCGCCGGGAGGGTCGGTGTACGACGGCATGGCGATCTACGACACGATGCAGTTCGTCAAGCCGCAAGTGTCGACGCTGTGCACAGGATTCGCAGCGAGCATGGGTTCGTTCTTGCTCGCCGCGGGCGCCAAAGGCAAACGCTTCGCATTGCCCAATGCACGCATCATGATTCACCAGCCGTCGGGCGGCAATCAGGGTACGGCCGCCGACATCGAGATTCAAGCCAAAGAAGTGCTGTTCCAACGAGAACGCTTAAATCAGGTGCTCGCAGAGCGCACCGGCCAATCGATCGAGCAGATCGCGAAGGATACCGACCGCGACAATTTCATGTCGGCCGCGGCGGCGAAAGAGTATGGCCTTATCGACGACGTGTTGACCGATCGCGTCGCGCTGGCCGACGTCGCGCGGCGGACGTCGCTTTGACTCGGGGCGTGGGCGCACCGCCCGCTCGGTCGCGCCGAGGCATGAAAAAGGCTCTCCGAGATAGAGAGCCTTTTCGGTAGAGGGGCGCTGCGCGAGCGAGCGCCCCTCGGCGATTCGCCGAGACTTACGCGAAGTTCTTCGCGGCGAAGTCCCAGTTCACGAGGTTCCAATACGCCTCGACGAACTTCGGACGCGCATTGCGGTAGTCGATGTAATAAGCGTGTTCCCACACGTCGATCGTCAGCAGCGCCTTGGCGTCCGTCGTCAGCGGCGTAGCGGCGTTGCTCGTCGAAACGATGTCCAGCGAACCGTCGGCCTTCTTCACCAGCCACGTCCAACCCGAACCGAAGTTGCCCACGGCCGCCTTCGAGAACGCTTCCTTGAACGCGTCGAAAGAGCCCCACTTCGCGTTGATGGCATCGCCCAGCGCGCCGGCCGGCGCACCGCCGCCTTGCGGCTTCAGGCAGTTCCAGAAGAACGTGTGGTTCCAGACTTGCGCGGAATTGTTGAAGACGCCGCCCGACGACTTCTTGACGATCTCTTCGAGCGAGAGGCTCTCGAACTCGGTGCCCTTGATGAGGTTGTTCAAGTTCGTGACGTAGGCTTGATGGTGCTTGCCGTAGTGAAACTCGAGCGTTTCCTCCGACATATGCGGGGCGAGGGCGTTCTTCGCGTACGGCAGCGGCGGGAGCGTATGTTCCATGGTGCTGATCCTTCTGTGTTATGGGGAAGTAGGCGGCTAACGCTGTAGAGCACTGGATTGTAGGCGAGTTGGAATAACCCCGCAAACCAGCGGCCTTTATGCGCAGCATTGACCGCCACGCGCCGCAATCCGCGTAAAAAATGCTCCCACAAGGTGCATTTCATCGCACGGATCGCCGCAGATGACCGACGTTCGGCCCCGCAACGTTGCGGCAAGCGCACGGCGCATCGCGGTTGCGGTCCCGACGGCGGCGATCTCGGCGCCATTCTCGCCGCCGCTCAAAAACCGTCCGTCAGCCGCGGCTGCACATCCTTGAGCGTCACGTCGGCCGCCCCTTCGGCCAGGTGCACGGTCAATTGCCGATCCCGTTTCAGGCTAGCCGGCGAACGCACCGCGCGCCCCGTTTGCGCGTCGATCAGCGCCGCGTAGCCGCGCTCGAGCGTGCGCTGCGGGCTGAGCACCTGAAGCCGGCCTTCGAGCATCGCCACGCGGGCCGCGCGGCGTTCGCGCTGCCGCTCGATCCCCACGTCGAGCCGGCGCGCAAGCTCGGTCAAGGTCGAACGGTGCCCCGCCAGATCGGGCCGCCAGCGTTGCCACGACAACCGCACGATGGCGAACCGCGCTCGGGCGTCGCGCAATGGACGCCCCCCTGCCTGAGCGAGCCGCGCTTGCAGTTGCTGAAGGTGTGAGCGTTGCCGCCGCAATCGTTCCGCCGGACTCACGAGCCGGCGCGCCAGCCAATCGAGTTGTTGCGCACGCCGCTCCATGAGCCGCCCGAACCCGCGCGCGAGCGCCGCCGTGCGGTGGTCCAGCTCGCGCAACAGCATCGTGCGCTGCGGGCTCACTAGTTCGGCGGCGCCCGTCGGGGTGGGCGCACGCACGTCGGCCGCGAAATCGGCGATCGTGAAATCGGTCTCGTGCCCCACGCCGCTCACCACCGGCAACGCGCTCGCGGCAATCGCGCGCGCGAGCCCTTCCTCGTTGAAGGACCAGAGGTCTTCGATCGAACCGCCGCCGCGGCAGACGATCAGCACATCGACTTCCCGGCGCGCATTCGCGGTCTCGATCATCGCCGCCAGTTTCTCGCCCGCACCCGCACCCTGCACGGGCGCCGGATAAACGATGACGGAAACGTGCGGCGCACGGCGGGAAAGCGTGGTCAGCACGTCGCGCAGCGCCGCTGCCTGCAGCGAGGTCACCACGCCGATCGCGCGCGGGTGCGTCGGCAGCGCTCGCTTGCGTTCCGGCGCAAACAGCCCCTGCGCTTCGAGCTGCGCCTTCAGTTTCAAAAACTGTTCGTAGAGCCGCCCCGTCCCCGTGCGCCGCACCGCTTCGACGTTCAACTGCAGCTCGCCGCGCGGCTCGTACATCGTCACGAGCGCTCGCACTTCGATTTTGTCCCCTTCGCGCGGGGTGAATTCCGCGTACTGGGCGCGCCCGCGAAACATCACGCAGCGCATCTGCGCGCCCGCGTCTTTGATCGAGAAATACCAGTGGCCGCTCGCCGCGCGCGTGAAATTCGAGACTTCGCCCGCCACCCAAACGAGCGGAAACGAGCGCTCGAGCATCGTGCCGATCGCGCGATTAAGCACCGACACGGGCACCGCCACGTCGGCCTCGAAAGAAACGGCGGGCGACGGCCCCGCAGGGCCGCCGGACGGAAAGGGAGGGCGAGATTGCATGCAATACCTTGTTTTGAGCCGGTCAGACGATAGACCGCCGCGCGGGCGGCGTCCAGTGCAACGCCATCGCGTGCAAGGTTTCCCACATAGCGGAGCGCCACGGACGGTGGCGCCAAATCGCGAAGCCACCCGCTAAAACGCGCGAGCGCTCGTCACAACCGTTTGATTTTTAAGCAAAATTTATAAACAGAGCATTGAGCAGGGCCGATAAGAAGTCCGATTTATCGGCCTTCGCGGTCGCGACGGTCGAAGTTCTTCACAGAGTTATCCACAGGCGCTTCGCTCGCGGCGGCAAGCAGCCGGCCTGGCCGAGCGCGAGCGCGCTGCTTGCTCCGGGCTTGCCGCGCGCTTGCCGAGCAGGCTACAGTGCCGGGTTAATCCGCCGATCTTTCGACTACCTGACGACCGCGCACGAACGATGAACCGCATGGCCGACCGTATCCAAGCACGCGCCGAAGCTTACGTCACGCAGCAATGGCAGCGCAAAGGCGCATTCGCATGGGCCATGACGCCGCTCGCCTGCCTGTTCGGCACGCTCGCCGCCCTGCGCCGCGCCACGTTCGCGCTCGGCTGGCGCGAGCGAGTAGACGTGGGCGTGCCGGTCGTCGTCGTCGGCAATGTCACCGTCGGCGGCACCGGCAAGACGCCCACCGTGATCGCGCTCGTCGAAGCGCTGCGCACCGCGGGATTCACGCCGGGCGTGATTTCGCGCGGTTACGGGTCGAGCGGCACGCAGCCGCGCCCGGTGACGTCGGTCTCGTCCCCGGGGCAAGTCGGCGACGAGCCGGTGCTGATTGCGCGCCGAACGAGCGCGCCCGTGTGGGTCGCCCGCGATCGCGTCGCGTGCGCGAAAGCGTTGCGCGCCGCGCACGACGACGTCGACGTGATCGTGAGCGACGACGGTTTGCAGCATTACCGTCTCGCGCGCACGGTCGAACTCGTCGTGTTCGATCAGCGCCTGGGGGGCAACGGCTTTCTGCTGCCCGCCGGCCCCTTGCGCGAGCCGCTTTCGCGGCGCCGCGACGCCACGCTCGTGAACAATCCGTTCGATCGCGCGCTGCCGCCTTGGCCGAACACGTTCGCGCTATCGCTCGCGCCGGGCGACGTCTGGCACCTGGACGATCCGAGCCGGCGACGTCCGCTCGCGCAATTTGCCGGCGAACGCGTGCTGGCCGCCGCCGGCATCGGCGCGCCCGAGCGCTTTTTCGCGACGCTGCGCGCCGCCGGCCTCGCGCCCGCCACGCGCGCCCTGCCCGATCACTACGCGTTTCACGACAACCCGTTCGTCGACGAAAGCGCCGACGCGATCTTGGTGACCGAGAAGGATGCAGTAAAATTGAACGCTTGGCGTGACGCTCGTATCTGGGTCGTTCCGGTCGAAGCCACGCTCCCCGCTCGCCTCATTGCTCTGGTTGTGGAGAAACTCCGTGGACGCTCGCCTGCTTGAAATCCTCGTTTGCCCGATTTGCAAGGGACCGCTCACTTACGACCGCGCCCAGCAAGAACTGATCTGCCACGCCGACAAACTGGCCTATCCGATTCGCGACGGCATCCCCGTCATGCTCGTCGACGAAGCGCGCCAGACCGTCGAAGGCACGCAGCTCGAGCCGCTCGATCCGGCCGGCGGCGCATAACTCATCACGCATCACCCAACACGCCCTTCCCTACGCCTTCGTTCGGATTTCGATGACCGCTCACGTCCCTCAAGACGCACCGCCTTTCGTCGCTGTCGTCCCGGCCCGCCTGGCCTCCACCCGTCTGCCCGAAAAGCCGCTCGCCGACATCGGCGGCAAGCCGATGGTCGTGCGCGTAGCCGAACGGGCGCGTGCAGCCGGGGCCCAGCGCGTCCTGATCGCCACCGACGACGCGCGCGTGCTGGGCGCCGTTCAGGCACATGGATTCGAGGCGTTGCTCACGCGCGCCGATCACCCTTCGGGCACGGATCGCCTCGCCGAAGTGGCGACAGCCCTTGCGCTGCCCGACGAGACGATCGTCGTCAACGTGCAAGGCGACGAGCCGTTGATCGATCCCGCGCTGATCTGCGACGTTGCGTCGCATCTCGCGGCCCAACCCGATTGTGCGATCGCCACGGCGGCGCATCCGATTGCCGACGCGGCCGATGTCTTCAATCCGAATGTCGTGAAGGTCGTACTGGATGCGCGCGGCGTGGCGCTGTATTTCTCGCGTGCGCCGATCCCATGGCACCGCGATGCGTATGCGCCGCAATGCCGCGCGCAAGCAATCGATATCGCTGCGATGCCCGCGCCGCCTACCGGTGCGGGCGCGGTGCTGCGCCACATCGGCCTGTATGCCTACCGCGCGCGCTTTCTGCGCACGTATCCCACGCTCGCCCAAGCGCCGATCGAACAGGCCGAGATGCTCGAGCAGCTACGCGCCATGTGGCACGGCGAGCGCATCGCGGTGCGCGTGACGCACGAGGCGCCGGCACCGGGCGTCGACACGCCGGCCGATCTCGAGCGCGTGCGCACGCTTTTCCTATCAAACACCTAACGTTTTCCGGCGAGCGGCCTAACGCATGGCATAATCAGGGCCGATTGCGCGAGCATTCGCACTATTCGCTTCCGGTTCCCGTTCGTTTCGCTTCGTCGCCCACCGGCGGCCTCTCGCGTCGATACGCTCGACGCGGCAAGCCCCGCGGGCGCGGCCGATGCGCCTTTGCGCCGCGAGCGACGCAACGGTAGGAAGCCCATTGCCACTGGCATTCGAGGTCGTGCGTTTTGCGTTTCGCGCCGCAGCATTCACATACGATTCGGAGAACAGCATGCGTTTGATCCTGTTGGGCGCGCCGGGCGCCGGCAAGGGTACCCAGGCGAACTACATCAAAGAGAAATTCGGGATTCCGCAGATTTCGACCGGTGACATGCTGCGCGCGGCCGTGAAGGCCGGCTCGCCGCTCGGCGTGGAAGCCAAGCGCTTCATGGACGCTGGCGAACTCGTGCCGGATGCGCTCATCATCAATCTCGTGAAAGAGCGTCTGCTCGAAGCCGATTGCAAGAACGGCTATCTGTTCGACGGCTTTCCGCGCACGCTGCCGCAGGCCGAGGCGATGAAGGAAGCGGGCGTCGCGATCGATTACGTCCTCGAAATCGACGTGCCGTTCGACGAAATCGTCGTTCGCATGAGCGGACGCCGCACGCACCCGCAATCGGGCCGCACCTACCACGTGAAGTTCAATCCGCCGAAGGTCGAAGGCAAGGACGACGTCACGGGCGAGCCGCTGATCCAACGCGACGACGACAAGGAAGAGACGGTGAAGAAGCGTCTCGACGTCTATGTCGCCCAGACGAAACCGCTCGTCGATTACTACCAGCAATGGGCGCAGCGCGGTGTCGAAAACGGCTTGAGCGCGCCGCAGTATCGCCGCATCTCCGGCCTCGGCAGCGTCGACGAAATTCGGCAACGCGTGTTCGAAGCGCTGAAGTAGCGTCGCACCGCCCCGCTCGCAGAACCCGCCTTTCGAGGCGGGTTTTTTATGTCCCCGAGCGATTACAATCATCGACGGTCCGCATGCCAACCGGTCACGAGCCGAGCGGCGGCGAGACCGTACTCTCATAGAACGTGAAAGGAGCCCCAGCATGGAGATTCGCGGCAACGCATTTTTAGTCACCGGCGGCGCGTCCGGCCTCGGCGCGGCAACGGCACGGCTTTTCGTCGAACACGGCGGCAAGGTCGTCATCGCCGATTTGAACGAAGATGCGGGCAACCGGCTCGCGGCCGAGCTTGAGGGCGTCTTCGTCAAATGCGACGTGAGCCGCGAAGCGGATGCAAAGCAGGCCGTCGAGGCCGCGACGCGCCTCGGCCCGCTCGTCGGGCTCGTCAATTGCGCGGGCGTCGCGCCGGCGATCAAGACCGTGGGCAAGGACGGCCCGCATCCGCTGGACAAATTCCAGCGCACGATCGAAATCAACCTGATCGGCACGTTCAACATGCTGCGGCTCGCGGCCCATGAAATGTCGAAGAACACGCCGAACGCAAACGGCGAGCGCGGCGTGATCGTCAATACGGCATCGGTGGCGGCATTCGACGGACAAATCGGGCAGGCGGCCTATGCGGCCTCGAAGAGCGGCGTCGCAGGCATGACGCTACCGATCGCACGCGATCTGTCGCGCAACGCGATTCGTGTGATGACCATCGCGCCCGGCATCTTCGAAACGCCGATGCTGCTCGGCATGCCGCAGGAGGTGCAGGACGCGCTCGGTGCGATGGTCCCATTCCCGCCCCGGCTCGGCAAACCTCACGAGTACGCGATGCTGGTCAAGCAGATTTTCGATAACACGATGCTCAACGGCGAGGTGATCCGCCTCGACGGCGCGATTCGGATGCAGCCGAAGTAATCGGCAGCGAGCGCGTCTAACGAAAACGCCCGCCCGGCGCCTATGCGCGCCGGGCGGGCGTTCGAATATCGAGCCTGGTGTGCCCTGGTGTGCCCTGGTGTGCACTTGTATGCGCCTAGGCGAGCGCACCTCGCCCGGTACGACACAGCGGCCTTCAATCGCCGCCGTGGTCGGTCCGCTGGCGCAATTCGTTCAACTGCGATTCGACCGTCATGGCATCTTCGGCATCGGGACGATCGTCCAGGTAGCGCTCCAGATCCTCCAGCGCCGGCCGCAAATAATCGAGCCGCGCGTAGGCGAAGCCGCGATCGCGCACCTCTTCGATACTGCCCGGCAACAGCACCACGAGCCGCTGCTGCACCGCCAGCAGCCGCTGCCAACGCTCCGACTGCAGATACACCGCCTTTAGGTTGCGCAACATGCGAGCCACGATCTCGCGCGGCGTGGCCGGCTGCAGCAGCATGCGCAGCGCGTTGCCGACCGACTGCTCCGTGTGCGAGATGTAAGGCTCGAGCATGTCCACCATCTGCGCCTCGGAGAGCGACTGCCCCGTGGTCGGATCCAGCATGACGTCGCCCTCGGGCAAGGTCACGCGCAACAGGAAATGCCCGGGGAACGACACGCCCCTCACCGGCACGCCGATCTGTTCGCCGAGTTCGAGATACAGCACCGCCAGCGAGATCGGAATGCCGCGCCGGCGCTTGAGCACCACGTTCAGGTGGCTGTTGTCCGGATCGTAATAATCGTTCAGGTTGCCGGCGAAGCCCAGTTCGCGGAAGAAGAAGCGATTGAGCGCGCCGATTTTCTCGGTGAGATCGGCGCCTTCCGGCAGGCGGCGCTTCAAGCGCAACGCGATCTCGTCGAGTTCGGCGAGGACGCCTTCGAGATCGAGATCGGGATACGCATCCTGCGCGAGCGAAATCGCCGCCTCGGTCAAAGGCAGGCTGTCGTCGTCGGCAACGAGGGTGGCGAAGTAATCGAGTACGGATGTCATGGCCGTCACTTGGCACGCCTTCTGAAATACGCGTATTTGAAGCCCATCACCCAAAGGATACTGAAATATAGTGCAGCGAATAGCACCAGGCACGCGGCGAGCAATGCGATCCGCGCAAGCGGATGCGCCCGCATGCCGATCCAATCGAACGTGATCGTGCACCAATGCATCGCGCCCGCGAGGATCAACGAAGCCCCCGCCATTTGTACGAGGAAGCGCAACCACCCGTGCGATGGAGTATAGATCCCACGCCGGCGCAAGCCGATGAACAACAACGATGCGTTAACGCAAGCGCCGAGCCCGACACTCAGCGTCAGGCCCGCATGAGCCAGAAGGGGCACGAAGGCGTAGTTCGACAACTGGGTGACCACGAGCACGGCGACGCCGATCTTCACGGGCGTTTTGATGTCCTGCTTGGCGTAAAAGCCCGGTGCGAGAATCTTGATGAGGATGATGCCCACGAGGCCCACGCCGTAGGCGGCTAGCGCGCGGGCGACCATCACGACCGAATGCGCGTCGAAGCGGCCGTAATCGAACAGCCCCGCTGTCAGCGGTTGGGCGAAGAAAAACAGCGCGAGCGCACTCGGCACGGCGAGCAGAAACGTCACCCGCAGCCCCCAATCGAGCAGCGACGAATACTCGTGCGGATCGGCATCGGCATGCGCCTTCGCCAGGCTTGGCAGCAAGATGGTGCCGAGCGCCGCACCGAGCAAGGCCGTGGGAAATTCCATCAGGCGATCCGCGTAATAGATCCACGAAACCGCGCCCGGCCCCAGACGCGAGGCGATGTTGGTATTGATGATGAGGCTGATCTGCGCCACCGACACCGCGAACATCGCCGGCACCATTTTCACGAGCACGCGCTTGACGCCGCGGTGTGCGAGCGCGGAAAACGGGTTCAGCCCGATACGCGGCGCCATGTCGATTTTGCTCAGCGCAGGCAGTTGCGCGACGAACTGCAAGACGCCGCCAACAATGACGGCCCACGCCAGCGCGTAGACCGGCACCTTCATGTGCGGCGCGACGAAGGCCGCCGCGATGATGAAGACGATATTGAGCAGCACCGGCGCGAACGCGGGCAGCGAAAATTTGCCGTAGGTATTCAACACGCCGGCGGCCAGTGTCGTCAGCGAGATGAAGATGATGTACGGGAACATGATTCGCGTCATCGTCACGGCCAGCACGAACGCTTGTCCGTCGGTGCGCAGCCCCGATGCCACGACATACACGACCCACGCCGAACCCGCCACGCCGAGCACGGAGACGAGCGCTAGCGCCCAGGCGAGCACGGTCGACATCGCGTCGACGAGCGCTTTGGTGGCATCGTGTCCTTGCTGGCTCTTGAACTCGGCCAGGATCGGCACGAATGCTTGCGAGAACGCGCCTTCCGCGGACAAGCGCCGCAGGAGGTTGGGAATACGAAACGCGACATAGAACGCGTCGGTGAATTGACTGGCGCCGAACGCACGGGCGATCAGCGTCTCGCGGGCCAGACCGGTCACGCGGGACAGCAGCGTGAAGCCGCTGACCGTCAGCAGGGCTCGGAATAGATTCATGGGGCGACTATTATACGGACAGCCAGAGGCCAGCCGTCCGCATTGTGAAAGGTAGAGCGCACGGCCATGGGTGGGTGGGCGGCGCTCGCTCGGCTGGAGCGAACTCCGATCCGGCCCCCTTCGACCGCGGGGGCCGCGTCAGGTTGCACCGATAAGGTATTAGGCCCGCATCCGGCCCGCGCTTGCCATGTGCCTGATTTTGTTGCTATACTCGCGCGTTTCGAAGCTCGACCTCGGTCGCCAACCGGCCTTTCCTCGTTTTCGGCCGGCCCCGGTTGCTGGCCGAGAGGCCGCTTAGAGGCCGACTTAGGGCCCAACAAGGACCCAACGAGGACCCAACGGCGAGCGCCGGCGAGTGGTCGCCTGGCACCGTGTTCGCGGCAGCATCATCGCGAAAACCACGAGCACGCTTCGTCGATCTTTTTGCGCTTCCGGGCAATCGCTTCCGGAAGTTTGGACCAAAAGCGGCACTCGATCGGCCTACCGGCCGGGCGCCGAAACAGTACAGGACAAGGAACTCTCATGGCTAACTCCGCACAAGCACGCAAGCGCGCCCGCCAAGCCGCGAAGGCGAACTCGCATAACTCGGCTCTGCGCTCGAAGTACCGCACGGCTGTCAAGGCTGTCCGCAAGGCAATCGAAGCCGGCGACCAAGCCAAGGCAGCGGAGCTTTTCCGCGCTTCGGCAAAGACGATGGACATCATCGCCGACAAGAAGATCGTGCATAAGAACAAGGCCGCTCGCCATAAGAGCCGCCTGGCCGCAGCCATCAAGGGTCTGCAAGCCGCCGCTTAAGCGACGCTCGGCGTCTCGCCTAGCGTCACTGAAGGTCGTTAAGCGCCTCTAAGCGTCTCGACAAGCAGAGGGACAGCTGAGGCGCTTTTGCCTTGCCGACGAGCGGTTGTTGCCCGGGGATCCGTCCACAGGCCAATCGGTCGCCAGGTAGCCTCGGCAATAAAAAAAGCCCGCAATGTGAAGATTGCGGGCTTTTTTGCGCGCCTATTCGGCGCATTGTCATGGGCCTCGGCTCGTCGCCGCGCCGGAAATTCGAATGAGATGGAAGAAAAAGCGTGACGGCCGAGGCCGCCTACCCTTTACGCGTCGCGCCGTGATCGTCCGGCAGCTCGCAAGCCTCGGTAACGACCAGGTCGTTGTCTTTCGCGAAATTCATCACGAAGTCGAATGCCATCGGTTCGATGTCGCGCAGCCGCGAATCGATGATGACGCATTTGAGATCGCCGAGAAGAATGGGGCGGACGTAGCGCGAGTACTGTAGCCGCGCATTCGGGCCCTGGGCGCCGGGGCCGTAACAGGACATGACCCCTGCCAGACGCTCCGACCAATCACTGGGCCGGAATTTCTTTCCGCCCTTCGTGATGCCTTGAATGAAGTATTCAGTGTGGGATGCTTCGGCCATGTAAGAAACCCATGAGACGTGCCCGAAGCCTGCCCGCCGGGCTTGGGAAAACTCGTCGATTATACCACCAGAAGCGACCTTTGCCGCACTGCACACAAGCGGCCGCGAGGGCGACACGCGCTTAGGCGCTGGCTCGCCGGCTCGTCAAACGAAAAAAATCCTTTATGCTGCTTGCAGTTACCACATCCGACGGCGGCGCCGTCCGGTGCCGGCGCACCGGGTCAAGCCCGCCGTATTCGTTTTATGGCCGCCAAACAAATCCGTCACTACCTGCAGTTCAACGATTTCTCCCGGGACGACTACGAGTACGTGCTAGAACGCGCGCGCATCCTGAAACGCAAGTTCAAGAACTACGAGACGTACCATCCGCTGCACGACCGCACGCTCGCGATGATTTTCGAAAAGAACTCGACGCGTACGCGGCTCTCCTTCGAAGCCGGCATCTTCCAACTCGGCGGCCACGCCGTGTTCATGAGCACGCGCGATACCCAATTGGGCCGCGGCGAGCCGATCGAAGACGCGGCGCAAGTGATCTCGCGCATGGTCGACATCATCATGATCCGCACGTTCGGCCAGGACATCATTCGCCGCTTCGCGGAAAATTCGCGCGTGCCCGTCATCAACGGCCTGACGAACGAATACCATCCGTGCCAGGTGCTCGCCGATATCTTCACGTTCTACGAGCATCGGGGCCCGATCGCCGGCAAGACGGTAGCGTGGGTGGGCGACGCCAATAACATGCTCTATACGTGGATCGAAGCCGCGCAAATTCTCGACTTCAAGCTGCGTATTTCGACGCCGCCCGGCTATGGACTCGATGCGGCGCTCGTCGCACCCGGCAGCGCCGCGTGTTACGACCTGTTCGACGATCCGAACCAAGCCTGCGAAGGCGCCGATCTCGTCACGACCGATGTGTGGACCAGCATGGGATTCGAGGCCGAGAACGAGGTGCGTAAGGCTGCGTTCGCCGATTGGTGCGTCGATGCGGAAATGATGGGGCGAGCCCATCCCGACGCCCTGTTCATGCACTGCCTGCCCGCCCATCGCGGCGAGGAAGTCAGCGCCGACGTGATCGACGGCCCGCAAAGCGTCGTGTGGGACGAAGCCGAGAACCGGCTGCATGTCCAAAAAGCGCTGATGGAATTCCTGCTGCTCGGCAAGCTCAACCACTGAGCGAATGCGCCGCGTCGGCCCTCGCCATGCTCGCGGCCCGCGCGCTGGCGAAGCGGCCCGCGATGCCGCAGCCACGAGCCACGAGCCGCAAGCCTTAAGCCGTCGAAGCCCGAACGTTAAACGACAACAGGCTCGGGCTCCAGCCGCACCCCGTACCGCTCGCGCACATCGTCCTGGATCGCCTGCGCGAGCGCGAGCACCTGCGCCCCGGTGGCGCCGCCGCGATTGACGAGCACCAGCGCCTGCCGTTCGTGAACGGCTGCCGCCCCCATCGCCCGCCCTTTCCAACCGCATCGATCGATGAGCCAGCCCGCCGCCAGCTTGACGCGGCCATCGGCTTGCGGATACGACGCGATCTGCGGCTCGCGCGCGCGCAGCGCCTCGAACGCTTCGGTATCGACCACAGGGTTCTTGAAAAAACTCCCCGCATTGCCGAGCTTGGCCGGATCCGGCAACTTCGCTCGACGCACCGCGACAACGGCATCGAAGATGCCTTGCGGCGTCGCTTCGCCCCCGCTCGCCTCGAGCGCACGCGCCACGTCCGCATAGCCGGCGCGAGGCGCCCAGACCTTCGGCAGACGAAACGTAACCGAAACGATGGCAAAACGATCCCGTCCCGCTTGCTTGAAGAAGCTGTCGCGGTAGCCGAATCGACATTGGCCGGCGTCGAGTTCCACGGTTCGGCCCGTCGCCAGTTCGAGCGCGCGCAAGGAATCGAAACGTTCGGCCATTTCGAGGCCGTAGGCGCCGATGTTTTGGATCGGCGCCGCGCCGACGGTCCCCGGAATCAGCGCCAAGTTCTCGAGCCCGGGCAAGCCGTTCGCGAGCGTCCACGCCACGAACCCATGCCAGCTTTCTCCGGCGGCCGCTTCGACATACCAGGCCTCGCTGTCCTCGCGAACCACGCGCTTACCCATGAGCGCGACGAGCAAGACGACACCGTCGAAATCGCGCGTGAGAACGACGTTGCTGCCGCCGCCGAGCACGAGATGCGGCAAGCCGGTCACACGCGGGTCATGCAAGGCCGCGAGGAATTGAGCGGGCGATTCGATGCGGCAGAACCAGCGGGCTCGAGCATCGAAGCCGAACGTGTTGTGCGCGCGTAGCGAGTAGTCGGGTAGCAGCAAGAACGGCTCGGTATAGGGACGGGACATCGGGAACGGGACATCGGCGAAGAGGGGCTTACGCTGCGCCGCCGGGCCAGGCGTTGCACAATGCGAGTATCGCGCAGCCGCGGCCCGACGTTTTCTCGGAAGAAATGCGTCGGTAAAATGGCGTTCGGTCGTGATTATAGCGAGTGCCCGAAGCGCACCACCTGCTCGGGCACGTACGCGATGCATGCGGTGCGCGCCGCTACAAGCGCGGGTGCCGTCCAAAACATAGCTGGGAGGAATGAATATGCCGTCGTTCGATGTCGTCTGCGAAGCCAATATGATCGAAGTGAAAAACGCGATCGAGCAATCCAACAAGGAAATCTCCACGCGCTTCGATTTCAAAGGATCGGACGCGCGAGTCGAGCAAAAGGAGCGGGAGCTGACGATGTTCGCCGACGACGACTTCAAGCTCGGTCAGGTCAAAGACGTCGTGCTCTCGAAGATGGCCAAGCGCAATGTCGACGTGCGCTTCCTCGATTACGGGAAGGTCGAAAAGATCGGGGGCGACAAGGTCAAGCAGGTCGTCACGATCAAGAAAGGCGTATCGGGCGATCTGGCCAAGAAAATCGTCAAGCTCGTCAAAGACAGCAAGATCAAGGTGCAAGCGAGCATCCAAGGCGACGCCGTACGCGTGACGGGTACCAAGCGCGACGATTTGCAGAGCGTCATCGCCATGCTGCGCAAGGATGTCACGGACACCCCGCTCGATTTCAACAACTTCCGCGATTAACTAGCCCCGGGCGTTCGGCGCGCCCCCCGCGCGCTCAACGTTTGCGGGCATGCGCCGCACCCGCGCCGGGCTTGCCGCCGGCTTGCGCGTCGCCCTTCTTCGCGCCGATCCGGCTTTCCGTGCCGGCGATCAGCTTGGCGATGTTGGCCCGATGCCGCCAGACGAGCAGCGCGCTCATCGCGAACACCGCCCATGCAATCCGATTGGCACCGAACATAAAGATGTCGAACAGCGGCGCGAACACCGCCGCCATGAGCGCGGCGAACGAGGAATAGCGGAAGAAGAAGGCAATGATGAGCCAGGTCAGCGCGGTGGCCAGACCGAGTACCGGGTTGATCGCAAGCAACACGCCGGCCGCCGTCGCCACCCCCTTGCCGCCTTTGAACTTGAAGAAGATCGGGTAGAGGTGCCCCAAGAACACGGCGATCGCGGCCAGCGCCACCGCCGTATCGTCCAGGCCGAACCTAGGCCCGAAGCGCGCGACGAGCCACACGGCGAGCCAGCCTTTGAAGGCGTCGCCGAGGAGCGTGAGGATGGCCGCGGTCTTGTTGCCGCTGCGCAGCACGTTCGTCGCGCCGGGGTTCTTCGATCCGTACGAGCGGGGATCGGCCAGCCCCATGGCGGCGCTGACGATCACGGCGAACGAGATCGATCCGATCAAATAGGCGGCTACGGTGGCGATCAGCAATGACATAGCAGTGACTCTTTCGACTTGGCGGGCATAGCGCGCAGCGCGCGCGGGCGGCTCATTCTACAGAACGGCGCGGCTCATTCGCTGCTGGCGCATTGCACGGGGCGCGCGCCGAGCAATGCGGTCAACACCGAGGGCGAGAGACTCACGAGATAGCCGCGACGCCCGCCGTTCAGGTAGATCGAACCGAGTTCGAGGATGCTCGATTCGACGTAGACGGGCATCGTCTTTTTCGTCCCGAACGGCGACGTGCCGCCCACCAGGTAACCGGAATGGCGGTTGGCAACCTCGGGCTTGCAAGGCTCGACGCGCTTGGCCCCGATCTGCCGGGCCAAGTTTTTCGTCGACACGGTACGGTCGCCATGCATGAGGACGATCAGCGGCTTGGCGTTCTCGTCTTCCATGACGAGCGTCTTGACCACGCAGTGCTCGTCCACGCCGAGCTGACGCGCGGATTCGGCCGTGCCGCCATGCTCGATGTACTCGTAGGGGTGCTCGCCGAAGGGCACGTCGTGGCGACGCAAGAACTGCGTGGCCTGGGTCTCCGAGACATGTTTGGTTTTGCTCATCGGCGCATTGTAAGCGCAACCGCCCCGCCCTTTCATCTTTCGCGCGGCACCGCGTTCGGCCGCGCCCTTGCGTCTACCCGCGCGGATGGTGCGCCGCGTGCAAGACCTTCAAGCGCTCGCGGGCGACGTGCGTGTAGATTTGCGTCGTCGAAATATCGGCGTGGCCGAGCAATAGCTGCACGACACGCAGGTCGGCACCGTGATTGATGAGGTGCGTCGCGAAGGCGTGGCGCAGCGTGTGCGGCGACAACGGCGTGCGCACATCGGCTGCGCGCGCGTGCCGCTTGATGATGTTCCAAAACTGCTGGCGCGTCATGCCCTCGCCGCGGCCGGTGACGAACAGCGCGTCGGCCGCTCGCGCGCCCATGAGCGCCGGCCGTGCCTCGCGCAAATAGCGGGCGATCCATCCATGCGCCTCTTCGCCGAACGGCACGAGCCGCTCTTTGGAGCCCTTGCCCATCACACGGACAACGCCCTCGTTCAAGCCGACTTCCACCGTTTTGAGCGCCACGAGTTCGCTCACGCGCAATCCGCTCGCATACATGAGTTCGAGCATCGTGCGATCGCGCAACCCGAGCGCGGTCTCGACGTCGGGCGCCGCGAGCAGTGCCTCCACCTGTGCCTCCGTCAACGTCGACGGAAACCGCGGCGCTTGCTTGGCCGACCGAATGCGCATCGTCGGATCGGCGGCGATCCGGTGTTCGCGCAGCGCCCAGGCGTAATAGCGGCGAAAGACGGAAAGACGGCGATTCGCGGAGGTCGGTTTGCCGTCGCTGCGGGCCGCGAGGTAGCCGTTGATGTGCGCTTCGCTTGCGGCGTCGATCCCGACGCCTTGCGTACGCGCGAGCCAGTCGGCGAAGAGCCGTAGATCCCGGCCGTAGGCATCGAGCGTATTGCGCGCGAGGCCGTGCTCGAGCCACAGCGCGTCGCCGAATGCATCGATCGATCGCACGTTGGCAGCCTGAAGGGCCTGTAGCGCGGGATCGACCGGCGCGTCGTTCGCTGCCGCAGCGGCATCCGGCGTCTCGGCCACGGCAAAACCGTTCGTTTCGCTCATAGCCCGAGCGCCAATTGACGGCTTTCATGCGCCAGCAGCCAGCGCTTGACGCGCGGGTAGAAGCCGTCGCCCGCATGATGGGAGAAACCGCCCAGACCGTTCGCCGCCACCACGCGATGGCATGGGATCACGAGCGGAAACGGATTGTCGCCGCAGGCCTGTCCCACCGCGCGCGCCACGCCGTCCACCTGCCGCGCGAGTGCGCCGTAGGTCATCACGCTGCCGACCGGGATCTCGCACATCGCTTGCCAGACGCGGCGCTGAAACGGCGTGCCCGCATCGGCGAGCGGCAGATCGAAAGGGGCGCCGGCATCGGCCAAATAGCGCTCGATCTGCTCGCTAGCGCGTGTCGCGATGGCCGAATCGGGCGCGCGGGCCGGCACCGAATCCTCGAGATAGGCGATCGAGCGGACGACGCCGGCCGCGGCATCGACTTCGATCCCGACTTTGCCGAACGGCGCTTCGACGACAGCGTGGTACATCGCAGCTCTCCTGCTCTCCGATAGATGGTGGTGGCGATGCTTGGCTCGATAGCTTACGCCGCTTGCAGCGCCCAATGCACGTGTTCGCGCACGAGCGGCGAAGGATCGTCGGCGCGCGCACGCAGCGCCTCGACGATACGCGCACGCATCGCATCCGCAAGCGGCGCGGCCGCGTCCTGAGCGCGCCCGGCGCGCAAGGCGTTGCCCATCGCGACAGCCAGATTGCGCAGCCATCGCTCGTAGCCGATCCGGCGGATCGCGCTGCCCTGCATCCGCGTATCGAACATCTCGGCACTCCAGGCGAATAATTCGACGAGGCTCGCGCGATCCAATCCGTGCCGCACATCGAAATCGTCGACGCTCGCCGCCTGCGCGAACTTGTTCCACGGACATACGAGCTGGCAATCGTCGCAGCCGTAGATCCGATTGCCGATCAGCGGCCGCAGCGGCTCGGGGATGCTGCCCGCAAGCTCGATCGTCAGATACGAAATGCAGCGGCGCGCATCGACGCGATAGGGGCCGACGATCGCACCGGTCGGGCAGACATCGATGCAGCGCGTGCATTGTCCGCAATGCGCACCGGCCTCGCGCGTGGCCCGCTCGGGCGCCGTTTGAGCGTCCGTGGGAAGGGGCAGATCGACGTAGATCTCGCCGAGAAAAAATAGCGAACCCGCGTCGCGCTCGAGCAGCAGCGTGTGCTTGCCGCGCCAGCCTACGCCGGCCTTTTGCGCGAGCGCGACTTCGAGTACGGGCGCCGAATCGGTGAAGACGCGATAGCCGAACGCGCCGATCTCGCGTTCGATGCGCTCGGCGAGCTGCTGCAACCGCGCGCGCATGACCTTGTGATAGTCGCGTCCACGCGCATAGATCGAGACGACCGCGGCCGCCGGATCGGCCAGGCGCGCCCATTCGCGCGAGCGCCACGCGTCGTGCGCATCCTCCGCTGTGGCTGACGACGGGCTTTCAGGTCGCCCCCCGCCAAGCGTCGCGGCGGGCAAATAAGGCATGCGCGCCGTGATCACGCGTCGCGTGCCGGCCACAAGCTCGGCCGGCCGCGCACGTTTGGCGCCATGTTTGGCCATATAATCCATTTCGCCGTGGCAGCCCGCCTCGAGCCAAGCGGCAAGCGCCGCTTCGGCCTCGGACAAATCGGTATCGCTGATGCCCACGGCGGCAAAGCCCAGCTCGCGCCCCCACGTTTTGATGTGCTGCGCGAGTGTGGCGAGCGCGCCATCGTCGAGGGGCTCGGCCGGTTCATCGGCGCCGCCGCGCGTATCGGTCTCGCCGAGTGCGCGCGCGCTAAGAGTGGCCTTATCCGAACTTCGTTTCATCCCGCTATTTTACGAGAATGCCCGCCGCGCCCGCTTCGTCGTTTTTTCCGCCCGCGAAAGCGCTGCTCGAGCGCCGCTTCACGCTCGACGATCTCGCGGCCACCGACGCGTTCGGCGTGCGTTTCGCCCGCGCCATCGACGAAATCCGCGTCACGCCGGGCTTTAGCGGCCTGCATGTGCAACTGCTGGGCGATCTGGGCGCAGGCAAGACCACACTCGTGCGCGCGACCCTCGCCGGGCTCGGCCACTCGGGGCGCGTCCGCAGCCCCACCTACACGCTCGTCGAACCCTACGCGCTCGCGCGCGAGCGGGGGGAACTCGCGCTCTATCACTTCGATCTTTACCGCTTCGCCGATCCGGCGGAGTGGCTTGACGCCGGCTTTCGCGAATATTTCGACGCCGGGGCGATCTGCCTCGTCGAATGGCCGCAGAAAGCCGGTGCGCTGCTCGGCACGCCCGATCTCGTGTTCGCCCTCGAGCCGATCGACGAACACCGGCGCCTGCTCGATGCCCGCGCATACAGCGAATCAGGAAAAGCATGTCTCGAAAGATGTTGATCAAACCGTTCAAGTCGATCGAATCCGCCGCGACCGCGACGCATAACTGGCGCCGCCGCCAAGTGCTGCGCGCGGGCGCATCGACGCTCGTCGTCGGGTTGGCGGCGGCCTTCGGCTTGCCGGGCACGGCACTGGCCAGTTCGGTGCTGGGGGTGCGCGTGTGGCCGGCGCGCGACTATACGCGCGTCACGATCGAATCCGATCAGCCGCTCGAAACGACACAGCAGCTTCTGCAAGGGCCCGATCGCCTGGTCGTCGATCTGAACGGCCTCGATCTCGATCAGGCGTTGCGCGATCTGGTCTCCAAGATCGCACCGAACGATCCGCAGATCAAAACGGTGCGCGTCGGGCAATTTCAGCCGCATGTCGTGCGCCTCGTATTCGATCTGAAAGGATCGGTCAAACCTCAAGTATTTTCGTTGCCGCCGGTGGGAAGCTATCGCTACCGGCTCGTGCTCGATCTCTACCCGACGGTCGCGCCCGATCCGCTGATGGAGCTGCTGGCCGAAACGCAGCGCAAGGAAAAACGCCTGGACGACAGCACCCGCGGAACGGACGCGCTCGAGAACGCGCCCGCGCCGCTCGCGGGGCCGAACGCGGCGCCCGCCACGCCCCCCTCGCCGCCCGACAACAGCGACGCGTTCTTCGAGCGCTACGCGCAAAACGGGATACCCAGTACGCCGGGCCCGGGCGTCCCGGCTTCGCCGAGCGCCGGCCCGAATGCGAACGCGAGCCCCGGGACGACGCACAAAGCGCCGAAATCCCCGGCTGCGCCCCCCACGCTCGCCCAGCGTCCGGGCGGGCCGGATAAGAACGGCCCCGCAGCCGAGGATGGGCTCGGCGATGGCGATGCCTACGCCTTCACGGCGCCCAAATCCGGCAAGACCGTACGCCTGCTCACGGTCGCGATCGACCCCGGCCACGGCGGCGAGGATCCCGGGGCGATCGGCAGCGCCGGCACCTACGAGAAGCACGTTGCGCTCGATATCGCGAAGAAGCTGCGCGCGCTGATCGACGCGCAACCGAACATGCGCTCGATGATGACGCGCGACGCCGACTTCTTCGTCCCGCTCAACGTCCGCGTGCAAAAGGCGCGGCGCGTCGGCGCCGATCTGTTCGTCTCGATCCACGCGGATGCGTTCACGACGCCCGAGGCGCGCGGCTCGTCGGTGTTCGCGCTGTCCGAGCACGGCGCGACGAGCGCCGCGGCACGGTGGATGGCGAATAAGGAAAACTCGTCGGATCTGATCGGCGGCATCAACGTCAAGACGCAGGACGCGTCGGTGAACCGCGCGCTGTTCGATATGTCCACCACCGCGCAGATTCGCGACTCTCTACGCTACGGCTCGTTCGTGCTCAAGGAAGTCGGCGAGATCAACAAGCTGCATAAGGGTTCGGTCGAGCAAGCCGGCTTTGCGGTGCTCAAGGCGCCCGATATTCCTTCGATCCTCGTCGAAACGGCATTCATCAGCAATCCCGATGAGGAAAAGCGTCTGAACGACGACGGGTATCGCAGCGAAATGGCGAGCGCGATCCTTAAAGGGATCAAACGCTACTTCGCGGCGAATCCGCCGCTGGCGAAGAACCGCATGGCTTGAACTTCGGCCGGGGCGCGCGCTCGGTGCGACAGCAGCGGCGCGCTCGGTGCAAAGCAGCGGTGCGCCCCGTGCCGCCTACGGAACCGGATTGGCGAGGCGAAGTACAATGGTCCGCCCAACCGAAGCCCCGTAGGGAGTGCGCTGTGCCGACATCCGTCAAAGCCATCCTCAAACCGACGCTGCGCGACATCGGCAGCCTCTCGGTGCGCCGCGTGTTGCCCGCGCTCGCGGCGCGTCTCGTCGGCCCGTTCATTTTCTTCGATCACATGGGGCCCGCCCGCTATGCACCGGGCACCGGTGTCGATGTGCGCCCGCACCCCCATATCGGTCTGGCCACGGTGACGTATCTGTTCGAAGGCGCCATGCTTCACCGCGACAGCATCGGCTCGGTGCAGAGAATCACCCCGGGCGACGTCAACTGGATGACGGCCGGCCGCGGCATCGTTCACTCGGAGCGCACGCCGGACGAGGAGCGGCGCCGGGGCCAAGTCTTGCACGGCATTCAAACGTGGGTGGCGCTGCCGCTCGCCCACGAAAACGACGAGCCCGCGTTCGAACATCGCGCCGCCGCGACGCTGCCGCAAATCGAACGCAACGGCGTGACGCTGACCGTCATCGCCGGCAGCGCCTTCGGTGCCCAAGCGCCGACGCGCACCTACTCGCCCACACTGTACGTGGCGGCGAACTTCGCCCCCGACGGTGCGCTGGCGCTGACGCCGGAACACGAAGAACGCGGCGTTTATCTCGTCGACGGCGATCTGGCGATCGACGGCGAGCCGCTCGAGGCTCACCACATGGCTGTTCTCGTACCGGGCGAGACGGCGACGCTCTCGAGCCGCGCGGGAGCGTTGGCGATGCTGCTCGGCGGCGCGAAACTCGAAGGCGAGCGTTTCATCGAATGGAATTTCGTAGCGAGTTCGCGCGAAAGAATCGCCGACGCCAAGGCGGCCTGGTCCGCCCAAACGATGGGCCAGGTGCCCGGCGAGACCGAGTGGATTGCGCTGCCCGAGCGCCCGGCGCACGCGCGCAAGGATTGAAAAACGCGCGGCGGGCCCCATGTCTAGAGCCTAGGTTTAAAGCCTAGCGCTGCTACCAGACTCAAAGGAAGGACCGATGAACACCAGTTTGGCTACGTTCGAGAAAGACGTCATCGACGCTTCGGCGCTCGCCCCCGTCCTGGTCGATTTCTGGGCGCCTTGGTGCGGCCCGTGCACCTCGCTCGGCCCGCTGCTCGAAAAGCTCGAACACGAGTACGCCGGCCGCTGGCGGCTCGTGAAAGTCAACGTCGACGAAAACCAGGAACTCGCCGCCCATTTCCAGGTGCGCAGCATTCCGCACGTCGTGGCGTTCTCGGGCGGGCGCCCGGTCGACCAATTCACCGGCGTATTGCCGGAGAGCCAACTGCGCGCGTTCATCGAACGGCTCGTGCCGGATCCCGCGCAGGCCGAACATCGCACCGCGCTGCTTGCGCTCGAGGCGGGCCAGCGCGGCGTCGCCCTCGAGCACCTGCAAACGGCGCTCGCGCTCGATCCGGGTTTCGACGAGGCGCGTCTCGATCTGATCGAGCTGCTGCTCGACGAAGAGCGGACCGACGACGCACGCCGCGAGGCCGAGCTGCTTTCGCCGAAAATCACGCAAGGCATCGACGCGCGTTACAACACGCTGAAGACGCGGCTCGACGCCCTCGACGCGGCGGCCGAGCTGCCGCCTACCGACGCGCTGGAGGCCGCGGTCGCGGCCGATGCCGGCAATCTAGAGGCGCGTTTCGACTTGGCCAACGCGCTGATCGCGCGACGCGCCTACGAACCGGCGCTCGAACATCTGCTGGAAATCGTCAAGCGCGATCGATCGTTCCGCGACGATGTGGGCCGCAAGACGATGCTGTCGGTCTTCGATTTGGCGGCGCATCGCCCCGAACTGGTCTCGGCATGGCGGCGCCGGCTCAGCGCCGCATTGAACTGACGCTACGCGCCTGAGCAAACGCCGAGCGCCGCCCCGGACGCTCGGCACCGGCTGCTTGTCGTGGCGGCACGGTTGCCGTTCAGCCGTTCAGCCGCTCAGCCGCTCAGCCGCTCAGCCGTTCAGCCGCTCAGCCGCTCAGCCGCTCAGCCGTTCAGCCGTTCAGCCGTTCAGCCGTTCAGCCGTTCAGCCGTTCAGCCGTTCAGCCGCTCAGCCGTTCAACGCGCCGTTTTGGCCAAAGCTCGCAGCACGTGGGCCGCGGCGGCAAAGCCGAAGCTGGCCGTCACGCAGACGCTCGAACCGAAGCCGGCGCAATTGAGGCCGACCGGCCCCGCGTGTCCCGGAGATGTATTCAAGTGTTCGGCAACGTCGTCCATATCGCAGACGGCCGCCTCCGGATAGATCAGCGGTTCGTCGGAATACACGGCGCTCACCTTGAATTTCGCTTTGGGCCCGCGCGGGAAGCCGTGTTGCTTGCGCAATTGCGCGCGCACCTTCGAGAGCAACGGGTCTTGGATGGTCAGCGCCAGATCGTCGATACGGATCCGGGTCGGATCGAGTTGTCCGCCCGCGCCGCCCACTGTGATGAGCGGCTGGCCCCGCTCGACGCACCAGGCGATCAGCGCCGTTTTCGTGCGGACGCTGTCGATGGCGTCGATGACAAAATCGAAGCCGCCGCCTAGCAACGCATCGAAATTCTCCGGATCGACGAAATCCTCCACGCGGCGCACCACGCACGCGCGGTCGATCAACGCGATACGCTCGGCCATGGCGTCGACTTTGGGCTTGCCGAAATTGCCGTCGAGCGCGTGGACCTGCCGATTCGTGTTGCTTTCGGCGACGTTGTCGAGATCGATCAGCGTCAGCGTCCCGACCGCGCTACGCGCTAGCGCCTCGGCCGCCCACGAGCCCACGCCGCCGATACCGATGACGGCCACGTGGGCGCGTTCGAAGGCAGCCAGTGCGTCGGGGCCATACAGCCGTGCAATGCCGCCGAAGCGGCGCGCGCGGTCCGCGTGCTCGGCGTCGTCGGCGCCGCTCGGCGCGAGAAGAGGATCGGATTGGGCCAACATGGCGTGAGGGCTGGACATGACATCTGCACATGGTACGAGCAAGGCCGTATTGTGCCTCATCGCCCCCATCCGAGCTGCGACGCTCGGGCACTGGCGCATCGCGCGTTCGCTTGCCAACATTTCAGGTTTCGCCGTAATCCGTCCAACCCGAGGCAGATTTTCCGCAGGTTGGCTATACTGACCCCGACTGTGTAGCGGTCGCATAACAACATGACTACCCTCGCCGATCTCCGTAAAGACTACGCGCGCGGCTCACTCGACGAAACGAGTGTCGACGCCGATCCGATCCGCCAATTCGACGCTTGGTTCAAGCAAGCGCTCGACGCGCGGTTGCCCGAGCCGAACACGATGACCCTCGCCACTGTCGACGCGCGCGGTTATCCCTCGGCGCGAATCGTGCTCATCAAGGGCGTCGACGCCCGCGGCTTCGTCTTTTTCACGAATTACGAGAGCCGCAAGGGGCTCGATTTGGCGGCCAATCCGCACGCGAGCCTGCTCTTTTACTGGATCGAACTCGAACGTCAGGTGCGTGTGGAAGGCACGGTGGTGAAAACGAGCGCGGAAGAAAGCGACGCCTATTTTCACTCGCGTCCGCTGGGCTCGCGCATCGGCGCTTGGGCGTCGGATCAAAGCCGGCAAATCGAAAGCCGCGCACTGCTCGAGGCCCGAGAAAAATCGTTCGCCGAACGTTTCGGCGAAACCCCGCCGCGGCCCCCGCATTGGGGCGGCTACCGCCTCGTGCCGGAGACGATCGAATTTTGGCAAGGGCGCCCGTCGCGCCTGCACGACCGAATTCTTTACACGCGCCTGAGCGCCGAAAGCTGGCGCATCTCGCGACTATCGCCGTAACGGCGAACCGACGCGCCCGCGCCCGCCCCTCTCGCCCGTACCGGGGGTAGGCGGCTCGCTCGTCTGTGCAAGAACACGCCGTCCGCGCCTCGCGCGCGAGCTGCGGGCGGCTGCTTTGCTCTGCTTTGCATTTTCAACGTACACGGAGAAAACGCATGTTCTGGGAGAAAAAGCTAGCGCAGTGGGTGGACGACGTGCGAAACAAGACGAACTTGCCGGCGCGTCTCGTCTTATGGAATGGGCAACAACTCGACTTCGGCAGCTTCGCGGCACCGCAAGTCACGCTCAAGGTCAATTCGGCTTCCGCGCTGCCGTTGCTGCTCGAGCCCAGCCTCGACAATCTCGGCGAAGCCTATGTCGAGGGCAAGATTGACATCGAAGGCAAGCTGTCCGACATCATCACGATCGGCTACTCGCTCGCCAAGAGCACGGTGACGAGCGCGAGCAAGCTGGCCCGCGTGCGGCGCTACTTCAACCACACGAAAACGTCGGATAAAAAAGCCATTCAGTATCACTACGACGTTTCGAATGAGTTCTACCAACTGTGGCTGGACGATAGCATGGTGTATTCGTGCGCCTACTTCGAAAACGGCGATGAAGACCTCGGCACGGCGCAGCGCAAGAAGATCGACCACATTCTGAGAAAAATTCAGTTGCAGCCCGGTCAGCGCCTGCTCGATATCGGCTGCGGATGGGGCGCCCTCGTCTTGCGCGCGGCCAGCCAATTCGGTGCGCAGTGCGTGGGCGTCACGCTCTCGCAAAACCAGTACGACCTCGCGACCGAACGCATCAAGGCGGCGGGGCTCGCCGACAAGATCGAGATTCGCCTGCAAGACTATCGCGATCTCGACGGTCAATTCGATCGCATCACGAGCGTCGGCATGTTCGAACACGTGGGGCGCAAGAATTTACCCACGTACTTCGCCAAGATTCGCGAGTTGCTGACGGAAGACGGCATCGCGATGAACCACGGCATTACCTCGACCGATTACGACAGCGGCGAGACCGCGCTCGGCGGCGGCGAGTTCATCGATCGCTATGTCTTCCCCGACGGCGAGCTGCCGCACATCAGTCTCGCGCTCGAGGCGATGCAGCGCGGCGGGCTCGAGCCGGTCGACATCGAAAGCTTGCGGCGGCATTACGCGCACACGCTCGGAATCTGGACCGAGAACTTCGAAGCGCACAGCGAAAAGCTCAAGACGCTCGTCGATGACGAGAAATTTCGGATCTGGCGCGTTTATCTGGCCGGTTGCGCCTACGCCTTCGAAAACGACGACGTCTCGCTGTTCCAAATCGTGTGCCGCAGGGCGGGCCGCAGCGCTCAGACATTGCCTTGGTCGCGCCGCTACATGTACGATCGGCCGCTTTAGCGCGTAGCGCCCACTCGGGGCTCCTTCGCGGAGCCCGGCATTCGATGGCAGCAAGTCAAGACGACCCGCAATTCGATCTATTCGGCGGTGAGGACACCGGCTCGGCACAGCCGGCGTCCACGCTGCAGGCACCTCCCAGCGCTGTCGCAGGAACGGCCGGCGCGGTCGCCGCCGCGGCACCGCCTAAGCGCGGCCGCCGTGCGCAGGCCGTGCTGCCGGCGACGCCTTCGCCCGATGTCCTCGAGTGCGCGCAGGCACTGCCCGCGCACGTGCGGCTCGGCACTTCGTCTTGGTCGTTTCCCGGGTGGGAAGGCATCGTCTACGGCGAGGGTTACAGCGACGCAAAACTCGCCCGCGACGGGCTGGCCGCCTACGGCGCCCATCCGCTGCTGCGCACGGTCAGCATCGACCGTTCGTTTTACGCCCCGCTTTCGGTCGCGGACTATCTGCGCTACGCCCAGCAAGTGCCCGACGATTTCCGCTTCATCGTCAAAGCGCCGGCTTCGGTAACGGACGCGTCGCTGCGCGCCGAACGCGGCGAGCCGATCGGCGAAAACCCGTGCTTTCTCGATCCCAAGCTGGCCACGGCCGAATTCGTGATGCCGTGCCTGGAGGGCCTCGGCGCGAAGGCCGGCTCCCTCGTTTTTCAGTTGCCGCCGCTGCCGGAGCGGATGCTTGCCGAGCCGATCGCGTTCGTCGAACGCCTCGGCGCCTTCTTCGACGCGCTCCCGGCGCTCCCGGCGCGTCCGCCGGCCGGGGACGATGCCGCCGTCGCGCCCACCTGCTACGCGCTCGAAATTCGCGACGCCTGCCTGCTGACGCCGCGGCTGATCCGCATGCTGCGCGAGCGGGGCGTGCGCTACTGCGTGGGACTTCACGCGCGGATGCCCGATCCGTTGCGCCAAGCGGCGGCGCTCGCCTTGCTCGACGGCGATACGCCCCGCGGGCCGCTCATCGTGCGTTGGAGCCTGCACGGCGGATTCAAGTATGAACAGGCGAAAGCGAAATACGAGCCGTTCGATCGGCTCGTCGACGAAGATCCGGCCACGCGCGCGGCGCTCGCCGAACTCGCCGCGCGCTATGCCATCGCGGGACAACCGGTGCTGATCGTGACCAACAACAAGGCCGAAGGGTCGGCCCCGCTGACGTGTCTCGGGCTTGCCCGCGAAATCGCGGCGGCCTGCGCCCGGCTGCGGGACGAGGCGCCGCGCCTGGGCGACTAGGCCGCCCCCGGCCGCATCCAGCTCGCGAACTTGGCGCGGAACTTCGCGACTTTCGGTGCGACGACGAACGCGCAATATCCCTGTTCGGGATGCTGGGCGAAATACCGCTGATGATAAGCCTCGGCCGGCCAGTAATTGCCGTCGAGCGGTTCGACTTGCGTGACGATCGGCGCATCGAAGACGCCATCGCGCTCGAGTTCGTGGATCGATTCGAGCGCAATCTCGCGCTGACGGTCGCTATCCGTGAAGATCACGGAGCGGTACTGCTCGCCGACGTCGTTGCCTTGCCGATTCGATTGGGTCGGATCGTGAATCGAGAAAAAGATCTTCAAGATCTCGTGGTAGCTGATTCGGGTCGGGTCGAACTCCACCTTGACCACTTCGGCGTGACCGGTGCCGCCGTCGCAAACTTGCTCGTAGGTCGGCCGCTCGAGCGTGCCGCCGGCGTAGCCCGATTCGACGCTCTTTACCCCTTCGACGTCGAGGTAGACCGCTTCGAGACACCAGAAACACCCGCCGCCCAGCGTGGCCGTTTCGGTCGTCTGACTGGTCGTCTGACTCATGGCTTTCGCGCTCCTCATTCGTGCGGTTATCGGCAGTGCGCCCAACCTATGCGCATTGCGCTCAGAGAGAACAAGCTTAGTGCCTTTTGCGACAAGATGGGAGCCCGGGCATAGGCGGCGCCGGCCTTCGAGGCGGACATCGAGACGGACATTTCACGCAGCGAAGTCGAACGGCGGCTCTTCCATTAAAATCACCGCTACTTCGCCACCTTACGCCACGACGTTTTCAGCCTTGGACTTTTTCTTTTCGACTGCCCTCTCGCGTGCGCCGCACGCGGCCGCCGCGCAACACGCCGAGGCCACCGTACGATGAAGCGCGCAAGCCCCCCGAATTTCGATGTGGTCGCGTTCCGGCAGGCATTGGGTCAATTCGCGACAGGTGTGACGGTCATCACGACGCGTGCCCCATCCGGGCAGTTGATCGGCATCACGGCCAGCTCGTTCAACTCGGTGTCGCTCGATCCGCCGCTCGTGCTGTGGAGCCTCGCGACAAAATCGGCCTCGATGCCGGTGTTCCAGACGAACAGCCATTACGTCGTGAACGTCTTGGCCGCTTCGCAACTCGATTTGTGCCAGCGCTTCGCGACCGTGAAGGGCGATCGCTTCGCGGGTGTGTCGCACGCGGCCGGCGATACCGGCATGCCTGTGCTGGACGGGGCGCTCGCGTGGTTCGAATGCCACAACCGTAGCCGCTACGAAGAGGGCGATCATGTGATCTTCGTGGGCGAGGTGGAGCGCTGCGGCGTGCACCCGGACGCGGAGGACATCGCGCCGCTCATTTTTCATGGCGGCGCGTTCCATGGCGTGAAGCCGCTTTAGAGCGCAGCAAAGGCGCCGCCATGCACCGCGGCGGCGCGGCCTGCCGGTACGCCGATCTGTCAGAAATATCAGAGAACGGGGCGCTCAGAGGGTAATTCCGTCCTAGATTGGCCAGCGTCGCTCCCGGCGCACAGGAACGAGTCTTAGTTTGGCACCTCCTCTCAACTGTGCAACGGAGGCACCAGATGAAATGGAAAGACGCGGCCATCCTGCTTCTCCAACCGAACGACCGGGTCATTCAGGAATGCGCTTACGCATGGCGGGAGCGTTACGCCATTCCAATCAGGCGATGTTTTTCCCACCCCTTTTCGGGAAGGCATCCCATGGCGGGGACGGTACCGGTCGGATTCACCAGACTCCAATCCGATTCGCTTGCTTTCAGTAGCCTCGAATCCAAAATCATCGTCGTTAGCCACGGGCACCCCGATCAGGTGAGTAACGAGCAGTACGGGCTCGACGCATCGCAATTCGCTGCGCATCTGGCCGGATGGGGGCTGAAAAACGTTGGGCTTCTGACCTTTCGGAATTGCCTCGTGGGCAAGGCCCGGTATCTCGACAACCTCCTCGTGCACCTGAACGCCCGTGGAATCGGCGTGGGCTGGCTCCTGGGATACAAGGATCGGGCCAGCTCGGTGGCGATCGACCCAAGCTGGCTGAGCGCGGCCGGCTGCGTCCAAAGCTCCATCTTGCTCGAGCCGCAGCATTGGCTGCGCCATCCGGTATGCAACCACCCCATGGCCAATAAGCGCAGGCCGCCGCCGCAGACGCTAGCGCACGAGGCCGTGGGCTTCTTCGACCGCGTGCTACGGGAAGCCACAAACGGCCGCAAAAAACTGTCCGACGAACAACGCGTCAAGATCGTTCGCGGTAACCGGACGGTGCAGCCGCCGGGAGGATCGTCCCGGCGCTATCCCGCGTACCTGGAAACCGCGCTCTAGCGGTGCCGATCGAGCCGACACATCGAACCGATGCGCTCGGGCGACAAAATCCGTTCGAGCGCGAGTACGCCGCCCCCCAGTCGGTTCGGCCCGCCCGCCGCACGCGTCTAGCGCGGCGCCGCAACCGTCGGCGTCAGCGCGACCGGCACGCCCGAATCCTCCTTCAGCGTCTGCAAGACGATGTTCGAGCGAATGTCCATGACGCCGGGTGCCTTGTAGAGCTTGCCGAGCACGAATTCGGAGTAGTGCTTCAGGTTGTGCGCCAGCACGCGCAGCACGTAATGACTTTCCCCGGTCACGACAAAGGCACCGATCACTTCCGGCCAGGCCCGCACGGCCTCGGCGAAACGTTCGTGCCAATTCTCCTGATCGTTGCGCATCGAAACCTGAACGAAAGCTTCGAGTTCGAACCCCAGCGCCTCGCGGTTCAAGCAAGCCCGATAGCGTTCGATGACCCCTTGCTCTTCGAGCAGCCGCAACCGGCGCAGGCACGCCGACGGCGACAGCGAGATACGATCGGCCAAATCGAGGTTGCTGATCCGGCCTTCGTTTTGCAGAACGCTCAGAATGCGGCAATCGGTGGCGTCGAGTGTGATCGCGTTCATTTTTGGCCCCCTTTTTAGGTTTATCTCGAATTATGTTCTAGTCCGACCGTTTGGTGGCGACTATTTTGCAAGCACTTTGCGCGCGAAGTTGCCTATCATCGTCGCAAGCTTCCCGACTAGTGAGGAAACATGCAGGAGACGATCTGGGACATTTCGCCGCCTATCGATACCGCCACGCCCGTCTGGCCTGGCGATACGCCCGTCGGCATCGAACGCGTCTGGCGCATCGAAGCGGGCTCGCCCGTCAACGTTGCCCGTCTGACGTGTTCCCCCCACACAGGCGCGCACGCCGATGCGCCGCTGCACTATGACGCCGGCGGCGCCGCGATCGGACACGTGCCGCTCGCGCCCTATCTCGGCCACTGCCGCGTCGTGCATTGCATCGGCGCATCGCCGCTCGTACTGCCCGAGCACATCGCGCCGTTCGCCAATGCGCTGCCGCCGCGCGTACTGCTGCGTACCTACGAGCGCGCACCCACCGCTCACTGGGACGAACGCTTTTGCGCCGTCGCCCCGCAGACGATCGACTTCCTGGCCGAGCGCGGCGTCGTCCTGATCGGCATCGACACGCCCTCGCTCGACCCACAGGAATCCAAAACGATGGATTCCCATGGACGCGTTCGCGCGCATCGGATGTCGATCCTCGAAGGGCTCGTGCTCGATGCCGTCGCGCCGGGCGATTACGAGTTGATCGCGCTGCCGCTGAAATTCACGACGCTCGATGCCAGTCCCGTGCGCGCGGTGCTGCGCGCGCGGCCCGGCCCGAACGCCGCCTAACCGCTTCCATTGTCCCGACCGATTCGAGTCCTTTTCATGAAAACACGTGCCGATGCGATCGCGCTCGACCGCGACGACCCCCTTGCCCACCTGCGCCAACGATTCGCGCTCGCGCCCGACGTCATCTACCTCGACGGCAACTCGCTCGGCGTGCCGCCCGTCGCCGCCAGCGCCCGCGCGCAAGCCGTCATCGCCCACGAGTGGTCCGAAGGGCTCATCCGCAGCTGGAACGCCGCCGGCTGGTTCGCCCTGCCGCGCCGCCTCGGCGACAAACTCGCGCCGCTCGTCGGCGCGGCGACGGACGAGATCGTCGTGACCGATACGATCTCCGTGAATCTGTTCAAGCTGCTGTCGGCAGCGCTCAAGATGGCGCACGATCGCGATCCGAACCGGCGCGTGATCGTGTCCGAGCGCGCTAATTTCCCGACCGACCTGTATATCGCGCAAGGGCTCATCGAACAGTTGGATCGCGGCTATTCGCTGCGCCTCGTCGACGACCCCGCCGACCTGCCCGACGCGATCGGCGACGATACGGCGCTCGCGATGATTACGCATGTGAACTATCGCACCGGCTACATGCACGATATGGCCTCGCTCACGCAGATCGTCCAGCGCGCGGGCGCGCTGGCGCTGTGGGACCTCGCGCACTCTGCCGGCGCGGTGCCTGTCGATTTGAACGGCGTGCATGCCGATTTCGCTGTCGGCTGCACCTACAAGTATCTGAACGGCGGCCCCGGTTCGCCGGCGTTCGCGTGGGTCGCCAAGCGCCATCAGGATGCGCTCGCGCAGCCGCTCTCGGGCTGGTGGGGACATGCCGCCCCGTTCGCGATGAATCCCGTCTACACGCCGGGAGCTGGCATCGGCCGATTCTTGTGCGGCACGCAGCCGATCGTTTCGATGTCGCTCGTCGAAGCGGGGCTCGATGTCTTCCTCGAAACCGATATGTCGACGATTCGACGCAAGTCGCTCGCGTTGACCGACGCCTTCATCGATCTCGTTCAAGTCCGCTGCCCGGGCCACCCTTTGACGCTCGTCACGCCGCGCGCCCATACGCAGCGCGGCTCGCACGTGAGCATCGAGCATCCGCACGGTTACGAGGTCATGCAAGCGTTGATCGCGCGCGGTGTGATCGGCGACTACCGCGAACCGCGCGTGCTGCGCTTCGGCTTCACGCCGCTCTATACGCGCTTCGTCGATGTCTGGGATGCCGTCGAGACGCTGCGCGATGTGCTCGACACCGAGGCCTGGCGCGCGCCCGAGCATGCCGCTCGTCATTCCGTTACCTGAGGAGTCCTAAATGACTACCGGACACATGCGCCTACCCGACATGCCGGAACCCGCGGAGCCGACACCATCGGCCGCACAGGGCTGCCCGTTCGGACACGGCGCCGAACCTGCGCCGGGCGATGGCGCCGCCAAGGGCGCGCCGCACGTTCCGCTAAACGATGCCGGCTGGCACGATGCGCAGCTCGATTTTTCGAAGTCGATGAGCTATGGCGATTACCTCTCGCTCGATTCGATCCTTCATGCGCAACATCCGCTTTCGCCCGATCACAACGAGATGCTGTTCATCGTTCAGCATCAGACGAGCGAGCTGTGGATGAAGCTGGCGCTTTACGAGCTGCGCGCGGCGCTCGAACGCGTGCGGGGCGACGACTTGCCCCCGGCGTTCAAGATGCTGGCGCGTGTCTCGCGCATCATGGAACAGCTCGTGCAAGCGTGGAGCGTGCTGGCGACGCTCACGCCGTCGGAATACACGGCGATGCGCCCTTATCTGGGTTCGTCGTCGGGCTTTCAGTCGTATCAGTATCGGCAGATCGAGTTCGTACTCGGCAACAAGAACGCGCAGATGCTGAAGCCGCACGCGCACCGACCCGATGTCTTGGCACAGGTAAAGGCCACACTCGAAGCGCCGTCGTTCTACGATGAAGTGGTTCGGTTGCTCGCACGCCGCGGCTTTGCGATCGCCCCGGAGCGGCTGGAGCGTGACTGGACCCAGCCGACGACCTACGATGCTTCCGTCGAAGCGGCCTGGCTAGAGGTTTATCGCCATCCCTCCGAGCACTGGGAGTTGTACGAAATGGCCGAAGAACTCGTCGATCTCGAAGACGCGTTCCGCCAATGGCGCTTTAGGCACGTCACGACGGTGGAGCGGATCATCGGCTACAAGCAAGGCACGGGCGGCACGAGCGGCGCGCCGTATCTCCGAAAGATGCTCGACGTCGTGCTGTTTCCCGAACTCTGGCACGTGCGCACGGTGCTGTAGGGCGCGTGTCGTTGCCGCCGAGCCCCACCCTCGTGTGCAGTGGCGGGGCTCGGCTGGCCCGGTTACATGGCCAAGCTGCCCGGCTCCGGGCAAACCCACGAAGCCTTCAGGCGCTCGCGAATCTCGGCCAGCGTCGTCGTCACCAACAATTCGCCGTCGCGAAACACGGGCTTCAGTTCGCCCGCGTCGAATTGCTCGAGCGTTTGTTGCTCGTACAGCACGTAGGCACCGCCTTCCCGCTCCACGCGCAACAAGCCGCGTGCCGACTTCTTCGTGCCGTCGTCCGTGGCCGGATCCTTGTAGATGTCCACGGGCTCGTCGCCCACTTCCGCATAGATGGCCTTCATCGCCCAGCCGAAGGTATCGCGCGAAAGCATGTTGTACGTGTACGAGCCGATGCCGAAGACGACGTTGCTCGATGCGAAGCCCTTCGCCGCCAGCCGGCGCATGATCTCGAAGGCGCGCGGCAACGAAATCGAATCGCCGTAGATCAGGCCGACCTTGTCGTTGAGCATCTTGTAGCCCTTATCCGTCAAGGTGCCGCCGTAGATGTCCCACAAGCATTGCACGGAGCCTTTGTATTCGGCCTCGGTGATCGTCTCGTGGGTGGCCGCCACCACATACTTGCCGTCTTGCATACGCAGCGTACCGTCGGCGTTGCGCGCCAGTTCTTGCTCGTCGTAGCCGGCCAAGATCCGAACCGGGTCGCCCGAGTCGGGGCGGAACACCACACGGCTTTGTCCCAACGCGTTGGGCTTGCGCGCCAAAATGGCTTCCTTCAAATCCTTCGCGATGACCGTGATGACATTCCAGTAATCGAACGAATCGGAGACGAGCGAGACCATCCCGGCCGGATAATCTTGCGTGACGAATTCGCGAATGACTTCGCGCTCCGCCAAGCGCCGCAGTCCCTTTTCCTCGTAGCCGGTCGCGGCCAGCTCCCGCGTGAGCCGTTCGACTTGTGCCGCGGCCTCCTGCTCGGACAGCGTCTTGAGCGCGGCAGCGGTCAAGACGGCGTCGCCCTTGCCGGTGGCCAGGCGCTTCAGCGTGAACAGAATGCGCAACGTCATCACGCTGTGTTCGGAGGCGGGAATCGAACCGCCCACCAGTTCCTTGTCGGCGTCGGCGCCGTAGTAATCCTCGGCGTAGTCCAGAGCGGGAATCGTATCCGTTCCGGTGAACGACAGCAGGTGGCCCGTGCCGCAACGCATCGCATCGTGCACGCCGCTCATGCCGCGCATCGAGAAGTCGTGCCCTTGCCAATCGACGAACGCTTCGGGCGCACCGGTCAGCTTGGCGAAGTAAGTCAGCAGCTTACGGAATTCGAATGCGATGGTCGCCACCGTCGACGGTTTCCACAATTCGGTGCTGAACAAGGTTTCGAAATAGGTGGACACCCATGGGAAATCCGCATGCGTATTGACGAAGACGACCGGCGGGACCTTGATGTCCACGCGAGCGCCTTCCGGCAGGGCACGCAGCTCGAGCGGCAGATAACCTAGCTCGTGCAGCGCGGCGAGCCGATCGACGGGGACCGCGTCCGGCCCCAACGCCGTATCCATGCGGCGCTTGTACTTGCGCAAGGCCTCGGCCTTGGGCGCTTGAAAGAACTCGCGTTGGAACACGCCGAGAAAGAACTCCTTGATGAACCCTTGCAGCCCGAACCAGACGACCTTGTTGTCGAAGAATTGCGGTAATACCGGTGCGTACTTCGCCGAACGCGGCGTGAAGTTGGCGACGAGCTTGGTCGTTGCCCCCGGGTACATCGACGGGTGGCCGGTTTTATAAAAGTCGGCGAGATTGAAGGGGATCATGCCGTTCATGTTCTTTCTCCTCGGTGCGGTGTATCGATGTATCGACGTATTGCTTATTGACGTGATGGCAAGCGGTTCCGTGGTTCTCTCAAACCTGGATGGCGCGCGTATCGCTCGTCCAATTGTTGCGCGTGAAGACGGCAGCATACCCGCTCAGCAAGGCATCGAGCCCCTTGCTGAAAATCCCGTGCGTGACGTACAGGTACAGCGGGTGCCGTCCCGCGGCGCCGCGCTTGTCGTGCACGGCTTGCGCGAGTTCGGTGAAGGTGCGGCCGCCGTCGCAGATATCGTCGACCACCAGCAGCGCACAATCGGGCAATTCGCCTTGGATGTCGGTGCCGGTAATGGCCCCCGTGCGGGTGTCGCGAATCTTGTCGGCGAACACGACGGGCAGTTCGAGTTGCGCGGCGAGCTTCAGGACACGCTTGCGGGCGCCGGCATCGGGCGCGACGAGCGCGACGTTGGCGCAGCGAGCCCGGATGCGCTCGAGCGCGCGGCGCAGCGCAGGCAGCGGGTCGTCGATGACGACGCGATCGAGCAACGCGGCGGTGACATCGCTGTGCGGATCCTGAATCAGCACCCGGCGATACTGCTGCGCATTGATCAAATCGCAAAACACCTTCACGCTCAACGATTCGCCCGGGTTCGCGACGCGGTCTTGGCGAGCGTACGGCACGTAGGGCAAGTGCAGATCGATCGGCGTGCCCGGATACGCGCGGCGCAGCGCGTCGGTCGTCATGAGCAGCGTCATGGCCGCCTCCGCATGCGGAAGATGCGCTTTCAGCTCCAAGCGATCCGCCGCGACGCCCGTTTCGACCGTCACATGGCATTCGCCCCCCGGAAACTTCAACACCTTCAGTTCGACAGGATGGCGCGCCTGCCCTGACTCATCCAAAGCGCCACTCAAAGCGCCTTTCGCTTCGACTACCGCGGTGATGCCGATCATCGCCCTCTCCACATAGTTGTAAAGTTCAACTAACATGGGACGAAGTATAGAACGACATAGTCGATATTTGCAACTATGTTTGTTAAAATATTTCCTGGCTTGACGCAAGGGAGAACGGGCGATGACCACGGCATACGAAAAGCCGGACGTAAGCGTCGATGTCGTGCTATTGACGCTGGCGCAGCAAGGCTTGATGGTCGCGCTCCATCGGCGCGCGGGCGAGCCGTTCCGGGGCGCACTGGCGCTGCCGGGCGGATACATCCATACGGAGGAAGACGATTCGCTCGAAGACGCCGCGCGCCGCACGCTGCACGAGAAAACCGGACTTGCGCCGCGGTATCTCGAGCAGTTGCGGACATTTGCGGGCCGTACGCGCGACCCGCGCGGATGGTCGGTCGCGATCAGCTACGTCGCGCTCGTGCCGTTGGAGGAGCTGGCGTCGGCGCCGTCCGACGTGTTCGAGTTCTATTCGGTGGACGAGATTCCCGCGCTGGCTTTCGACCATACGGAACAGGTGCGGGCGGCCGTCGAGCGCGTCAGGAACAAATCGAGCTACTCGACGTTGCCGTGCTGGCTGCTGCCCGAGCAGTTCACGCTCACGCAATTGCAGCACACCTACGAGGCCGTGTTCGGCGAAACGGTCACCCGCGCGACGTTCCGTTCGAGGCTTGGGATCAAAGTGGGCGACGTGCAGGCGGGCGAGGCCGTGGACGAAGCCGGCGTGCTGATCGCCACCGATGAATACCAAGTGGGCAACCAACGGCCCGCGCGCCTATTTCGCGCCGATCGGCTCGGCCTGTTCAAGCGGGCGAGCTGGTGATGTGGGCGATTTCGGCGCTCGTCCCAGCTTCGGCGAGCAGCCACGCGCGAAACGCCGCGATGTCTGCCCGCTGCGCTTTCGCGCGCGGGTAGACAAGCCAATAGCTGTAATCGTTCGGCACGGCGAGGTCGAACGGCCTCACCAAACGCCCTTCGTTCAAGTCGCGTTCGGCGAGCGTCAATCGGCCGAGCGCAACGCCCTGCCCTTGCCGCGCTGCTTGCAGAACGAGGCTCGCATCGTCGAATGTCAAGCCCGCTTGGACGTCGATATCGACCAGGCCCGCGCGTTCGCACCAGGTCCGCCACGCGTCGCGCGGCACGTCGTGCAGCAAACGCGCGTGCCGTAGGTCGGCCGGTTCGCGCAGCGGCGGCGAGCCGGCAGCGAGCGCCGGTGCGCATACCGGGCTCAAGGATTCGCGCGCAATCAAGTCGGCCACCAGGCCAGGCCACCGGCCGAGGCCCAAGCGAATGCCGACATCGAAACGATCGTCTACGCCGTCCCAAAGCTGCGTCGATGTCGTCAGCCTCAGTTCGATTTCCGGATGCTGCGCACGGAACGCATCGAGCCGCGGGACGAGCCAACACGCGGCAAACGACGGCAGCACCGTAATCCGCAGCGGCCCTTGGATACCTTGCTGCACGCGTGCTGTCGCCGAAGCGATCCGATCGAGCGCGACGGTAATCTCGGCGAGATAGCTGCGTCCGGGCTCGGTCATCGCGAGCGCGTGGCCGCGCCGCTCGAATAGCTGGAGCCCCAGCCACGCTTCGAGCTGGCGCACTTGATGGCTGATCGCCGCCTGCGTGACATACAGCTCGGCGGCAGCGACGGTGAAGTTCAAATGGCGCGCGGCGGCTTCGAAAGCTCGCAACGCGCCCAAGGGAGGGAGGCGGCGCATGCGCTCGATAATCTCACCTTATCGAGCGCATGAAAATCCCTCGCTTGGTGGGCCGTGCAAACCTGCGTTTAATGGGCGCTACCCAACGACCATTGAAGGAGACTGCATGGTTTCGCTGCAAATTTGGATATTGATCGTCGGCTTTTCCGTCCCGATGATCATTAGCCCGGGACCGGGCAATACGATCCTCGCGACGGCCGGCGGGCGTTTCGGCGTAAGAGGGACCGTGCCGTTCTGGTTCGGCTTCGAAATCGCGAATTTCGTCTGGTGTCTCGTCTACGGCTTCGAGTTGAGCCGCGTCATGCACGACCTACCGGTCGCCGCGCACGTACTCAAATGGGCCGGCATTGCCTACACGCTCTATCTCGCCTACGGCTTCGTCAAGCCGTCGGGGCCCGGCAAGCAGGCGTCGATGCCCCGCTTATCCGTGGTGGACGGCTTTCTCTCCGTCTCGCTCAATCCGAAAATCCATTCGATGATTTTCGTGCTCTTCTCCCAGTTCCTGCGGCCCGACGTTCCGCTCGCCCAGCAAGTCGTTCAGATCGCCGTCGTCTTTACGGTGCTTTGCATCGCCTGCCACTTTCCATGGATCTACGGCGGGCGCATCCTCTTCGATCGGTTCAGCAGCGAGAAATCCGCGAAGGTGCAGGGTTACGTGTTCGGGGGATGCATGGCCGCGGTGGCGCTGTTCCTCGCTTTTACGCTCTGAAGTCTGCGCCGCGTGCCGCGCCGCCGAGGGGCGCGGCCTTCAATCGCCTGCATTCGCCTCATCCGGTCGGCGCGCTGCAACGGCGCGTGACGGCTCGCCCTTCGCCGAAGTCCCGTTCCGGTGCGCGAGATGATGATATGTTATATCATCGCACCACGAACTACCTCGGAACGAAGCCATGTCAGCCGCCTCCTCGACCGATCGCCTTGCCCGCGCCGACGCGTATGCGGCCGAACACGGCCTGGCGCTCACCCCATTGCGCCGCCAGGTGTACGCGCTGATTGCCGCTGCCGGCAAGCCGATCGGCGCGTACGACTTGCTGGCGGCACTAGAACCCGAGCGCGGCCGCGTGCCCCCGACCACCGTCTACCGCGCGCTCGAATTCCTCGTCGAGCATGGGTTCGTTCATCGGATCGAATCGCGCAACGCATTCGTTGCCTGCTGCGAAATCGGCAAACCGCACCAAAGCCAGTTCCTCATTTGCGAGCGTTGCGGCGATACGTTGGAGATTCCCGGCGAAGAACTCGCCGAGCGGCTGTCTTCCACGCCGCCCGCGCACGGCTTCGAAGTGCACAAACAAGTGGTTGAGTTGAGCGGGCTGTGCGGCCACTGCCAGCATCAGCGCGGACCCAGCACGCACCGGCATTGAAGCCTTTCGCACTTGAGCCGCTTGCATCGTTTGCATCGTTAGGAGAACGGATGAAATTGATCGCCCCTGCCGGTCGCGCGGCAGCGCGTATTCGCCGCACCGCTAAACGCGCGGCGCTGGGACTGGCCGCGCTCGCGCTCGGCGGCACTGCGTTTGCACAAGGCGCCCCCATTCCAGCGGTCGCGGCCGAGAATTTTTACGGCGACGTCATGCAGCAACTGGGCGGTGCCCACGTGAGCGTGACGAGCATCCTCAGCAACCCCGATCAGGATCCGCATTTGTTCGAGGCGAGTCCGAAAACCGCACGCGAGCTGCATCGTGCGGCGCTCGTCGTCTATAACGGCGCCGATTACGATCCGTGGATGGCGAAGCTGCTCGCCGCGTCGAAGAACGACCGGCGCGTGACGATCGTGGCCGCCGATCTCGTCGGCAAGAAAGCCGGCGACAATCCGCATCTGTGGTACGACCCGCAGACGATGCCGGCCGTCGCCAAGCGGATCGTGGCCGAACTCGATCGCATCGATAGCGCGCACAAGGCCGAGTACGACGCGAACCTCGCTCGGTTCCTCGCGTCGCTCGCACCCATCGACAAGAAAATCGATGCATTGAAAGCGAAGTATCGCGGCGTGGCCGTGACGGCCACCGAACCCGTCGCCGGGTATCTGTGCGACGCCGCCGGTCTCGCAATGCGCAACGCGCGTTTTCAGCTGTCCGTCATGAACGACACGGAACCGGCCGCCTCCGACATCGCGGCATTCGAGCAGGACTTGCGCGGCAAGCGCGTGCGCGTGTTGATCTACAACGCGCAAGCCGTCACCAAACTGACCGAGCGCATGCTCGGCTTGGCCAAGCAATCGCAAATACCGAGCGTCAGCGTGACCGAAACGCAGCCCGCCGGCAAAACGTATCAACAGTGGATGAGCACCCAGGTGGATGCGCTCGCACAGGCGCTCGGAGGGGACGGACGATGAACGTGGACAGCGACCGCGGCGCGTCTTTCGCGGGTAGCGCCGCCAGTCGCGAGCCGCGTCCAGCGGCACTGGAACTCGACCGACTCTCCCTGGAGCTGGCCGGACGCACGATCTTGCGCGACGTCAGCTTGACGATCGACCAAGGCGAATTCGTGGGCGTACTGGGGCCGAACGGCGCCGGCAAAACGACGCTCATGCGCGCGGTGCTCGGGCTCGTGCCGGCGGCGAGCGGCGCGATCCGCATCGGCGGCCGCAGTGTGGCGCGCGGCAATCCGTCGATCGGCTATATGCCGCAGACGCGCAGCGCCCTCGCAAGCCGGCGCGTGCTCGGGCGCGATTTCGTTGCGATGGCGGCCGACGGGCACCGTTGGGGCCTGCCTATCGCCGATGCGGCAACGCGCCACGACGTCGATCGCGTACTCGAACTCGTCGGGGCGGGCACGCTCGCGACGCGGCCGCTCTCCGATCTGTCCGGCGGGGAGCGCCAGCGCCTGCTGCTCGCGCAATGTCTGCTCGGCAAGCCGCAACTGCTGCTGCTCGACGAACCTTTGATCAGTCTCGATCCGCACCGTCAGCGCAGCGTCGTCGAACTCGTGCGGCGCGTACAGCGCGAATTGGGCATTACCGTGCTGTTCTCCGCGCACGAGTTGAACCCGCTGCTCAACGCGATCGATCGCGTGTTGTATCTGGGCAGCGGTCGCGCCGCGCTGGGAACGGTCGACGAAGTCATCACGCGGCCCGTGCTGTCGCGGCTCTATGGTTCGCCGATCGACGTCATGCGTGTGAACGGGCGCATTTTCGTGATGTCGGGCGATGTCGAAATCGAAAAGCACGACCACGAACACGAGAACGATGGGCAGGGTGCGGCGGATCGCAGTCATACCCATGCGCACGGGCACGGCCATTCACACGGACACACGCACGATGTTTGAATACGACTTCATGGTGAACGCTTTCGCGGCGTCGGGAATCGTCGCGGTGCTCGCGGGCGTGGTCGGCTACTTTCTCGTCATGCGCGGGCAAACGTTCGCCGGGCATGCGCTCTCGCACGTCGGGTTCACCGGTGCGACGGGCGCCGTGCTCATCGGCATCTCGCCGCTGTGGGGCATGATCGGCTTCACGCTGGCGGCCGGCATCTCGATGGGCGCACTCGGCGAACGTCTGGCCGGCCGCGATGTCGCGATCGGCGTCGTCCTTTCGCTGGCGTTGGGCTGCGGCCTGCTGTTCCTGCACTTTTTCACGGCGTACGCGACACAAGTGACGGCGCTGCTGTTCGGCAACGTGCTCGGCGTCACCCGTTCGACGCTCGTCGTGCTGGCCGGCATCGGCGCCGCGAGCCTCGTCGCGCTCGGCGCAATCATGCGCCCGCTGCTGTTCGCGACGCTGCAGCCGGAACTGGCCGAAGCCAAAGGCGTATCGTTGCGGCGCGTCTCGGTGTTGTTTCTGGCGATCGCGGCGCTGGCCGTCGCGGCTTGCACGCAGATTGTCGGCGTGCTGCTCGTTTTTACGCTGATGGTGGGCCCGGCCGCCGCGGCGCAGAACTTATCGACGCGGCTCTCGACGGGCGTTGGCCTCGCGGCCTTGTTTGCGCTCGCTCAGGCGTGGCTCGGCGTGACCTTCGCGTTCTATACCGATTGGCCGACGAGCTTTTGGATCACCGCGCTTTCCGCGCTGGTGTACGGCGCGAGTTTGCTGCGGCGGCGCTGATTCATCGCTGCGCCGCCGCGAGATACTGGTCTTTACGCTAACCATCGTCGCCGCGTCTCGCTGCGCTGCGGCTTGACTTTCGCACGCCATAAACCGATCATTCGCTCAGTCAACGAACAAAAGATCTATTTTGGATCCAGCGGCGCCTCCGTCGCCGCACTCAACATTGCTGGGCGCAGATCGGCTTTTGCGGCCGGATCGCGCGTCCCCTCAGGAGACAAACGATGGTCAATGCGCGCAGCACCGGCTCGAACGTGATCTTGCACTTGGGCGTAGGCTCGTTTCATCGCGCCCACCAGGCGTGGTACCTCCATCGCCTGCGTGCCGCCACGGGTTCGGGCGAGCCGCATTGGTCGCTGACCGTCGGCAATATCCGCGGCGACATGAACGCCACGCTCGACGCGCTGGCGAAACAGCAAGGCGTCTACACGCTCGAAACGGTCACGCCGCAGGGCGAGCGCGCCTACGAAACGATCCGTTCGATCGAGCGGGTACTGCCTTGGTCGCCCACGCTCGCCCCGATCGTGGAAGCCGGCTCCGATCCCGCCTGCAAGATCATTTCGTTCACGGTGACCGAAGGCGGCTACTACCTCGACGAGCATGATCGGCTCGATACGGACAACCCGGATCTCGCCGCCGATCTAGCCGGTGCGCGCACCACGATCTACGGCGCGCTGGCAGCGATTCTCGACGCACGGCGCGCAAGCGGCGCGGGCCCCGTCACGTTGCAAAGCTGCGACAACCTGCGCAGCAACGGCGAGCGCTTCGAAGCCGGTATGCGCGCGTTTCTCGCCGCGCGCGGCGAGACGGCGCTCGAAAGCTGGTTCGAAGCGAATACGAGTTGCCCGAATTCGATGGTCGACCGGATCACGCCCCGTCCGACGGACGACGTCCGCGCGCGCGTGCTCGAAGCGACGGGCGTTGCCGACGCCTGTCCCGTCATGGGCGAGGCGTTCATTCAATGGGTGATCGAAGACCGCTTCAAGGCCGGACACCCAGCGTGGGAGCGCGTTGGCGCCGAGCTCGTCGAATCGGTCCTGCCGTACGAGGAAGCGAAGATCCGCATCTTGAACGCGAGCCATAGCTGCATCGCCTGGGCGGGGACCCTCGTGGGCCATACCTACATCCACGAAGGCACGCTCGATCCGGACGTGCGCCGTTTCGCGCACGAGTACGTGACGCAAGACGTCATCCCGTGTTTGACGCCGAGCCCGCTCGATTTGGCGCGCTATCGCGACGTCGTCCTCGATCGCTTCGGCAACCCCTACATCCAGGACACGAATCAGCGTGTCGCGGCCGACGGCTTTTCGAAGATTCCCGGATTCATTGCACCGACCCTCGTCGAATGCTTTTCGCGCAACGCGCAGCCCAATGCCACGGCGATCCTGCCGGCGCTGTTCTTCCGCTTTCTCGAGCACTGGTACCAAGGCACGTTGCCCTATGCGTATCAGGACGGCCTACTGGACGAAGCCGCGGTGCGCGAGTGGTTCGACGGGTCCGATCCGCTCTCCCGATTTTGCGCATCGCGCGCCCTGTGGGGCAGCTTGGCGCAAGACCCACGACTTGTGCGCGTCATCGAGGCGGCGCTCGAACGCGTCGACGCGTGGTTAGCGTCGCGCGAGCAGCCGACGCGCTGACGAACGTTGGCGCCTGCCGCCCCGCGCGGCTAAAGTAGCGCATTCGCAGCGCACTTGCTGCTTTTCGACTCCATTACGGATCGCATCGACGAAGGGGCTGTCCGCTATGTACCTCGGCATCGACCTAGGCACGTCCGAAGTCAAAGTCTTGCTGCTCTCACCGGACGCGCGCGTGCTCGCCACCGCCGGTTCGCCGTTCCAAGTATCGCGGCCCCATCCGCGCTGGGCCGAACAGGACCCCGCCGATTGGTGGCGAGGCACGTGCGAAGCCATCGCGAAATTGCGCGCCGTGTGTCCCGATGCGTTCGCGCAAGTGCGCGGCATCGGCTTGTCCGGCCAGATGCACGGCGCGGTGCTGCTCGATGCCGCCGATCGCGTGCTACGCCCGGCCATCCTGTGGAACGACATGCGCAGCGTGGAAGAATGCGCCGAACTCACGCGGCGCGCGCCCGAGTTGCATGCGGTGGCCGGCAACTTAGCCATGCCGGGATTTACCGCGCCCAAATTGCTGTGGGTGGCGCGCCACGAGCCCGAGCTGTTTCAGCGGACCGCTTGCGTCCTGTTGCCGAAGGACTATCTCCGGCTGCGGATGACAGGCGATCGGGTCTCCGACCCCTCCGATGCCGCCGGGACGCTCTGGCTCGATGTCGCGCGGCGCGATTGGTCCGATACGCTGCTCGCCGCTTGCGACATGCGCCGGGCGCAGATGCCGCGACTGGCCGAGGGCAGCGCACCGTCGGGCGTGCTGCGCGCCGATATTGCGCGCGAGTGGGGTTTGAGCGGCGAGGTCGTCGTCGCGGCCGGCGGCGGCGACAATGCGACGAGCGCCATCGGGATCGGCGCGACCGAGCCCGGCGACGGCTTCGTCTCGCTCGGCACGTCGGGCGTGCTGTGCGTGGTGGGCGACCGCTTTTCGCCGAACCCCGCCTCGGCCGTCCACGCGTTCTGTCACGCGATTCCCGACCGTTGGCATCAAATGAGCGTCGTGCTGTCGGCCGCGAGTTGCCTGCGCTGGGTGTGCAAGCTCACCGGCACCGACGAACCGACGCTCGTCGGCGAAGCCTCGGCGCTCGCGCCCGAGATGCTCGATTCGGCGCCGATCTTTTTGCCGTATCTATCGGGCGAGCGCACCCCGCACAACGATCCGTACGCGCAGGGCGTGTTCTTCGGCATGACGCACGCGACGGACCGGGCGCTGCTCGGCTATGCGGTACTCGAAGGCGTGACGCTCGCATTGACGGATGGCCTCGATGCGCTAGCGGCCGCGGGCACGGCGCCTAGCGCGTTATCGCTGCTAGGCGGCGGCGCGCGCAGCGCGTTCTGGGCGCAGTTGCTGGCCGACGCGTTGTCCACCACCACGCGTCAGCACGGCGGCGGGGAAACGGGCGCGGCGCTCGGCGCGGCACGGCTCGGTTGGCTCGCGGCCGGCGGCGATCCGCGCGAAGTGCTGGCCAAGCCGCCGGTGGTCGCACAGTTCACGCCCAATGCGCAGCGTCATGCGCAATTGCGTGCGCGCCTGAGCGCTTACCGGTCGCTTTATCGTCACGTGCGCCCGTTGTTCGATCCCTCGCGCGAGCGGCTGGCCTGATATCCTCTCTCGCAGCCTCATCCGTACCGGGTCCATCACCGTGTCAAAACTCAACGAAAAGCTCGACCTGGCCACCCGCGCCGCGTGGCTCTATTACGTCGCGGGCAACACGCAAAACGAGATCGCCGAAAAGCTCCAGGTTTCCCGGCCGGTGGCTCAGCGACTCGTGGCATTCGCCGTCGAAAAGAATCTCGTGCGCGTGCGCATCGAACATCGGCTGGCCGATTGCCTAACGCTCGCCGAGCAGTTGAAGGCCCGTTACGGGTTGTCGATGTGCGAGGTCGTGCCGGTCGACGACGACGCACCCGAGGCCATCGACCGCAAACTCGCCGTCGCGGGCGCGCAAGTCATGGAGCGGTATCTGAGCGAAGAAAGACCGATGATCATTTCGGTGAGCAGCGGCCGGACGCTGAAGGCGGCCGTCGATCAATTGGGGCAAATCGATCGGCCCCAGCACCGGCTCGTATCGATGGTCGGCGCGATCGCGCAAGACGGCTCGTCCAACCGCTACGACGTCGCACTGCATATCTCCGAAAAAACCGGCGGCAAGCATTTTCTACTGCCCGCGCCGCTCATCGCCGATAGCGAAGCCGAGCGCGCGCAATGGGTCAATCACCGTCTGTATCGCATCGTCGAATCGTTGACGGCGCAAGCGGACGTCTCCTTCGTCGGCATCGGCGACATCGGGCCGAAGTGTCCGCTGCACGTCGACGGGTTCATCACCGCGGGGGAAGTCGGCGAACTCACGGGGCGCGGCGCCGTGGCCGAGATGCTGGGGCTGCCCATCGACGCCGACGGCCGATGCGTGGAATCGCCGACGGGCCGGCGCGTGACGAGCGTGCCGCTCGACTCGCCGCCCAAGCGGCCGACGATCGGCTTCGCCGGCGGCGAGCGCAAGCACGGCGCGGTGCAAGCCGTACTCAAGGGCGGCTGGCTGTCGGGGCTCGTGACGGACGAAGCGTGCGCGCGGGCGGCGTTGGCCGACGTCGAGCGTGCGGCGAAGCGGCCAGCGTCCCGCGGCGCGTACTCGCCGGGCTGATCATTGGCGAATTTCCGCCTCCACCAGCAGTTTCAGCAACGCCAGCGCATTCATCCCCTTTCCCCTGGGCGCCGCTTCGGCGAGCGCCCAGCGTCCGGTTATCTCGCGGGTCCGTCCTTTCTATTCACCGTTACTGCATAGTGCTCGGTCGCATACGCCATCGGAGGAGCGTGCGTTCGTTCCCGAACGAACGCTCCTTGAGTCGATAGTGGCGAGTCAATACAAACGTCAATACAATAGTCGGGCAGGTGACCTGTGCAGTTCGAATGGGACGAAGGAAAGAACCGGATCAACGTGCGAAAACACGGCATCGACTTCGTCGATGCGATCGATGTGTTCAACCACCCTGTGCTGATCGCACAGGACGGCCGGGAGGACTACGGCGAGGAACGTTGGATCGCGATCGGGTGGATGAAAGCGACGATGGCGGTTGTGGTGTACGTCGAGCGAAGCGGGCCATGCGTCCGAATCATCTCGGCGCGCAAAGCGACGAAGCACGAGGCGAAACGATATGAGCAAAGCGTCAAAAACCGACTGGAAGCGACTGGAAGCGCTCAAAGACGACCAGATCGACCGGAGCGAGATTCCCGAACTCGGCGACGAATTCTTCGCGCACGCAGCACTCCACGTACCGCCCAAACAAGCGGTGACGATGCGGCTCGACGTGGACGTATTGAATTGGTTCAAGGCCCAGGGGCAGGGTTATCAGACGCGCATCAACAAGCTGCTGCGCGCCTATATGCTCGCCCATCAGCGCCGGCATTCGTAATCGCCTCGATGCAACGGCCAGGCCCCAGCGCTTGCCGGGTGCCTGGATTCGCTCTCGTTCGACGCGGCCTTGTTATCGCGTCTATTGGCGAATTTCCGCCTCCACCAGCAGTTTCAGCAACGCGAGCGATTCCTGCCAGCCCAGGTAGCACGCTTGCGCCGGAATGGCTTCCGGTATGCCCTCCTGCACGATGTTCAACTCCGTGCCGAAAGGCGTCGGCGACAACGACACCGTCGTCTGCATGACGCCGGGCAAGTTCGGATCGTCGAACTTGCCCGTGTAGCGAATTCGCTCATGCGGCACCAGTTCGAGATAGTCCCCGCCGAACGAATGACCATCGCCCGTCGTGAAGTTCGTAAACGACATCCGATAGCTGCCGCCTACCTCCGCCTGCAGGTGATGGACCGTACCGGTAAAGCCGTTCGGCGGTAGCCATTTCGCCAGGGCGGAGGCGTCGAGGAACGCACGGTAGATGCGCTCGGGGGTGGCGCGCAAAACGCGATGCAGGCGGACGGTATTCGTGGGCATGATGAACTCCATAGACGAAGGGACGGCCCCTTCCATCCTAGTCGACGAACGGGAACCGTCGAAATCGACAGGCATCCAGCGCCTTCGGCGCTCGCACAGGACAGGTTCCGCCGATCGTAGCCGGCTCGCTAGCCCGACCGGCCTACTCGTTTTTGGCCCGGGATGGCGTGCGTCGGAATATCCAATCACCTAAAAACAACAGGTCATCCTTTCACGCTCGCACAGCATACGAACGACGGCAAACGTTTGCTTTTAGCGATTATTCATCATTTTCCCGCATCGTTGCCTTTTAACGTCCCGCGCCCCAGGGCCAGGCCTCCCGCCAATAATAATATTTAACAATCGTCAAAATGTTTATTAAGGATTAATCGCCGCAAGCTCGTATACATTTCGGCTCGTCATCGAAGCAGCTTACGTTCCCATCCCAAATACTGAGCCAAATTTACCGAGAAAAACGATGCGGCAAGAACCTCGCTTTCAACCGGCGCCGGGCCGTCGCCCCGCCGTGGAATCCACCCCGAACCGGCCCGTGCGCACATCGAGCCTGCGTCCGAAGGCGAGTACGATCGCCGTGCTCGGCTATGTCGCGCTGATCCCCGCGCTCGCTCACGCGAATTGCACGACCTCTGGTGCGATCACGACCTGCGACAGCACCGCGCCGTCGCCGTGGACGACGATGATCGGCACCGGTCCGACCACGGCGTCGGGGTCGCAAGTGATCGTCGGGCCCAATGCGCAAATCGTCGTCGGCGACAGCAGCGCAATCGCCCTGTCCGATAATGCCAACATCGCCGTCAAGTCCGGGGCGCTCGTTCAGAACGGCGCGGTCGGCACGACCGGTACGTACGGCACCGGCGGCAACACGATCGACTTCCGCAACAACAGCACGCTGACCGTCGAACAGGGCGCCACGGTGCTGTCGGGCGGCACCGAGGGCGATGCCGAAGCGGTCAACCCGGAAGGCACCGGCAATACGATCGTCAACAACGGTACGATTCGCGGCGTCAATTCCGCGGCCATCTGGTTTCAGAATACGTCGGGCTCGAACACCGTCATCAACAACGCAACCGGCATCATCCAAGCGCCGGGCAACGTGATGGGCGCGTCGGGCAGCGGCGCCGTGGTGTTCACGAACTCGGGCCAGGTCATCGGCAACCTGGTGTTTGCCTCGGGCAACGACACGCTGAACTTGGAAACCGGCTCGAGCGTGACGGGATCGATCGACGGCGGTGGCGGCAACAACTTGCTGACGCTCGGCGGCACCGGCACCGATACCCTGCCGACGGGGATCACCCGCTTCCAAACGCTCAAGAAGCAAGACAGCGGCACGTGGACCATCACCAATTCGATCGCCGGGATGGGTGTGACATCGACCGAGGTCCAGCAAGGCACGCTCGTCGTGACCGGCAACAATTCGAGCTATACCGGCACGATGGTCGTCGATCAAGCCGGCACGCTGCAGGGTAGTGCGCAAAGCCTAACCAAGGCCGTGACGGATAACGGTCTCGTGCGATTCCAGCAAGACACAGCCGGGACCTACGCCGGTCTGATCAGCGGGTCGGGTGCGGTCGAGAAGGACGGCGCCGGCACGCTCACGCTCGCCCCCGCGGCAGCCGGCGGCAATACCTATACGGGCGGCACCGTCTTGCACCAAGGCGTGCTCTCGGTGGCGGCGGACAGCGCACTCGGCGGCACGGCAGGCGGCGTCACGTTCGACGGCGGCACGCTGCAGCTCGGCAGCGCGTTCGATCTCGCGAGCACGCGGGCGATCGCTGTCACGTCGAACGGCGGCACGATCGATACGCAAGGTTTTCAGTCGACCATCAACCAGCAGATCACCGGCTCGGGCGCGCTCGACAAGACGGGCTCGGGAACCTTGACGGTCAACGGTCAGATCGTCGGCTCGATCGCCGCGGAAGTTCAGCAAGGCACGCTCGTGCTCAACGGCGACGCCTCGCAATTCACGGGAAGCGTGACCGTCGATCAGCCGGCCGTCTTGCAAGCGAGTGCGCAGAGCTTGCCCGCGTCCGTCACGGACAACGGCCTCGTGCAATTCGAGCAGAACGCCAATGGCCTTTATGCGGGCACGATCGGCGGCACCGGCGCGGTCGAGAAAGACGGCGCGGGCACGCTGGTACTCAACGGCGCGAACACCTACTCGGGCGGCACCTCCGTCGCCGCGGGCACGCTCGTCGTCGGCGATGCGTCGCACACGGGCGCCTCGATCGCCGGCGCGGCGACGGTCGCGTCCGGTGCCACGCTCGGCGGCTACGGCACCGTGGGCGGCGATGTGACGAACAACGGCACGATCGCGGTGGCCAATGCGTTGTCGTCCAGCTTCGCGTCCGCGCAGGCGCCGGGCAGCTTCACCATCAACGGCCAATTGACGAACGCGGGCCTCGTGCAGGTCGGCGGCAGCCAAGTCGGCAATACGCTGAACGTGGGCAGCTATGTCGGCCAAAACGGCACGATCGCACTGAACACGGTGCTCGGCGGCGACAATTCGCCGTCCGACAAGCTCGTCATCAACGGGGGCACCGCCACGGGCTCGACGACGCTCAAGGTCACGAACGTCGGCGGAGCGGGCGGACCCACGGTGTCGAACGGCATCGAGGTCGTGCAAACGACGGGCGGCGCGACGACCAACGCCAGCGCCTTCACGCTGGCAGGCGGCATGGTCAAGGGCGGCGCGTACGAGTACTACCTGGCTAAAGGCGGCGTGACGCCGGGCACCTCGCAAGATTGGTTTCTGCGCAATACCGTGCCCGCTGCCCCCGCTGCCCCCGCGGCACCCGCCACGGGCGATACGTCGAACGGCGGCGTAGCGGCGGCCACGTCGGGCGCGGCAGCCGGCACGCCGGCCCTGCCCGCCGCCAGCGGCGCGCCGATCACGCTGTATCGTCCGGAAGCCGCCCTGTATGCGCAGATGCCGGCCGTGATGCGTCAGCTCGACTGGATGCAGCTCGACGAGTTCCATCTGCGGCAAGGCGACCAAATGCTGCTCGCCGAACAAGGCCGCCTGCCCGCGGGTTGGGGCCGGGTGTGGGGTGCGCACAGCGTGCTGTCCGAAGCCGGCGACGTGCGCCCGCAGTTCGACGGCACGATGGGCGGCGCACAAGTGGGCCACGATATCTACGCGGACGGCGCCCCGGGCGGCCAACGCAACCACTACGGCTTCTATCTCGGCATGGGCCGCGCGACCGGCGACGTCACCGGGTCGGCGCTCGGCTTGACGGGGGTGGACGTCGGGCACCTGTCGGTCAACGAATACACGCTCGCCGGCTACTGGACGCACATCGGTCCGAGCGGTTGGTACACGGATACCGTGGTGTCGGGCAGCGCACTCAACGCGGATACGACATCGCGCGACAACGTCCGCGCGAGCACGCACGGCACAGCCGTCACCGCGTCGATCGAAGCCGGCATGCCGCTCCCCATGGGCCACGGCATCACGATCGAACCCGAAGCCCAAATGGTTTATCAGCATTTGTCGATCAAGAACCTGAACGACGGGGTTTCGACCATCGGCTTCGACAACGGCAACACGGTGCTCGCGCGTTTCGGCGTGCGTTTCTCGGGCAATTGGGATGCGCTCGGCGTCGCATGGCAGCCGTACGTGGCGGTCAACGTGCTGCACGCGTTCGCCAACGGCGACCATCAAACGTACGATGGCGCGAGCTTGATCGCGACGCCTGTGAATCAAACCACGGGACGGATCGACGCCGGGCTCGTCACGAAGTTCTCCAAGCACGGCAGCGCATTCGCCACCGTCAGCTGGGGCACGAACCTCGACGGCGAACACGTGCGCTCGGTCGGGGGCGACGCCGGAGTACGGTGGTCGTGGTAAGCAGCGAGGGGCCCTGCTCATAGGGCCCCTGTCATCATTGAAGTGCCCCCAAGAAGTTAGACAGTTAAAGTCTAGCTGCCCGTGAAGGCCTGAATCCTGTACTGAACGGGACTCAGGCCTTTCAATTTCAGCCTGATGCGCTCGTGGTTGTAGTAGTGAATGTATTGATCCAGCGCGTCTCGCAACTGCTCAACGCAGGTAAAACGTTCGAGCCGGAAGCACTCGGACTTCAGCGTGCCGAAGAAGCTCTCCATGGCCGCGTTGTCCAGGCAGTTGCCCTTTCGCGACATGCTCTGCGTGAGCTTGCGACGTTCCAGCATACGCCGCCAGGCTGGCATGCGGTACTGCCAGCCCTGGTCCGAATGCAGCATCGGCCGCTCGTTGCGCCCCAGCACGGCCAGAGCCTTCTTCAACATGCCGCTGACCAGATCGAAGCCCGGCCGCCGGTCCATCTCGTAGGCAATGATCTCGCCGTTATACAGATCCATCACCGGCGACAGATACAGCTTGCGCCCACCCACGTTGAATTCCGTGACGTCCGTCACCCACTTCTGGTTCGGGCGCTCTCCCTCAAACTGGCGCTCCAGCAGATTGGGCGCCGCCCAGCTTGTCTGCCCGTGCCAGCTGCGATATTTCTTCGGACGCACCAGGGACTTCAACTGAAGCTGCTGCATCAGCGCCCGGACCTTCTTGCTGTTGACCAGCGTCCCGGCTTGGCGGATTGCATCGGTGACACGCCGATAGCCGTAGCGGCCCCGGTGATGATCGTAGATACGTCGAATCTCGGCCTTGAGCGGCGCGTGCCGATCCCCCAACTCCAGCACCTTGAGCTGGTAGTAGAACGTGCTACGGGCCATCCCGGCAGCTCTGAGCAGCAGGGCCAGCGGATGCACTGAGCGCAGCGCCTGCACTATTTGCGCTTTTTCTTTTGCGCCGCTTGCCGGTTGGCCTGTAGCAGCGCATCGAGCTTTTTTAGGTACGCCACCTCCGCGCGCAGGTACGCGTTTTCGCTGAGCAGTTGTTCGCGGGTGCGCTCGTCCAGTGGCAAGTTGTTGATGGTTTTCTCGGGCGGGCTGGTTGTCATCTTTCGCAAGGGGTTACGCGAACGCGGGCGTGGAGCCAGGGCGGTCATTCCGCCCGCATCATACAGCCGCGCCCATTCGGGTACGCTCTGCGCGGAGCGAATGTCGAATAAGGTCATGACCTGCCGTATCGACAGGCCCTCGCGCTGCATGCGCTGCAATACATTGAGCTTGAATGCTGCGTCGTAATCTGCTCGCAGCTTAGGCCTCAGGCCTGCCAGGCCATGCTGCTGGTAACGGGCTACCCAGCGCCGCACCAGCGATTTATCAAGACTGAATTGCGCAGCTACAGCCCCAAAGCTGGTCTGCCCGCGCAGGTATGTCTTGACTACCCGCAGCTTGAATTCCTCGTCGTATTTCAACATGAACAACGCCCCAAAGGTTGGATTGATGTCCAACTTTTGGGGTGCACTTCA
>NZ_JBQCIV010000061.1:0-36952 GCF_051953405.1 Trinickia sp. | reverse complement strand
TCGAGCACTTGGTTGATCGTGTCGGCATCGAGATCGGCGTGCTTGGGCATGCCTTTGACTTCGTTTTCGACGTTCAGCAGTTCGTGCAGCACGAATTGCATGTCGCGCAGCGGCGCGGCGTACTGACCCATGACTTCCTCCAAAGGTTTGCAGCGGTACAGATCGAGCCGTCGGTGGCAGTCAGTGCGCCGGGTAGGAGCCTTGCTGACTAACGGCTTTCGCTCTGTGACAAATTGCCCCCACGTTCGCTTCGCTCACTGTCCCCCGCAGGGGCATCGGCGCGCTGGGGACGGCCCGGCGCGCTCTGATACGAATCGATCGTTTTTTCCAGCGCGGCCCACGTGAGACGCGCGGCATCGGGTAGATGCAAAAAGCGCGCGTCGTGGTGCAGACCGAGCGTGAAGCTATACAGTTCGAACAGCATCAGGTTCGGATCGGTATCCGAGCGCAGATGCCCTTGCTCAACAGCTTGCGAAATGGCCCGCAGCAACGCCGCCCGCCAGGTCGAGACGCTCAGCACGAGCTGCTCGCGCACGGGGTTGTCGCCGCGGTCGTCGTATTCGACGGCGCCGCTAATGTAGATGCACCCCGTCTTGACCTCCTGGATGCGCCGCTCCATCCAGCGGCCCAGCATCGCGCGCAATCTCGGCAAGCCGCGCGGCTCGCGCAGGCTCGGGAAAAACACCTCCTCCTCGAAACGGCGGTGGTATTCGCGGACAACCTCGACTTGCAAGTCTTCGCGCGAGCCGAAATGCGCAAAAACCCCGCTTTTGCTCATCTGCATACGCTCGGCCAGCAAGCCGATCGTCAAGCCCTCGAGCCCGTTACGGCTCGCCAGATCGAGCGCCGCATCGAGAATCGCTGCGCGCGTTTGTTCACCTTTTCGCATGGCCTCTATACCGTTCTTCTGCCTGTGCTATCAAAATAGAACGGCCGTACTATTATTGAGCGCGGCCGCCCCCGAAACAAGGACTTTATTAGAAACCGGAATCTAACTGAGCGGGCCTGCGATCGGCCCTAGTCGTAGCCGCCGACCGTCAGCAGTTTCATGACGGCTCGATAGGCCGCGTACGCGAGCCAGTTCGTCAGCCGCGCGGGCCAGGGCCGCGCGGCGTAGCAGGCGGGATCGATCGGTCGTGCCTCGTCGAAGGCGGCCAAGATTGCCTCGCGCAATTGGCCGATTTCGGGGTGTTCGATCAGCACGACGTTCGCTTCGTTGTTGAGGACGAGGCTCAAGGCGTCCAGGTTCGACGAACCCACCGTCGCCCAGTTGGAATCGACGACGGCTACTTTACCGTGCAACAGCGTTTTTTCATATTCGGCGATACGCGCGCCAGCCGCGAGAAAGGTCCGGTAAAGATAGGGCACGGCGCGATCGAGCGCGGCGAATTCCTTGCGCCCGATCAGCAAGCGCACCTGAACGCCGCGTCGGGCCGCGGCCACCAAGGCGCGTCTGAGCCGCCGCCCCGGCACGAAGTAGGGATTGGCCAGCAAGATTTCATGTCGTGCGCGGCCGATGGCGACGAGATACGCCTTTTCGATCGCGCGCCGATTCACGAGGTTGTCGCGCGCGATAAACGCCACGCTCGGTGCCTTGAGCGCACGGTCGGCCGGGTGCCCCGACCGCCTAAAGGGCGCGAACACGCCGGCCGCCGTCGCTTCGGCGCGAAGGACCAAGGCGCGCGACACCGAAGCCGCGTAGGGCCGATGGCCGAGCGCTAAGCGTCGCCACTGCGTATCCAATGCGGCTTTGATGCGGGCGACGACGGGGCCCGTCAGTTCGACCGCAAAGTCCCAGCGCGGATGCGCGAGACGGCCGCCGGCAGCCGCGTAATCGTCGACGACGTTGATGCCGCCGCAGAAAGCGACGCGCTCGTCGACGAGCGCGAGCTTGCGATGCGTCCGCGACAATCCGAAGCGCCCGAACAGGCCGACACCGAACCAGCCGGCGTTATAGATCCGATGCGCGACGCCGGCCGCCTTCCATTCGTCGAACAACGCGAGCCGCCCTGTCCCCAAGCCGTCCGTGATCACGCGAACGCGCACACCGCGTCTTGCTGCGCGCACGAGTGCGTCGGACACGGAGCGGCCGACTTCGTCGTCGCAAAAGATGTAAGTCTCGAGCGCGACGCATTCGCGTGCGGCATCGATATGGGCAATCAGCGCGCGAAAGTATTCGGCACCGCTGTCGAAGAGCCGTACTTGATTATCGGCGGTAAAGGCGAGCCGCCAGGCGCGGCGCCGCGAGACGAGCGCAGCGCCGATGCGCGCGAGCCGACGCGCGCCACGGCCGCTCATGCTTGGCTTGGCGGCTGCTGCGAAGCAGGTTCGGCCGCGACACGCGCGCGCAGGCGGCGCGGGAGTTGCAAGATCGCGTCGCGATTGGACGAGGAAAAGCAGCGCGCGGCCGCCTGCTCGTACGGCAGCCACTGATAGGCGGTGTGCTCGCGCGGAGCAAGTGCGACTTCCAGCGGGTAGGGCACCTCTAGCCCGAACCAATGCTCGACATTGCGGGTCACGCCTTCGGCGTAGCGGTGCCGCCATACGGGGTAGATCTCGTATTCGATTCGCTCGCCCCAATCGACGAGCGCATCCATCGGCACGAGCGGCCCGCCGACGACGATTCCCGTCTCCTCGGCCACTTCGCGTATGGCCGTTTCGGCGAGCGGTTCGTCGATCCGATCTTTCGAGCCGGTGACCGACTGCCAAAACGCCGGCCGATCGGCGCGCTCGATGATGAGCACGTCGAGCGCCGGTGTGTAGATGACGACGAGGACCGATTCGGGAATCTTCGGCGGTTTTTGCATGGTGTTCGATTCAATGGCGATTTGCCCATCAGCATAGCGCAGCGGCTGCCTGGCCGGCGCACGCGGCGCGCAGGGCGCACCAATGCGCGAACGGTTCGTGCCGACGCGCGCAATCGAACCGAATGCCTAGAGGCAAACCTCCACCCGCTCCTCGTCTGCATTTTCGTGTCGGAAACCCTGGCCGGCGACCAGGCGCCGCGTGCCGTTGACGCTATTCACCGCAACGCGCGATACAAAACTCGACACAACTCGACACAATTCAACAGCTCACCCCGTTGACTCGCGCATTTTTTATTCTTACGATTTATCAAAATAAATTAGATAATAAATTCAATTCCCCTTGACCGAGGGCTTGCCGCTTGCCTTTTCGCTGTACCTATTCGTTGAATAATTAGAATTTCAAATAAGGATAAAGATGAAAGGAAAGAGCACCAAGAACGGCGCCGGGATCGGCCCCGTCGCACGGCGTGTAGGAGGGACAACGCTGGCTTTGGGCATCCTTGCACTGGCCGGATGCGGCGGTGGCGGAGACAGCGTCAGCACGACTCCGGTGGCCGCCGATCAAACCTTCACCGATAACGTCGCCTATTCGCCGAATGCGGGCGATTCATTACCGGCGTCGCAAGTGACGGAACGCGCAGCCGTGATGCATCACCAATGGCTGGCCGGAAAACAGACCGTTCCTTATACAACCACTACCGGACACTTGACCGCGTCCGATTTGAACGGCAATCCGGAAGCGACGATGTCGTACGTCGCTTATACCGCGCAAAATACGGGAAGCACGCCGCGCCCCGTTACGTTTTTCTATAACGGCGGTCCGGGATCGTCTTCGATTTGGCTGCGTCTCGGCTCCTTCGCGCCGACCCGCGTCGCGACGCCCGACCCGCTGATGACCAACTGGCCGAACTTCCCCGTCATCGATAACGCGGAGAGTCTGATCGGCACGACCGACATGGTGTTTATCGATCCGCCGGGTACCGGTTTGTCGGAGGCGATTTCCCCGAACACGAACAAGACGTTCTGGGGCTCCGATCCCGACGTGCAGGTGATGCGCGATTTCATCCGCCGCTATATCGCCGTGAACAACCTGAAGGGCGCGCCGCTGTATTTGTACGGCGAATCGTACGGCACGCCGCGCACGGACATGCTCGCGCTGTCGCTCGAATCGGCAGGGGTGCCGCTGACCGGTATCGTGCTGCAATCCTCGATCCTGAACTACATGGCCTCGACCGGCGATACGTCGGCCGGGTCGTTCCCGTCGTATGCGGCGGTTGCGGCGTACTACAACCTGGTCTCGCCGTCGCCGACGAATCTCGGTGCCTACTCGCAGCAAATTCGGAACTTCGTCGCCGCGCAGTATTCGCCGATCGTGCAGTACTCGACGGCGGCGCAACAGGTGACGATCCCGAGCACCACGCTCAGCGCTTGGTCGTCGCAGACGAATTTGTCGCCCGCCACGCTGAACGCGTACTTCCAGTACTTCTACGATACCGAAGCCTCTTTCGGCCAAACGACGCTCGTGCCGGGCACGACGATCGGCCGCTACGACGGACGCGTTTCATTGCCGAACAGCGATGCGCGCCTCGTCGCCGACAACGATCCGTCCGACATCCTGATCACGCAGCCGTTCACGACCGCGCTCGCATCGCAGATGCCGACCTATCTCGGGTACCAAGCGCCGAATGCGACGTATCAGACGCTCAACGATAAGATCATCGGCGTGTGGAACTTTAGTCACGGCGGCAAGCCGCAACCGGACACGATTCCCGATTTGCTCGCGGCGTTGATGCTCAATCCGCAACTGAAGGTGCTGGCGTCGAACGGCTATCACGATCTGGCGACGCCCTACTTCGAGACGGAGAAGGAACTCGCGCGGCTTCAGACGGTGAAGGGTTTGAGTCCGAACATTCAGCTCACCTTCTACCAGGGCGGCCACATGATCTATCTGGACAACGTTGCGCGGCCCCAGATGCAGGCGGATCTCGTGTCGTACTACCAGAGCAAGCCGATCTCCACCGCGGTGACGCTCGCGCAATTGGCGGCGCCCTGGCCCGATCAAAGCCCGGCGAACCAGCCGACGGTGGCGACGGCAGCCAAGACCGCTCCCTGATTCGAATGCCGAGCGAGGCCGATCGACCGGACGCTCGCTCGCGACCTTTCCTTTTGCGAGTAACGTTATGTCCCAGATTGCATTGTTGAGCCGCGCGTCGTTGGCCGCTGCGCTCCTTCTCGGCGCCGGGGGCGCCTTCGCGGCGTCGCTGCAGGCCGTTTCGCCCGCCACGCCGCTGCCGGGTGCCGGTGTAGATGGCCCGTTCATTCAGCGCGGGGCGCACGCGTCGGCCACCGCCCCGACGACCGGTGCGGCGCTCGTGCAGGAGGCTCGCGCTCGTCTGGCGACGAGCCTCGGTGAAAACCGCGCATTTAGTCACGATGCGCAAATCACGCAGGCACAGGCACAGGCGAATGGGCTGGGGTATGTGGCCCAGCATTTTCAGGAAATCGACACCGCGAATAGCGGCAAGGTCTCGCTGAAGCAGGTGCAGCAGTATTTGCAGCAGCAACAGTAGGTGGAGGGTTTCGCCGGCCGCCGGAGTCGGGGCGGCCGGGATGCCGGGGTGGCTACGGCTCCCCGTTTTCAATTTTTGCCGCTGCGCTCAGTCGGACGTGGAAATGGGTCGACGAGATCTGCAGAATGCACCCACCCTGTCGTTACGCGGCCATCCCCATTTGGCCTTGGATCCGAGTAGCGCACGTACGAGAACGTACCGCGCGCCCGCAACACGACAACACCATCCCACTTCAGCAGAAATCCTTTTCTGCGGAGGAAATTTCCACCTCGAAAATCGTAGCATGGCGTCTTCTCACCTACCATCCTGATCCCGAGAGCGGGAATCCTTTTTAATATTGCATAGCGTTCCGCTCGAATATCAGGAGGATCGAATTCAAAAACCCCCTCAGCGTTTCCGCATCCCGCCTGCGGTTTAGACGTTCTGATGACCCATTCTTCCTCACTCGCATAGAGACGTCCATCTATGTCGAAAGCCTTATTTCTATCAGAGAAGGCAAACGAGCGATCGCTCGGAACAAAGGTCGTGATCTTTTTCACTGAATAGTCAGCCCTTTTCGCGGACCCAGCCTCCTGCCCCGGCTCAAAAAATAGGAAGGTACACGAGGTCTGCCCATCGGTCGCGGAATAAAATCCTGACAGTCCAGCAGCATCTCGATAGCCGACAAGGTATGGAGAATCGAACAAGATCGCCTGCCCGGCGAGCACGGATTTTACAAACGACAGGGCGACTAACGTCAAACAATATTTACTGGGGTTTCGCATTAGAAGTCCCGGAGATTTTTTGCGCATTCCGAATTTCTCACTCCAACCGCCACTACCGTAACCGGTCTTCGCTCAGCGGGATATCTAGTCTGGCTAATCGACGCGATTACGCGTTACAGCCATCGACCGTCTCGAAGCGATCGGATTGGCCCACGCAGCGTGCCCTAGATCGAATCGCCACTCGCAGCGGCCGTCAGCGCGGGGGCACGAATGGCGCTCGATATAAAACAAAGGCCCCAAGATTGGATTGCGTCCAATCTTGGGGCCGGGCGATGTGGCTTGTGCGACATGACATCCGCCGCCAACGGTCCAAGGGCGTCCAAGCGCCCTTGTCCTCAGCGACTAGCGCCGCAGCATGTTAAGCCTTCGGCTGCTCCGGCTGACGCAAGCGAATATGCAGCTCGCGCAATTGCCGCTCGTCCACGGCGCTCGGTGCCTGCGTCAGCAGACACTGCGCACGCTGGGTCTTCGGGAACGCGATGACGTCGCGAATCGAATCCGCCCCGGCCATCATCGTGACGATCCGATCGAGCCCGAATGCGATCCCACCATGCGGCGGCGCGCCGTATTGCAACGCATCGAGCAAGAAGCCGAACTTCGCACGCGCTTCTTCATCGTTGATCTTCAGCGCACGGAACACCTTGCTCTGCACGTCCTCGCGATAGATCCGCACCGAACCGCCGCCGATTTCCCAGCCGTTCAGCACCATGTCGTACGCCTTGGCCAAGCAACGGCCCGGATCCGTTTCGAGGAACTCGAGATGTTCATCCTTCGGGCTCGTGAACGGATGGTGGGCCGCCACGTAGCGCGCCTCTTCCTCGTCGTATTCGAACATCGGGAAGTCGATCACCCACAGCGGCTTCCAGCCCGCTTCGACCAGACCGTTCGCCTTGCCGAAATCCGAATGACCGATCTTTAGGCGCAACGCACCGAGGCTGTCGTTGACCACCTTCGCACGATCCGCCGCGAAGAAAATGATGTCGCCGTCTTGCGCACCCGTGCGCTCGAGGATCGCCGCGATCGCCGCGTCATGCAGATTCTTGACGATCGGGCTTTGCAGACCGTCACGCCCCTTCGCCGCTTCGTTGACCTTGATCCAAGCCAACCCCTTCGCACCGTAGATACGCACGAATTCGGTGTAGCCGTCGATGTCGCCACGCGTAAGCTCGCCGCCCTTCGGCACGCGCAACGCCGCCACGCGGCCGTCCTTCGTGTTGGCCGGCGCGCTGAACACCTTGAATTCGACGTCCTTCATCGCATCGGTCAGCTCCGTGAACTCGAGCTTCACGCGCAGATCGGGCTTGTCCGAACCGAAACGCGCCATCGCCTCGGAGTACTGCATCACCGGGAACGTGGCGTCGAGCGTGACGCCGATCGTCTCCTTGAAGACGTGGCGGATCATTTGCTCGAACAGATCGCGAATTTCCTGTTCGCTCAGGAACGACGTTTCGCAGTCGATTTGCGTGAATTCGGGCTGGCGATCGGCGCGCAAATCTTCGTCGCGGAAGCACTTCACGATCTGGTAGTAGCGATCGAAGTTCGCCACCATCAAAAGCTGCTTGAACAGCTGCGGCGACTGCGGCAACGCGAAAAATTGCCCGGCGTTCACGCGCGACGGCACGAGATAATCGCGCGCGCCTTCCGGCGTGCTCTTCGTGAGCATCGGCGTTTCGATATCGATGAACCCTTGCGCATCGAGATACTTGCGCACTTCCATCGCGACGCGATAACGCAAACGCAAGTTGTTCTGCATCTGCGGACGACGCAGATCGAGCACGCGATGCGTGAGGCGCGTCGTTTCGGACAGGTTGTCGTCGTCGAGCTGGAACGGCGGGGTAACCGACGCGTTGAGCACGGTCAGCTCATGACAGAGCACTTCGACCTTGCCGCTCTTCAGACCGGCGTTGACGGTGCCTTCGGGACGATTGCGCACCACACCCACGACGCGCACGCAAAATTCGTTGCGCACGCCTTCGGCGATCTTGAACATCTCGGCGCGATCGGGATCGCACACCACTTGAACGAGCCCTTCGCGATCGCGCAGGTCGATGAAAATGACGCCGCCGTGATCGCGCCGGCGATGCACCCAGCCGCACAGCGACACGGTTTGGCCCATCAGGTGTTCGGTCACCAGACCGCAGTATTCAGATCTCATCGACATGGTATTCGTCTTTCGTTTGGCATTAGGGAGCAGCGCGCGCGGCTAAGGCTCGCGGCGCGGCGGCATTGCATTAAAGGGGCGGCTCGACCGGGCGGCGCACCGGCGCACTCGCCGGCGCTTGCGGGGCGACTACGCCCATCGAGACGATGTACTTGAGCGCGGCATCGACCGTCATATCGAGTTCGATCACTTCCGCTTTCGGAACCATCAGAAAGAAGCCCGAGGTTGGGTTCGGCGTCGTCGGCACATAGACGCTCACGTGCTCTTCCTGCAAATGATTGAGGACATCGCCGCCCGGCGTACCCGTCAGGAACGCGATGGTATAGGAGCCGCGCCGCGGGTATTCGATCAGGAGCGCCTTGCGAAACGCATTCCCGCTACTGGAAAGCAGCGTGTCCGACACCTGCTTCACGCTCGTATAGAGCGGACCGACGATCGGAATATGGCGCAGGATCGCGTCCCACCACGTCACGAGCTTTTGCCCGACGAAGTTCTGCGTGAACAGCCCGACGATGAAGATGAACGCGAGCGTCAGCAGTGCACCGACGCCGGGCAGCCGAAAGCCCAACAGCTTCTCGGGTTGCCACGACGCCGGAAGCAGCAGCAGCGTCTGGTCCATCGTGCCGATGACGAGCCCCAGCACCCACAGCGTAATTGCCAAGGGGACGAGGACCAGTAGGCCGGTCAGGAACACGGATTTGAGCGTCGTCTTTTTCATGTATACCGTCAGGGAACCGCTTGGGAATGAATCGGCGCGCATGCTCGTGCCGCCCCGCGCTCAAGGCTCGATGCGTGCGACAACGCCCAGACCGCTTCGACCTGCGCCGCGGCGCGAAGCCAGGCCTCGCACCGCGCGGCGCACGCCGCAATCGGCCGCTTAGGCGTCCGATGCCGCCGACGTGCTCGTACTGGCCGGTTGGGCGCTGCTGCTGGCCGTATCCGACTTCGTCTCGGCCTTCGCCTCGGGCTTCGAGTCCGCCTTGGCGGCGGCAGAACCGTTCGCGGCCGCTCCGTTGGCGCCGTTCGAGCCGCCACGGAAATCGGTGACGTACCACCCCGAGCCCTTCAGCTGAAAGCCGGCGGCGGTCACCTGCTTACGAAACGAGTCCTTTTCGCAGTGCGGACACTGCGTCAGCGGCGCGTCGCTCATCTTCTGGAGCACGTCTTTCTCGAAGCCGCACGATTCGCAACGGTAGGCGTAGATCGGCATGATTCTTTTCCCGACTATTTCCGACAAAAAAACGGTTAAGCGCTTGCAAAGCGTTGAATTATAGCCGCAAATAGCGGCTGCCCGGCTCGCGAGGCGCTGCGTGCGCGTTCGCGCTCGAGCCCGGCGCTTGCCGATGCTCGACCGGCGAGATCGGCGCACCGCATGCGCCGGCGCTGCGACGCCGCAACGCCGCGGCGCGCGGCCTCGTTGCGCCACCCGCCAGATGGGGGCGGCGATGACCAAAATCAACCCCGCCTACAGGCATCCCAACGCGCCCGCGTTTGGCACGCGCCGATCAGCGCCTGCGCCAACTCATCCAGCGCTCGCGTCCGGCGAACACGGGAATCGAATCGGCCACCGGTTCGTCCTCGATCAACTCGAACGACGGGCCGAGCAGCGCGTCCAACGCCGCACGTGCAATGCCGAACGGGGGGCCCTTGGGCGTGTCGTCGAAAAAGAAAAACCCGGCGAGCACGCCGCCCGGCTCGAGCAGTTCGGCCATCCGCGCGGCATAATCGGCACGGCGAGCCGGCGGCAAGGCGCAGAGAAACGCCCGCTCGTACACCCACGCCGGGACGAACGGCGGCCGATAAGTGAAGAAATCGGCTTGCTCGACAAGTGCCGCATCCGCCCCGAGTTGCGCGCGAGCGGCAGCAACGGCGTCCGCTGAAAAATCGATCGCGCGCACGCTCCATCCGGCCTGGGCGAGCCAGCGGGCTTCGTGCGCGCTGCCGCAGCCGGGAATCAAAACGGGCCGCGGCGCTGTGCGCGCGGCGAAGGCGGCGAACGCGGCGGGCACACCGGCTTGGTCCCACGGGGTGAACCCCTTCCGAAAGCGCTCGTCCCAAAAGGCGGCCGTGTTCGGATCGCGGGTGGAAAACGTCGGTGCGCCACCGGCGGCGGACGACGCCGAGGACGGCCGTTCGGATGACGACGGTTTGTTCATCGCATCAAGCCCCATAGGCCAAAGCAAGCCAAGCGCGCGCGACGAGCGCGCCAACGCCAACCGCCACGCCGAATATCAGCAGCGCCTGCAAGAGCCGGTTGGTGCGCTTCTGCTCCAGGAGCAAAAGCTTGATCGCGGCGTCCTGCGTGCCGTGTTTGGCATCGTGCCGCTCGGCGAGCACGTGATGAACGAGACGCGGCAGTTGCGGCAGTGTCTTGCTCCATTGCGGCATCTCCACCTTGAGCCGTTCGTACCATCCGCGCCAGCCGATCTGCTCGTTCATCCACCGCTCGAGGTACGGCTTGGCCGTCTTCCACAGGTCGAGTTCGGGGTCGAGCGAGCGGCCGAGCCCCTCCACGTTGAGCATCGTCTTTTGCAGCAAGACGAGTTGCGGCTGGATCTCGACGTTGAAGCGGCGCGAGGTGGAAAAGAGGCGCAGCAGCACCTGCCCGAGCGAGATGTCTTTGAGCGCCCGATCGAAATAGGGCTCGCACACCGCGCGAATCGCGCTTTCCAGTTCTTCGACGCGTGTGGTGGGCGGCACCCAGCCCGACTCCAAGTGCAGCGTGGCCACGCGATGGTAGTCGCGCTTGAAGAACGCGAGAAAGTTTTGCGCGAGATAGTTCTTATCGAAATCGGACAGCGCCCCGATGATCCCGAAATCGAGGGCGATATAACGGCCGAAATGGGCCGGGTCGAGGCTCACCTGGATGTTGCCGGGGTGCATGTCCGCGTGAAAGAAGCCGTCCCGGAACACTTGCGTGAAGAAAATCTCGACGCCTTCGCGCGCGAGCTTCGGGATATCGACGCCCGCTGCGCGCAACGTCTCGACCTGGCTGATCGGCACACCGACCATCCGTTCCATGACGAGCACGTTCTGCGTGCAGAACTCCCAATACATTTCGGGCACGAGCAGCAGATCGAGCCCGGCGAAGTTGCGGCGCAATTGGCTGCCGTTCGCCGCCTCGCGCATGAGATCGAGTTCGTCGTGCAAGTATTTGTCGAATTCGCCGACAACTTCCCGCGGCTTGAGCCGCTTGCCGTCGGCCCAAAGCCGCTCGGCCCAGACGGCCAAATCGCGCAGCAGCGCCAAATCGGAATCGATCACGGGCAGCATGTTCGGCCGCAGCACCTTGATCGCGACATCCTTGCCCGCGTGTTGGCCCGACTTCACCTTCGCGAAATGCACCTGCGCGATCGAGGCGCTGGCCACCGGCACGCGCTCGAAATCGTCGAATAGCACGTCCACGCGTGCGCCGAGCGATTTTTCGATGATTTCGATCGCCACCGCCGAATCGAACGGCGGTACTTGATCTTGCAGCTTGGCGAGTTCGACGGCGACGTCGAGCGAAAGCAGATCGCGGCGCGTCGAGAGCACTTGCCCGAATTTGACGAAGATCGGCCCAAGGCTTTCGAGGGCCAGCCGCAGCCGCACCGCGGGCGGCGACGTGTACCGGCGGCCGATCGTGCCGATGCGAACGAGGAACCGGACACGCCGATCCTTGATCCGGCTCAGCATCATTTCGTCGAGCCCGAAGCGCCAGACGGTGTAGACGATTTTGATGAAACGCAATAAACGCATGGTGGGCCCGCTCGCTATCGGACGCGACGCAAGGCGCCTGCCTGGCGCGCGAGCGTTTGCTGGTCGATGCGTTCGATGCGTTTCTCGACACGGGCGAGCGCGTCGCGCGCACGCGCGAGTTCGCTGTTGAATGCATCGAGCGACGTGCGGCGCACGAGCTGCGGGTTTTCGTCGAGCAGGTATTCGGCGATGGAATCGCGCAAGCCGCGGCCGGCGCGCAGCGCATGGCCGCCCGCCGTGCGCACGATCTCGGCGGCACGGTGGGCCGCCGCATCGCCAATGAGCTTCGCCAAGTCCTCCTCGGGTTCCCAGCGAAGATGCTCGGCCAGCTTCGCAAGCTGCGTGGCGAATTCGGCATCGCCCTCGATCTTGACGTGCTTCATGACCGCAGCCTGGCCGCCTTGCATGAAGGCCGGCAGTGCGTCGGGCGCGATGGCCAGCGAGACGTCGACGGACCGCGCATCCGTTTCGTCGACGGCGTGCAGGTAGCCGTCGGGCTCGACGGCAAGGGTCAGGGCGATCGAAGAAAACGCGAGACGGGCCGTCTTGCCTGCATACGGCGCGAGGCGGTCGCGCGCCCACGTTTCGCGAGCGAGCAAGTGATTGACGGCGGCGGCAAAGGGCTTGGCGGCAAGAGTCATCGGGGAGCAATAAAAAGCCCGCGCGGGCGGCAGCCGACGCGGGCCTCTATTGTAGCGCCCGATCGCCGGACGACCGACGGCGGGCGAGTGTCTTATGACGAATGGACCGGTACGTTCAACGAGGCTCAGTGCACCGTTTGTTCGATCCCGGCGAGCAACCAGCCATCGGCGCCGCGTTTGGACTTCGTCAACTGCCACGTTTCGGCGAACGGTTCCGCTTGCGCGCCCGGCGCTTCACGGATCAACCCGCTGTAGCGCACGCTCGCGACGTACTCGAAGCCGTCCTCGGCCAAGTCGATCAATTCGGCATGAAGCTGGACGACGTCGGTTCGATTACGCTCGCTGGCCCGCGCGTCGAGATCGAGCTTCAATTCGGCGAACATCTGCGGCGTGGAAAAGGCACGGATATCGGCCAGATCGCCCGCATCCCATGCGGCTTGCAGTCGCACGAAGTTGACCTTCGCATGATGGAGAAACGCGGCTTCGTCGAAATCGGCCGGGCGCGCGAACGCCGCGTGCGCCGCGCCGGCCACCCCGGCTGCGCCCGCCGGCGATGCGGCCCGCGAACCGGCGGGAACGCCGTACTCGCCGCTCGAGCCCGCGCCGCCCATCGACAATGCGCCACCCGAGGTCGCCAGCGTGGGAGCATCGCCCTTGCGGCGCAACGACAACACCTTGCGCACCAGCCAAATGCCCACCATCGCCAGCAGCGCCACGACGATCACGTTCGCCATCGCGCTGGCGAACGCGCCGCCAAGGCCGAAATGCGAGAGCAGCGCCGCGATACCGAGCCCCGCGGCCAGCCCCGCGATCGGGCCGAGCCAGCGCGAGCGCGCCGGTGCGGCAGCCGGCGCCGCCGGCGCGGTTTGCGTGCGCTGCGCTTGCGCGCCCGCGCCCGGCTGGGTGCCGGCCTGCGCCGAACGCCCCGGCTGCTGAGCCGGCGGCGCGCTATCGCGTTGCATCGTTTGAGACTGACGCCCCATGCTGCGCCCGCCGCCCATCCGTTTCGCCTCGGCGTCGAGCGTAGCGAGCGTGCCCGCCGCGATCATCGTCGCCACCGCGAAGAGCCGAATCCGCTTCGAAAAATGCCATGAAAGCTGTTTGGAAGAATCGGTGAGCGAACCGGCCATATCAGTATTCCCTATAAAAACAAGACGTTAGGGAGCCTAATACTTCGCTCCCACGTGCAAGGCTACCACGCCAGCTGACAAATTGTAATATTTGACAGCATCGAAGCCCGCCTGCTCCATCATCGTTTTCAAGGTGTCCTGGTCGGGGTGCATCCGGATCGATTCGGCAAGGTAGCGATAACTGTCCGCATCTTGCGCGAACTTGGAGCCAAGCCACGGCAACACTTTGAATGAATAGACGTCGTAGGCTTTTTTGAGCGGCTCCCACACTTTCGAGAACTCGAGCACGAGCAGACGTCCGCCGGGCTTGAGCACGCGGCGCATCTCGGAAATGGCCACTTCCTTACGCGTCATGTTGCGCAATCCGAACGCCACCGTCACGATGTCGAAGTGGTTGTCCGGGAACGGAATTTTCTCGGCGTCGCACAGCAGCGACGGCGTCACGATGCCGCGGTCCAGCAGGCGGTCGCGCCCCACGCGCAGCATCGATTCGTTGATGTCGGTATGCCACACCTCGCCTTCCGGCCCGGCCTGCTTCGCGAACGTCTTCGACAAATCGCCCGTGCCCGCGGCGATGTCGAGCACCTTGTAGCCGGGGCGTACGTTCGCCTGCGCGATCGTGAACTGCTTCCAGACGCGGTGCAGCCCGCCCGACATCAAGTCGTTCATCAGATCGTAGTTCGTGGCCACCGAGTGGAACACGCCCGCGACCTTCTTCGCTTTGTCTTGTTCCTCGACGGTCTCGAAGCCGAAGTGGGTCTTGCTCATCGCGTTTATCCTCCGCGTTTCATTTCAGTGACAGTGGCCGCGCGGCGCAGCGGGCGCCGCCATCGGCGCGTCGCGGTCGAGCCCGGCACTCGCGAGCGTGTCGAAATAGGCTCGCCAAAGCGCGTCCTGTTGCGTCGCCAGCTCGTACAGCAAATCCCAAGAATAGATGCCCGTAGCGTGGCCATCCGAGAACGTCGGTTGCAAGGCGTAATTGCCGACGCCGTCGATCGAGACGATCGTGACGTCGCGCTTGCCCGTTTGCGGCGTTTCTTGCCCCGGCCCGTGTCCGCGAACCTCGGCCGAGGGCGAGTACACGCGCATCAATTCGAAAGGAATCCGATAGCTGAGGCCGTTCGGGTAGCGCAGCTCCAACGCGCGCGATTTTGCATGAACGACGATGCTCGTGGGCACCGGCGTCTCGGGAGTCAGTCCGCTCATCTTTTGCCTCTCGTTCCAAATCGGTCGCCCGCCGCCTTCGCGCGACGTGGGCGCAGCGCCGGCGTCCGTCACTCGGGCGCCTGCGCCATTTCCTGCCGCAACGCCTCGGCGATGAGCGTGGCTTGCGCACGCCGCTGCGAGAGCAGCGCCTCCGAAACCGAGCGCTGCCGGGGCGCCCAGATCGGCAGCGGGAAATGCGCGTCGTTCGTAAAGCGCGGAATCACATGCCAGTGCACGTGCGGCACTTGATTGCCGAGGCTCGCCAGATTGACTTTATTGGGCGCGAGCACGCGTCGTACCGCGCGCTCGGTCGCGTAGACGGCGTGCATCACGCGATGGCGCTCGCCCGGCTGCAAATCCGAAAATTCCGCCACGTGCGCATGCCAGATCACACGGCAAAAGCCCGGGTAATCGTGCTCGTCGGCCAGCACGACGCGCAGCGCATCGTCCTGCCAAAGCACGACCCCGCCTTCCTCACGGCAAAATACGCATTCCATCATCGTCCCTTGGCTCAAGCCTGCATCGGTCGGCGCGTTCGGGCGTGGGCGCGCGTTGCACCAGGTAACGCCCCGTGCATGGGCGCTATTACACCAGTACGCGCTCGATCCCGCCATTGTTCGCGTGCTCGACGTACTCGGCCATCCAGTTCTCGCCCAGGACGTGCCGCGCCATTTCCACGACGATGTAATCGGCTTCGATGCCCGCATCCTCGTTGTAACGCGACAGACCTTGCAAGCACGACGGGCAGCTCGTCAGCACCTTGACGTCGGCCGCGCCGTTGCCGGCAGGCGACACCTCGGCGCCCGCCGACGTCACCGGAATCTCGCGCAGCTTGGCCGCCCCCTTGCGAATTTCTTCTTCCTTGCGGAAGCGCACCTGCGTCGAAATGTCGGGCCGCGCCACGGCGAACGTGCCCGATTCGCCGCAGCAGCGTTCGTTCTTGGCGATCTTGTAGCCGTCGTGCTCCGCGCCCATCAGTTCGTTCACGAGCTTCACCGGATCCATCGTCTTGATCGGCGTATGGCACGGGTCGTGGTACATGTAGCGCGTGCCGCTCACCCCTTCGAGCTTCATCCCCTTTTCGAGCAGGAACTCGTGGATATCGATGATGCGGCAGCCCGGGAAGATCTTGTCGAATTCGTAGCCGGCAAGCTGGTCGTAGCACGTCCCGCACGAGACGACCACCGTCTTGATGTCGAGGTAGTTCAGCGTGTTGGCCACCCGGTGGAACAGCACCCGGTTGTCCGTCACGATTTTCTCGGCCTTGTCGTACTGCCCCGCGCCGCGCTGAGGGTAGCCGCAGCACAGATAGCCCGGCGGCAGCACCGTTTGCACGCCCGCCTCCCACAGCATCGCCTGCGTCGCCAGCCCCACCTGCGAGAACAGCCGCTCCGATCCGCATCCCGGGAAATAGAAGACGGCTTCCGAATCGACGGTGGTCGTCTTGGGGTTGCGGATGATCGGAACGATCTTGTTGTCTTCGATGTCGAGCAGCGCACGCGCCGTCTTCTTCGGCAGGTTGCCCGGCATCTTCTTGTTGACGAAGTGAATCACCTGCTCGACCACGGGCGGCTTGCCCGTGGTGGCGGGCGGGTGCGCCGTCTGCTTCCTGGCGAAGTTTTTCAGCAAATCGTTGCCCAGGCGCTGTGCCTTGTAGCCGATGCCCATCATCGCCGTGCGCGCGATGTTGATCGTCTGCGGATTCGTCGCGTTCAGGAAGAACATGCCCGCGGCCGCGCCCGGGTTGAACTTCTTCTTGCCCATCTTGCGCAGCAAGTTGCGCATGTTCATCGACACGTCGCCGAAGTCGATCTTCACCGGGCAAGGCGTCGCGCACTTGTGGCAGACGGTGCAGTGGTCGGCCACGTCGTTGAACTCGTCCCAGTGCTTGATCGACACGCCGCGGCGCGTTTGTTCTTCGTACAGGAACGCTTCGATCAGCAGCGACGTCGCCAGGATCTTGTTGCGCGGGCTGTAGAGCAGATTCGCGCGCGGCACGTGGGTCGCGCACACGGGCTTGCACTTGCCGCAACGCAAGCAGTCCTTCACGGAATCGGCGATCGCACCGATGTCCGACTGCTGCATGATCAGCGATTCGTAACCCATGAGGCCGAAGCTGGGCGTATAGGCGTTGCGCAAATCCGCGCCCGGCAGCAGCTTGCCTTTGTTGAAGCGGCCTTCCGGGTCGATCCGTTCCTTGTACGCGCGGAAATCGGCAATCTCGGCGTCCGTCAGAAATTCGAGCTTCGTGATGCCGATGCCGTGCTCGCCCGAAATCACGCCGTCGAGCGAACGCGCGAGCTTCATGATGCGCTCGACCGCTTTGTGCGCGTCTTGCAGCATCTCGTAGTTATCGGAATTGACGGGGATATTCGTGTGAACGTTGCCGTCGCCCGCGTGCATGTGCAGCGCGACGAATACGCGCGCACGCAGCACCTTCTTGTGGATAGCCTGCGCCTCGTCGAGGATCGGCTTGAACTCGCCGCCGTTGAAGATTTGACGGAGTTCGGCGCGGATCTCCTGCTTCCACGATGCCCGGATCGTCCGGTCCTGCATCACGTGAAAGACGGTCGCGCCCGGCTGAGCGTCGGCGCGGTCGGCGAATTTCTCGGCCAACCCTTCGTAGCCGAGCTGCACGAGGTAATGCTGCGCCTCGCGCAGCGACAAATCGAGCTTGTCGCGCACGAAGGTCCAGCGCGCGCGCACGCGCTGGAGCAGCGCCAACGCTTGCTGCACGCGATCTTCCAAGAGTTCGGCGCTCGGGATTTCGTTGGCGTCGTCGGTCTTGCCGAGCGGCAGATTGCCGCCCTTGAAGAACGTTTCGAGCGCATCGACGAGCTGCAGCTTGTTCTTCAGCGACAGTTCGATGTTGATCCGTTCGATCCCGTCCGTGTACTCGCCCATGCGATTCAACGGAATCACGACGTCTTCGTTGATCTTGAAGGCGTTCGTGTGCTTGGCGATCGCGGCCGTGCGGCTGCGGTCGAGCCAGAATCGCTTGCGCGCCTCGGCGCTCACGGCGACAAAGCCCTCGCCGCTCTTGCCGTTGGCCATGCGGATGACCTCGGACGTGGCCGTGGCCACCGCATCGGCGTCGTCGCCGACGATGTCGCCGATCAGCACCATCTTCGGAAACGCATTGCGCTTGGATTTCGTCGCGTAGCCGACGGCGCGCAGATAGCGCTCGTCCAAGTGCTCGAGCCCGGCGAGGATCGCGCCGCCTTGTTTGGAGGTCTCGAACAGGTAGTCCTTGATCTCGACGATGCTCGGAATCGCATCGCGCGCCTGGCCGAAGAACTCGAGGCAGACGGTACGCGTATGCGCCGGCATCTTGTGCAGCACCCAGCGCGCCGACGTAATGAGCCCGTCGCAGCCTTCTTTCTGCACGCCGGGCAGGCCCGCGAGGAATTTGTCCGTCACGTCCTTGCCGAGGCCTTCCTTGCGGAAACGCCGGCCTTCGATCGAGAGGCTTTCGGTTCGCAGCAGCCGCTCGCCGGGCGCGCAATCGCCGTCGAACCATTTCAGTTCGAAGCGCGCCACGTCGACATCGTGAATCTTGCCGCGGTTGTGCTGGAGCCGCGTGACTTCGAGCCAGTTGCCCTGCGGATCGACCATGCGCCACCAGGCGAGGTTATCGAGTGCGGTGCCCCACAGCACCGCCTTCTTGCCGCCCGCGTTCATCGCGACGTTGCCGCCGATGCACGACGCGTCGAGCGAGGTCGGATCCACGGCGAACACGTACCCGGCCGCTTCGGCCGCTTCGGTGACACGGCGCGTGACGACGCCCGCGCCCGAGAAGATCGTCGGCACCTTCGCGGCCACCCCCGGCAACTCGGTCAGCTCGACCGCGCCGAGCTGTTCGAGCTTTTCCGTGTTGATGACCGCCGCAAACGGCGTGAGCGGAACCGCGCCGCCCGTATAGCCCGTGCCGCCGCCGCGCGGAATCACCGTCAGCCCGAGTTCGAAACACGCCTTGACGATGCGGGCCATCTCCGCCTCGGTGTCGGGCGTCAGCACGACGAACGGATATTCGACGCGCCAATCGGTCGCATCGGTGACGTGCGAGACGCGCGAGAGGCCGTCGAAGCGGATGTTGTCCTTCTGCGTGCAGCGTCCGAGCACCTTCGTCGCGCGACGGCGCAACTCGGCCATCGCGCCGAACTCGGCCGCAAAGGACTCGACGGCGCCGCGAGCCGCCGCGACGAGCATTTCCACGCGGGCGGCGCGCTCGCGCCCCGCTTCGTCGCCGTGCTCGGTCATATCGGCGCGGCGACGCTTCTCGATCTCGCTCAAGCGGTGATTGAGCGCCTCGATCAGCAAGGCGCGGCGCTTCGGATTGTCGAGCAAGTCGTCTTGCAGGTACGGATTGCGGCGCACCACCCAGATATCGCCCAACACCTCGTAGAGCATCCGTGCCGACCGGCCCGTGCGGCGTTCGGCGCGCAACTCGTCCAGCGCCTTCCACGCTTCGTCGCCGAGCAGGCGGATGACGATCTCGCGATCGGAGAACGAGGTGTAGTTGTACGGAATCTCGCGCAAGCGCGGTTCGGTATCGGCGGCGGCAACGGCCGCGGCGCCGTGCGGATCGAAGACTTGAGGTGCGTTCATGGTCGGACGGATCGAGAGGCCGGCCAAAGCGTCCTACGACGTTTGGGCCGGCAATGCGCGTCACGCGCAATATGTTCTGGAAACTGGGCGTCGGCAGCGAGGGCTGGCCGCGCGGGTAGGCGACAGCAGCAGCCAGCTCGCATCAGAAGGTCGCTAGCCGCACGATCGTGCGTGACGGGCATGCCGCTGCGCCGCGGGACGCGCTTCCCGCGGAGCTGGGGTGAGAGGGGCGGTCCGTGGCTGCCAGCGCATTATCCGGTCCTGGTTTTAAAAAGGAATTCTACCGCATCATGCCGATACGCGTTGCTGTGCAATATCGATCGACGCCCTCACCGAAACGGGGCGTCCGCGCGCGCTCGGGGCCGGCCGGGAAGGCTTCGCCGACCGTCCGTCCGGTTAATCCCCGATAAACGCGCAATACGACTCGGCCGAGTGGCCATTGCACGTCGAAGGGACGAAAAGGGCCCGCCGTTGGCGCTATCATTGACGTTTTCGCATTCCGCCCTCGCCTTCGCGAATCGTCGCGCGCCTACGCCATGTCCTCGTCTTCACACGATTACCTCAAGAAAATTCTGACCGCCCGCGTCTACGACGTCGCCCACGAAACGGAACTCGAACCGGCGCGCAATCTGTCGGCGCGTCTGTCGAATCGTGTCTACCTGAAGCGCGAAGACAATCAACCCGTCTTTTCCTTCAAGCTGCGCGGGGCTTACAACAAGATGGTGCACATCGACGCCGGGGCGCGCGCGCGCGGCGTCATCACGGCCTCGGCCGGCAACCACGCGCAGGGCGTCGCTTATTCCGCCTCGCGCTTGGCCGTCAAGGCGGTGATCGTCGTGCCCATCACCACGCCGCAAGTGAAAGTCGACGCCGTGCGGGCGCACGGCGGGCCCACGGTCGAAGTCGTGCAGGCCGGCGAATCGTATAGCGACGCCTACGCGCATGCGCTCGAGCTGCAAAAGGCGCGGGGCCTCACGTTCGTGCATCCGTTCGACGATCCATACGTGATCGCGGGCCAAGGCACGGTCGCCATGGAAATCTTGAGCCAACATCAGGCCCCGATTCACGCGATCTTCGTGCCGATCGGCGGCGGCGGCCTCGCGGCCGGCGTGGGCGCTTACGTGAAAGCGGTCCGGCCCGACATCAAGGTCATCGGCGTACAAACCGAGGATTCGTGCGCGATGGCCCGCTCGATCCGAGCCGGCGAGCGCGTCACGTTGCCCGAGGTGGGACTGTTCTCCGACGGCACGGCGGTGAAGCTCGTGGGCGAGGAAACGTTCCGCCTGTGCCGTCAGTATCTCGACGATGTAATCACCGTGAACACCGACGCGCTGTGCGCCGCGATCAAGGATGTTTTCCAAGATACGCGCAGCCTGCTCGAGCCCGCCGGCGCCTTGTCCGTCGCAGGCGCGAAGCAGTACGCGGAGCGCACGGGCGTGACCGGACAAACGCTGGTGGCGATCACCTCGGGCGCGAACATGAACTTCGACCGCATGCGTTTCGTCGCCGAGCGGGCCGAGGTGGGCGAAGTGCGCGAAGCCGTCTTCGCCGTGACGATTCCCGAGGAGCGCGGCAGCTTCAAGCGGTTTTGCGAACTGGTGGGCGAGCGCAACGTCACCGAATTCAACTACCGGATCGCCGATGCGACCGCGGCGCATATCTTCGTCGGCGTGCAGATCAAGAGCCGCGGCGAACCGGCCGCGATCGCGGGGGCGTTCGAGCAGCACGGCTTTCCGACGGTGGATCTGACCGAAGACGAACTGTCGAAACAGCATATCCGCTACATGGTGGGCGGCCGCTCGCCGCTCGCGCGCGACGAACGCCTGTTCCGTTTCGAGTTTCCCGAGCGGCCGGGCGCGCTCATGAAGTTCCTCTCGTCGATGGCGCCCGATTGGAACATCAGTCTCTTCCACTATCGCAACCAGGGCGCCGACTATAGCTCGATCCTCGTTGGCATCCAGGTGCCCCCGGCCGACAACGAAGCGTTCGCACGCTTTTTGTCGACGCTCGGCTACCCGCATTGGGACGAAAGCGGCAACCCCGTCTACCGGCTCTTTCTTGCGTGAATGCCCCTTGCTCCACGCCATTGATCGACTGATCGACTGATCGACCGAACGCCATGACACCCGAACACTCGCCGCTCGGCAAGAGCACGACCTACACCGAGCAATACGATCCGACGCTGCTGTTTCCGATCCCCCGCAGCCGCGCACGCGAGGCGATCGGCATCGCGCAAGCGCTGCCGTTCTTCGGCACCGACATCTGGAACGCCTACGAGCTGTCCTGGCTCAATGCGCGCGGCAAGCCGCAGATCGCGATCGCGACATGCTTCGTTCCGGCGGAGTCGCCGAACATCGTCGAATCGAAATCGTTCAAGCTCTACCTGGGCTCGTTCGCGCAAACCCGCATGGAATCCGTCGAGGCGCTGCGCGACACGATCAAGCGCGACGTCTCGGCCGCCTGCGGCGCGACCGTCTCCGTGCGCCTGACGACACCCGCGGAATTCCAAACGCTGGAATTCGAGGAGTTCGACGGCCTGTCGCTCGATCGGCTCGATCTCGAGGCCGATGTGTACGAGCCCGATCCAACGCTGCTCAAGGCGGCGTTCGACGAAGCGCCCGTGGAGGAGACGGTGTACTCGAACCTGCTGAAATCGAACTGTCCGGTCACGGGCCAGCCCGATTGGGGAAGCGTGCAAATACATTATGTGGGCCCGCAGATCGATCACGCGGGGCTGCTGCGCTACATCATCTCGTATCGCTCGCATACGGGCTTTCACGAGCAATGCGTCGAGCGCATCTTCATCGACATCCTGCGCGAATGCCGCCCCGTCAAGCTCGCCGTTTATGCGCGCTATACGCGGCGCGGCGGGCTCGACATCAACCCGTTCCGCACCAACTACAACCTGCCGATGCCCGACAACGCGCGCACGGCACGTCAATAAAGCTCGCCGACAGGCTCGCCGGAAGGGTCGCGGGCGTCGCCGGCCGCCTTCGCGCCGCGCGGCACGAAACGGCCCGCCCGCGCGCCCGACGGCGCGCGCTCGCGATACGACAGCACGCCGTTGACCCACACGGCATCGATCCCGTCGGCCACTTGACACGGGTTCTCGAACGTCGCGGCGTCGCGCACGCGCGCGGGATCGAACAGCACGAGGTCGGCGTGGTAGCCCACGTGGATCTCGCCGCGCTTGTCGAGCCCGAAGCGTCGCGCCGACAACCCCGTCATCTTGTGCACCGCCTCCTCGAGCGGCAGCAGCTCAGCATCGCGCGCATAGTACCCAAGCACGCGAGGGAACGTGCCCCACAGCCGCGGATGCGGCAGCGGATCGTTCGGCAGGCCGTCCGAGCCCACCATCGTGGCCGGATGGGCCAAGATGCGCCGCACGTCGTCTTCCGACATGTTGTGGTACACCGCGCCGGCCGGCCGTAGGCGTGCGGCGGCCTCCTGCAGCGTCACGCCCCATTCGCTCGCGATCGCCGACAGCCGCTTGCCGGATGCCTCGGGATGCGGCGTCGACCACGTCACGGTGATCTCGATGTCGCCCGTGACCTGCTTCAGATCGAGCGTGGTCGAGCTGCGATCGTACGGATAGCAATCGCAGCCCACGCGCTGTGCCGAGCGCGCGCGCTCGAGCGCGGCCAACACCTCGATACTGCGGCCCCAGTTGCGCGGCCCCGCGCATTTCAGATGCGAGACGATGACGGGCACCCGCGCATGCCGGCCGATCCGGCAGGCTTCGTCGAACGCGTCCAGAATCGCATCGAATTCGCTGCGCATATGCGTCGCGTAGAGCGCGCCCGCTTGCGCGAGCGGTTCCGCGAGTGCCATCACCTCCTCGGTGGGGGCCTCGAACGCCGAGGCATAGGCGAGTCCCGAACTCAGTCCGAGCGCGCCGTGCTCGAGCGCTTCGATCAGTTGCACGCGCATGGCTTCGATCTCCTCGCGCGTGGCCGCGCGATCGAGCCGGTCCATGTGGTTGCTGCGCAAGGCGGTATGGCCGACGAGCGCCGCGACATTGACGGCCGGACGCGCCGCGTTCACCGCATCGACATACGCGCCGAACGTCGGATAGCGAAACGATTCGCGCTCACCGAGCAGGTTCATCGGATCGGGCGGATCGCCGCGCAGCGTGACGGGCGACGCGCTGATGCCGCAATTGCCGACGATCACCGTCGTCACGCCCTGCGAGAGCTTGGGCAGCATCTGAGGCTCGCGGATCGCATACGTGTCGTCGTGGGTGTGGACGTCGATGAAACCGGGCGCAAGCGCGCGGCCGTCGGCCTCGATAATCTCTTCCGCGATCCAATTCGAGAGGTTGCCGACGGCCGCGATTTTCTCGCCGCGAATGGCGACGTCGCGCACGACGGGCGGTTTGCCCGTGCCGTCGTAAAGCGTGGCGCCGTAGATGAGCGTATCGGCGGCTTCGGGATGGGAATGCATGGTTCGTCTCCGAGGGCGGGCACAGGGCGGCGGGGGCAGCAGGCGCCGGCCTGCCGAGAATCCTACTCGCACTTTATGTACCATGGGAGCCCCAATGTCGGCTTCGATGCCGGCACAGACCGACCCAGGAACGATTCCCATGACACTCACGATGACGAGCTACTCCGCTGCCTCCATCGATCCGCTCGGCAAGGGGCTGGGCAACGTGCCGAGCGCGAGCGTGCCGCTCGATTCCGCGGCGAACCTCGAATGGAATCTGCTCGACGAGGATGTGAGCCTGCCGGCCGCCGTCCTCTACGCGGACCGAATGCAGCACAACCTGAAATGGATGCAGGATTTCGTCACCGAATATGGCGTCAAGCTGGCGCCGAACGGCAAGACGACGATGGCGCCGCAACTGTTTCGCCGGCAGATCGAGACGGGCGCGTGGGGCATCACGCTCGCCACCGCCCATCAAACCCGCGCGGCCTATCACGGCGGCATCGAGCGCGTGCTCATGGCCAATCAGCTCGTGGGCAAGCGCAACATGGGCATGATCGCCGAGCTGCTCACCGATCCCGATTTCGAGTTCTTTTGCCTCGTGGATTCGGAGGACGGAATCGACCAGCTCGGCACGTTCTTCCAAACGGCCGGCCGTCGGCTGCAAGTGCTGATCGAACTGGGCGTGCCGGGCGGCCGTACGGGCGTGCGCGACGAGGCCGGGCTCGAAGCGGTGTTAGCGGCCCTCGCACGTTACCGGGGCACGTTGGTGCTGGCGGGCGTCGAGCTTTACGAAGGCGTGCTCGGCGACGAGCAAGCCGTGCGCGCTTTCTTGCGCCGCGCCGTTCAAACGACGCACGCCCTCGCGCAAGCGGGCCGCTTCGAACGCGCGCCGGCTATTCTTTCGGGCGCCGGCTCGGCCTGGTACGACATCGTGGCCGAAGAGTTCGCGGCTCAAACGAAGGCCGGGGCAATCGATGTCGTGCTGCGTCCGGGCTGTTACCTCACGCATGACGTGGGCGTCTACAAGAAGGCGCAAAGCGACATCCTGGCGCGCAATCCGATCGCGAAGAAGATGGGTGAAGCGCTATTGCCGGCGTTGCAGCTCTGGGCTTACGTGCAATCGATCCCCGAGGCGGACCGTGCGATCGTCGGCTTCGGCAAGCGCGACGCGGCTTTCGATGCCGGTATGCCCGTCCCGGCGCGCCACTACCGGCCCGGTACCAGCGCACCGCGCGAGATCGCGCCGACCGAAGGCTGGGAAGTAACCGGAATGATGGATCAGCACGCCTACTTGCGGATCGTGCCGGGTGCCGATCTCAAGGTAGGCGATATGCTCGCGTTCGATATCTCCCACCCTTGTCTGACGTTCGACAAGTGGCGGCAACTTTTGATCGTCGACAAGCAATATCGGGTGACGGAGGTCGTCGAAACGTTCTTCTGAGGAACGAAGGTCGATCGAGCGGTCTTTCGATAGGCTGCGAGCGGCGGGGCTGCGCCGCATGCGGACGTCCGCCGACGTTCGCAGACGTCAACGGCGCGGTGGCGGCCTCATCGAGACTGTGCGCGCGGCGCGAGTTCGGCGCCCTCGGCGGCCTCGCCGCTCGAAGGCGTGTCCTCGCATGCAGACAGCGGCATGCCTGCCACGTCGCCAATCCGGGATTCGAGCTTGGCGAGCGCGGCGGACAGTGCCGACAACGCATCGTCGGGCAAGCCCCCCATCGTCTCGCGTAGGAATGCGTCGCGTTGCGGCAGGCTCGCATCGACGACATGGCGCCCTTCGTCCGTCAATCTCACGTTGGTGATGCGGTTGTCGCGCGCATCGACACTGCGTGCGATCCAACCGAGCGCCTCGAGCGATTTCAATTGGCGCGTCAGCGCGCCCGGGTCGATCCGCAATCGTTCGACGAGCCGCTTTTGCGACCACTCGCCGCCGTCGTCCGTGAGCGTGCGCAAGATGCGCCAGCGCGGCATGGCATGCCCGACCTGCGCTTCGAACGCGGACATGAATGCGCGATAGGTTCGGCCGAACTGCTGAACGATGGCTACGTAGTCTTCCATGATGCAACCTTGCTAGTGAGTCGGCCTTATTCTGCCGCAGGCGTAGGCTCGCCCCTGCGTGTAATGCTGACGTGGGGTACGCTGGCGCACCGCCACAGCGCGACGACGGCGATCACAGCCGCCACGGCAAGCCCCGCGTGAATCGCGGTAACGAGCGCCACGCGCGCCTGCTCGAGCAGCGCCGCGCCATTGTGGCCCGCGCGGGCGAGCGAATCGAGCAACGTGTGCTGCGCATCCGGATTGACGAGAATTTGCGGGTCGCGCATGGTGTGCCACCACTGCATCGCATTTGCGCTCGTTAGCGCGTCGCGTACGCCGCGCGCATACAGATGCGTGATGAGGGTGCCGGTCACTGCGGCCCCGAACATCCCGCCGATCATCCGCAGCGATTGCAACAAAGCCGTCGCGATCCCCAAATGCTCGCGTCCGGCCGTTTCTTGAGCGAACACCGTGAGATTCGGCAACACGAAGCCGAGCCCCACGCCCGCCACCATCATGAGCCCCATCAACAGCGCATGCGACATCGAGCGCGTGGCCAGCGCCGTGCCCACACAGGCGCACGCGAGCATCGCGCTGCCGATATAGAGCATCGCATTGGGGCGCCGAATCCGAGTGACGATGCGGCCGTTGAGAATACTGCCGATCGTGATGAAGACGACGAGCGGTGTGATGAGCACGCCCGCCTCTTTCGGCGAAAGCCCAAAGCCGCCTTGCAGCAGCAGCGGCGCGTAGAAGATCAGCGAAAACATCGAGTAGCCGCCGAGCACGGACAGCGTAAACAAGGCGGCTAGGCTGCGATTGGCAAACATGTCGAGCGGCAGGATCGGCTGTGCGGCGCGCTGCTCCCACTTCCATAGCGCAACGGCGGAGGCAGCGGCCGCCACGGCCAGCGCCGCGACGCCGGGCGACAGGCCATGCTGCGAGAGCGACTCCACGAGCAGTTGCAACGATCCGAGCGCCACGGCGATCAGCAGCGAACCGGGCCAGTCGAGGCGAATTTTGCCGCGCGACGTGACATGCCGCACGTGCGGCAGGTACCGCCAAACGAATACCAGCGAGAGCAGACCGACGGGCAGATTCACATAAAACGCCGAGCGCCAGCCGTAGTACTGGGTCAAGAACCCGCCGAGCGACGGGCCGATCGCATTGGCGATGCCGAAAGCGGAACTCATGAGCACCTGCCAACGCAGGCGCACGACCGAATCGGGAAACAGATCGGGGATACAAGCGAACGCGGTGCCGACGAGGATCCCGCCGCCGACGCCCTGCAAAGCACGCGCGACCACCAGAAACAGCATGCTGTTCGCGGCGCCGCACAAGACAGAGGCACCCGTGAAGACGACAATCGATGCGATGACGAATGGCTTGCGCCCGAAGTAGTCGCCGAGCCGGCCGAAAATCGGCACCGTAATCACCGAAGTCAGTAAGTAGGACGTGGCAACCCACGCATACAGCTCGAAACCGCGCAGCTCGGCGACAATGGTCGGCAACGCCGTGCCCACAACGGTTTGATCGAATGCGACGAGCATGGTGACGAACGAGATGCCGAGCATCGCGAGCAGCGACTCCCGGAACGGCAGGAGCTGCCCGCGCGAGTGGTGAGCGGCAGTGTGGACGGCCATTTTTTGTGGAAGCAATCGTTGATTCGTCAAAGAATGACGAATGATAGCATGGGTGGGCTCGATTCGCAGGCAAACAGCCCGTCCGGCCGATACCGCATGTTGGCGCTTCTTTCTTCTTTGTCTTTCTATTTGACCGATGGAACCGATCCCCATCCCTATCTCCCACTCCGAGCCGCAGCTTGCCCCCGACGATTTGTCGGCCCTCGCGCGGGCCAAGCGAGCGCTCGAAACGCAGCCGCTCGCCATGAAACTCGCCGGCGCGGTCGGCATGCCGATCGAGCGGTTGTTGGCGAGGTTGCCCGCCGGCGCCCATGACACGGTCGCCGATGCCACCCGTCGCGCGCTCGACGCGAGCCTGCGTGCGGCCGTCGCGACGCTCGGCGAGCCGAAGCCGAGCATCGGCGACGCCGGCGCAGACTCGGATCGATCGAGGTTGGCGAAACCGCGCGACTGGCTCCATAAAGTGGCGGTCGCCACCACGGGTGCCGCGGGCGGCGCGTTCGGATTGCTCGCATTGCCGGCCGAACTGCCGGTGACGACGACCCTGATGTTCCGCTCGATTTGCGACATCGCGCGTAGCGAAGGCGAGGATCTGCGCGAGGCCGAGGCGCGGCTGCAGTGCCTCGCCATCTTCGGGATGGGAAGCCATACGGCGGACGAGGAAGCCGACTTCGGCTATTTCATCGCGCGCGGCGCACTGGCTCAAGCCATTTCCAAGGCATCGTCGGAACTCGCCAGCAAAGGCGTCGCGGCCCATGGCGCCCCGGCGCTCGTTCGCCTGATGAACACGATCGCGGCGCGTTTTTCGGCACAGGTGAGCGAGCAAGTGGCCGCCAAATCGATTCCGGCGATCGGCGCCGTGCTCGGCGCGGCCGTCAATACCGTCTTCATCGACCACTTCCAGCAGACGGCACACGGACATTTCGCGGTACGCCGGCTCGAGCGCCGTTACGGCGGGCAGGCCGTGCAGACGGCCTACCGCGCCATCGAATCGACTGCTAGCGGACGCGCGACGCGCTCGCGCGCGTGAATCCGCACGAATCGCGCCGCACGCTCGAGCGCCTGCCTCGCCTCCGGCACGAAAGGCGTCCAGAGCTGCCAGACGTGCGGCACCTTCGGCCACACCTCGTACTGCACCGATACGCCGGCTGCACGCGCACGATCGGCCACGCGCCGGGCGTCGTCGAGCAGCACTTCGGTGCTGCTCGCCTGGATCAGCAGCGGCGGCAGGCCGGACAGGTCGGCATACAGCGGCGACAGATAGGGATGCATCGGATCGGCGCCGCCGACATACAACTTGGCCGCGCGTCCGATCGCTGCCCCGCAGAACATCGGATCGAGCCCATCGTTCGATCGGATCGTGCCGCCCGTGACCGCCAGATCCGTCCACGGCGAAAACAGGACGCCCGCCGACGGCAACGGATCGCGCGCATCGCGCAGCGCGACGAGCGTGGCCAGCGCAAGCCCGCCGCCCGCCGAATCGCCGGCGATCACGATCGAATCGGCCGGTGTGCCGTCGGCGAGCAAACGCCGATAGGCAGCCAGCGCATCATCGAGCGCGGCCGGAAACGGATGCTCGGGCGCGAGCCGATAGTCGAGCGAGAATGCCCTCGCCCCCGAGCGGGCGGCAAGCGCGAAGACGAGCGGCCGGTGCGAGGCCGGCGAGCAAAAGTAGTAGCCGCCGCCGTGGCAATACAGGATCGTGCGCATGGGCGCCGCGCGGGCCAGATCGTCCGAGCGCTCGAGCCATTCGCCGCGCAGCGGCGCGTCCGACCGCAGCCGGCGCTCGATAAGCCGCCAGCCGGCGGGCACCCGCTGCCGCCGGATGCGCGAGGCGGAATACGCGCGAGCGCGCTCGACGCTGACATGAGGCTTGAGCGTCTCGGGCCGAAATTGTTTCCTGAGCAACCAACAGGCGACGGCGCTTTGCCAGCTCATCGCAAACGACTCCACACATGACGGTCCATGACCGTCATGTTACGTGCGGCGCGGCGGCGCGTGAGCGCATCCGGCGATTGCTATGCGGGAGAACGCACGCCGAGGTTCGGCCGGCGCTTGGCGGGGGAGGGGATGATGTTCGCCCGCGCCGGCCCGCACCGCGTACCGGCGCAAGACCGGGTGCCGGACCGGACGCGAGGCGTCGGCCGGCGCGAATCGGTCAGTTGGCCGGAACGACCTGCCCGCGAATTTCGCCGCTCGGATTGGCGGCCGTATGGACATTGAAGTACCACTTGCCGTTCATCAAATCGGCCGCCTGGGCGTCGGTCAGGGTCTTCTCGCCTTCGATCGGGCTCGCTAATTTGTCCTTCGGGATGCCGATCTGGGGAGCCGCATTCTGTCCAACCGGTGCAGGGCCATGAAAGTGTGCCATCGTGGCCGGGCCGGACAGCCCTTCATAAGTGACGTTCCACTTCAGATCCTTCGACGATGTATCGAACGTCGCCTGCAGCGCGCCGTGCCCCTTGGACGTCTTCGGCGGCACTTCGCTCGACGGCTCCAGATCGGCCTTCAGCGCGACCGTATCCGCGAATGCGGCGCTCGCTGCTACGGCCCACAACAAAACGGCGACATTCAGCTTTCGCATGACGTGCATCGTGCTCTCCTGTTTGTTGAATCCGCCTGTGCCGAGCCAGCTCCCGCCTGTGCACGGCGCGCGGTTCCACATACTAGAACAAGTTGCCCGGATGCGTACGCCAAAGCCGCCCGCGCCGACCGCGCGCGGTCAGCACACCTTACGGAACATGGTGTCGACGACGGTGCCCGGGCTAATCGCCACCCAAGCGGTATCGGTCGCGTGCAGGATGCCGACCTGCGCGCCGTCGGTACCGAGGTAATGCGTATCGAGCGCGCGCCATTGCTTGCCGGCGCAATCGATCTGATAACGGGTGAGGGAAACGGACACCGGCGCGCTCGCACCGGGCATCATCGACGGTGCTTTCCAGGTGGTCTTCGCGGTGTATTCGATGTAACCGTCGGAATCGGTTGCCACGCTATCGAGATCGACCGCATACGCCAGATCGCTGGCGCTTTTCAAGGGCATCCATTGCGTCGCATCGGCGTACGCCATGGAGCCGAGCGCAACGGTGAAGACAATCAAAGGGCGGAGCCAATTCATGTTGTGTTTCCTAACGTTCGAAATGGCCCGGCTTTGCGATATCGCTAATTATTATGGTGTCCTGCCTTTTTATGGGAGAACGGTCAGATTCTAGCAGAGCATGCGAGCGCCGCGGATCGGAAAATCTAGTGGGCCCTGGTGCGCTGGCGCAAAGTGCGGGGGTGTGCTAGTGCCTCCTCGCCCCTTACGCGAATGCGAGCAGATTGCCGCTTTGGCACCACCGTGATTGCTTTTATTGCAGCTATTGCGCCGATAACGGCCCGCTCGCATCGGCACCGCTCGCCTGGACCGCCTCGACTGCTTGAACCGCCTGGAAATCCTTCGTGCGTAGGCTGACTTTGCGTGCATACGCCGTGGATCCGCCATAGCTCTTCAGGGCGGTCGTCAAGTCGCCCCGGGCCGATTCCAGATAGCCGTGCAAAATCGCCGAGCCCGCCTCGATGTTGTCGGCCGGTTCCGTCAAGTCGAGATTTTTGACGAGCCGCTTGTGAGCCGACGGCACGACTTGCATGAGGCCCGTCGCGCCATGCTGGCCGCGCGCATGGTCCTGAAAGCGCGATTCGATGGAAATAATCGCGAGTACGAGCGCCGGCGGCAGCGAATACTTCGATGCCGAACTCATCACCGCCGCGGAGATTTGCTCCGCTTTCGCGCGGGCAAGCCCGAACTTTCGCGTCAGCAGGTCGCGGATCCGGTGCACTTGGCCAACCGTGGGCTCGCTCGCGGAAATCGGTGCCACAGTGGAGGTGGAGGCGCCTACCGTAGCGACGGCCGCTTGCAGCGAGGCTGCGGCTGGCGCATCCGACGCGGGCGATCCGGTTCGGGCGGGTAAAGCCGCGGCAGAAGCCGCCGCGAGGGTGCGCGATGCTTCGGACTCCTGCGCAACGGCGGACGCAGCCGCACCGAAGGAAATTAGCAACGCGCAGAAAAGTCGACTCATTGGGCTCTGGGCAAGGACAGGTGCGGCGAATTATAGCGGCTCACGTCTGACCTTTCAGGGGGCGGATTAAATTCGTCAGTCGATTAAAAGACTCGCCTCGCTCCGTTAAGCCGGTGTTAAGTAACAGCAGCGCACAATCGCCGCCTTGGAATCTGGACGACAACTCATGGCCCCATCCGATCTCGAAGCGCTGAACCGCTCGCTGTTTCTCGTCATCGACGCCACGCCCGCGACGCCGGGCTGGCTGATCGCCCTCGCATCGGCCATCGCAAACGGGTTGATCTGGTCGATCCCTTTGACATTGATCGGCCTGTGGCTCACCGGCGACGCATACCGGCGAGAAACGGCGCTCAAGGCCTGCGCGGTCACGCTCGCCGCGCTCGGCGTGAACCAACTGATCGGCTTGGCCTGGCAGCATCCGCGGCCTTTCGTGATCGGCCTCGGCCACACCTTTTTGGCGCATGCCCCCGATTCGTCGTTCCCGAGCGACCATGGGACGGTTTTCGCATCCGTTTGCCTCGCGCTGCTGCTGCGCGGCATGACGCGCTTAGGCGCCGCGATGCTGGCGGGCGGCGTGGCGGTAGCGTGGGCCCGGATCTTCCTCGGTGTGCATTTCCCGCTCGACATGATCGGCGCCGTCTGCGTGGCGGCGCTCGTGCATACCGCGCTGGCCCCGCTGTGGAGGCGCGCCGGAACGCCGCTGACGCGGCTCGCGACCGCCGCCCACCGCCGTCTGCTTGCCGCGCCGATCCGCTACGGCTGGCTTCGCCCGTAGATTGTCCGTTGTCCGCCCGCGTCGAGTGCGTGCCTGCACGATGATCGGCGCCGGTACGCTTTATGCGGGGATCGAGTCGTCGTGCCCGATCCCCCGAGCGGTGGCGGCACGTTTCCGATCGAGTATGGCGTGTGGAGGACGGCATGCGGATGGCGGATTCCAATTGGCGGCAATGGGCGCTGAAGGAAATCACTTACTTCGACCACGCGACGCATCGATTCGTCGCCGGCGACCTTGAAATCGACGGCGAGCGGATTCGCGCGATCGCGCCGCCCGGCGAATCGAAGGTCGAACGCGCGGTGCAGGCCCGCGAATGGATCGCGACCCCGGGCCTCGTCCAAGCTCGCTCCGATACTCCAACGACCGCGGCTCAGTTCGACCGGCTGCTTCGCGCGGGGACGACAACCGTCGGGACACGATGCGCCACGGGCGGCGAATGTATCGTCGCGATCAATCGAACGCGGCTACGCCTCGTCGCGCGCCTGCTGCTCAACCCGTTCGCACAGGCGCGCAGTGGGCAGCGGCGCCCCGACAGCCAAGCGCGAGCCCCCGAGCTTCGCGCGTTCGAATGCATCGAAGCACTGGTACGCCGCCAAGGAGGGCGTTTATCGCTGGCGGTGCACTGCCCCTCCATCGCCTCGGCCTACGAACTCGTGTACGCCCGAAACGCCGCGGCCGCGCTGCGGCTCGACCTCGGCTTCGAACTTTCGGAGGACGAGCGCGCGGCCCGTGCGTTTCGCGAGCGCTTTTATTGCAGCGAAGTGTACTTGCTCGACTACTTGCAGTTACTGCAGCCCGGCACGACGGTATGGGGACCCGCACAATTGACGCGTGGCGACATCGACATTCTGGCTCGCTCGGGGGCCGCCGTGCCGGGACTCGAAGCGATCTCGAACCCTAAGCGCCGAGCGCACGGACGCTCGCAAACTTCGGCCGAAACCGACGCGACGGCCTCCGCCTTCGGCGCGCGCATCGGCGTCGCGGGGGCGGAGGCGGAGGCGGACAGATGCGTCGATGCGGTCACGGTGTCCGCGGCCGCGGCGCTGGGCGAGCGCACCTGCGGCTCGATTGCGCGCGGGATGCGCGCGGACTTGTGTCTATTTGCACCTTCGCTGCGCCCTGCGCTCGGCGGCGGCAGCGAAGCGTTCGTCCGGCTGTTCGAATCGCGCCGCCCGGATGCCGTCATCGTTGGGGGAGCGATTGCGCACAGCGAATCGAACACGCCGATTCCGTGGATTAGCGGTTCAAGCGCAGCCCCCTCGCATCGAAACGTGCGTCCTGTGCCGCTAACGTTGTCCACATAAGCGTTGCCTTTTAGCTCGGCTGTTTCGGTTTGGGGCCCCGCCGTTTTGCAGAAGAAAAACGCGCAGCGAGCAATAACCGGCGCAACCTTGCTTGGCGCGAAAGCTTAGCCAATTCGGCGTTTCTTCCGACTTTTTCGGCGGCACGCATGCTGCCTATCACGCTGCGCTTATAAGTAACAAGACTAAACAAATTCGCTAATTCTGTAAGCGGAGATTGCCGCGCAACACCTAAAAAAATAACTACGGCATAAAGCGCCAAACCTTCCCGACTTCCGGCTGCGATTATTGCCCGGCTGTAGACGGAATGGTTCTATCTCGACAGAACCCACCGACCGAAAGACGCGCATTGAAGGCGCAGGGATGGACCATGTCGAAACTAGCCGAACCTCACGAGTCGCCTCTCGATCCGATCGCCGCTACGCCATGCGACGGCGCATCGCTCGCGCTTGCGCATACCGCCGTGTCCGGGCTCGTTGCCGGCACCCAGCCCCCAAGCGCCGCAATGCCGAACAAGCCGAGCGGCGCCCGCCCGGCCATTGCACGCTGGCTGTCCCGGAGCGCACGCCGTGCATGGCGCTCGGCCAATCGTTTCCTGCCCGACGAATTGTTCCTCTCGCTTTCGCACCGGCGCCACGTGGGACGTTTTCCGAATCTGACAGACCCGGAAACGTTCAACGAATGGATCCTGCATCGCTGCCTCCACCCGGAACCGCAATGGAGTGTGCTGGCCGATAAGCTTGCCGTACGCGAGTTCGTCAAAGAGCGCATTGGCGAGGAGCATTTGATTCCGCTCATCGCGGTGCCCGACGTGTTTTCCGAGGAGGTGTTCGCTTCGCTTCCGGACGCCTTCGTCATGAAGACGAATCATGGCTCGGGCTACGTTCGAATCGTCGAAGACAAACGGCAAACGTCGTTCCTTGAACTGAACCGAATCGCGCAAGCATGGCTAGCGGAAGACTTCTCGCGGGTCAATCGCGAAAGACACTACCGGCCGATCGAGCCCAAGCTGTACTTCGAGCAATTGCTGGTAGATAGGACCGGCCACATACCGGCCGATTTGAAAATGAACATGTTCGGCCGCGACGTCGCAGGGCCGATCATTTACGCCGGCATCGTCTCCGATCGCTTCGGGACGCCGCACGGCGATGTATTCGACGTGCGATGGAATCGGTTGGATCTGGCCGTGGGCCACTATCCGCGAAGCCAGGTGCCGCCGGGGCCGCCGCCTCACTGGGACGAAATCGTGCGTCTTGCGACACGGCTCGTGGACGGACTCGGATACGTACGCCTCGACCTCTACATCCCCGACGGCAAGGTGTATTTCGGGGAATTGACCTTTACCCCCGGCGCAGGCGTCTTCCCGTTCCACCCCGACCGCTACGACTACGAGTGGGGGCGGCTCTTCAAGGCCATGAGCGACGCCGACCGCTCGGCGGCTCGCACCGAATTCGAACCAGGCGCCCACGTATAACGATGACGACGACCATGACCATGACCACGCCCACCGACATGACGCCGACCGCCGACCGCATTTCGCAAGCACTTGCCGAGATCGAGCGAACGCTCACGCCATCGACCGAAGTGGCGATGGAGCCCGATCCCGCTTTGCGCGACCGCTACGAGGCCGGTCTCGGATGGATGCAACGCTTCATCATGCGGCCGCACCCCGAGCTGGGACGCAAAGGCGCCGTATGCCCTTTCGCCAAACCGGCTCATGAAGACGAAGCGCTGTGGTTCTGCGCCTTCGACGCCGCGGGCATGGCCTTCGATGCCTATATCGCAGCCCTGATGCGATTGCCGTACTTCTTCGATCGCGTGGCGACGACGCGGAGCAAGCCGTCCGAGCTGCTATCGCTGGCCGTGTTTCCGATCGGATTGCAAAGCGACGCGTACTACAAGTTCATCGACTGTGCGCACGCGATCCTGAAGCCGTTCTATATGGAATGCGGCTTGATGCTCGGCGAGTTTCATCCTTCGAGCACCGTGCGCGGCGCCCACTCGCCGGCGTTCCGACCGATGCGAGCCGACGTGCCGCTGTTCGTCATACGCGCCATGGCGCTGCACGACGCGCTGTTTATCGACAGCGAATCGACACCCGTCGGCATGCGCGTGCACGAACTCGAATGCTATTTGCGCTGGAACGCATCGCGCTTGTCCGCGACCGAACGCGAGCATGTCGTCGCCCGCCTCGCGCAGCGCAAGGCACAACTGGCCGAGGATGAAACCGCCGCACGCGACGCGGCGCGCGCCGTCAGCGTTTGAAGTGGAGCGGCCTGTGTTGTGCCGATGCGCTTGACGCCGTGCGCTCGGCCGCGCGGGGCCGCTATCTCGTGTTTGAAGTCATTCGAAAATAAAGAGGGGGTTGCCGTGAACGACGAACTATCGTGGGAAGAATGGGAAGCGCTTTGCGAAATGATGAACGGTTACATCAAGACGCAAGTGCTATCGACCGCATGCGATCTCGGCGTGTTCGACATCATCGAACGCGGCGCCACGCTCGCGACGCTCGCCGAGCGGCTCGAGATCGACGAGCACGGCTGCCGCGTGCTGCTGTTGGGCCTGCGGCAACTGAAACTCGTCACCGTACACGAGACTGGCGAGATCGCGAACGCGCCGCTCGCGCGTCGCTGCCTGCTGCGCAACGCCGAGCAATCGATGGTGCCCTTCGTCCATTTGAACGATAAGATCCAGCACCGCGCTTGTCTGCATTTCACGCGCGCGCTGCGCGAAGGCCGCAACGCCGGTCTCGACGAATTTCCGGGCGATGCGCCGACGCTCTACGGCCGCATGGCCGGCGATCCGGCACTCGAGCGCCTCTTCCACGAGGGCATGGGGGCTTATACGAGGCTCTCGCCGCGCATGATGGCTGTGAGCGAGTTCGGCGACGTATCGAGACTGCTCGATGTCGGCGGCGGCGACGGCACGAACGCGATTCGGCTGTGCGAGCGTTATCCGTCGTTGAAGGTGACCCTGATCGATCTACCGTCCGTGATCGAGAAAGCGCGCGCCAATATCGAGGCGCATGGGCTCGCCGATCGCGTGACTTGCGAAGCCGTCGATATGTTTACCGATCCTTGGCCGAGCGGCT
>NZ_JBQCIV010000060.1:0-19219 GCF_051953405.1 Trinickia sp. | reverse complement strand
CCAACCTACGAGACCTACGTTCATGACTAACCCTTGGAGTGGACGCTTCCCCGCAACCTTGCCCGGCGTGACCGCGCGGGGAAGACGAGCGGGCACGACGGACGATCAGCGTTTCGTGATCGTTTTGGGGGTAATCGTAATGATGGCGATGCCGGTAATGCGGACGGAGCCAGCGATGGCGCGCGTACCCACACGGGCCGTATCGCCGTGCAGGTTGTCGAACGAGAAGATTCGGGACAGTTGCGCCATCGGGACAGTCTACACGAAAAAACTGCGCCGGCGTGGCCGCGGGGCACGCCGACTCTGCAAAAACTACGCTATTTACGACTCATTGCGAAAGAACGTCGAGCAAACGGGCCGAAAAGGCCCGCTCGCAAAAAACAGTACCCGATCGCTTAAAGCGCCGCGCGGACGGCGTCGCCCATTTCCGCCGTGCCGACCTGACGGCAGCCCGGCGTAGCGATGTCGCCCGTGCGATAGCCGGCTTCGAGCACCTTCTGCACGGCCTTCTCGATTCGTTCGGCCTGCTCGGCCTTGTTCAGCGAGTAGCGCAGCATCATCGCAGCCGAGAGAATCGTCGCGAGCGGATTGGCGATGCCTTTGCCCGCGATGTCCGGCGCCGAGCCGTGCGACGGTTCGTACAGCCCCTTGTTGTTCTTGTCGAGCGAGGCCGACGGCAACATCCCGATCGAGCCCGTCAGCATGGCGGCCTGGTCGGACAAAATGTCGCCGAACAGGTTGCCCGTCACGATGACGTCGAACGACTTCGGCGCCTTCACGAGCTGCATCGCCGCATTATCGACATACATGTGCGAGAGTTCGACGTCCGGGTACTGCCTCGACACGTCGATCATGACCTCTTTCCACAATTGCGACGTCTCGAGCACGTTCGCTTTGTCGACCGACGTCAGGCGCTTGCCGCGCTTTTGCGCCGCTTGGAAGGCCACGTGCGCGATGCGCTGCACTTCGGGTTCCGAATAGCGCATCGTGTCGAAACCTTCGCGCGCCCCCTCGAACGCACCATCGGGCGCTTGGCGAACGCCGCGCGGGGTGCCGAAGTACACGTCGCCGTTCAGTTCGCGCACGATCAGAATGTCGAGACCCGAGACGATTTCCGGCTTCAGCGACGACGCACCCGTCAATTGCGGGTAGCAAATGGCCGGACGGAAGTTCGCGAACAACTGCAAATGCTTGCGCAGCCCGAGGATGGCCTGCTCGGGACGCAGCGCGCGTTCGAGCGAATCGTATTTCCAATCGCCCACGGCGCCGAACAGAATCGCGTCCGCTTCTTTGGCCAGCGCCAGCGTCGAATCCGGCAGCGGGTGGCCTTTCGCCTCGTAGCCGGCGCCGCCCACGGGCGCCTCTTCCATCTCGAACTTTTCGTCGAGGGCGTTCAAGACCTTGATCGCCTCTTTGACGATTTCCTTGCCGATGCCGTCACCGGGGAGCACTGCGATTTTCATTCGGAGTCCTATCGAGTTATGCAATGACCTATCTGCTTCGCGGCGGCCGAGCGCTTGCTCGCCGCCGCCGGAACGTCAGCCGACGATCCGGTGCGCCAGCCACGGCTGCTTGGCGATCCGCTCCGCTTCGAACGCGCGAATCTTGTCGGCGTGGCGCAGTGTGAGGCCGATATCGTCGAAGCCGTTCAAGAGGCAGTACTTACGAAAGCCGTCGACTTCGAACGGATACTCCCGGCCGTCCGGCGTGCGCACGATTTGCGCTTCCAGATCGATCGTCAATTGATAGCCGTTGAACACGTAGGTTTCGTTGAACAGATGATCGACCTGCTGCTCCGACAACACGATCGGCAGCACGCCGTTCTTGAAGCAGTTGTTAAAGAAGATATCGGCGAAGCTCGGGGCGATCAACGCGCGAAACCCGTATTGCTGCAATGCCCAGGGCGCATGCTCGCGCGAGCTGCCGCAACCGAAGTTCTTGCGAGCGAGCAGCACCGAGGCGCCTTGGTAACGCTGCTGATTAAGCACGAAATCGGGGTTCAGCGGACGGCGAGAATTGTCCTGCCCCGGCTCGCCATGATCCAGATAGCGCCACTCGTCGAACAGGTTCGGACCGAACCCGGTGCGCTGGATCGATTTCAAAAATTGCTTCGGGATGATCGCATCGGTATCGACGTTTTCGCGATCGAGGGGCGCAACGAGCCCCGTGTGCACGACGAATTTGTCCATGTTCCTCTTACTCCGCAGCTTTCTTGATGGCGTGACCCGCGTCGCTCATGTCCTGGCCGAAACCGGCCATCGTATTGCAGCCCGCCAGGCCGAGCAGCACACCGGCGAGCGCGAGCCATGCTGCGCGCCGCCAAAACATCCAAGCTTTCATGGCCCTACCCTAACTTCCGAATGTCCACAAAATGGCCTTCGATCGCGGCGGCCGCGGCCATCGCCGGGCTCACGAGGTGCGTGCGTCCGCCCGCACCTTGGCGGCCTTCGAAGTTGCGGTTCGACGTGGACGCGCAGCGCTCGCCCGGATCGAGCCGGTCGGCGTTCATCGCCAAGCACATCGAACAGCCGGGCTCGCGCCATTCGAAGCCGGCCTCGACGAATACCTTGTCGAGCCCTTCGCGCTCGGCCTGCGCTTTGACGAGCCCCGAGCCGGGCACGACCATCGCCAAACGGATATTCGACGCGACACGTCGCCCAAGCTTCTTCACCACATAGGCCGCCGCGCGGATGTCTTCGATGCGCGCGTTCGTGCACGAGCCGATGAATACTTTGTCGACCTTGATCGACTCCATCGGCACGTTCGGTTCGAGCGCCATGTATTGCAGCGCACGTTCCATCGCGTCGCGCTTGACCGGATCTTTCTCGCGCTCGGGATCGGGCACGCGGCTATCGATCGCCGTCACCATTTCGGGCGACGTGCCCCAGGTGACTTGCGGCACGATCTGCGCGGCGTCAAGTTCGACGACGCGGTCGAAATACGCGCCGGCATCGGAGACGAACGTGCGCCAATAAGCGACTGCATGATCCCACTCGACGCCTTGCGGCGAATAGGGGCGGCCCTTCAGATAATCGATCGTCGTATCGTCGACCGCCACCATGCCCGCACGCGCGCCGGCTTCGATGGCCATGTTGCACACGGTCATGCGGCCTTCCATCGACAGCGCGCGAATGGTCGAGCCGCCGAATTCGATCGCGTAGCCCGTGCCGCCGGCGGTCCCGATCTTGCCGATGATCGCAAGCACGATGTCCTTGGCCGTACAGCCGCGCGGCAATGAGCCCTCGACCTTCACGAGCATGTTCTTGCTCTTCTTCTGCAAGAGCGTTTGCGTGGCCAGCACGTGCTCGACTTCCGACGTGCCGATGCCGTGAGCCAGCGCACCGAACGCCCCGTGCGTCGACGTGTGCGAATCGCCGCAGACGATCGTCATGCCGGGCAGCGTCGCGCCCTGCTCGGGCCCGATGATATGAACGATGCCCTGACGCAGGTCGTTCATCTTGAATTGCGTAATGCCGTAGGCGTCGCAGTTCGCATCGAGCGTATCGACTTGAAGCTTCGACACCGGATCGGCGATGCCGTGGCTGCGGTCGGTCGTCGGCACGTTATGGTCGGACACGGCCAGGTTGGCGCTGACGCGCCACAGCGGGCGTTCGTGCATCTTGAGCCCTTCGAATGCCTGCGGGCTCGTGACTTCGTGCAGCAATTGACGGTCGATGTAGAGCAGCGTCGTGCCGTCTTCTTCGGTGTGGACGACGTGCGAATCCCACAGCTTGTCGTAGAGAGTCTTTGACATGATAGGCGCGGTAATCGTGGCAACGGGCAATCCCCGGTGCGGTCGATTATGCCACGCGGGCGGCCGCCGCGACATCGGCCGACAAGAAAAAAAACGATAAAAAACAGTGAGTTGAGTGGTAGTTTCAGTACTAGTTTCGGGGTTGCTAGGGTTGCGGTCAGCCCATTTTTCGGTCGCGCGCAACGATGCCGGCGACGACACGGTTGCGTCCAGCGTTTTTCGCTTCGTAGAGATTTTTATCCGCCAGCCCCGTCAACCGTGCGAAATCGGGCGCCTCGGTCCCGCTGCACCAGGCCACGCCGAAACTCGCCGTGAAAGAGAACGCACGCCCATCGTCCGCCACGACGCGCGCCTGTTCGACAGCGGCGCGCAAGCGCTCGGCAGCAGCGATTGCGGCCTGCAGCCCGCGCACACGCATCAACGCGATGAACTCTTCGCCGCCGACACGCGCGACGATATCGCCGTCTCGCCAAATCTGCCGGCTCAGATCGGCCACCGCGCGCAAGGCACTGTCGCCAGCATTGTGGCCATAGGTGTCGTTGATCTGCTTAAAGCGATCGAGATCGAATACGACCACCGCATAGTCCGAGGGATCGGCGTCCGCGCCGTTCCAACGCTTTGCCTGTTTATCGATCGCGCGACGATTCGGCAACCCCGTCAACGAATCGGTTTCGGAGAGTCGCTTCATTTCGGTCAGCAGCCGATCGCGAACCGATTCGACCTTCATTTTCTCGATGCGGCTGGCATTGAGCATCGCGATCGAGTGCAGCAACTCGGCTACCTCGGCGCTTTGCGCAGTGGCCGGAACGTCCGCATTGAGGTCGCCGCTCGCGATCGCGTCGATGGTCCTGGCCGCATGTCGCAGCGGCACGACCACGCGCCGGCGCACAATCGCGAGAATCGCCGCCAACGCGCCTGCAATGACGATCGACGCACCCAGCGTCACCAGCAAACGCAACTGAGCTTGCTTACGCTGCATGTCGAGCTTGGTGCGCGAAAGGTCGAGCAGCACATCGCGCAGATCCGTGATCGAGCGCATCGGCGGCACGTACTCGGCAGCAAAGGTCGCGGGCGAGATATCGGTCGCCGCCCCTCTTAGCGACAGCGCACGCACCTGTTCGACGTAGCGGATGCCCACGCCTTCGTACCGGCTACGCATCGTGCCCAGCGCGACCCTAACGGCGAGCGGCTGCACGTTCGCGGGCAAGCAGCTGTCGATCGACACCTCCAACTGCGTCAAGCGGCCACGCAGACGTTCGATCGCCAATAACTCGTCGAGCGTCAGCGGCCGACGAGCGGCCAATGCCGCCGTGAATTGCGAGCCCAGTTGCCCCGCAAATTCTCGATAGTCGGCCAAAAGGCGCGTGGCGAGGAGCCAGTACAGCGTTTCCGGCGAACCGCGCAGCACCGTCAGCGCAATGTCGTCGAGCGGCGGCGCCAATTCCGGGATCAGGGCGATCATGCCGGCGACGGCATCGCTAATGGCGGCGGGACGCCGTTGCGCGAGCGGCAACGCGAGCAGCGCATCGACACGCGCGCGCCGGCGGGCAAGGTCGGACTGCATCGTCCGGATGCGCGCGGCTGCCAGCGCGCAATGGTCCGGACATGTCGGGCTCTGTAGGATTCGAAGGAGTTCCGCAATTCGCCGGTCGCTTTCGGCTCGGGCCCGGCTCAACGCTTGCACGCGCACCGCGGGAATCGGCAAGTCTTCGCCGAGGGCTCCATTGGTCGGCCCTCGCTCCACCGAAACCTTCTCCATGACCAGCAGCGTCGCGCGGTAGCTGTCGAAGGCGGCAAGGGCGGTGCTGGCGCGACTATAGGCGGCCCACTCGTTCGTTACCAGCCAACCGAGCGGCAATAGCACGACGGCGAATACGCAGACGCTAATGGCCGCCAGCAAGCGCGTGATCGATATTGATCTGACGAAATGTGCGGCGCGCATGATCTCTCGCCTATCGCTTTGCAACCGCTTCGGCGATGAGCTGCGCCTGCTTCGGTTCCGCCGCCGCACGAGCGCGGTTGACGGAGCGTGTGATTGATTTCAAGCCTTCCCCTGCGTAATCGAGCCGTGGCTGCCATGCGATGTACGCTGAGCCATGCACTCGTGTATACGGCCGAAACGGGGGAACACTGAAGCGTTTCGCGTGTAGGGATTACCTGAAAACGCTTGGAAAGCGCGCTTGCTTGTCTGTTCAAAACCGCGGGCCCGCATCGACGCAAGGCAAGCGTTGCCGTTTGCCCTTACAGGAAGACCCGGATCTTGTGTACCGACTCTGTCGATGCCTCGTTCGACTGCAACCAAACCGCATCGAGCGCCGGCCGCACCACATCCAGTTCGGTCGAGATTCCCTCGCCCCGCCGGCACCGGTTCCGGTTCTGCGCCTGCGCCTCGACGATCTGTCGATCTTGTCGCAACACACGGCGCAGCAGCGGCCATGCAAACGCGCGCACGGCCCAGCGAGGCGCCCAGCGATTCTCGATGTGGAGCGTGCCGTAAACCCGGGTAACCGCCTCGCTGACAGGACTGAAATGCAGCGTGAAATATAGGGCGCTGCCGTTCTCGTATCGGTACTCGAGTTGTGCCGTGCCGGCCGCCGCCGCATCGAAACGCGCGCGCTCCGATTCGCGTCGCGATTCGAACAGCCGATACAGCCACCCGCTCTGGACCGGTTGGCCCTTGTAATCGACCTGCAAGGCGCCGGCCGAGCGCGTCACAGTCACGTCCACCGCTTGTCGACCTCGCCCGCTGCGAACGATACCCGGGTGCACGAAGTGCGTGTGCTGCGCATCGAGGAAATTCTCGAGTGCATCGATCGCGCGAGCGTTCCAAACGGCCTGCCACATAAAGCGCCGCGCGTGCACCGACGGACGCCGGATAAACTCGGGCAACGCATCCGCATTCGCGTCGCCCATCCCATCGAGCCGCACCCAAACCAGACCGTCGACCTCCATCACCTTTGCCGAGCCCACGCGAACGGCCGGCTGGCAGGCTCCCGACCGCAAACCCGGGATCGCCACGCAGCGGCCGTCGGCGGCAAATGTCCAGCCGTGATAGGCACACTGCAACCCCTGCTCCGTCATGCGGCCAGCGGAGAGCGGAACATGCCGATGCGGACAGCAATCGTCGAGGGCGAACAACGCGCCCGACGCGTCTCGTGCGATCGCGAGCGGCCGATCGAGCAGCGTGACCGCGCGCGGCTTCGTGCCGACCTCGGACGTGCGCGCCACGACGAACCAACTTTGGGCCAGCGATCGGTTCCAGGCGTTCAAAGCTTGAAGTGCTCCATGATGGGGACCCCGAGTTGGGTCGTCAGAAAACGAAGCGATGCCAGGGCGCGGCGCGTCGGCGCCGGAAGGTGAGCGCACAGCACGGCGCTGTATTCGATCGCCGGTTCGCCGCCGCGCAGGCGTTTGAAATGCGCGGCGCCCGCGCTCAAGTTCAACGTGCCTGCGCGCGCTCGCGTAATCGACAACACATGCGCCATCAAAAGGCGGTACAACCCGGCAGATCGCGGCCACGACGTGTCGTATCCGACGATGGGGGCCGTTAGGAGCGGGCCTTGCGCGAAGATGCCGAGCACTGCCCGAAGTTGTCCCGATTCGTCGCGAAAGCCGCTCAATTCGAGCAGTCCCGCGCGCTGCCACGCCTTCAGAAACGCGGCCGTATAACGCGGATTGAGCCGCGAATACTTCTCGAGATAAAGCTTGCCATAGAGCGCCTCGCCGGCGGCGAAATCCTCGTCGGAAAAGGCGCTGCCCTCCACGCGTTGCAACGGGTTCGAGCGCAGCAGCTTGAAATCGCGCCGCAAATTCTGATGGTTGCTCGCGCAGCGCGCAACGTCGCGAAACACATAGACTTGACGCGTCGGAATCAGCTCGAATCCCGCCGCGCCTAGCGCATGCAGCCAGTGCGCGTGTTGCACGGTATTGAGCGAGCGAAACCAGATCGCGTGATCCGGCCAGCGCGCTGCGAGCGCATCGCGAAAGGCGAGGAAGTCGATACCGTCGGCCGACGGGTACAGATTGGTGCTGAGCAGCCAGTTGTTGACGGACACGGCCCGATCGAGCCCAACCTTGCGCAACCAGCGATCCGCGACGCCGATCACCGCCGTGAGCGGCCACGCAAGGGCGCCGGGCACGACGCGCCGCGTTTCTTCCAACGCGTAGCGGCTGTATGTGGTGAGCGGCGAGCAAACCCATGCGTTTTCGCCGCCCGTCTCGTTGATCGTAATAGGAAACGACAAGCCGCCCCACTCGAAGGTCGCTACCTCGACGTCGAGATTGCCGATGAAACGTTGCGTCGGAACGCCGGCGTGCACCGCGGCGAACGCATCCGACCCGGCTGCGAATTCGGCGCGGGGAACGTATGGGCAATCGCTCATGCTTCCGGCAACGGTTGACCATCCCATTCGATGTCCCGCGTCGCGGCTTCGCGCATATTGCAGCGCTGCGCGCGGGCAAGCCGTGCATAAGACACCAGGTCGAGAACGGCGCCGACGAAAGGCCGATGGTCACCCGCCGCACGGATGACGTCGGTTGCGCGCCGATAGTCTCGCATCCAGCCGCGTAGCTCCCTATGCTTGGCCGCATCGATCAACCCCGTACTCAGCATGACCGCGCCGATCATTCTGGGCGATGGCGCAACGGGTTCGACACACGTGTCGATTGTCCCATCCAGCGCAGCGGGCAGCGGATCGTCGAGCGAGAAGAGATGGCAGCCGCTGGTCGCGCGCGGATTGCATTCGAGTACGCTGACCTCGCCGTTGGCGTGCTCGATCCAGTCGAACGATAGTTGCCCCGTGAAATCGAGCTTGCGTGCGAACCGTGCGACGAATTCGCGGACGGCATCGATGCGCGCCGGCTCGAAGTAGTAGCTCGAACTCGTCTGCATTCGCCATGTGGGCCGATACAGGCTGTGCGCGACGAGTCGCCCCCGGTCCGCCACGCTATAAGAGCAATACTCGGTGCCGCGCACATAGCGCTGAGCGACCCACTTCCCGAGCGCGGCGAGTTCGGGCGCGTCTTGAGGAATGCCGTCGCGATACAGGCGCACGTGAACGCCGAATCTCGAAAACTCGGGCTTCAGCACAACCGGGTTCGTGCCGGCCCACTGCCTGGCTTCGTCGATCGATCCGACGAGCGCCGATTCGGGTACGTTCGCGCCGCACCCCTGCGCAAGCGACAGAAAGCGCCACTTGCTGTGCATGTCGCGCAACTTGTCGAAGTCGTCGGCTAGCACGCGCACGTCGCCCGGGAGCCGATGGCGATAACGCGACAAGAAGAACACTTCCTCGCAGTTCGGCACGATCAGGTCGATGGCGTGCTTCGCGCAAGCGTGGCTCAAATCGGCGGCGAATTGGGCCGGCGTATGGCGCGGCGACGCAATCCGCACGGTCGCGTCGACCGATCGGGACGCGCCGCTGATCAGGCAGGAAATGCTGTCGGCCATCGTCACCTTCCACCCTTGACGTGCGAAGCGGCGCGCGTGATCGAGCGCGACCGGCGCCCGTGCGCCGAGGATGAGAACGTTACGTGGCATGGTCGTCGTGGATAAATGGATCCGTTTGGCGGAAATGCGTTGAGCGAAGCGGTTTTCGCGGCCACGAATTTAGGTTTATACGCTTGCGCTGTCAATGCATTCCACCAAAGGCACGGCGCCTCACTACCGTCGAGCCGAAAAAATCAATCGGCCCAGTTCTTCACGTAGTCCGGCACCGGTACGTTTCCGTTGCAATTGAAGTGAATTGGAATGCCACGGGTCGTTTTCAACGGCAAGACGCCCGCCCAGACGGGGAGCCCGAGATCTTCCTCTTTATCGGACGGCAGCGAGGCGCTGACTTTCACCGCCGCTTCCGTCAGCGCAATTCGCAGCACGCTGGTCGCGTTGATCTCTTTGTCATTGCCAGGCCGCGCTTCGTGCTTGCGGCCTTTGGCGATCTTATCCATGAACGTATCGAGCGCCGCCAGCTTATCGGCATTGTCTTGCACCGGTTCGAATACGCCATAGACCACCGCGGACCGATAGTTCATCGAGTGGCTGAACGCCGACTTGGCCAACACTAGGCCGTCTACCAATGTCATCCCCACCGCGGCTTGCGTTCCTGCGGCCAGCGCCTTGATCATGCGGCTGCCGTTCGATCCGTGGATATAGAGGTAATCGTCCTTTCGCCAATGAGCCGTCGGGATACAGTGGGTATCGTCGCCGGCGACGAAAGCGATATGGCAAACATAGGCTTCGTCCACGATTTCGTGCAGCATCGAGCGATCGCGATTCGCCAATTCGGGCAAGCGGCGAATCGTCGTGCGAGCGGTTGGGGCAAGGGTGATGCGTTCATTCATATTCATTTGCTTCGTCCGGGGTAGGTGCGAGGCCAACGATACAATGCGATATCGCGATTAAAAAGAACCAACGCAGGGGAAAAACTTAGAACCAGGACATGGATCTCGCTCTTCTCATCTCAACGTTTTCGGCGCAGCACGACTCGTCGCAACACAGCCAGCAGGAAGCGCTTTATCGCAGTTTGCGCGATATGCTGTTGGACGGGCGCATTCCGCCCGGCACGCGTCTGGCATCGACGCGGATGCTTGCCGGCGAACTCGGGATCGCCAGAAATTCCGCCGTCTACGCTTATGAGCGGCTCGCCGAAGAAGGCTTCGTCGCCGCCACGCGCAACGGCACGATCACGCTTTGGGATGGACGTGGCCGGCCGCGCGCCCGGGACGAAGGCGGCCCGCATCCGGTTCGGCTCTCCGATCGGGTTCAAGGGCTCGACAATCCCCAGCCCGAGCCCGACCGCATGTTGCCGTTCGTTCCCGGCCTACCCTCGCTGGACGAGTTTCCCATTGTGCAGTGGCGTCGTTGCGTCGAGCGAGCCTGGCGGCAAATCGCACCCGCACAGCTTGCCTACGGTCCCATCGAGGGCCTTCCGGAATTGAGGCGAGCCGTGGCGGCCTATATCAAGGTATCGCGCGGCGTACGATGCGAAACGGAGCAGGTCTTCATCACCGACGGGACGCAAAGCAGCCTCGAGTTGTGCGCACGCGTGCTGGCGAATCCCGGCGATTTCGGTTGGCTGGAAAACCCTTGCTATAACGGCGCGAGAACGGCATTCCGGTCCACGGGTTTGCACATCGTGCCGGTCGAAGTCGATCGCGAAGGCATGGCGCCCGAGGAAGATCAGTGGCGCCGAACGCCTCCCAAGCTGATCTATACGACACCCTCGCATCAATATCCGCTCGGATCGTTAATGAGCATCCAGCGCCGGGCGATGCTCGTGGAGCAGGCGCGCGCGTGCGGCGCTTGGATTATAGAAGACGATTACGACAGCGAATTTCGCCACGGCGGCCAACCGCTGCCCGCCATCCAGGGCATTCACGCCGATGCGCCCGTTTGCTATATCGGCACCTTCAGCAAGACGATGTTTCCTGCTTTGCGGCTAGGCTTCATGGTCATTCCGCCAACGTTGGTCGACCGCTTGAGCAGCACGTTGCGCGAACTCGTGCATCGAGGTCATCCGGCCGATCAACTGGCGATGGCCGAATTCATGGATAGCGGCCTATTCGCGCGGCACCTGCGCAAGATGCGCGCACTCTACGCTCATCGGCGCGACCGCCTTCAGGCTGCGCTCGCCGAGCATCTCGGTGCATCGTTGAAAGTCAGAGAGAGTTCGGGTGGGATGCACCTCTCCACCGAACTCGCCCTGCCTCATCACGACAGCGACATCGCTTGCATTGCCCGCGACCGGGGCCTCGTGCTGCAGCCCCTGAGCCGCTATCGCGTGGCGCAGGGCCGTCCTTACAACGGCTTCGTTTTAGGCTACGCGGGGCTGCAGGATGCGACGATAGAAAAGGCGGCCGTCCAGTTCGCGCAAGTCATGGAAGCAGCTCGACCGTTGTCTCGCTGAAGCGGGAAAGAAGCGCGACCGGCGGGCCAATGGATGTCAGCCTTCCACCGACCGCGATCCAAGCCGATCCCGCCGGACAACCGTCGCGCCCCTGGGACACCACGCGCCCATGTGAAACGGGGACGGAGTATCAAGCCTTGACCGACATCGATAGTTGAGAAGCGACGAGTTTCGGCGGAGGATCGCACTTGCAGATGCAAAGATCGTCGCTCAAAGCTGCACGTTGACCATCGGGCGCGGTCATCACCTGACGAGGACCGTCGCATTTGATTTTGCCAGTCGTGTTACATACCGAGCATTTCACATCGTCGTCCTCGTGAGCGACATCGCGGCGTAGTAAAGGCTACCGCTCTGTTTTATAAATAGGCGACTACTTGCACTTCGCTTCATGACACCTGATAAATGACTTCACCGCACCTGCAGTCTTGTACGGAAACGAACTCTCCCGCCCTTCTTGGTATCCATCCATTCCGGTCATTGCGCTATTATCAACAACACTTCTATTTTCGACCAACCGACCTTGCTCATCCACGAAATACGCATACACCTGGTAATATTTTCCATAGACCCCAACTCCACGGGAATTGACATCCCAATGAACAATGGTGAAAATATTCGGTCGACCCTTGAGATTCATGAAAAATATAGAATCAACATTTGGCGCCCCACCTTCTATAGAATATTTTGCGAATTTCGTTTTCTCACATCCACTCGATCCCGGCCTATAAATAGACAAAGTTATCGTTTGATCCGCATCGTCCCTTTCAATCGAGACAATCGAATTCCGATATATCCTGTCCGCCGAATATACCCGTGTGGGTGAAGACACTGCGGGACAGGCAACAAATTCATCCCCGCCCGCATAAGCTAGCGAGACGGACGAAAGAAAAGCATAGTACGCAAAGTACGCAAACAATCGTCTAGTTCGACTCTTGAGGAAGCCCCAAGAGCGGCGCCACTCTGCTGTATGCGGCAAGTCTTTCTGGATGTCCATTTTTCCTCCATTAATCTGCCGCGTCACTGCCGCAACCTCTCCCGTATCGGCTACCGAAATCATGCCGCGAATGACCGTCCAATAGACAAATACGGACTCCACTCCATACTCACGCCCCGAAAGCAGAAGATCTGGATTAGCCACAAAATCCTTCTGCTCACCGGAAAACCGACGATTGCGCTCCTCGTTGAAAACTTGGTAGTTAGTCCGCCCTAAACAATTCGTTGTGTTGCCGTGATGAAGCTATGCCGCCGACGGCGCAGCGATTTTGAAGCAGCGCAAGATGACGAGAATCGGGACGTAAAAAAGCCGCAGCTTGCGCAGGATCATTTGCAGGTTGTGACCAGCGCCACACAGCGCCGCGTGAATCGCAATCGCCTTCGGCGATGGTTTGCGTGTCGTGCTCCTTACACTCGACGGTGTCGCCTTTACGGGCAATCGGCTTGCCGTCGACGACGTCCTCGATCGAGCTTGTGGTGACCGTTCCTCCATGCGGAGTAAATTGTGTCGCCGACGACGATAGCATGACGAGCCATGATGATCGCTCCTGACTTGTTGCAATTCGGCCGTGACCGGGCGCGCGAGTTCCGCCACCCCCAGCACGAATTCAAAAACGGTCGCGTTCGGTCGACAAGTGCTCAAGGATGCAATGCTTTTGAAACATCGGAAGACCATTGAGGCGCCGTTTCGTGTCAGCCAGTCGAGCATCCAGCGTTCGATCCTGCCTTGACATGGTTTTTACCGCATGGGCACTGTACGGGATCGTTATCAAGCACGCTGGCTCGCCCGTCTTCGTCCATGTCCGTGCCTGTTCCTTGGATTGGGTGCTCGCCAGGGCAATTGCCACAAGTGGCCATCTCCCCATCGAGTGCGATACGCCGAATACCGTCGAACATGGTCGACGCAGTTGCGATGACCTTGCCACCTGTTGTGGTGGGATCGCCGTGGCAGACAGATGCTTTACTCATTTAAGAAAATCCACGTTAACAAGGGACTTAATCGTTCGGTCTCGAATGACTGAAAGCATCTCCCATCGTTCCACAATTTTTGCTGGATAAGACGGATCATTGATCTCCTCCCTTGCGATCATCAACAAAGCTTACACTACGAAGGATGCGTAAAATTGCTGGCAGATAATTCCCCTTAGGCTCCTCAAGCTTCATAGATTGGCCTTCACCACAGACCGCCGCCTTACCATGAAAAAGACAAAACGAATAGGAGCGAACGCGCTTGTCCTCGTCACCACTGATGTCGTCGGTTGTTCTCAAAAATCCGCTTGCATTTGGCGTTTTCAACTGATAAACGCGAGAAACAGGCGATAGCAGTTTTCTGTCGCTATCGTCTTCGAAGTACGATTCCCAAATCTTCTTTTTATCATCCCACTGTGCCCCAAATGTTTGCGCCGCATCGTCGAATTTCTGACCAATTCGACATTCAAATCGAATCCCAAAGTTATCAAACGTACTCTGTACCGGCGGCGTATCCGTCCAATAGCCAGCAGTCATCTTCATGCGACTTGCCAGGTGACCATGGAAATAATTGATTACACTAATCGCACAACCAGGCTGACCCATGTCTACAGATAAAATCTCATGCTTTCCCGAGATCGTCGATTGACAAAATGCGATTTTGGCCGAGCAGATCTGCAAGAAAAACAGAACAACAACTAGCAGTTTTCGTTTCATCGTTCAATCTCTCCTTGGTTGTCGAGCCTCAGGGAAAGGAAGCAGCGCTCCTTGCGCATCTGAAAACCACGGCTCACCCACTACCGCTAGCGTTTGCGCAAATCCAACGCAACGGGCCACGTATCCGTTGAACGTAGAATTTTGGTTGCCAACCCCAACCGGATAGTTGACGGCAGCAGACGCATCGTGAAAATTATCACTATGGTAGTACCTATACCACTCCCTCGAGCATGCCAGGCTACGGCCGCCCCGTCGGCGCAATCCCGTTGCGACGCACGTCGATCAGGAGGTATGTCCCCCCAAAATCATCTTCGCCGCGGTCGATACAGCAGTTATTGCTATCGCAACAGCGGCAGCCGCCTGTTAGCGGCCCGTACCGATCACACCGTTCACCGTTACTGCGCAGCGAGCCTACGACGCCTTGTCCTGTTGGCCTCTGATCAATCTGATTCGCGCGTCGGTGTTATCGATAATGTGATTCCACATGTGCCGGCGAGCCGCTTCCGGCTCGTTCGATTCAATGGACGCGTAGATACTCAAATGCTCCAGCGTACCGCGCCGCACCGTCGTGGCATCGTCGTGGCGCAATTCGTTGAACGCCAGCCCACTTTGCGCGCGCAGCACCCGGTAAGAGGTGAAGAGCCGTTCATTCTTAGCCGCCGAGAACATTTCCTGGTGAAATGCCCAGCCGATTCGCTGCTCGGCGTGCAGATCGGTCGATTCGTCGTCGACGACACGACGCAACTGATCCGCCGCTGCCATCAATCCGTCGGTTGCACCATTGACCGCGGCCAAGTACGCCGCGGTGCTCTCTAACGCGAGCCGTACCTCGAAAATCTCGCGCAAATCCATGGTGGTCGGTGCGGTGACATAGGTACCCTTGCGCGGAATGACCTCGACCAACCCTTCCACGACAAGGCGCTGTATGGCCGACCTCACCGGCATATGACCGAGCATGAGTTCATCGGCCATACTGCGCGGAGAAATTGGGCACCCAGCCGCGAGCCGACCATCCAGAATGCGCGAGCGGATTTGCGTATATGCTGCTTGGGTGTCGGATTGACGGTCTGCCGTCATTTGAAATCTCGATTTGTTTGTTATTCGGACGAATTATCCAGAGAGCATAGAGACTACCCTATCGCGCAACAAATGAGACCTGATACTTTTTGGAGTGCAATCGTTTCCACCCTTGAGGTAGAGCGCAAAATGCAGCCCTGATCCATTCCGACTCTAAAATCGATACGAGCTAGACAAACCGGTCTTTTCTTTCATTTGAACGACAATAACATCCTCGACTAACATCGCAACCAAACTCGCAGCCGACGGCATAAGCCGATAAAAGCCCTCCATGCCCGATTCCCTCCCGCTCTTCTCCGTCCATGCCGTTTCGGCCGAGCAGGTCCTCCCGCTGCGACGCTCCGTGCTGGTGGACAATGACGCCGACTCCTGTCGATTCCCTGGCGATGACGAACCAACGACATTGCATCTCGCTGTCTACCAAGGCGATCGGATTGTCGCCGTCGCGACCATTTGCCGCGAGCCCTTACCCGGTCGACAAAACGACACCACAGCGTGGCGGCTACGCGGCGTGGCTGTGGAGGAGCATGTGCGCGGCTTCGGCTTTGGACGCACGCTGACTAAGCTGTGTTCCGACCATGCCTGCCGCCATGGCGGCGGGCTCGTTTGGTGCACCGCCCGCGAAACGGCTCGCGGCTTCTATGAAGGACTCGGTTTCGCCCTTGCTTCGCCGCCGTTCAAGCTGCCTTCCCGGGGCGATCTTCTTTTCTATGAAATGCACTACGTCTTGCCGGGCGCACCTATCGCGGACACTGAATAGATTCCCGCCTGTAACGACGCGATCTGACAACGCAGCGCGGATCGCCCATTTGACCGACCGCGCAAACACGCCATCCGAAATCGCAGGAGACGCAGTATCGCAGCCGATTAAGGCACATTGCGCTTGCGCCGTCGGTCAGCTCACGAGTGACGTCAATTGACGGTTGAAACGAGGCTCGATTTCACGCGCCTCCTTTGCCAGATTCACTTGCTTGGCGGCCTTCGCCATGTCGATGAGATCCGCGCTGATCGCATAGTCCCCTCGATTCGTGAGCCAAGCGAGTACATCGGCAAGATGCCAAACGGACGGGTTGCCTTCGTGGACGGGTAAGGGAAACCGCGACGCATGGGCGAGCATGAGCTTGCGCATGTTTTGGCGGGTCACGCCGGCAAGTTCCGCGACATCCGTCAAGCCGACAAAATCGGGCCCGGCTTCGACCAGCCGAGCCGACGCAATCGCTTGCTTAACGTCGCGCAGCGCCGTATAGATCGCCGACCAAGCATCAGGCGCTTCGCGTCTGAAAGCCAATGCGATTCGCCCCGGCTGACCGACACCGATCGTGGCATCATCGCAACCCGCCTCGAATAGGTGCTCGACGACTTGCTCGTGCGCCTGATTCTCGTCCGGTAGCTGATATTTCAGCGTGAATACATATTCCATTAGGACTCCTTAGTTTCTACCCGCAGGCGCGACTTGAACGCATCGACCTGCCGCACCACCGCGCAATGATCCACCACACGCTTCAGATCCTTGGCATGATTCGCCGGACGGCGCGGCGTGCTCCAAACGCTGGTGATGCAAAATTCGCCGCAACGGCAATCGGCATCGTTGTAGGGACAAAGTATCTTGCCCCATGCGTGCCCGTTTCCTCGTTTTGGCTCGACTCGCCAGCCGCAAGCTTCCGCGTACGCTAGCGCCGCTTCGATTTCCTTCTTCGGATGTGGTCGTTGCATTCGTCAATGCGGCAAGAATACCGCTCAGTGGATGGGTTGTCAATCGACAACTTCAGGTGATCGACGAATGAAGCGTACCGCCCCGACAGTCCGACCGTGAATACGCCTAACGGCATAGGTCGGCGCGAGAACGACGCGCATAAAAAAACCCCGACGGTTCGACCCGTCGGGGCTCTGTGCACTTCGACGAACCGGCTCTCAGGAGCCGGTGCCGAGGCTCGCGATCAGCCGCGTTGGCCGATCGGCTTCGCTTCGCGCGGCGTTTCGCCAATGAACAGCTGACGCGGGCGACCGATCTTCTGCTCGGCTTCCGAAATCATTTCGTTCCACTGCGCGATCCAGCCGACCGTGCGCGCCATCGCGAAGATGCAGGTGAACATCGACGTCGGGATGCCAAGCGCGCGTTGAACGATACCCGAGTAGAAATCGACGTTCGGATAGAGCTTACGCGACACGAAATATTCGTCTTCGAGGGCAATCTTTTCGAGCTGCATGGCGAGCTTGAACAGGGGATCGTCGTGCAAGCCGAGTTCTTCGAGCACTTCGTGACACGTTTCGCGCATGAGTTTCGCACGCGGATCGTAGTTCTTGTAGACGCGGTGGCCGAAGCCCATCAGCTTCACGCCCGAGTTCTTGTCCTTGACCTGCTTGATGAACTCGGGAATGTTGTCCGACGAACCGATTTGCTCGAGCATGTTCAGCGCCGCTTCGTTCGCGCCGCCGTGCGCCGGGCCCCAGAGGCAGGCGATACCGGCAGCGATACAGGCGAACGGATTGGCGCCCGACGAACCGGCCAGACGCACCGTCGAGGTCGACGCGTTCTGTTCGTGGTCCGCGTGCAGAATCAAGATGCGGTCGAGCGCGCGCACGAGCACGTCGTTGACCTCGTACTCTTCGCACGGGTTCGAGAACATCATGCGCATGAAGTTCGCGCTATACGACAGGTCGTTCTTCGGATAAACGAACGGCTGGCCGATGCTGTACTTGTACGCCATCGCCACCAGCGTCGGCAGCTTCGCGATCATGCGGATCGCCGAAACGTCGCGGTGATGCGGATCGTTGATGTTCAGCGAATCGTGATAGAACGCCGACAATGCGCCCACCGACGCGACAAGGATCGCCATCGGGTGCGAATCGCGACGGAAACCACGGAAGAAGAACTGCATCTGCTCGTGGACCATCGTGTGGCGCGTCACCGTGCTGACGAACTCTTGCTTTTCCTTGGCGGTCGGCAGATCGCCCTTGAGCAGCAGGTAGCACGTTTCGAGGAAGTCGGCGTTTTGCGCGAGATTGTCGATCGGGTAGCCGCGATACAGCAGCTCGCCCTTGTCCCCGTCGATATAGGTGATCGCGGAGTTGCACGACGCGGTCGACATGAAGCCCGGGTCGTACGTGAACTTACCGGTTTGGCCGTACAGCTTGCGGATGTCGATCACGTCGGGGCCCATCGTACCCTTGTAGATCGGCATTTCGACGCTCGGCGAATTGTCGCTGAACGAGAGCGTGGCTTTAACATCTGACGGAGTCATAGCATCCTCTATCGAAGTTGGAACGGGTTTCCGATCATGCGCGCGCGGCGCGTCCATCCATGCGACGCTCAAACGGCGCGCAACAGGCCCAGCACCCGGACGACGTCCGGGTCGGAAAGCTCGCCTTCCGGTTCCTTGCGAGCGAGAAGCAAGTCCATCAGGTCGTTGTCGCTCAGCTCGAACAGACGTGTGAGCGCACCCACGTCTGCGTCGCTGAGGCTCTCCTCATAACGGCCGAAAAAACGTTCGAAGATCAAATCGTTTTCCAGCAAACCGCGCCGCGCACGCCAGCGCAAACGCGCACGGCGCAGCGGATCGGATTGGTGCGATGCGGCATTATGCGCCGATCCACCCCCGGATGTCCCGAAGGACTCCTCGGGGGGCTGCGAATAAAGCGAGGGGGGAGCAGCGAGTCTCATTCTTTAAACCGTACGACGCACCATCAATTCCTTGATCTTGCCGATCGCCTTCGTCGGATTGAGGCCCTTCGGGCACACGTCGACGCAGTTCATGATCGTATGGCAACGGAACAGACGGTAGGGATCTTCGAGATTGTCCAGACG
>NZ_JBQCIV010000059.1:0-20240 GCF_051953405.1 Trinickia sp. | reverse complement strand
TGCCCCCATTGTCCAAAATTCCCCACTGCTGCCTCCCGTAGGAGTCTGGGCCGTGTCTCAGTCCCAGTGTGGCTGGTCGTCCTCTCAGACCAGCTACGGATCGTCGCCTTGGTAGGCCTTTACCCCACCAACTAGCTAATCCGCCATCGGCCGCCCCTTGAGCGCGAGGTCCGAAGATCCCCCGCTTTCCTCTCTCGAGCGTATGCGGTATTAATCCGGCTTTCGCCGGGCTATCCCCCACTCTAGGACACGTTCCGATGTATTACTCACCCGTTCGCCACTCGCCACCAGGGTTGCCCCCGTGCTGCCGTTCGACTTGCATGTGTAAGGCATGCCGCCAGCGTTCAATCTGAGCCAGGATCAAACTCTTCAGTTCAATACCTGTTACTGTTTTCGGTTCAGTTAAGAACCGGTCGCTCACTCAACGTACTGACGATGATTAATCCATCAGGGTGAAACCACCCAAACAGATAAACCTTCCTCTAATACTGTGTGAGACTTGATACTTTCGCTTTGCGCCTAGACCCGAAGTCCAGACTTGCGTCCATCATCAAGCGCCCACACTTATCGGCTGTAAATTTTTAAAGATCGCGTCGCTTAACCGCCAGCAGCACCAGAGCAACTTCCCCTCTAGCACCGCCCGTCTTGCGTTGCTGCGTCAGCAGCAGAGAAAGGAGATTATGCAGAACCTTTTGCATCTCGTCAACAGTTTTTTTAGCGTCGCTTGGCTTCTGCTAGCTATCGAACCGTCGACGAAGACCTCGCGAAAAACCGCACTCCACAAGGCCCCGCTTCCCTTCGCTCAGTCGCTCTGACTGAACGAGAGGGCGCATTCTAGGCGGCTTCCAGACGCAGTGCAAGCGTTATTTGCGGACCATCGCACGAGCCTCGCGACACCCAATCCATCGCCCGACCGCGAGCACTCGCGAGCACGGCCGAATCGACGACCAACCGATGACCAACCGACGACCAAACCCACGACCGAACATCAGCAGAGCCGTCACCCGCGGCCCAAACGCTCCGCTCGGCTTACTCTGCGACGGAAGCGTCTAGAATGGAGGGCTCATTGAATCCGACTAAGTCAGCCCCTATGCGCTCGCGAATCGCCAAACGCCTCCCCCCCGACGCCGACAAGCTCGTCGGCCTGTCCCTCGCGCTGTTTGCATCCGGCAGCCGAATCGAAGACCGCTTCTGGGAAGCCAAGCTCGATACCCTACTCGCGAAAATCGTCCGCAACGGTAACCAGACTACGCTCGACGCCGCACTCGATCATCTGCAGCAGAACCACCCCGACGCATACGGCGCGCTCGCCGACATGGCCGAAACACATAGCGAATCGTTCGTGATCGAGCACGAGGGCACGCCCTATGAGGCGCTCTTGATCGCCGCGCCGGTGCTGGCGTGGACCCGCTATATGATTCCCTCCGGCCCGCTCAAAGGCGACGCGGTGGATGCGCTGCGCGCGCACCTGCACGCACACGTACTCGGCGCCAACACGCGCGTCGCGCTCGCGCCGTTCCTCTATAGCATCGATCAGCTGCCGCGGCACCACGTCGAAACGTACCGCCTCGCGCAGCAACTCATCCAAGCCGCGCTGAACGGCACAGCGGCGAAAATGAATTTCGGCGACCTTCCCGAAACGTCGCCGATCCTCGCGGATCCGCGTTTCCTGCTCGCCGTGGTAGCCGCCCCGGTCGGCGCGCCGCTGTTCCGCTGGCAGGAAGAAGAAAACGGCGCGCGCATCGAACGCGGCCAGTGCCTCGAGCAGTGGGCCACGCAAGGCGGCGCGAATCTCGCCGCCGTTTTGCCCGGCTGCGAATTCGAATGCCTGTTGCCCGACGCTTATTACTCCGCTTGCCGCGACGCCGACGAGCGCGTGCGGCCGCATACCGTTCGTACCGCCATTCGCTACCTGTACGACACGATCGGCGCCACGCCGCAGGACCTGCGCGCCGTCGTGGGCGGCTTCGGCGAGCGACGCGTCGACGAGTATCGCGTCGGCTTCACGCGGCGCGGCAGCAACGACGTCATCTACGGCGTCGTCTGGCCGCTTTATGGCCGGGAAAACGGCGAGCTGGCCATCGACGAAGAAGCGGAAGACACCGGCGGCCCGCTCGAGGAAATCATCGCGCTGCTCAAAGAGGCGGGCGTGACCGACATTCGCCGCCACGCCGGACGCTTCGAGCCCGAGTACTGCGACGACTGCGGCGTCCCGCTCTATGCCGACCCGCTGGGCGAGATCGTCCACGCCGAAATGCCCGAAGACGCGGAACCCGCGCAGCCGCACTTCCACTGATCCCTCCTACCTCCGCTTCGCGAGCCGTCCCGCTATTGCACCTGCGCGGGGCGGCCCGTCCTATGCCGTTCGGATAGCCGCCTTGCTGTAAGGAATTTGTCATGATGGCACGAGGGTGCATCGTGGCCGCCGGCGCTCGTCCGGCGGCCCGCGTTGCGCTCTCCGTACCGACTACAAGGAGGCAAAACATGCGGTTCGCAGTTCTCAGTCCGGAAGCCGAGCGGCGCGACGGGCTCAAGGCGCTATTGCGGCAAATCGATCGGCAAGCACGGTTTTGCGAAGCACGCGACTGGTTGCATGCGAGTCGCACCATGCGTCGCGTGCCCACCGATTTGCTGGTCGTCGATTGGCAAGACCCGATGCGCGCAGGCGCCGTGCGGGCACTGCTGGCCGATTATCCACGGCTACGCATCGCGGCATTCGTCGACGACATCGCGCCCGCGCGCGTGCGCACGCTGGTCGATGCCGGCGTACACGGCGTCATTCCGCGCACCACCAACCCATTGCTCATCGTTCGACTGCTCGAATTGGTGTTGGCCGGGGGCGTGTACGCACCGTTCCTGGCCGAAACCGAGGCGGGGGCGGAGCCTCGCACTAAGCTGGCGCTGGCGCCTGCCCCGGCCCAACGGGACCTACCGGTCGACATACCGCGGCGCAAGCGCTTCGCGCCGACACTATCGCCCCGCCAAGAACAGATCATGCGCTGCGTCCATATGGGTAGCACGAACAAGATGATCGCGCGCACGCTGGGCATCAGCGAGGGCACGGTCAAGATTCATCTGGCTAGCATTTTCCAGCAATTGGGCGCACCGAACCGGGCGGCAGCGGTCGCCATCTATAACGGCTGGCTGACACCGCAGCTCGAAGTGCTGCGCGCCGAGGCTCAAAGCGCCCCCAAACCGGTGCTGGGTCGGGGTGGCCCCGTGCCGCTACGGCGCGCGGCCTCGTTCAAGTATCCGTTGCCGCATCGGGATCGCCCGCTCGATCTGCCGCTCGCGGCCGAGCCCGACGTACCGTTTGGAAGCGCGCCTCCCAGCGTAGGCTGAAACGGCGGGGGGTGCGGCGCTTGTTAGGGCCCGTTCACGCTAATTGCAGGGTTGCGAACGGGCCGCCCGTGCGCACGCTCTCCCCGTTTCGCAGCCCAACGAGTAATATGAACGCCATGGGCTTCCTTTACACGCCGCTTCCGCTATGGGTCGCCGTCGGCGGCTGGGCCGTCGCCGCCGCCGTGCTCGCGCTCGCCCTCGCGCAAAGGCCGTTCCGCCGGTTGCAGGACGGCACGCTCCAGCACGTCTGGCTGGCGATCATCGTCGCGATTTCGGTGCTTTGGGCCACCAACGCGTGGCTCGACGACGGCCCGGTCATGCACCTGCTCGGGGCCACGTTACTGGTGACGCTGTTCGACTGGGCGCTCGCACTCGTGGCGATGGCCGTCGTTTCCGGGGTCGCGGCCGTCGTCTTCGACGCTGCTTGGCAAGGGATCGCCCTCACCTTCCTCATCTACGGCGCGATGCCGGTCGGCGTGTCGGCCTTGTTCCAGCGCGCCTGTATCGCGTGGCTTCCACGCAATCTGCTCGTGTTCATCTGTGCGCAAGGCTTCGTGTCGCCGGCCATCGCCGTCACGGTAGCGGGTGTGGCCGCCGCCGTGGCTCATGTCGCTCTTGCGCACGGATCGCCGGCCGTCATCCCGATCGGCTACGCATTGAGCGTCTTTCTGCTTGCCGCGGGCGAAGCGTGGTTCACGGGCATGTCGACGGCGCTTATCGCCGTCTATAAGCCCACCTGGGTCACGACGAACGACGTCCGCCGCTACCGCCTCGGCGGCCCGCGCACTTAAGAACAAAGCAAAGCGTGCCCTGCCTTGGGTCGGGCAGAAGGCGCTTCGCACGAACGATTCACGGCTCCGCACGTGGCCAAAGAATGCACCGATCATGCCGTGCGCGACACACTGCCACAGCCTCGCACAACGAATTGTCAAAAATTATTCACCGCGAGATTGAACTCCGTCTCCGAGTGGGGCATCTTACGTGCCTGTGTCTCAATACTGCATATCGGATGGATAGCTCCAAGTTTTCTCGCCGCCTGCGGCAACTCGCAGGACTGTTGGCGACTTCGGCGGTCTGGGTCATGCCGTTGGTCGCAACCGCCCCCGCCCATGCGGATACCATCGATCAACGCAACGAACTGATCGCCCACTTCATCAACGACATGCACGCCGATCCGCTCGTCGCCGATTGCGCAGCGCATGGCAGCTTCGTCGCGAGCACGTCGACCGTCGTCGATCATGTCGATTTCCCGCCCGAGGCATTCGATTCCGCCCACGCGGAAATCACCCCCTGGCATCAACCGTTCGACGAAGGCAAACAGCGCACCACGGTCGACAATATCGTGACGGTGGAGGGTCAGGGCATTCCGCGCGAGACCTCGCATGAGCCCTATCCGCTCAAGTTTCGTTGCGGCTACGTGGGCACGCAGATGCTCGCCTTCACCTGGAACGACCCGGTCCCGCCGCTGAAAGCGCACACCGAGCGTCCCTCGAAGAAGTCCAAGCGCCGCCACGGAGGCGGACGCGCGACGGGCCATACGAGCAAGAGCGCCGTCAAGCACTCGGGTACGAAGAAGAAGAAATCGTCGGCTAAGTCGGGCGCGAAGCACTGATCGCGCCGCCGGCGCTGGGCCCGTGCCGGCCGTGCGTCAGGCAAACGCCTCGACGTGACGCAGCACCGCGCCCAGCATCGCCGCCCCGAGCGCCGCGCTACGCTCGCCGTTCCAGCCCACGCGTTCGTCGGGCAAGTTGGCGTTGTCCTTGAACGGCATTTCCAGCGTCAACGACAAGCATCCGAACGTGTGGCCGATGTATTTCGAGGCGAGCTTGAGCGCGTCTTCCTTGTACTTCGACGCCTCATAGCCGTGCGCGTCTTGGAAGTCGGGGCTCGCTTGCTTGAAGGCGTCGATGAACGAACGCTGTTCGCGCGCTTGTTGCTCGGTGAAACTGGGCAACATCTCGCTGCCCGCCACGAACACGTAGGGCAGTGCTTCGTCTCCATGGATATCGAAGAACATGTCGCAGCCGTTCGCATGGATCGCCTCGCGCACGGCGAAAACTTCCGGGCTGCGCTCGAGATCGGGTGCCAGCCATTCGCGATTCAGGTTCGCGCCGGCGGCGTTCGTGCGCAGATTGCCGCGCACGCTTCCGTCGGGGTTGATGTTCGGAACGACATAGAACACGGCGTGCTCGTATAGCTTGCGCGCCACGGAATCGCCCGACCAATCGCCCCAGCCCGCCAACCGTTTCACCAGCCCTTCGACGAACCACTCGGCCATCGTTTCGCCCGGATGCTGCCGCGCGATAATCCAAATTTTCTTTTTCGGCCGCCCCGCGCCCGCCTCGGGCGTACCGAGCACGAGCAGCGAGATCGGCCGGCCTTCCACACTGCGTCCGAGTTCGACGAGCGTCGCATGCGGCATCTGTTGGACGGCGCCGAGGAACTCGGCATGCCGCTCTTCGCTGTACGGTTCGAAATAGGCGTAGTAGATCGAATCGAAATCGGGCGTGTGATCGATCGTCAACGTTTGCCCGTCGTACGACGTCGGCACGCGAAACCAATTGACGCGGTCGTAGCTGGCCATCGCGCGATAGCCGTGCCAACCCTGCGCGAACGCGCATTGCCCGGCGTTGTCGAATGTCATCACGCAACGCTCACCGCGCGCCCCCGTGAGCCGGAAATAGAACCATTGCGCGAAATCGGCATGGCTGTCGCGGCGAATGCGCAGACGAATGTCGCCGGCTTGCTCGCATGAGACGACATCGATCGCCCCCGCGTCGAAGTTGCTGGTGATCGAAAGGCTCATGGAGTCTCCGGAGCGATAGGTTGAAATCGAATGGACGATCGATGCACGGATCAATCGGCGATGCGACGACGAAAGACAAACGCCGCGTCGTTCGATGCCGCGGGATCGAACGCGTACCCTTCGGCCGCGAAATCCTTCAGCTTCTCGGGCGTATCGATGCGATTTTCGACAGCGAACCGTGCCATCAAGCCGCGCGCTCGCTTCGCATGGAAACTGATGATCTTGTAGCGGCCGCCCTTCCAGTCTTCGAAAACGGGCGTGACCACGCGCGCATCGAGCTTGCCGGGCCGCACCGACTTGAAATATTCGGTGGACGCGCAATTCACGAGTACGCGCTCCTTGCCCTTGTTCCGGCGCAGTTGCGCACTCAACGCGTCAGTGATCCGTTCGCCCCAAAACGCGTAGAGATCCTTGCCGCGCGCTGTCGGCAAGCGCGTGCCCATCTCCAAGCGATACGGCGGCTGCAACAGATCGAGCGGGCGCAGCAGGCCGTAGAGCCCCGACAGCACGCGTACATGGCGCTGCGCGTAGTCGAGATCGGCTGCCGAGAGCGTCTTCGCATCGAAACCTTCGTAGACATCGCCGTTGAAGGCCAGCACGGCCTGCTTGGCATTGTCGGGGCTGAACGTCGGCGACCAATCCGCGTAGCGCTGAAAGTTCAAATGGGCCAGCGCGTCGGAAATGTCCATCAGCGATGCGATCTGCTGCGGCGAATAGCGCCGCAGCTCGTCGATCAGTTGGGCAGCGTCGTCGACAAAATCGGGAATCGTATGCTTCGAGACGTGAGCAGGCGTCTCGTAGTCGAGCGACTTGGCCGGAGATAAAACAATTATCATAAGGGTTCGCCGAAAGGCTCGCCGGCACGCCGTGCCGAGCGGTGGAAACGAAAAACCCGATTGTAGCGAATGCCCCATACCGATGCCGATGGCTTGAAGCGCACGCCGCGCGTGGTGCTCGATTCGAACGTCTGGATCGATATCCTCGTTTTCGACGACAGCGCCACCCGCCCCATTCGCGCCGCCCTCGAACGCGGCGATCTCGATGCCGTCATCGATCCGCGGTGCCTGGCCGAACTCGCGCACGTGCTCGACTATCCTCAGTTCGTCGCGCGCGCCGTCGATAAACCGGCCGCGCTCGCCACCGTTGCCGCCCTTGCCACGCTAGCGCAGCCTCTAGCCGCGCTGCCGGCCAGCGCGCCGCTGCCTAAATGCAAGGACCGCGACGATCAAAAATTCCTCGAACTCGCCCATGCGGCCCAGGCCGATTGGCTCGTCTCGAAAGACCGCGCATTGCTCAAGCTCAACAAGCGCACCGCGCGCGACTTCGGGTTCAGGATCGCCGAACCGGCCCCGTTCGTCTGCGCCTGCGCGCTCGATCGGGACCTCGGCGCCGGTGTGCACGGCAGCGCCACCGAGCCGACGCCGGCATGAAGCCATTTTTGTTTCGCAATCGACATCGTTGAAACTCGCGCCATGAACGCACCGCACGACCCGACCCGTTCGCCCTTTGCCCTAGCCTCGCGTCTGCCGAACGTCGGCACGACGATCTTTACGGTCATGAGCGCGCTCGCCGCGGAACGCGGCGCCGTCAATCTCGGCCAAGGCTTTCCCGATTTCGACTGCGACGAACGCATCGTCGAGGCCGTATCGCACGCGATGCGCGAAGGCCACAATCAATATCCGCCGATGGCCGGCGTCGCACCGCTGCGCGAGGCGATCGCCCGCAAGATCGAGGCGATACACGGCCGCGCCTACGACCCTCAGACCGAGATCACCGTCACGGCCGGCGCGACGCAAGCCCTCTTGACGACGATTCTCGCCACCGTCCATCCCGGCGATGAAGTCGTGGTGCTCGAACCGACGTACGACAGCTATGTCCCTTCGATCGAACTCGCCGGCGGCAAGCCTGTCTTCGTGTCGCTCGAGGCGCCCGACTACGCGATCGACTTCGACAAACTCGCGCGCGCCATCACGCCGCGCACTCGCCTGCTGCTCGTCAATACGCCGCACAACCCGACGGGCCGGGTCTGGCATGCCGACGACATGCGCCGGCTCGAGGAGATCGTGCGCAGCACGAACGTGCTGATCCTTTCCGACGAAGTCTATGAGCACATGGTGTACGACGGTGCGCCGCACGAGAGCGTCGCGCGCTACCCCGAACTTGCGCGGCGCAGTTTCGTCGTCTCGAGCTTCGGCAAGACGTTTCACGTCACCGGTTGGAAGGTCGGTTATGTGGCCGCGCCCGCCGCGTTGACGGCCGAGTTTCGCAAGGTCCATCAGTTCAACGTCTTCACCGTGAACACGCCGATGCAGATGGGCCTGGCCGCCTATCTCGCCGACCCGAAACCGTATGTCGAGCTGCCCGCGTTCTATCAGCAAAAGCGCGACTTCTTCCGCGCGGGCCTTTCGGCAACGCGTTTCAAGCTGTTGCCCTGCGAAGGAACGTACTTCCAATGCGTCGATTATTCGGCGATCAGCGATCTATCCGAGGAGGCGTTCGCGAAGTGGCTGACGACCGAGATCGGCGTGGCCGCCATTCCGGTCTCGGCCTTCTATCGCGAGCCGCACGAGTCGGGCATCGTGCGGTTTTGTTTCGCCAAGCGCGAGGCCACGCTTGCGACCGCGCTCGAGCGGCTGGCGCGCCTTTGAGCGATGGCGATGCGCGAGCGATGCACGTGTCGACACGCACATCGCACCCCGCGGTGCGCCTCGGTGGGCGCAGCGCGAACCCGGGCGACGTTACGCGCGCTTAGCCGCCGCGGAAAACGCAGCGATTTCGGCTTTTCGGTCGGCCGTCACGCGCTGCGCGACCGGGTGAGCGTCTTCGATCAGCTTCGCATGCGCTTTCCAATCGATGCCCGCATCGAGCAGCATGTCGTGCCCGAGCACGCTCTTCGTCGCGAGCGCGATCAGCGGCAGGCTCACGTAGGCGCAGATATCCGCAAAGGTGAAGGTCTCGCCGCCGACGTAGGGCGCGAATGTCGCGATGCGCTTGAATCCTTCGATGTTGCGCGCGAGCGTACGCTCGACGCGCGCTTTCGTCTCGTCGCTCGTCGTGCGGCCGATCAGCATCTGCGGATACAGCTCGCGCGCGACGAGTTCCATGTGCAACTCGAGCACGGCCGCCAACTGGCGAACCTTGGCGGCCTTGAACGGATCCGCCGGAAAAATGGCCTTCTCGGGATAGCGCGCAGCCAGGTATTCCACGATGACTTGCGATTCGCTCAGCTCGCCTTCCTCGGTGCGAATGAACGGCACCTTGCCGTTCGGCGTGCAAGCGAGCGTGGCTTCGTCGGTGATCGGCAGCATCACACGCACCTCTTCGAACGCGATACCGTGCTCGAGCAGGACGAATTTGACTTTGTTGTAGTAATTCGAAATCGCAATACCGTGCAGTTGAATCATGCGTCTCTCCACGAGAGGGTCGATTAAGGATGCCCGTCGCGCCGTGTCGGCACAAACCGGCGCCCCATTGGCGGTCGTTTCGAATAAAACGACCGTGCTATTCTAATCGCACTGCGGACGTTCGGACCTCGACGATGGACCTATGTTCCGATTCGCTGCACACCAGCGCCATCGGCATCGATCCACCCACGGAACCCTGAAACAAGGAAACATCATGAGCGCAGAGCTGCTTGCTTCGCGACCGCCCGAGAGCGAATCCACCCTCGTCTTGACACTGTCCAATCCCGGCGCCCGCAACGCGCTGCACCCCGACATGTATGCGGCCGGCATTCAAGCGCTCGAAACGGCCGAACGCGATCCGTCGATTCGGGCCATCGTCCTCATCGGTGCAGACGACTTTTTTTGCGCGGGCGGCAACCTGAATCGCCTGCTCGAAAATCGCGCGAAAGACCCGTCCGTGCAAGCGCAGAGCATCGATCTGCTCGCGCAGTGGATCCTGGCGCTGCGCACGTCGCGCAAAACCGTGATCGCGGCCGTGGCCGGCGCGGCAGCGGGCGCGGGGTTTTCGCTCGCACTGGCGTGCGATTTGATCGTCGCGGCGGACGACGCCAAGTTCGTCATGTCGTATTCGCGGGTCGGCTTGACGCCCGACGGCGGCGGCTCGTGGTTCCTCGCGCAAGCGCTGCCGCGCGCCCTCGCGACGGAAATCCTGCTCGAAGCCAAACCCGTCTCGGCCGAACGCCTTCACGCACTCGGCGTCGTCAATCGCCTCGTCAAGACCGCCCAACTGCGCGATGCCGCGATCGCTTGGGCCGACGAGATCGGTCGCGGTTCGCCCAATGCGCAAGCTTGCATCAAAGCGCTCGTCGCCTCGGCGGCGGCGCACTCGCTAGCCGATCACCTGACGGTGGAGCGCGATGAATTCGTCGCCTCGCTCCATCACGCGGATGCGCTCGAAGGCATCACCGCCTTCCTCGAGAAACGCCCCGCGCGCTACCGGGTAGAACGCTCATGACGCCCTTCGAAATGCCAAAGCGCCGGCGCATTTTTTTGATGCGCCATGGCGACGTGACGTACTTCGACGATACGGGCCGCGCCATCGATCCGGAAACGGTGCCGCTCAATGCGCACGGTCTCGTGCAAGCAAAAGCCGCGGGCGAGGCGTTTGCCGCGGACGGCGCACGGTTCGATCGCGTCATCGTCAGCGGCCTGCCGCGCACCGTGCAAACCGCGCAGCAAGTGCTCGCCGCAACGGGACAGCACTTGGAGATCGAGGCGTGGCCCGAGTGGCAGGAAATCCGGGCCGGACGGCTCGCCGATCTGCCGCCGGGCCAAGTCGAAGCCGCGTTTCTCGGCGCATTCGACGGCGTCGTGCCCGAGACCACACGCTTTCTGGGCGGCGAGACGATCGGCGAACTGCTCGACCGGGTGCTGCCGCCGCTCGCGCGCCTACGCGAGGACACCACGTGGGATACGGCGCTGCTCGTCCTGCACGGCGGCGTAAACCGCGCGCTGCTCTCGCATGCGATCACGGCCGGCGGCCGCGCGTTCTTCGGCCATCTCGCGCAAGCAACGGGCTGCATCAACGCCCTCGACGTCGGCACGAAACCCGGCGACTGGGTCGTACGCACGCTCAACTACGCACCGCCGACGCCGCTATTTCGCGATGTCCGCCATACGACGATGGAAATGCTTTACTCGCAATACCTGCGTTATCGCCGAGAATGAGGGATCGCAGGCCTAGCGTGTTCGTCTGAGCATCTTAGCTGTTCCGTCATCGAATCAGACTCACCCATCAGCGGGAGCCGTTACATGGCAACGAACGAGCAGGCAGCACCACCCGGCAAGGACGACTATTCGGCATTCGTCGGGACACGCGAAGTGTCGGAGCGGCAGCGATTTCACATCGACGCGCTGGCCGTTTGGCTGCGCGCGCACGTAGCCGGCTTCGAGGGCACCCTCGCCGTCGAGCAATTCGCGGGCGGCCAATCCAATCCGACGTTCAAGCTCGTCACGCCGTCGCGCAGCTATGTCATGCGCGCCAAACCGGGCCCCGCGGCCAAGCTATTGCCGTCGGCCCACGCGATCGAGCGCGAGTACCGCGTCATGGATGCGCTTTCGCGCACCGACGTCCCCGTTGCCAAGATGCTCGCGCTTTGCGAGGACGAAACGGTCATCGGCCGCGCGTTCTATGTGATGGAGTACGTGGAGGGCCGGGTGCTGTGGGACCCGTCGCTTCCCGGCATGACACCCGCGCAGCGTGGCGCGATCTACGATGAAATGAATCGCGTGATCGCGGCGTTGCATACGGTGAATCCGTCCGCGGCCGGTCTTGGCGATTACGGCAAACCGGGCAACTATCTCGCACGCCAAATCGCGCGTTGGAGCAAGCAGTACGAGGCATCGGAAACCGAGCCGATCGACGCCATGCGCCGGCTCATCGATTGGCTACCGGCGCATATGCCGCCCGATGCCGGCGAACACGTGGCCATCGTGCATGGCGACTATCGCCTCGACAACCTGATCTTCCATCCGACCGAGCCGCGCATCCTCGCGGTGCTCGATTGGGAGCTGTCGACGCTCGGCGATCCGATTGTCGACCTCGCTTATCACTGCATGGCTTGGCACGTCGACCCGCACGCGTTCCGCGGCATTGCGGGCCTAAGCTGGGAGACGCTCGGCATTCCCAACGAGCGCGGCTATGTCGAGCGCTACTGCGAACGTACCGGCTTTTCGATTCCGGGCGATTGGAATTTCTATCTCGCCTTCAACATGTTTCGCATCGCCGCGATCCTGCAAGGGATCATGAAGCGCGTGACGGTCGGCACCGCGTCGAGCGCACAAGCGGTCGATGCGGGCCGGCGAGCACGGCCGATGGCCGAGCTTGCCTGGTCGTACGCACAGAAAGTGCATTGATCGTCGCGGCCGGCGTAAAGCTACCGGCCATGCGCATCGCAACCGTCAGCACCGGCCAAGCGCGCGCCGCGCGCGGGGCCGCCATCATCGCGAGGACGCAAATGAATTTCGACTACACCCCGAAGGTTCAGGACCTGCGCGCGAAGTTGCTCGATTTCTTCGATGCCCACATCTATCCGAACGAGCGCACCTTCATCGAAGAAGTTGCCCGCAATCGGGCAGCGGGCAACGCATGGGTACCCACGGAACTCGTGGAAACGCTGAAGGCACGCGCGAGGGAAGCGGGCCTATGGAACTTGTTCCTGCCCAATTCCACGCTGGGTGCCGGGCTGACGAACCTCGAATACGCGCCGCTCGCGGAAATCATGGGACGCGTTCCTTGGGCGCCCGAAGTGTTCAATTGCAACGCCCCGGACACGGGCAACATGGAAACGCTCGAACGCTACGGCACGGAGGAGCAAAAAAGAACGTGGCTAGCGCCGCTGCTAGACGGCAAGATCCGTTCGGCATTTTTGATGACCGAGCCCGAAGTCGCGTCGTCCGATGCCACCAACATCGAAACGCGAATCGAACGCGACGGCGATGCCTACGTCATCAACGGCCGCAAATGGTGGTCCTCCGGGGCCGGCGATCCGCGCTGCAAGGTGTATATCGTCATGGGCAAGACGGATCCCGACGCACCGAAGCATAGCCGGCAGTCGATGATCCTCGTGCCGGCCGACGCGCCCGGCGTCACCGTGCATCGTCCGCTGCACGTATTCGGCTACGACGACGCCCCGCACGGCCACATGGACATCACGCTCGACAATGTGCGCGTTAGCGCGTCGAACATGCTGCTCGGCGAGGGCCGCGGCTTCGAGATCGCGCAAGGGCGACTCGGGCCTGGACGCATCCACCATTGCATGCGGCTAATCGGCCTCGCCGAACGCGCGCTCGAACTCATGTGCAAACGAACGTCCCAGCGTATCGCATTCGGCAAGCCGATCGCCGCGCAGACGGTGACGCAAGAGCGTATCGCCGAAGCGCGCTGCCTCATCGAACAAGCCCGGCTGCTGACGCTGAAAACCGCCTACCTGATGGATACCGTCGGCAACAAAGGCGCGCGCGGCGAGATCGCGATGATCAAGGTGGTCGCACCGAACATGGCTTGCCAGGTGATCGATTGGGCCATCCAAGCACACGGCGGCGGCGGCATGTGCGACGATTTTCCGCTTGCCTATGCCTATACGTGCGCGCGGACGCTACGTTTCGCGGACGGTCCCGACGAGGTCCATCGCAACGCTATCGCGAAGCTCGAGCTGGCACGCCACGCCCCCTCGGCGCATTGATCCAAGCTTGCTTGCGTGACCGCATTGCACGGGCTGCTCGCCCCATACCCGCATCGCCTTCATGGCCTTTGCGCGTCGCGAGCGACGCCCGCCGATCCATGCTAATTTCCGCGTGCATCGGCGCCGCGCATTGCAGCGCCGGCGAGCACGAGGAGCAGCGATGATCGATGTCTACAGCTGGGCCACGCCGAACGGCCATAAGGTTCACATCATGCTCGAGGAAACCGGCCTCGAGTACCGCGTTCATCCGATCGATATCGGCGCCGGCGATCAATTCAAACCGGAATTTCTGGCGATCAGCCCGAACAACAAGATCCCGGCGATCGTCGATAGCGACGGCCCGGGCGGCCAACCGCTGTCGCTGTTCGAGTCCGGCGCGATCCTCGTCTATCTGGCCGAGAAAACGGGCAAATTCTTGCCGGCCGATCCCGCGGGCCGCTATGCGACGCTGCAATGGCTCATGTTTCAGATGGGCGGCCTAGGGCCGATGCTTGGACAGACCCATCATTTCCGCATCTATGCGCCCCAGCAGATCGAATACGCGGTGAACCGCTATACGAACGAGGCCAAGCGTTTGTACGGCGTCATGGATAAGCAGCTCGGCAAGTCGGGCTACTTGGCCGGCGGCGAGTATTCGATCGCCGACATCGCAGCGTTCCCCTGGACGCGTTCGTGGCAAAACCAAGGCGTGGACCTCGCCGACTATCCCAACGTCAAACGCTGGCACGAGGCGATCGCGGCGCGCCCGGCGGTGCAGCGCGGGGTCGACGTGTTGGCGTCGGCTCGGCGTGCGCTGACCGACGATAAGGCGAGGGATATCCTGTTCGGCGCGACGCAATACGCCAAGCATTGAAGCGGCCCGAGTGGCCGCTTTCGAGAATGCGCCTCTAGCATGGGCGGCCGGCCGGCTGGCCGGCAAGGGCTCGAGCCCCCTCTTCAGGACGCCTCTTTCGATGCTTGCGCGGCAATCGCCCGCTGGATGAAGTCGTGCCGCGCCGCACTCGGATCCCAGATCGTCTTCGGCTCGACATCGATCCTTTGACGCGCGATCGCGCCGCGCTCCTCGCGCACGGCCGGCCACGCCGGCAGCCGCTCGGGCCAACCCAGGCTCAACGCCGACAGATACCCGAGCGAGTGATCGCGAGGGCCGCTTGGATCGCCCGTCTTAACGAAGCGGATCATGTAGCGCAGCAATGCCGACGATGCACGGTAGTCGTCCGCGCCCCATCCGGGATGCGGCAAAAGGTTTAGGTTGCCGAGCGTATCGTCATCCGACGAAGGGGCCGCTGCTGCGGCTTCCTCCCGCTCGGAAGCACCTTCGGACGAGGTCGGCATGCGCTCGTAGAGATAGAAGTAGACCGGCGAGCCGTTACCCGTTTGCCGATGCAACGACATCCATCGCCATGCGGCGTGGCCAACCGTCAGATCCGTGCCGAGCAAGGCGGCCGAACGCATCGCTTGCGCACGGTCGCCGGCGGGGTAGTACGACAAAGCCTGCGCGGCTTGGTCGCCGAACAGGCGCTCGAGTGCGAGTTTCCAGCGCTCGGGGGTGGCGTCGGCTTCGTTCGGCACTTCGACGGAATGTCTCTCTCGCGACCGCGTGCCGAGCAGTAGCGGCACCTGTGTCTGCCCGCCCGAGGCAAATACTGCCTCGGGGGTGTCCGTCAAAAATGCCCCATCCACATGCGGCCAAAAGAAGCGTTTTCGATCATCCGCTGAGCCGGTGGCGGCCAGCAATTGCTCGGCCGACAGGGCTCGCAACTGCGGCAATGTCGATTTGCCGACTTGCGCCGCGAACCGCAGCGCAAGCTGCTCGGCCTGGGCGCGGCTTAACACCGCCATTCGGCCGAACGCCCCGCCGCTTTGCCCTACCGCGCGCGCGAACAGGCCGCGCGACAGCGGCGAGGCCATGTGCGCGCTGACGGCCACGGCGCCGCCGAAATCGCCGGCTATCGTCACGTTGGCGGGATCGCCGCCGAACGCTGCGATGTTCTCCCGCACCCAGCGCAGCGCCGCCACTTGATCGAGCAGCCCATAATTGCGCGCAGTGTCGCCAGAGGATTCGGACGGCGACGACGGCAACGCCAGAAAGCCGAACACACCGAGGCGATAGTTGACGGTGACGGTCACGACCCCGATCGCGGCGAGGTTCGCCCCGTCGTATCGGATTTCGGATGCGTCGCCGTCATTCAGATCGCCACCGTGAAAATAGACGAGCACTGGCCGCTTCGCATCGGTGTCCGGATTGGGCGCCCAAACGTTCAAATACAGACAATCCTCGCTCATTTGCGAGGCGCGGGCCGGTCGCTTTTCGTTCGGATGTTGCATGCAGCGCGGCGCGAACTGCGTGGCCTGGCGTATGCCCGACCAGCGCGCGATGGGCTGCGGCGCCTGCCATCGCAATGCGCCGATCGGCGGGGCGGCATACGGGATGCCGAGGAATGCGCGCACCGGACGCGGCGGCGCGTTGACGTTCGCACCCGCAATGGTACCGGTCATCAATTCGAGTCGCGGACCCACAGCAGGCGGCGCGGCCGAGGGCGAATCGAGTGCGACGGATGCCCGGGCGGCGCATAAGGTAACGAACAAGAGCGAAACCGCCACCGTGCGAGCGACGGCTCGCCCGAGCAATACCTTGGCCGATGATGGCAACATGTCCTGACCTCCCAAAAGGCGAGACGTTGGGCCGGATGCCCAGCGTTCGTTCGTGGAGGTCTATCGTCTAGCTGAAGATGTGGGAAATATCTTTTGGCCAGCCGAATCAGACGCTTGCTGGGTAGGCCCTATCAACGTGTAGGGGCGCTTGCCCGCAATCGTTGAGCCGCATGCCTTAGCGGTTTGCAAATGCGAACTCGCGGGAGATAAACCCACCTCACGCGGAAACCGTCCACGACCCCGGTCGGCGTTTGCTTCGGGCTACGATTGCGGTCAATGGTCGAAACCGAGCCTTTGTCGCCCCAACCTGGCCACGTAGAAGTCATGGATGGTTGTGGTGTTGTCCAAGCGCAGGAGAAGGTCTTCGCGCACTGCTCGGTTGCCGATCAGCATTCGTTCACGCACCATGTGTCGACGAATATCCGCCAGTATCTCGCGGTATTGATTCAGTGCATCGGTACGCCGCGCTAAGGTTCCGGCGCGCTCGCTCGCCCGGGCGATTGTCCGCTGAAATTCGGTCCATAATTCGGTAGACATCCTCGTGTACAAATCGAGGAGCACGTCGCTATAAACGTGACGAACCGATGCAAGCGTCTCTTGATAATCCGGCGGTCCCCCAACGGCTTGCGCATAACTTAGCAGCGGCAAGCGCGTCTCGTTTTGATCGCTATGTGGCTGAACATGCTCCACGCTTTCATAGCCAGGCGGGGCCAGCGCAGTAGGCTGCTCCATTGGATGAGTCAATGACGGATGATGCCCGCTCGCCTCCTCGTACGGAGGCGGCGCCGGAAGAACGGGGTGCCCGGTACCCCTTGCGTCAGCCGCAGCCGCGGCGGCAATGGACGTGTCCGTACGCGCGATCTCCTCTCCACCTTCGACTGCTGCCGCGGTGGGTCTGAGGCGCCGCCACTGGCGCACGATCGCCCCCCAGACACTGCGCCCCGTCGGATCCGCAAGATTGATCGGATCGCCACCGCAATAAGCGTAGGAATTCGGGCCGCCGATACTGAACGGACTCAGTTCGTCGGGTGCATTGAAGCGCAAAAGGCTTGGCAGATACCAGCGATATCCGTTGCCTAGCGGATAGCCAAGCGAGATGGGCTCACGATACGCACCCGTAAAGCCATTAGACGTAGCTTCGCTCATGATGATGGGCCGCATTCGGGAGGGAATCCCGAGCGTACCGAGGAACGCGCCGGTGCGCGCTGAGAAAACTAACAGGAATGCCCGACAAAAGCGGAAGCAGCGCCGCCCATGGCGCAATGGCGCAATGGCGCGCTCGACGTCGCGCCCCGGTTAGCCGACGGCGTAAATCGCGATCAGAAATAATGCCGCGTGACGAACTGCGCGACGCACGCCGGTTTGCTTTCCCCTTCGATTTCGACCGTGACGTCCCACGTAACTTGCTGCGCGCCATCCGGCATGTCGGCCACCTCCGCGACGACGCAGGACGCTCTCAACGCGGCACCGACACGCACCGGTGCCGGGAAACGAACGCGATTGAGTCCATAGTTCACGCTCATGCGCTCTTCAAATCGCACCGCGCGAAAGAGCAGCGACGGAATGACGGACAACGTCAAAAAGCCGTGCGCGATGGGGCCGCCAAACGGCGATTCGCGCCGTGCGCGTTCGGGATCGACGTGGATCCATTGGTCATCGCCCGTCGCTTGCGCGAAGCGATCGACACGCGCTTGATCGACCGTGAGCCACTCGCCGACGATCGGCTCGCCGCCGACGCGCGCGCGCAACGCCGCGACATCGCCGATGATCACGGGTACGCGCGGCGCACTCGAAAGCGATACGCCGCTCATGCCGTGGCGCCGTCCGAGATCGGCGGATGCCGCAACCCGAACAGCACATTCGAGCGCACGGTAATCACGGTTTCGCCCGCTTGATTCACGCCTTCCCACAACGTGGTCACGATGCCGCGGTCCGGCTGACTCTTCGAGACGCGCTTGGCCAATACCGAGTTGTACATTCGCAAACTATCGCCGGGCCGCACCGGCCTTAACCACCGAATTTCGTCGATACCGGGGGAACCAAGCGAGGTGGACCCCGTCAGTACGTTGCGTACCAGCATGCCCATCATGACCGAGCACGTATGCCAGCCGCTCGCAATCAGACCGCCGAACGGCGAGGCTTGGGCCGCTGCCGCGTCGATATGAAACGGCTGCGGATCGAAACGGTCGGCAAACTCGACGATCTCGTCGACGGTAAACGTATGCGTGCCGACTTCATCGCGCGAACCGACTTCCAAATCCTCGTAGCTGATCCCCATTCGATGATTTCCTATCGTCGTTCTGTTGCCCTGCGGCCCTGCAGCCCTGTCGCCCTATCGCGCCGTTGCCCGATCGATCTTATTGCAGCGATTCTTTCGGCACGGCCGCGCCCGGCAGCGCCATGACCTCGATGCCTTCATCGACCAACGCCCGGGCGTCCTCAGGCGTCGTCACGCCCCGAATGCTGCGTGCGGGCGCTTCGTTGTAATGGATGCGGCGCGCTTCTTCGGCAAAGCGATCGCCGACGTTTTCCGCCTTGCCCACCACCTCGCGCAACATCCGCAGCGCCATTGCCTCGAACTCGCGGGCATGTTGCGCGGCCGGCGCACTACCCGCCGCCCCTGTCTTGCCGCTACCCTCGCCTGCCTGCGTCCCCTCGGCATCGCGAGGTTGCGCCTCGGCCTGCCGCGTGCGCGTCGCACCCGATAAATTCAGGCGTGGCGCCGACGGCATACGGCTGACTTCCGTCGCCGAGCAAATCGGGCATTCGACCAATTTGCGCGACAACTGGGATTCGAAATCATCGGCCGAGGCAAACCACCCTTCGAAACGATGACCGAGCGGACACTGCAGATCGAGAACCTTCATGCTGAACGTCTAAGGAATGAGCTAAGGCCTGTTCGCCGAGCTTCCAGGCAATGCAGCCCGCCTCGTGCGGACAGCGAGACGGAAGCCGGCCCTAGTGTAGCGCAAACGGAGCGAACGGTCGTTCTCCTCCCCGACAGTCGGACTAGGCGCCTGCCGCCTTGTCTTCCGAGCCAGGCATGGGGGGAAACGGCAACGCCGTCCGGTCGGGCCGCCAGGCGCCCGAGACGACCTTCTCGAGCCAAAAGTGCCCGATGATCGTCTTGACGTCGGTGATTTCGCCGGTGCGAATCCATTCGCTCATCTGCGCCGCGTCGGACGTGAAGATTTCGAGAAACTCGCCGTCGTCGAGCGCCTGCTGGCCGGGCGTCAAGCCTCGGGCCAAAAAGATGTCGATGAACTCGGTCGAATACGAAATGATCGGGTGAATGCGCGTGAGGAAGATGAACTCGCGGGCCGAGTATCCCGTCTCCTCGCGCAATTCGCGCTCGGCGCAAGCCAGCGCACCTTCGTCCGCGTCCAGCTTGCCGGCCGGAAATTCGATCATGACCTTGCCGATCGGATAACGGAACTGCCGCTCGAGCAGCACGCGCCCGTCGTCGAAGACGGGAATCACCATGACGGCGCCCGAGTGCAGGACATACTCGCGCGTCGTCGGCTTGCCGTCGGGCAGGCGCACGATATCGCGTTTGATCTTGAGGAAATTGCCGTCGTAGACGGATTCGCCCTCTAAGCGCGTTTCGACCAGCGACGCGTCATGATGCGGCGAACGGGGATCGGACGGTTCGGCCATCGCACTGCCTCCGGGGAGTAGCCGACGGCCGCTTGACCGTCAGCGACGTTTGACGAGATATTGAAACGTAAAGCCGGGAAACGCGAACACGACGAACATGCTGAACGTGATCGCGTAGAACTGCCAGCCTTG
>NZ_JBQCIV010000058.1:0-13508 GCF_051953405.1 Trinickia sp. | reverse complement strand
ATCGCTAATGGAGCGCAGCCATTTGTCGAAGACGTCGATGCCGGCTTGGACGTCGGCAGGATGCAGCTTGTAGAGCGGCGACACGAACACGTCGGTCGGTTTGGGGATTAAGACGCCCGAATCGGCCATGATGGGGTTCTTTTGTATGCGATTTATGGTCGGTTGCTTGCTCGGAGCGGCCGAATATGCCGGATAGCTCGAGGCTGTTATGGCCTCCTTCCGCTATTGCTTTATATTGGCAGCTTGTTTTTTGACGCAAGGGCGGAATTATAACCGAGGGGTGCAGTAAAAATAGTGGTGGCTCGGCCGGAATTCGAAACGAAAGAATTGCGAGGTGCCACGAGCGGTTGGCGCATCGAGCCTATAACGACTCCCGATCTGAATCCCCTAGAATTCGATTCTATAGCTCGCTTTCCCTGACAATGGCAAGTGGGAACCGGATCGGAACTTCCCATCCGAAGACACGATTGCCGATAAACTCGTGCCCGGTCTCGGTATGTCGAAAATCTGCATTTATCCCGTCGGCGTATCCGCCTAATCCGATCGGGTGTTACGACATGGGTTTCTATGGGAAGGACTCGGTCAACGATTGGTTCGATCCTCACTACTACGATCATTCGCCGGAGAAGAACCCACAAGGCCCGGCTTCAGAGACGAAAAGTAGCCCGAGGATTCGCGGGCGGATACGACGAGAGTGCGACGACAGTCTATCGAGACGGCGAGGAGCCGGCTGCCGTCGGTAAGGGGGACTTGTGGGGTTTTCGACGTTGACTTTCCGATATGCGGTACAGTCCCCCAGCCCTCAATGAGGTCGACGCCGCGCGACGCTGGCTTCCCGCAGTCGCGCACGTTATCGCCGATATACCCGACTGTCCAAAATAGGCGAACTTGTGGCTGATTTAGCCGATGGGGACGGGAGCTGGCACCCTTGACGCATAGGAAGTACACCACCATAGTGGGTCATTCGTTCGATGCGATTGACTGACGTCATGATGGAGTGCTTTTTTCAAATCGAGCGGTTGCCTTTGCTCGTGCCTGCGAGCGCGATTTCGAAGCTTGGCGCGATGTCCGCTTCGTTCGTCCACTAAAGGCACCGGCATGAGCGATCAGACCGCTCGCGAGTTGGAACATCCGACGGTGTGCGCAAGCTGCGGCGGCCGCATTTGGCAGCCTGGCGCCTTTTGCCCGCATTGCGGCACGCGGACAGAACTCGCGCCGCTCGCGGGAGAAGGCGCTTCGCATGTTTCGCACGGAGCCGGCAGCCCTGAAGCTGTGGCCGCACGCTTCGAGCCCCCAATGCGTTCGTTCGCGCCTACCGATTTCGAAGGCGACCTCGATACGCCGTGGTCCGATCCCGCGGGAACGTCCTCCGTTCCGCCGGCAGACGACCCGGATGCCCGCACACGCTCGTCGATCTTTCTCCGGCTACGTCAATGGGGCTTGAAGGGCAGCATGGGCATGCTGCTCGCCGCCTTCGTCGTGCTCTTCGGCGGGGTGACGTTACTGCATCGATACGATCGGTCTTCTATTTCCCCCGCATCGCGCGATGGCGTGTCGCAATCGGCCGATGGCTCGATCCCATCGAATGGATCGAACGCTTCGAATCTCGCCGGGCCAACGAACGACGGACTAGGGACGCAGGGAGCCTCAGGTGCACTCGGTGGGGCGGCGCCGTCCAATGGGAATGCGCGCGGCGCGCAAATCCATCCGGGCAGAGCGGAAAGCGGTCAAAGCCCCCAAAGCCGGCACGCCCAGCGGGGCAGAGCGCATGGACACCCACGTCCGCATGCGCACGTAAAGCGCTGGCATGCGAGATCCCGCGATACGACCTACCTGCATGTGGAGGCGCAACCGCAACCGCCGCGTGACTCGAAACGAAGCGGCATGAGCTTGGCACGCTCGCGTTACCAACCCAGCGCTTTGCGCATCATCTGAACGGCGGCACCGAGCACGAACAGCAGGACGATCACGCGAAACGCCTGCGGCGGCAGCTTGTCGCGCAACGGCCGCGCGATCGCCATGCCTGCAATCACCGGCACGCTGGCGGCCGCGGAGATCAGCAGGTCGGTACCCGACGCATGCGCGCCGCTTTTGAACGCGAGCAGCAGCGTCACGATCGAAACCACGAGAATGATCGCCATCTGCTTCGTGAAAGCCTTGCCGCGCGCGCCCGTGGCGATGAGATAGATCGCGAGCAACGGCCCCGGGATCGATGCAATGCTTTCCATGAGCGCCGCGCCGAAGCCGAGGACGAATCCGACGGGCTTGACCCAAGCGGGCGCAAGCGTGAACCGCGGCGAAGCAAGGAGCAGCAGCGCCGCAAAGACGAGCAACCCGCCGGCGGCCGCCTGTGCATGGTGCGGCTCGAGCGAGATCAGGATCGATACCCCCACGACATTGCCGAGCACCGTGCCGATCAGCGGCGCCGCCATACGCCGCGCGGTGGCTAGCGTTTCGCCGCCTTCCAATGCTTGCGGGATGTTGCCGAGAATCACGGGCATCGAGAGCAGCAGGACCGCTTGTTTGACGGGCATCATCTGACTCAAGATGGGCATGGCGACGAGCGGCACGCCGATGCTCACGATGCCTTTGACGATACCGCCGACAACCAGTGCCGCCACGATGCCGGCCAACGCGTACGGGTGGAGCGCATGCAGCGTCGATCCGAGCACGCCCTGAGAAGCGGCGTGAAGCATGGTGAGGTCTGCCTATTGGGGTGGGGTGTCGCTGGTGCCTTTAGGAACGGGCGTCGCAGTGGCGGGTGTCGACGCCGCGGCGGGCACGGCCGGGCCGGAAGCCGGCTGCGACGCGGCCGACGCTGAGGCCGGTGCAGGCGATGAAGCAGGCGCAGGCGCAGGCGCAGGCGCCGACGCCGGTGCAGTGGCCGCCGTACCGGATGCGCCCGTGGCCGGCGCCGCTTGGCTCGCGCTGGCCGGCGCGGCGGGGGCCGCGCCCGTGGCGCTTTCGTCTTCGTCGCCGTAATTGGGCAGCGCGGGCGGCGTGGACGAGCCGGCGCTTAGCGCAGCGCGGCGTTGTTGCGTATAGGCGTCGCGTACGAACGAGTATTTATCGAGCGCCGCTTGCTCGAGGATGTCCGTCGCGCCGAGCATGTCCGACCGGGCGCTGACGAATTGCAAGGCGTAAAGCGGCTTTTTCGCGTCGGTGGGCACGTAGATCAACGGGCTAAAGCGCGTATCGACGGCCAACCCCACGCCGTCGCGGAACGAACTCGGCCCGAAGATCGGCAGCACGAGGTAAGGGCCGGACGGGATGCCCCAGCGCCCCAGCGTCAGCCCGAAATCCTGGTGGTGCTTCGGCAAGCGGGCCGGCGTCGCGAAATCGATGAGCCCGCCGATGCCGAACGTCGTATTCATCGCGAAGCGCATCAGGTCTTGCGTCGCATCGGTGATCTTTAACTGAAGCAACTCGTTCGCGAAGTTGTTCAGATCGCCCAAATTCGAGAAGAAATTGCTGATCGCGGTACGCAGCGGGTGCGGCGTGATCTTTTGATAACCCTTCGCGATCGGGACGGCGATCGTCTGATCGATCGTATCGTTGACCTTGAAGACGACACGGTTCATCGGCTCGAACGGGTCGCCGGGCGTGCGCGTGCTCGGGCTCGCGCAGCCGGCCAATAGGGCCGCGACGGGAACGAGCGCGGTCAAGGTTCGTAGGTTATCCATCGATTCCTTTGAGTTGTTTCTCTTTGGCGCGCGCGGCGCGTGGTTTGCCCATCAACACGGGCTGGAACACGACAGCGCCGACAAGCGTACAAGAGAGTGCCAGGGCAAGCAGCCGCCCCATGCTCGCGGTACCGGGATGGTGCGAGAGCCAAAGGCTGCCGAATGCCGTCGCCGTCGTGGCCGCACTGAACAATACCGCATGCGTGAGGCTCGATGAGAGCAAACTCGTCTGGCCCGCCCGCCACGCCATCACGAAGTAGACCTTGAAGGCCACGCCCACGCCGAGCATCAGCGGTAACGCGATGATGTTCGCGAAGTTCAGCGGCATATCGAAGACGACGCAAAGTTCGAGCGTGACCAGCGCCGATACGAGCAACGGGATCATCGTTCGCAGTACGTCGCCGAAGCGGCCGAGCGTGATCCACAACAGCACCGTGATCGAGAGGACGGCCCAGGCCGCCGCCTGCAGGAAGGCTTTCACGATGATATCGGCCGAGTGCAGAATCGAAATCGGCCCGCCGATCGCGCCGGGTTCCGCGCGCTTCACGGCATGCGCGAACCGGCGCAGCATCGCGTCGTCGTCCGAATCGACGCCGGGCGGTACCCGGGGCGAGATCTGCACCAGGGCGCGGCCGTCGGGGGCCACCCAATCTCGTACGAGTTCGGGCGGCAACGTGGCGCGCGTGAGCAGGTACGGCTGAAGAAGCGTTGTCAATTGATGCAAGGCTAGCCGCAGCGGCGTCGAAAAGGCGGCTTCGGCGCGCTCGCGCGTGGCGCTGTCGGCCGCGGCGAGCTTGGCCAGTGCGGCCGACAGCCGTCGCGCAGGCTGCGCGCCGGGGCCTGGGTAGTCGTCGGCGGCATAGGCAAGCTGGTTCGAGGCGCGTTTCAAGGCCGCCACGCGTTGGGCGTCCGATGCCGCCGGTGCGCTCGCTTGCGTCAGCGCGGGCAGCAGCGCCTGCGCCGCGGGCGCGATCAACGCGAGCTTTTGCGGCTGATCGGGAGGAATGAACGTGCCGAGCGTCGTGACCCGTCCCACTTCCGGCAGCGCGCCCACGCGGCGTGCCGTCAAATCGGCGGCCGCGAGCGACGGCGCCAACACGGCGACATCGTTGATCGACGCCTCGGGCGAATCTTTCAGCGACATCAACGTGGCCATCGATTCCGTCGTCGGATCCTTCAGATGCAGCGGGTTGAAATCGAAGCGCAGATGCAGCAGCAACGGCGTCGCACCGAGGACGACGAGCAGCGTGCCGATGAGAATCGGCTTGCGATGGTCCTGCAGAAAATCGTCGATCGGCACCAAGCGCGGAAAGCCGGGACGCGAGGCTTCGCCCGGCGGGGCCATGAGTTTGAGTAGGGCCGGCAGCAGCGTCATCGTGCTGAAGTAGGCGACGATCATGCCGACGCCCGCAATGAGGCCGAGTTCCGATACGCCGCGATAGGCCGTAGGCAGGAACGAGAAAAAGCTTGTGGCGACAGCGGCTGCCGCCAGCGTCAACGGCAGGCCCATCGAATGCGCGGCGCCGACGAGCGCGTGATCGAGCCGTTCGTCGCGATGGCGCTCTTCCCGGTACTTCACGCCGTACTGGATCGCAAAATCGGCGCCGAGCCCGATGAACAGGACCATGAACGCCACCGAGATCATGTTCAGGGAGCCGACCATCATGAGGCCGAGTGCGGCCGTGATGGGCAAGCCCACGGCCAACGTGACCAGTACGGCGAGGATCATGCGTTTCGAGCGCAGGGCCAGCCAAAGGATCGCCAGAACCACGATGAGCGTACCGATGCCGTTGACGACGGCGCCGTCTTCGACCGAGGCGAATTCCTCGTCGGCGAGCGGCTGCTCGCCGGTCAAGCGCACGGTGGCGCCATAGCGCTTTTGCAGGTCGAGCTGGCGAGCGACCGCCCGAATAGTGTCCGACGCCTGCGCGCCCGCTTGCAGCGCACCGTAATTGACCACGGGCGTCACGGTGACGAAGGCGCGCGCGGGTTGGTGGGCCGCGTCCGCATCGACGAGCGCGCGCCACGAAAATGCCGCATTCTTGCCCGCCAACACCGCATCGACGGTATCGGCCGCGCGCGTGAGCAGATTCGCCATCGCAGGCAACTTCACTTGGCCCGACTGCAGCGGCAGGCCGAGCATGGTCGATAGCGTGGTCGAAAGGCCGGTCACGCTCGGATCGTGCGCGAGCGTATTGACGAGCGGGCGTGCCTGCGAGAGCTGCGCAGTCGTGCTGGCGACGCTGGCCGTGGGCAGGAACAGCATTCCATCGTGCTGGAACAGCGGCCCGCCGCCGGGCTGCGACACCGCGCCGATTTGCGCCCGGTGCGCAGGCGCCGACAAGGCGCCGGCCAGGGCATCGGCGGCTGCGTCGGCCATTTCGGGGGCCCCCGCTTGCACGACCGCCAGGATGGTTTCGTCGCGCTGAGGAAAAGCGCGGTCCATCGCATCGCCGAGCGCCGACCACTGCGCATCGGTTTCGATGAGCTTGCTAACGTCGGTGTTGATCTTGAAATGCTGTACCGTATAGACGCCGCTCGCCGCAGCCAGCACGAAGGCAAGGGCGACGACCCAGATCGGTCGGCGTACGGACCAGTCGACGAGTCGGACGATAAGGGGCGTCAGCATGGGGCAGGCGGCAACGGAGCGAGGGAGGCAAAACGCCTAAGTATACCGGGGGACGGGCCGGCACCGGCGGCGGCCGTGCGGCGCGCTTGTGTACCGCCCGCTCTCGGCGTGCGTCGAAATCGCCTGTCGAAGCCGGAATCGACCGGGATCGGTATACTTCCCGCACCGCCTATCGGTCCCTCGCGCACGCAGGGCGCGGTCGGCATCCTTTCAATCGAGCTCGAAATTCCATGAAACGTCATTTGTTCGCTTTTTTCACCGCGGCGTTCGTGAGCGCCGCCGCTTGGGCGCAAACGGCGCCTGTCGATGTCGTCAAGCAAGCCGTCGTGGGGACCGTCGATGCGATGAAGCAAGACCCTGCCGCGCGCGGGGGGGATTTGGCGAAGATCGCGCAGGTCGTGCAGACGCACTTCTTGCCGGCTACGAACTTCGAGAGGACAGCCCGGATCGCAGTCGGCGACGCGTGGAAGCAAGCGACACCCGCGCAGCAGCAGGAGTTGACGAAGCAATTTAAAGTCCTGATGACGCGCACGTACGCGGCCTCGCTGGCGCAATTGGGCACGCAAGATGCGCGCTTTTCGTTCAAGGCAGACGAGGCGACGGCCAATGACGCGCTTGTGATGTCGACGGTGACGACGCCGGGCGACAGCCAGCAAGTCGGTTATCGGCTGGGCAAGAACGGCAATGAATGGAAGATTTACGACATCGACATGTCGGGCGCTTGGCTGATCCAGGTTTATCAGAATCAGTTCAAAGCGCAACTGAGCCAGGGCGGGATCGACGGGCTTATCAAGTTCCTCGCGGCGCACAACGCGCGCGCCGAGTAAACGGCCGGCGCCGGTTAGCGCCGGCGCCGCTCCACCGCCACTTTGATCAGTTCGGCCTGTCCTTCGATCTCGAGCTTGCGCTTGATGTTCAGGCGGTGCGTTTCGACCGTTCGTACCGATAATCCATAGCGCTCGGCAATCTGCTTGCTCGAGAGCCCTTCTGCCAGGGCATCCAAAATCTCGCTCTCGCGCGGTGTTAGGCGTTCCGCCGGCGTTTGAAGCGCACTCGCTTGAATCATCCGGGCGGCGATGCTCGCGCTGAAATACGTGCGATTGTCGAGCACCGCCGAAATCGCGTGCACGATTTCCGTGGCCGGCGAATCCTTCAGGACATAACCGCTCGCGCCCGCGCGCACCGCCTGCGTCACGTATTCGACGTTGTCGTGCATCGACAGCATCAGCACGCGCACGGCCGGAAAGCGTTCATGAAAAACCCCGGCGAGTGCGATGCCGTTCATCCCATTCATGCCGACATCCATCAAGACGAGATCCGGCGCCAAGCGTTCGGCCAGGGCAAGCGCCTCCAGGGCGCCGCCCGCTTCGCCGGCGACGATGAAGCCCGGCACGCCTTCGAGGCGCAGCCGTAGGCCGTCGCGCACGAGCGGGTGATCGTCGACGAGGATGATCTTGGCGGAGCGAGAAGGAGCGGGCGCGTTCATGACGGACGATCGGTCTGCGCGAGTTCGGCGGCGCGCGGCGTTGAATGGGGAGGCGGCAGCGGCACCGTCGCCGTGACGACCGTTTGCCCGGGCTGCGAGGCGATCGCCAGGATACCAGCGAGTGCATCTAGCCGTTCGCGCATATTGCGCAAGCCGATGCCTCCGCGGGCGTCGGCCTGAGCGTGCTCGACGTCGAAGCCTTGTCCGTCGTCCGCAATCGTCAGAGTCGCCGTTTTACCCTGCACGGCAAAGGCCAACGTTGCATGCGACGCTTGCGCGTGCCGCACGATGTTCATCAAAGCTTCCTGCGCAATCCTAAACAATGCCGTGTTGACCGCTGCCGGCAGGGCGGTCTTGCGCGAAGCGGCATCGGTTTCGACTTGCATCTCGATGCCTGTTTCCTCGGCGAATTCTCGCGTCAATTGCTCGAGTGCGGCAGTGAGACCTAGATCGTCGAGCATCGAAGGGCGCAGCGCATGGGAGATGCGCCGCACTTCGCGCAGCACGTGCGACAAGCGCGTCAACGCGGTGCCGAGCGCGGCCTCGGCGCTGGGTACGCGCGTGTGCGGCGCACCGGCCCGTTCCAAGCGGGCGAGCGCCGATTCGAGCAGCAGCTTCACCGAGACCATCATTTGGCTGATCCCGTCGTGCAGTTCGCGGGACAGGCGCGCGCGCTCTTGTTCTTGCGATTCGACGACTCGCTGCGCGAGACGCTTCAGCTTCGCATCGGCGCTGCGATGCTCGGACACGTTCAAGAACAGCGCGCAGGCGGTGATGACGCCGAAGCCGGCCAGCGCGATGATACCGATCCACGTCATCGTGCGTCCGATGTTGGCCGAAGCGCTGGTATCGATGCCCGAGAGCGTTTCCTTGACCCCGTCGAGATAGATCCCGGTGCCGATCATCCAGCCCCAGCGCGGCAGCGGCACGACGTAGCCGAGCTTCGGCTCCAAACGGTTGGTCGATGGCCGATGCCAGACGTAACGCACGTAGCCGCCGCCCTTGTTCGCCGCGGCAATGAGCTGTTGAATCGTGAGCGCCCCATTCGGGTCCCTGAGCAGCCACCAATTGTGTCCGACGAGATCGGGCTCGCGCGGGTGCATCAGCGAATTGCCCTGCATGTCGTAGACGAAGAAGTAGCCGTCCGGACCGAAATCCATGCGCTGCAGGACCGCCAGCGCTTGGCGTTTGCGCGCTGCATCGTCGTTTGCACGGTTTGCGGCGATCGAAGTGTTCGTGGCATTCGATGCATTCGAGGCGCCTGACGAGGCACCCGCGTCGTATAGCGGCTCGATCGCGCTGGTCGCGAGTTCGACGTAATGCTTTAGTTCCGTTTGCTTGCTCGATAAATAGGCCGTTTCGACCGTCGCACGCTGCGCGTCGGCGAGCGCCGTCGCCTGCAAGCGCACGCCGATGCCGATGCCCGCGATCGCCACGAGAAAAGGCACGATCGCCAGCAGAAAGATCTTCGTTTTGATTTTCATCGCGACCGGAAGGGCGAAGCGCCGCTTTGCAAGAAGGCTACGTGAAGCCGGTGAATCGATTAGGCCGTGGCCCGATGTTACCGCGCGAAAACCGCGCTTGGATATTGGGTTCACCCACAAAGCAAAAAGGCGCGGCCCACCGGGACCGCGCCTTTTGTCGGACAGTAGAGCGATTCGCGGGTGCGCGCGTTAGTGCGCCGCCGCCGCGCGGGCGTTCTTCGAATTGGCCGAGGCCGAGTGCTTGATTTCCTCAAGCTTGATCTCGACGTGGCGCGAGAACACGTATTCGGCCGGACGTTGTTTATCGAGCGGGATGTCCTTCGTGAACGCGCCTTCGATCTTCGGGCCACGCAGGCTCACGCCGAGCGCTTTGAGCGGGTGGGCAACGGTATCCATCACCGCCGTCGCCTCGAAGCCGCTGTGGACCATGCAATCCGCGCACTTTTCGTAGTTGCCGGTACCGTAGGCGTCCCAATCGGTTTCCTCCATCAGTTCCTTGAAGGTCTTCGCATAGCCTTCGCCGACGAGGTAGCACGGACGCTGCCAACCGAACACCGTGCGCGCCGGGTTGCCCCAAGGCGTGCAGTGATAGGTTTGGTTGCCCGCGAGGAAATCGAGGAACATGGCCGACTGGCTGAACGACCAGTTCTTGCCGCGATTGCCGCGCTTGAAGATTTCGCGGAAGAGCTGCTTGGTCTTGTCGCGATTCAGGAAGTGCTGCTGGTCCGGCGCGCGCTCGTAGGCGTAGCCGGGCGAGACGGTGATGCCGTCCACGCCCATCGGGCCGAGCGTATCGAAGAACGCCGCGACGCGCTCCGGCTTGGCGTCGTTGAACAGCGTGCAGTTGATGTTGACGCGGAAACCGCGGCGCTTCGCCTCGCGAATCGCGGCGACGGCCTTGTCGTAGACGCCTTCTTGCGATACCGAATGATCGTGCATCGCTTGGTCGCCATCGAGGTGGACCGACCAGACGAAGTACGGGCTCGGCTCGTAGTCGTCCATCTTCTTTTCCATCAGCAGCGCGTTCGTGCACAGATAGACGAACTTCTTGCGCGCGATGATGCCCTTCACGATCGTGGGCATTTCCTTGTGCAAGAGCGGCTCGCCGCCGGCGATCGATACGACGGGCGCGCCGCATTCATCGACGGCGCCGAGGCATTCCTCGACCGACAGCCGCTGGTTGAGAATGGGATCCGGGTAATCGATCTTGCCGCAGCCGTTGCAGGCGAGGTTGCAGCGAAAGAGCGGCTCGAGCATCAGCGCGAGCGGATAGCGCTTGTTGCCGCTGAAATGTTGGCGCGCGATATAGGCGCCGACGCGAACTTTTTGCAGAAGTGGGATCGACAAAGCAACCTCCTTAAACTTGGCGTGCGGCGACGGGCTCGAGGAGCTTCGCCGGCAGCTTGAATTCGACTTTTTCTTCGCGGCCGGCCATCGTCGAGACTTCGACGGGACCGAGCGCACGCAGCGCGTCAATGACGTGCTCGACCATTTCCTCGGGCGCCGATGCACCGGCCGTGATGCCGACGGCTTGGGCATGGGCAAACCATTCCGGCTGAAGCTCCGAGCCGTCCGCGACGAGATAGCTCGGCACGCCGGTTTCGGCACCGATCTCGCGCAAGCGATTCGAGTTCGAGCTGTTCGTCGCGCCGACGACGAGCAGCACGTCGACTTGCGCGCTCAATTCGCGCACGGCGGCCTGCCGGTTTTGCGTCGCGTAGCAGATGTCGCGCGTGTCCGGCCCGACGATATTGCTGAAGCGGCGCATCAACGCTTCGATGATGCCGCGCGTATCGTCCACCGACAGCGTCGTTTGCGTGACGTAGGCGAGCGGCGTGTCATCGGGCAATTCGAGCGTGGCAACTTCAGCCTCGCTTTGGACAAGCAGCACCTTGCCCGGGATTTGGCCGATCGTGCCTTCGACTTCGGGGTGCCCGGCGTGGCCGATCAAAATCAGCGTGCGGCCGGCCGCCACGTATTGACGCCCCTGCACGTGCACTTTCGTGACGAGCGGGCACGTGGCATCGAGTACGTCGAGGCCGCGCGCTTGCGCGTCGTGCTCGACGCTTTGTGCGACACCGTGCGCGCTGAAGATCGCGACGGCACCGTGCGGAACTTCATCGAGTTCTTCGACGAAACGCGCGCCCTTGCTGCGCAGATTTTCGACGACGTGCCGGTTATGCACGATTTCATGGCGCACGTACACGGGGGCACCGTGCCGTTGCAACGCGCGATCGACGATTTCGATCGCGCGGACGACGCCCGCACAAAAGCCGCGGGGTTGAGCAAGGATGACTCGCATGTGTGGCGAACTCCGACCGAATCGGGGTATCGAGCCGCCGGCTATATGCGACGGGATAAGCCCAGACTCCAACTATTATTAGAAAGCGGGCGTGATAGCCGGCAAACCAACCCAAACGCGCATTCTAACGCTATCGGGACGGGAACGCTGCCGGGCGGGTAGACAGGCGTTGCAAGAATGTGTCAACCAAATCGACGCGAAGGTGCCGTGCGCCCGGCGCCCACGGCTGCCGCGAGCCGCTAAACTATCGGGCTTCGCAGGCGAAACGACGAATGGCGAATTTTTGCCGATGTTGTCGTTTAGACGCACATCCTTTCAATTTCATTTCAACGTATGGCCGGCTCGATGCGTTTTGCTCATTTTTCTTACTATTTGGCCGATGACGCCCAGGGCCCGACCGCTATGCGTTCGCAGGTTCGTTCCGCCGCCGAGACCGCCGAGCCGAGCCGGAGGCAGGCATGAGCGCCGTGTTGTTCGGTTTGTCGGTTCTTTCGCTCGTGATTTGGTGCGTGTTGCTGTTTGCGCGAGGCGGATTTTGGCGCACGCGCTGCGCGCCCCCGCTCTCGCGCGAGCAAAGCGCCGCGATCGAGGCTTGGCCGGCCGTGGTGGCGGTTGTGCCGGCCCGTAACGAAGCCGACGCGATCGGCGAGGCCGTTACGTCCTTGCTCGAACAAGCGTACGGCGGCGAGTTTCATGTGATCGTCGTCGACGATCACAGCACGGACGGCACCGCCGACTGCGCGCGCGCGGCCGCGCTCGCGCTGGGAAAGCCGGAGCGGCTGACGGTGCTCAAAGCCGAACCGCTGCCGGCGGGCTGGTCCGGTAAGGTTTGGGCGCAATCGCAAGGGGTGGCGGCGATCGCCAAGCGAGGCCTTTCGGCCGATTACCTGCTGCTCACTGATGCTGACATCGCGCATCCGGCCGATGCGGTTGCGCAACTGGTCGCACGCGCGGCGATCGAGCAGCGCGATCTCGTCTCGTTGATGGTGCGGTTGCGGTGCGATTCCATCTGGGAGAAGGCGCTGATTCCGGCCTTCGTTTTCTTCTTCGCGAAGCTGTATCCGTTCAATTGGGTCAATAATCCGCGCAACAAGACGGCCGCGGCGGCCGGTGGGTGCATGCTCGTCAAACGCACGGCGCTTGAAGAAGCGGGCGGCATGGAGTCGATTCGGGCGGCGTTGATCGACGATTGTTCGCTGGCGGCCCGCATCAAGCATCGCGGCCAAGGCCGCCATCCGATCCGGCTCGATGTCGCGGCGCATAGCCGTTCGCTGCGTCCTTACGACGGCCCCGGCGAGATCTGGAACATGATTGCGCGCACGGCCTTTACGCAGTTGCATTATTCGGCGTGGCTGCTCGTGGGCACGCTGCTCGGGATGACCGTGATCTATCTTGCCCCGCCCGTCGTCGCGCTGGTGCTCGGGCCGCTCGGGTGGCCGGCGTGGCTTGCATGGGCCGCGATGTGCTGCGCTTATGCGCCGATGCTGCGCTACTACGGACGCTCGCCGTTGTGGGCGCCGGCGCTGCCGCTCGTTGCGCTGTTTTATGTGGGGGCGACGTTTGCTTCGGCGGTGCGCTATTGGCGCGGTAAGGGCGGGCAATGGAAAGCGAGGGTTCAGGCGCCTGCGCAGGGGGGGTGAGCAGAGCCGCTCTGCCTACCTGTGGCGGGCCATGCAGGCCGATATGGGGGAGGTCGCCGCATGGAGCACCCTCGGATTTATCAAATGTCTTCCCGCACCTATCGTATCGGCCGTTTCGCGCGCCCCCGCGCGCCCCTCGCTGCTCCCCTCGGCGAGCCGTCCCGATTGACATCAATCACGTGATTCAGTCCTAAAAAGCAAGCGAACGGCGCTAGATCGTCGTTTTGAAAATATGGTGAGCATCCGGGGCATCGGGAAGTGAGTCCGATGCCCCGTTCCATTTT
>NZ_JBQCIV010000057.1:0-47821 GCF_051953405.1 Trinickia sp. | reverse complement strand
TCATGAGGACGAGGTCGCGGATCAGAGGCTCGGGCAAATCGGTATGCTCGCGCAACGCGAAAGCGACGTTCTCGAACACTGACATGTCGGTGAAGAGCGCGCCGAACTGGAACAGCATGCCCATCTTGCGGCGCAACGCGTAAAGGCCCTCGCGCGTCTGGTTGCCGACGTCGCGCCCCTGAAACAGCACCTCGCCGCGGCGCGCCCGCTCGAGGCCGCCGATCAGCCGCGGCACGGTCGTCTTGCCGCCGCCGGAGCCTCCCATGACGGCCACGACCTGCCCGCGCTCGAAGCGCATGTTCAGCTTCGAGAGAACGAGACGGCTCTCGTCGTAACCGAAGTCGACGTTGCGAAGTTCGAGAATTGGCTCGGAGGATGAAGGCGGCACGAAGCGGACTTTCCTTTTACGCGGAAGCGGAATTATAGGGCCTCAGCGATTACCCTGTGTTGACACCACCGCTGCCGCGCACGCAACGATGCGTTGCCGGCCGCTCGCGCTCGCGGCGCCGCCCCTAATCGGCGAAAGCCCGTTGTAATAGTTCTACCGCCGACGCGGGGTCGGCAGCGGCGGTAATTGCGCTCACGAGCGCCGCGCTGCCTACGCCCGTCGCGAGCACGGCCGGTAGGCGAGCAAGGTCGATGCCGCCGATCGCGACGAGCGGAACGTGGCCATTCAGCAACCGCACATAGCGCTCGAGCCGCGCAAGCCCCTGTGGCGCCGTTGCGACGGTTTTCGTTCCCGTCGGGAAAATCGCGCCGAAAGCGAGGTAGCTCGGCCGGAAATGCAATGCCCGCAGCATTTCGTAATAGCCGTGCGTCGATAGGCCGAGCCGCATCCCCGACTGGGCGATCGCACCCAGATCGGCCGTTTCGAGGTCTTCCTGGCCCAGATGCACGCCGTACGCGCCGGCTTGCGCAGCCTCGCGCCAATGATCGTTGATGAAGACGCTGGCGCCATGGCGACGGCCCGCCGCCACCGCCCGTGCGATTTCGTCACGCAGCGGCGCACCCGCCAAGTCTTTTGCGCGCAATTGCGCGGTCGCCACGCCAAGCGCAAGCACGCGTTCGACCCATTGCGCACTCGGCAAGACGGGATACAACCCGAGCCGCGGCTCGCACGGCGGGAAAGGCCGCTCGGGCGCAGCCGGCAAGCCGGCGACGCGCGGAAAGCGCGACAAGTCGACGGGCCACGCGTCGTCGCCGCGGGTTTCATCGCCGTCGCGCCAAGCCAGCGCCAGCACGAGCGCATCGTGGGGCTCGAAGCCGCAGTGGAGAAATGCCGCCAGCGCGGCGAGCCAATCCTCGGCCGGCGCGCCTTCGAGGGCATAGCGCCCACCGGCCGCCGTCGTCAGCATCGCACCGTGCGCGTCGGCTTCGATCAGCGCGGCACCGGCCGCGCGCCAGGCGAGCGCCTCGGCGGGTTCGGCCTCGCGGCCGACGAGCACGACCAAATCGTCCACGCCCACGGTCTCGTGCGGCGTCAAGCAAATGCGCCAAGCGCGCGTCGCGCTCGGCCAGTCGCCGAGCTGCGCGCGAATGCGCTCGGCCGCCTCCATCAATTCGTCGGCCGGCGGCCAAAACAAATCGCGCTCGGACAGCGTCAACCTTCGCATATGCGCCTCCCCACACCGTCGAGCGCGCGCACTCGCCGACAAACCATGATCCGAACGCGGGCCGTGCTCATTGCCGATCCTGATGCCAAAACGGCATGCCGACGACGGGCGTACTTGCGTGGGCGCTCTCGCGCTCGGCCATCGGCCCGGCCACATAAGCCTCGCGGCCCGCTTCCACGGCCAGCGCGAACGCGCGCGCCATCGCCGCCGGGTGCGTCGCTTGGGAGACCGCGGTATTGAGCAACACGCCGTCGAATCCCCACTCCATGACTTGGCAGGCGTGCGACGGCACGCCCAGGCCGGCGTCGACGATCAACGGCACGTCGGGCAGCCGCTCGCGCAGCACGCGCAGGCCGTAAGGATTGACGACGCCCTTGCCGGTGCCGATCGGCGCGCCCCACGGCATCAATGCTTCGCAGCCCGCATCGAGCAGCCGACGCCCGACGACCAAATCCTCCGTGCAGTACGGCAGCACCTTGAAGCCGTCCTTGACGAGCCGCGTCGCCGCTTCGATCAACCCGATCGGATCGGGCTGCAGCGTGTAATCGTCGCCGATCAGTTCCAGCTTGATCCAATCGGTCTCGAACACCTCCCGCGCCATGTGCGCCGTCGTCACGGCTTCGGCCACGCTCTGGCATCCGGCCGTGTTCGGCAGCAGCGGCACCCGGCGCGCCTTGAGCAGATCGAAGAAACCGGCTTCGGCCGTTTGCGCGTTCATCTGCCGGCGCAGCGCGACCGTCACCATCCCGGGCCGACCGGCATCGATCGAATCGCCCAGCGATTGCAAGGAGGGGTAGCGCGACGTTCCGAGCAGCACACGGCTCGCGAAAGCGGTGCCGTACAGCGTCAGGGCGTCGGCGGGCAAGGTGGCGGGTTCTTGAGCGGAGTTCATCGAAGGTCCTGTGAAACTCGGATGCAAATAGCGTGTGGATCGGGCTATAGAGGCGCGCAAAGCGGTCGCTCCGCTTCGAACCGGTCGCGCGATCGGACGAACGATCGCTCCAACGATCGGACGAGCCAGGCGTCGGCCCGCCCCGATCATGCGCCCGGCACGCGCGGGCGGTCGGTGTTCAACCGCCCGCCACGGGGTGGACGACGTCGATCTTGTCGCCCGGCTGCAAGGTCCGCGCCGCGTGCAAAGCGCGCGAGACGAACTCGCCGTTCACCGCGACGGCGAACGGGGGACGCGCGCCGAAAAGCGACAGCGCGTCGGCGAGCGTCGCTTGCTCGGGCAGCGACAGCGGAGTTTGATTGACTTGAATGTCCATGATCGGCGATACGTTTCGCGTTTAACTAATGACTAAACGACGTCGGCTAGGCGAATGCCTCACACGTCGGGTTGCATCGACGGCTCGCCGGCGCTCACGCGCCCACGGCCGGCACCGCGCTCGCTGGCGCGCCGGCGCGATGAAGCATCGCTGGCCAAGGCGACGCGGCGCGCAGCGCGTCGAAACTTTCCGCATCCTTGAGTTGCCCCGCCAGCATCGCGCTTGCCAGATCCGCCGCCGTCTTCGATACCTCCGGCGCGATCATATATCCGTGGCGATACAGCCCGTTGACCGTCAGCGTTCGCGCGCCGTCCCAACCGATGGCGGGGCGATGATCGGGCAGCGTCGGCCGGCATTGCGTGTTCAGTTCGAGAATCCGCGCCTCGCCGAACCCGGGATGGACGGCGAATGCGGCGCTCAGCAGTTCGAGCGCCGAACGCACGCTGACAGGCGACATGTCCTCGCCTTCGATCTCGGTCGCCCCCACGACATAAACGTCGTCTTCTTTCGGTGCGAGGTAGATCGGATAGCGCGGATGGAGCATCCGCACCGGGCGCGTCAAGCCGATGCCCGGCGCCTTGATGCGCGCCACCTCGCCGCGTATTCCACGCAAGGTGGGCAACACCGGTTTCGCACCGAGCCCGCGGCAATCGATCGTCACACGGGCGGGCGGCGGGGCCGCGTCGTCGACGCACGTGTGCCAGTGCGTGCGCACGCCGCGCTCGGCCAGCCCCTGCGCAAGCGCCGACAGCACCTGGCGGTTGTCGAGCTGTCCTTCGTGCGGCAACAGCCATCCCGTCGCAAAGCGTCCTGCCAGCGCGGGCTCGGCGGCTGCGAGCGCTTGGGCGTCGACGCGCCTGAACGCGTCGTCGCCCAGCAGCGCGGCCGGCGCATTGGCGCGTACGCGACGCTCGAACAATGCCGCCTCGGCGCGGTCGGTGTGGTGCCAGACGACAAGCGTGCCGTTACGCTGGAAAAAGACCGGAGCGGGCAACTGGGCAATGAGACGCGGCCATTCGTCGAGCGACGCGGCGCCGAGTTCGACGATCAGCGGCTCGGCGACGGCGGCCTCTGCCAGCGGGGCGAGCATCGCGGCGGCGACCCAAGCGGCGGACGAAGCGCCCGACGCGTCCCCGCGTTCGTAGAGCGCCACCTGGTGGCCCGCGCCGGCGAGCCGCCAAGCGACGAGCCGGCCGCAAAGCCCGCCGCCGAGCACGGCGAAATCGGGCTGCGCGCCCGCCGAAACCACTGAAGATTGAACGGTCATCGGGTCATCCTTTTCGTACGGCGGCGAAATGCGCGCGTACACGAGGACGAAACCGGCCGGTGGGGCCGGCCGGGCAAACGGCGCCGACAAAGCGGACGCGGCCCGGCGGGGAAGGACGGCCGGCAAGCGGGCGTCCCACGCAAAGCGTTCCCGAAACTTCCCGCGCCGGTATTATCCGGATCGGGTGCGAAGGGTCTCTCTCAGCCTCGCGCTAGTACGGCAAGCCGCCGTACCCACCACCTAACAAAACGCGCAAAGCACCCCTGTTTCGTCGTGGGCCATTAGACCATAAAAGCGCGACCGCCCGCAAACGAGGCGCCGTGACGCAGGCTCGCAAACGGGCCCTTTTTTCGCGGGTTTTCGGTAGGCGAATCGGACAAAGCGGGGGCGCTCGCGCACTCTGGCACAATGTCCGATCGCGGCGCGCGGCACGCAGCCTGCGTCCGCAGCCGACACGATGGCACAGATCTGAGCGAAACGATCAGTTGCGCCGTCGATTAAGACTGTTTTAAGGGGGCTGCGCAAGAATTCGCCGGTCCTCGTCCGGCTCCCGTGCCCGGTTGCCGCGGGCTCACGCACCAGATTCGGAAACACCGTTCGGAAGACCTATGACTTCAGCGCTTATTCCCGTCCCCGAGCGTGACGACACGCCGCCCCAGCCCTATTCGACGACAGCCTGGGGCCTAATCAAGCCTTACTGGGTATCCGAAGACTGGAAAGCCGCATGGGGACTGTTGGCGACGATCGTCGTCATCAACCTGCTCATCGTCGGTTTCAACGTCTGGTTCAATTCGTGGAACGCGAAGTTTTACAACGCCCTGCAAGCGAAGGACGTTGCGCAGTATTCGCATCAGCTCTTTCTCTTTTCGGCGGCCGTGCCTTTCTTTATCGTCATGGCGGCTTACCGAACCTACTTGCGCCAGATGCTCGAGTTTCGGTGGCGCCAGTGGCTGACGACGCGATACCTTCGAGCCTGGCTGGGCGAAGCGGCGTTCTATCGGATCGAGCGCGATAGGCTCGCCGACAACCCCGATCAGCGGATCAGCGACGACCTTCAGTCATTCGCGTCGAATACGCTTCAACTGACACTCGGGCTTTTTTCGACGCTCGTTACGCTCTTTTCGTTCATTACGATCCTGTGGACGATCGGCGGCCCGCTGATCGCGCATTTCGCGGGATCGACGTGGAAGATACCCGGCTACATGGTGTGGGCAGCCGGCGTCTATGCCATCGGCGGGTCATACCTTATTCACAAGGTCGGCCGCTCGCTCATTTCGATCAATTACCAACAACAGCGCGTGGAAGCGGATTTCCGTTTCGGGCTGATTCGGGTGCGCGAAAACGCCGAACCGATCGCATTTTACGACGGCGTTCGAACGGAGCATGCCGGCGCTGAGCACATCTTCGGGCGGATCCGCGACAACTGGTGGCGCATCATGCGATACACGCGGCGCCTGAGCGTCGTAACGACCTTCTACGCACAGGCCGCGATCATCTTTCCGTTTGTCGTGGCCGCCCCCCGCTACTTTTCCGGTGCCTTCACGCTGGGCGTCTTGATGCAGATCGTCGATGCCTTCGGCACCGTCAGCGGCTCGTTCTCTTGGTTTATCGACAATTACGGCTCATTGGTTTCGTGGCGCGCCACGGTCAATCGTCTGCGTGAATTCACGCGCGTGATTCAAAGCACGCATATGCGCGAATCGGTCTCCCCCGCCACCGAGCATGGCGGCATCAATCTGCACTACGTCGACGCCGACACGCTCACGACCCGCGACCTGCGGCTCGCCCTGCCCAACGGCACACCGCTCGCCGCCATCTCGGACATCACCGTGAAACCGGGCTCGCGCTGGCTCGTGCGTGGCCCGTCCGGCGCCGGCAAGAGCACCCTGCTACGCGCCTTCGCCGGACTCTGGCCGTTCGGCGACGGCGCCATCGACGCGCCGGTCGGGGCTCGCACGATGTTCGTGCCGCAACAAACTTACCTACCGATCGGCACGCTCAAAGCCGCGCTCGCTTATCCCGCGACCGCCGAAGCCTTCTCCGACGAAGACTGCCGCGACGTCCTGCGCCTCGCGCGGCTCGACGATTACGTCGAACGTCTGAGCGAATCGGCACACTGGAGCCGCGTGCTCTCCCCGGGCGAACAACAACGCCTCGCCTGCGCGCGCATCCTGTTGCACAAGCCCGACTTCCTGTTCCTCGACGAAGCGACAAGCGCGCTCGATCCCGCCAACGAAGCGCACGTGTATCGATTGCTGACCGAACGGCTGCCGAAGACGGCCATCATGAGCGTGGCGCACCGCGAATCGCTCGTCGCGCTGCACGACCAAGTGCTCGATATCGAGCGCGCCGACGAACGCGCGGCGGCATAGGGCAGCGTTCGAACATCGATTGCTCGAGCGGCGTCTCAAGCCGCCGGCACCACCACCGACGCCAGCGCCCGGTAGCGCGCACCATGGCGTGCGAGCGTGCTCGAATACAACGTCAACGTATCGAAACGGGGAATGACCTCGAGCGTCGCCGCAGCGAGCGGCACTGCGCCGTGCGACGCCACGCGTCCGAGCCCGACGCTCGCTTCGCGCGTGGGCCGCGCCGAACGTGGCGAACGCGCAAAGCGCGCCAGCGTAATGTGAGGACGAAAGGGACGATGGTCGTCGACGGGCAGACCGAGCGAGCCGACGAGTGCGCGCACGCGCGCCTCGAGTTCGGCCAGCCCGTTGTCGGCGGCAAACGGCACGACGACGAGCCTGGGATGCGCAGCGCTCGGCCAATACTCGCTAGGCTCGGCACGCTGCGGTGCCAAGGGCCCTACCACCGATCCGAGCCGCTGCGCCAGCATCGCGCCCGTGCGAGGCTCGACGCTTCCAAGAAACGCCACCGTCATATGCAACTGATCGACGGCCACGCGCCGCGCGGCCGGGCCGACGGGCAATGCCGCCAGCGCATCGCGCGTGGCGGGGCCCGGCACCAGTGCGATGAAGCAGCGATGCCAACAACGATCCGAATCGTCTCCGATGGCCTCGCGCTCCGTCATACCGTCATACGATCAGCGGGGCAACTCCGAGCTGCCCATGAGGTACGCATCGACGGCGCGTGCGCATTGGCGGCCTTCGCGAATCGCCCACACCACCAGCGATTGCCCACGCCGCATGTCGCCCGCCGCGAACACCTTGTCGACAGACGTGTAGTAAGCACGCTCGCCCTCGGTCGACGCCCGCACGTTCCCGCGCGCATCCTTGTCGACGCGCAAGGCGTCGAGCACCGGCGCGGCCGGTTGCGTGAAGCCCATCGCGAGCAGAACGAGATCGGCCTTCATCTCGAACTCCGAGCCCGGCACTTCCTGCATCTTGCCGTCCTTCCATTCCACGCGCGCGGCGATGAGCTTTTCGACCTTGCCGTTCTTGCCTTCGAAGCGCTTGGTCGCGATCGACCAATCGCGGCTGCACCCTTCCTCATGCGACGAAGAGGTGCGCAGCTTGATCGGCCAGTACGGCCAGACGAGCGGCTTGTTTTCCGCTTCGGGCGGCTGCGGCAGCAGCTCGAATTGCGTCACGCTCTTCGCGCCATGCCGATTCGACGTGCCCACGCAGTCCGAGCCCGTATCGCCGCCGCCGATCACGATCACATGCTTGCCCTTCGCGAGCAGCTGATCGGCGAGCTTATCGCCAGCATTGACCTTGTTTTGCTGCGGCAAGAACTCCATCGCGTAATGGACGCCGGCGAGCTCGCGCCCCGGCACCGGCAAATCGCGCGGCGTCTCGGCGCCGCCCGCGATCACGACGGCATCGAACTGCTCCTTGAGCGCCGCGGGCGCGATCGTTTCCTTGGCCGTGTTGCCGATGTGCGCGGCGAGCGGCTCCTGGCCGATGAACACGTTCGTGCGGAACGTGACGCCTTCGGCCTCCATCTGGCGCATGCGCCGATCGATGAGCCACTTCTCGAGCTTGAAATCGGGGATGCCGTAGCGCAGCAGCCCGCCGATCCGATCGTTCTTCTCGAACACCGTCACTTCATGGCCAGCGCGCGCGAGTTGTTGCGCGGCCGCCAAACCGGCGGGGCCCGAACCGACGACGGCTACCTTCTTGCCCGTCTTCTTCTTGGGCGGCTGCGGCACGACCCAGCCTTGGCTCCAGGCCTTGTCGATGATCGCGTGTTCGATCGACTTGATGCCGACGGGATCGGCGTTGATGCCGAGCGTGCACGCCGCCTCGCACGGTGCCGGACAGATACGGCCCGTGAATTCGGGGAAGTTGTTCGTCGAATGGAGCACGTCGATCGCGCGCTGCCAATCTTGGTGATAAACGAGATCGTTGAAATCCGGAATGATGTTGTTGACGGGACAGCCGTTGTTGCAAAACGGAATGCCGCAATCCATGCAACGCGCGCCTTGCACCTTCGCGTCGTCGTCGGTGAGCGCCTGCACGAATTCCTTGTAGTGCTTCACGCGCGCGAGCGGGGCTTCATACGCCTCATGGCGGCGCTCAAATTCGAGAAAACCGGTTGCCTTGCCCATAGGGTGCTCTTCTTTCCAAAATCGTCGGTATCGGGGTGGGCCGGCGAAGGCTGCGCGCCGCTCGATTCGATTCAATCGGGCGCGCGACCTTCGCGGGCCGCTTGGGATTCTTGTCGAGGCGCCGCCCTATCCGGCACCGCGCCTCGTTCAAGCGTCGGTCGCTTACGCGGCCAGCGCCTCCTTGGCCGCCTTCTTCGCGGCCAATTCGCCGAGCGCGCGCTTGTACTCCGTCGGGAAGACCTTGACGAACTGCCGGCGCGACGCATCCCAGTTCTCGAGCAGCGCCTTGGCGCGCGGCGAACCGGTGAACTGGAAGTGCCGCTCCACGAGGCCCTTGAGCAGCGCTTCGTCGGTCACCCCGGCATGCCAGAGCCCGCGATCCACGGTGCGCTCTTGCTCGGCCTGTTGCAGCACCGGCTCGAGCGCGACCATGGCCTTGTTGCACTTGCTCGCGAACGTACCGTCCACGTCGTAGACGAACGCCACGCCGCCCGACATCCCCGCCGCGAAGTTGCGGCCGGTTTCGCCCAGCACGACCACCGTGCCGCCCGTCATGTACTCGCAGCCGTGATCGCCCGTGCCCTCGACCACCGCGCTCGCCCCCGAGTTACGCACGCAGAAACGTTCGCCGGCCACGCCGCGCAGATACGCTTCGCCTTCGAGCGCCCCGTACATCACCGTATTGCCGCAGATGATGTTCTCTTCCGACTTCCCGCGGAAATCGTTCGTCGGACGGATGATGATGCGGCCGCCCGAGAGCCCCTTGCCGACATAATCGTTGCCGTCGCCAACCAGGTCGAGCGTCACGCCGCGCGCGAGGAACGCGCCGAAGCTCTGGCCCGCCGTGCCCTTCAACTGAATGTGGATCGAATCGTCGGGCAGCCCATCGTGACCGTGCTTCTTCGCAATCACGCCCGACAGCATCGCGCCGACGCTGCGATTCACGTTGCGCACGGGCTGGATGAACGAGACATGCTCGCCGTGCTCGATCGCGGCGCGCGCCTTCTCGATCAGCGTGTGATCGAGCGCGCGAGCAAGACCGTGATCCTGCTCTTCGACATGCTTGCGCGCGACGTCGCTCGCCACCTTCGGCTGATAGAACACGTTCGCGAAGTCGAGCCCCTTCGCCTTCCAGTGCTCGATGCCCTTCTTCATGTCGAGCAGGTCCGAGCGGCCGATGAGGTCGTCGAACTTGCGGATGCCGAGCTGCGCCATGATCTCGCGCACTTCCTCGGCAACGAAGAAGAAGTAATTGACGACGTGCTCGGGCTGGCCTTGGAACTTGGCGCGCAGCACCGGATCTTGCGTCGCGACGCCGACAGGGCAGGTATTCAGATGGCACTTGCGCATCATGATGCAGCCTTCGACGACGAGCGGCGCCGTCGCGAAGCCGAATTCGTCCGCGCCCAGCAGCGCGCCGATCACCACGTCGCGGCCCGTCTTCATCTGGCCGTCGGCCTGCACGCGGATACGGCCGCGCAGACGGTTCAGCACCAAGGTTTGCTGGGTTTCGGCCAAGCCGAGTTCCCAAGGCGTACCCGCGTGCTTGACCGAGGAGAGCGGCGAGGCCCCCGTGCCGCCGTCGTGGCCGGCGATCACGACGTGATCGGCCTTCGCCTTGGCTACGCCCGCGGCCACCGTGCCCACGCCCACTTCGGAGACGAGCTTCACCGAAATGCTCGACACCGGATTGACGTTCTTCAGATCGTGAATGAGCTGCGCCAAATCCTCGATCGAATAGATGTCGTGGTGCGGCGGCGGGGAAATCAGGCCGACGCCGGGCACCGAGTAGCGCAGCTTGCCGATGTACTCCGACACCTTGTGGCCCGGCAGTTGACCGCCCTCGCCGGGCTTCGCGCCCTGCGCCATCTTGATCTGGATCTGATCGGCCGACGCCAGATACTCGGCCGTCACGCCGAAACGGCCCGACGCGACTTGCTTGATCTTCGAGCGCAGCGAATCGCCGTCTTTCAACGCAATGTCCCGCACGATTTCGTTGCCGATGACCGAGGCAAGCGTATCGCCGTTCTTGATCGGAATCCCGCGCAGCTCGTTGCGATAACGGTTTTCGTCTTCGCCGCCCTCGCCCGTGTTCGATTTGCCGCCGATGCGGTTCATCGCGATGGCGAGCGTGGCATGCGCCTCGGTGCTGATCGAACCGAGCGACATCGCGCCCGTGGCGAAGCGCTTGACGATATCTTTCGCCGATTCGACTTCGTCGACGGGAATCGCCTTGGTCGGCTCGACCTTGAACTCGAATAGGCCGCGGAACGTCATGTGACGGCGCGTCTGATCGTTGATCAGATGCGCGTATTCCTTGTAGGTCTGATACGAGTTGCTGCGCGTCGAGTGTTGCAGCTTCGCGATCGCGTCGGGCGTCCACATATGGTCTTCGCCGCGCACGCGATAAGCGTACTCGCCGCCCGCGTCGAGCATGTTCGCCAGCACCGGGTTGTCGCCGAAGGCTTCCTTATGCAGGCGAATCGCTTCCTCGGCCACTTCAAAGAGGCCAATGCCGCCCACCTTCGACGCCGTGCCCTTGAAATACTTCTCCACCAGATCGCCGGCCAGGCCGACCGCTTCGAAGATTTGGGCGCCCGTATACGACATGTACGTGGAGATGCCCATCTTCGACATGACCTTCTGCAGGCCCTTGCCGACCGCCTTCGTGAAGTTGTAGACCGCCTTCTCCGGCGAGAGATCGCCCTTGAGCCCGACGGCCAGTTGCGCCAGCGTCTCCATCGCCAGATACGGGTGAACCGCTTCCGCGCCGTAACCGGCCAGCAGCGCGAAGTGATGGACCTCGCGCGCCGAGCCCGTTTCGACCACAAGGCCCGTGCTCGTGCGCAGCCCGTGCGAGACGAGGTGCGTGTGGATCGCGGCCGTCGCGAGCAGCGCCGGGACGGCGACGTTATCGCGATCGGTGCGGCGATCGGAGACGATCAGCATGTTGTAGCCGGACTTGACCGCATCGACGGCTTCCGCGCACAGCGACGCGAGCCGCGCCTCGATCCCTTCCTTACCCCATGCCACCGGATAACAGATGTTCAGTTCGTAGGAGCTGAACTTGCCCCCCGTGTACTGATCGATCGCGCGGATCTTGGCGATGTCCTTGAAATCGAGCACCGGCTGCGACACTTCGAGCCGCATCGGCGGGTTGATGTTGTTGGTGTCGAGCAAGTTCGGCTTCGGGCCGACGAACGACACGAGCGACATCACCATATTTTCCCGGATCGGATCGATCGGCGGGTTCGTGACTTGCGCAAACAGCTGCTTGAAGTAGTGATAGAGCGTCTTGTTCTTGTTCGACATCACGGCGAGCGGCGAATCGTTGCCCATCGAGCCGATCGCTTCCTCGCCTTGCTGCGCCATCGGCGCCATCAAGAACTTCAGGTCTTCCTGCGTATAGCCGAACGCCTGCTGGCGGTCGAGCAGCGCCGCGGCCTCGCGGCGCTCGGTGGCGACGTCCTCGGCCTTCGGCTCGATCTCGTCGAGCTTGATACGCACGGCGTCGATCCAGCTCTTGTAGGGCTTCGCGTTAGCCAGATTGTCCTTCAGTTCCTTGTCGTCGATGATGCGGCCGTGTTCCATATCGATGAGGAACATCTTGCCCGGCTGCAGGCGCCACTTCTTCACGATCTTCGATTCGGGGATCGGCAGCACGCCCGATTCCGAGGCCATGATGACGAGATCGTCTTCCGTAATGATGTAGCGCGCGGGACGCAGCCCGTTGCGGTCGAGCGTTGCGCCGATTTGACGGCCGTCGGTGAAGGCGATTGCAGCGGGACCGTCCCACGGCTCCATCATCGCGGCGTGGTATTCGTAAAACGCGCGGCGGTTCTCGTCCATCAACGTGTGCTGCTCCCATGCTTCGGGAATCATCATCATCATCGCGTGGACGAGCGGGTAGCCGGCCATGACGAGCAGTTCGAGACAGTTATCGAACGATGCCGTATCGGACTGGCCCGGGTAGATCAGCGGCCATAGCTTGGGCAGATCGTCGCCCAGCACGGCGCTCGCGATCGCGCCGGTACGCGCGTTGAGCCAGTTGACGTTGCCCTTCACCGTGTTGATCTCCCCGTTGTGGGCGATCATCCGGTACGGGTGCGCGAGTTCCCACGCGGGGAACGTGTTCGTCGAGAAACGCTGGTGCACGAGCGCGAGCGCCGACACCACCCGTTCGTCTTGCAGGTCGCGATAGTAGACACCCACTTGCCCCGCGAGCAAAAGACCCTTGTAGACGACGGTGCGCGCGGACATCGACGGCACGAAGTATTCCTTGCCGTGCTTGAGCTTGAGCGCCTGAATGCGATGGCTCGCCGTCTTGCGGATGACGTACAGCTTCCGTTCGAGCGCATCGGTGACCATGATGTCGCGCCCGCGGCCGATGAAGATCTGGCGGATGACCGGCTCGGTCGCCTTCACGGCCGGCGAGATCGGCATTGCGTGGTCGACCGGGACGTCGCGCCAGCCAAGCACCACTTGCCCTTCCGCCTTCACGGTGCGTTCGAGTTCCTGCTCGCAAGCGAGGCGCGACGCGTGCTCCTTCGGCAAAAAGATCATGCCGACGCCATATTCCCCGGCCGGCGGCAGCGTCACGCCTTGGCGCGCCATCTCCTCGCGGTAGAACGCATCGGGAATCTGAATCAGGATGCCCGCGCCGTCCCCCATCAGCGGATCGGCGCCCACGGCGCCCCGATGGTCCAGGTTCTCCAGAATCTTCAGGCCCTGGGCAATGATGTCGTGACTCTTGTGGCCCTTGATATGAGCGACAAAACCGACGCCGCAGGCGTCGTGCTCGTTGCTTGGGTCGTACAGACCTTGGGCGGCGGGTACCGATTGGATCGGTTGATGGTCGTTCATGGGGACACCGTGTATCAGAGGCCGTAACGGCCGTTCGCATGAGGGTTCGCGCATCGATTCGCTGCCAGCGTGCGCTGGTGGCGCGAAACATCGCACTTGTCGCGGATGACCGGGGGTGGGGAGGCGCCGCGCCAGCGGGGCGCACTTATGGCGCGGGCACCCGCTGGAAATCGGAATATACGCGACGAATCAATAAAATAGCAAACAAAACCGCATGATCGGACCCCATTAAAATCGATGCATCGAATTGGTGCTGTTTTATTGGGGCCGTATCGAAATAGGGCAAACAAAAACGGCACACCTCGGTGCCGTTGCGTGCGCCGTATTCCTACGCGCCGGACGAGTCTCCCCGCCCGGCCGATTGCCTGCCGGCCGCTTTACTGATGGTGCGGCGGCTGAGGCGTTTGCGGCACTTCCCGCACTTTCTTGGGCCGGCCGCGCGGCAGCGGCGACACGCGGCGGTTCGCCGCCCGCGCCGCCCACTCCCGGAACGAATCGCCGCCGAGCACCCAGCCTTTCAGGGTGGCCTGCTGCAGTTCGTTGGCTTCGCGCTCGTCGAGCGGCTGCTCGCACAAATCCTTGTACGCGCGCTGGCGCTCGAACGGCGTATTGCCGAGCGACCAATACAGCGGGTGATCGGTGACGAGGCTGTCGACGGTCAGCCCGATGTGATGCCGATAGCTCGACCATCGGTAGTCTTCCGCCGCGCTGACGAGCTGCGCGCGCACGGGACACAACTCGATGACCCGGCTGGCGAGCAGAAAGTAGCGCTCGCCCTCGATGACCGTCGCGCGGTAGCGCCCCTCCCAGAGCGTGCCGCGCCGGGCATACCGGCGGTTGAAGTGCGCGACGTAGCGCCGGCCCACGGCCTGCATGGCCTTGGGCAAACTGGTTTCGTCACTGGGGGTGACGAGCAGTTGCACCGCGCCCGGCATGAGGACATAAGCGTGAACGTCGAGATGATGATCGCGCGAGGCGGCTTTCAAGCAATCGACGAAAAGCTCGTAATCCTGCTCGTCGACAAAGGCGGGCTGCTGATCGAGTCCGCGCAGGATGACGTGCTGCGGCTGTTTCGGGACGTAAAGACGTGCGAGCCGTGCCATGCTGGATTCCGTTTAGTACGTTGGTGATTACCCCAAGGGACGATGCGGCGTTCGCAGCGTTTGCGAAGACGCGCGCGGCTTCGAGCGACCATGCGCGCAGCTTAGGGAGAATGCTCTAGCATGCGCGCTTGGTTTGTTTCAAACCTTCTACTCATAATAGGCGGGCCTTTCATGGAGGAGCACATAGATGAAATTAAAACAGGCCATTACAGCGGCCGTGGCGGCGCTTGCTTGCGCACAAGTGGCGCATGCCCAATCGGCCGGGACCTTTTACGTGACGTCGGGGTGGTTCCACTTCGCACCTCAGAGCGGTAGCGACAACCTCGAACTGCTCAGCTTCGCTGGCCAATCGGTCAATCAGTACCAACCGAACACCGGCGCGCGTATCGACAATTCCGACACGTTCGGCCTGAGCCTCGGCTACTTCGTCACCGACCACATCTCCACCGAATTTGAACTCGGCATCCCGCCGAAGTTCGATATCAACGGTGCAGACGGATACGGACAATACGGCAAGCTCGGTAGCGCGAAGCTGTGGAGCCCAGCCCTGTTGGTCAAGTGGAACTTCATGAAACCCACGGACAAGTTCCGTCCTTACGTCGGCCTCGGCGTGACGCGCGTGTGGTTCACGAACGCCCAGATCACGAACACCGCTTTCGAAAACAACGTCTTGCACGGTCCGACCTCCGTTTCGACGGATCGTTCCTGGGCGCCGGTGTTCAATGCGGGTTTCAACTACGCGTTCAACAAACATTGGTTCGCAGGCCTATCGATTTCCTACATTCCGGTGAGCGTCACGGCCAACCTGACGACGACGAACATCGGCCCGTTCGGCTTGACAGCCCAGACTCAAGCAAAGATCAGGCTCAACCCGATCGTCACATTCGCGAAGGTCGGCTACGCCTTCTAAAGCCTAGGTCGAAATTCGCCGCATGCCTATCCGCCGCCGCCCCGATGCGGCGGCGTTGTAATTTCGACCGTCGAGAAAAACGCGTCGATCACCTTTCTACGCGTCTTTCGTCCCACATTTTCGTTTCCCGCCCGTGTCGGTTGGACACTCGCCGTGCGCTGCTCGGCGAGAAGACGCGCGGGCATCGAAGTTGCGGCGCGTGGGTTTTCCCCGCATCGGATTCGCGGGTTCGTTCATCCCGTTATTCATCTCTGACGGAGCGACCATGACCGCACTACCGAATACGCGAGACGCGCTAGAAACATCTTGGACGAATGCCGGCCGGCACGCGCGCCGAATCGCACGACATAGCCGCCACGCCGCCGAGGGTATCGGCGGCGAAATGCGCGAGCTGCTTTCGGAACTGGAGCAAACGCTGGCGGACGGCACCCAGGCCGACGCCGCCGTCTTGCGCGAGCAAATGAGAAAACGGCTCGACGCCGCGCGAGCGCGGCTGGACGGTGCCCGCGAGACGCTGCGCGACCGGGCCAGCGCAACGCTCAGCGACGCCCAAGGCTACATTCGCGAAAATCCCTGGGAAACCATGGCGGTTGTCGGCGGTATTGCTCTTCTAACGGGTTGGCTACTCGCGCGCAATCGCTAAGACGGCGGTAATACGGCGGGTAGCATGGCGCGTTGGCGGATTGGCCGGCCCGATCTCGCCGGCCATACGGCACAGCGCCTAGCCGCTCGCCGTCCGCTGCTCCGTTCGCGTCGCTACGAAAGAAAGTCCGCACCGATGAGGTCGATCCGGTCCGTGCAGACGGCATCGACGCCCCATTGGGCGAGTGTGCGCGCACGCTGCGGGTCGTTCACCGTGTAGGCGAGGATGAACAGCCCGGCCGCCTTGATCTCTTGCACGAGCCGAGCGTCGAGCGCTCGATGATCCGCATGGAGCGACACGCAAGCGAGTGCGTCCGTGCGCTTGCGCCAGTCGGACGGCACCGAGCCGAAGAGCAGCCCGCGCGGCAAGCCCGGCTGGGCGTCGCGCGCGCTCGCCAGCGCCTCGAATGAAAACGACGAGAGCAATGGCGGGACGTCGGCGCCCTGCCACAAGCGCGCCGCCTCTTGCGCGACGCGCTGCCCCGTTTCCGCCTCCCGGCCCGGGCACGGCTTGATCTCGATATTGGCGGCAAGCCCATGCGCCTCGCAGCGCTCGCGCACGTCGGCCAAAGTCGGCATCCGCTCGCCTGCGAAGCGCGGGCCGAACCAGCTTCCCGCGTCGAGTGCCGCAAGCTCGACGTAAGGCTTGCGCGCTGCCGCGCCGCGTCCGTTCGACGTCCGATCGACCGTGTCGTCGTGCAGCAAGAACACGACGCCATCGGCCGAGAGCTTCGCGTCGAACTCGATCATTTGGAGGCCTCGCCCGGCGCCGATATCGATTGCGGCCAGTGTGTTTTCCGGCGCCAAGGCGCCGCCGCCGCGATGCGCGACGATCCGCGGGTAAGGCCAGCGTGGCCGCGGGGACGTCGATGCAGCGCGATTCGTGCTTGTGGTCATAGGTTTCGTTTCCCGATTGTCGCAGCGGCCGCGGGCCCGGATCGGCGGCGAGTCGCGAACCCGGCGTTCAAAACGCACGTTTGCCCGTGGCGGGATCGAAGAAATGCAGATGCTCGCGCGGCAATGCAACCTGAACGAGTTCGCCGCTGCGCGGGCGCTCCCCATGCGCCACGCGTACCGTGACGTCATGCGCGCCCCAGCGCCCGTGGATCAGATTATCCGCGCCGAGCAGTTCGCACGTTTGCACGGCGAGCGGCGCCCGCGCGCAATCGGCCCGCGGCGTCATGTGCTCCGGGCGGATTCCGAGGATCCACTCGCGCCCGCCCGCGATCTCGCGGCCCACGCCGGCCGCGCCGGCGACGGAAAGTGCCGGCCCGCCGCCGGCCACGTCGAAGCGCGCGCCGTCCGGGCTCAGTGTGCCCGAGAACAGGTTCATTGCGGGCGAACCAATGAAGCTCGCGACGAACACCGTGGCCGGCCGTTCGTACACTTCCGTGGGCGCGCCGATCTGCTCGGCATGCCCGCGGTTCATGACAATCACGCGTTGCGCGAGCGTCATCGCCTCGATCTGGTCATGCGTCACATACAGACTGGTCGTCGCCAGCCGCGCATGCAGCCGCTGAATTTCGAGACGCATTTGCACGCGCAGCTTCGCGTCGAGATTCGAGAGCGGCTCGTCGAACAGGAATACCGACGGTTCCCGGACGATCGCCCGCCCCATCGCGACGCGTTGACGCTGCCCGCCCGATAGCTCGCGCGGCCGGCGCGTCAGCAGCGGCTCGAGTTCGAGAATCTTTGCAGCCTGTGCCACCCGCGACTCGATCGTCGCGCGTGCGATGCCCCGGATTTTGAGTCCGTACGACATGTTTTCCTTCACGCTCATATGCGGGTAGAGCGCGTAGTTTTGAAAGACCATCGCGATATCGCGGTCCTTCGGCTCGAGCCCGTTGACGACGCGCCCGCCGATCGCGATCTTCCCTTCCGACACGCTCTCGAGCCCCGCCACCATCCGCAACAGCGTCGACTTTCCGCAACCGGACGGCCCAACCAGCACGACGAACTCGCCATCGCTCACGTCGACATCGATCCCGTGCAACACGAACTGCTTGCCGTCGTACGTCTTGCGTACGCCCTTTAGAGTCAGCTCTGACATGTCCAGCGATTCCCTTTCGATTACTTTTCCGCGTCCACGAGCCCGCGCACGAACCACCGTTGCATCGCCAGCACGACGACGAGCGGCGGCAACATCGCCAAAAGCGTGGCGGCCATGACGAGGTGCCATGCGGTGGCGGTGTCGCCGCTCGCAATCATCGATTTGATGCCGACCACCGCGGTGGTCAGCGATGGCTCGCTCGTGATCAGAATCGGCCACAGATACTGATTCCAGCCGTAGATGAACGTAATGACGAACAGTGCCGCGATGTTGGTCTTGGAAAGCGGTAGGACGACATCGCGAAAGAAACGCAGCGGGCCCGCACCGTCGATGCGCGCCGCATCCATCAACTCGTCGGGCAGCGTCATGAAAAATTGCCGAAACAGGAACGTGGCCGTGGCGGAGGCAATCAACGGCAGCGTCAAGCCCGCATACGTGTTCGTGAGGTGCATCGACGACACCACTTGCACGGTCGGAAAGATCCGCACTTCCACGGGCAGCATCAGCGTGACGAAGATCAGCCAAAACGCCGTGTTGCGCAACGGGAAGCGGAAAAAGACGATGGCATAGGCCGAGACGATCGAGACCGCGATTTTGCCGATCGCGATCGCGAGCGCCATGACGAGGCTGTTGATCAGCATGCGCCCGAACGGGCTCGCCGCATCGCCACTGCCGTGCGACCAGACAGTGACCACGTTTTCGACGAGATGCGTGCTCGGGATCAGCGAGAGCGGCACGGAGAACACCTCGTGCTCGCTCATCGTCGCCGCGCAAAACGCGACATAGACGGGGAAGGCGACGAGCGCCACACCGGCGATCAGCACGGCGTGACAGAAAAGATCGAAGCCCTTGCGATTCTCGATCATGCGTATTGCACCTTGCGTTCGATGAACCGGAACTGAATGACGGTACAACCGACGACGATCGCCATCAACACGACCGACTGCGCGCCCGAACTGCCGATGTCGAGCCCTTGGAAGCCTTCGGCGAAGATCTTGTAGATGAGTGTCTTGGTGGCTTGCGCGGGGCCGCCGCCGGTTGCGGCATCGATGACCGGGAACGTATCGAAGAACGCGTAGCAGACGTTGACGACGAACAGGAAGAACGTCGTGGGCGACAGCAGCGGCAACGCAATGCCGAAAAAGCGCCGCACAGGGCCTGCGCCGTCGATGGCAGCCGCTTCGATCAGCGAGCGCGGGATGGCTTGCAAGCCCGCGTAGAAGAACAAAAAGTTGTAGCTAACCTGCTTCCAGACGGACGCGATGACGACCAGCGTCATCGCCTGCGTGCCGCTGAGCGCGTGGTTCCAGATAATGCCGTCTCGCGCGAGCGCATAGGTGACGATGCCGATACTCGGGTTGAATAGGAACGTCCAAAGCACGGCGGCGATCGCGGGCGCGACCGCATACGGCCAAATCAGCAACGTTCGGTAGACCTTCGCGCCGCGCGTCACGCGATCGGCGCACGCCGCGAGCAACAGAGACAGCACGAGACCGGAAACGGTCACGAGCGCACTGAATACGAGCGTCGTTTTGAACGAATCGAGATACAGCGGATCCTTGAACAGATGCCTAAAATTCGCGAGGCCCACGAACTCGCTCGAGGTGCCGAACGCATCTTGCGTCTGCGTCGATTGCCAGAGCGCCACGCCGGCCGGCCAAAGGAAGAACAGGCCGGTAATGACGAGTTGAGGCGCGACCAGCAGATAAGGAAGCGGGCTCGCGGCGAAACGGGAACGTTCGTGCATGGGCGATCCATCGGTCGGGGGCCTCGCGGCCGCTAGCCGTTACTGTTGCGCCGATTGCTCGAAGCGACGCAACAGCGCATCGCCGCGGTCGGCCGCGGAATCGAGCGCAGCCTTCGGCGCCTTCTTCTGCGCCCAGACCTGCTCGAGTTCTTCGTCGACGATCGTGCGAATCTGCGGCATGTTGCCCAGACGCAAACCCTTCGTGTAAGGCAGCGGCGGTTTGTTCAGCATCTGCTTGATCGCCGTGTCGGCGCCGGGATTCTTCGCATAAAAGCCCTGACTACGAGCGAGATCGTACGCGGCTGTCGTCACGGGCAGGTAGCCCGTATCCTCGTGCCACTTGGCTGCCACGGCCGGCGAAGAAAGGTAGGCGAGGAATTTGGCCACGCCCTTGTAGACGTTGGGATCCTTGCCAGCCAGCACCCACAGGCTCGCGCCGCCGATGATCGCGTTTTGCGGCGCGCCCTTTACGTTCGCGTCGTACGGCATCATGCCCGTACCGAAATCGAACTTCGCATATTTGCGAATCGTGGCCAGCGAACCCGACGAGTTCGTGAGAATGCCGCAGTCGCCGCTGTAGAACTTCGAGATCGCTTCGTCCTTGCGGCCGACGTAGGTAAACGTGCCCTCTTTCGCCATCTCCTGCAGGAACTGGATATGGGCGACCTGCTGCGGCTTGTTGAATTCGAGCTTCGCGTCGAGCCCGTCGAAGCCGTTATTCTCCGATGCGAACGGCAAGGCATGCCATGCGCTGTAGTTTTCGAGCTGAATCCACGATTGCCAGCCCGTGGTGAAGCCGCAAGACATGCCCGACGCCTTCAGCTTGCCTGCGTCGGCCCGTACTTCGTCCCAGGTCTTCGGCGGCGCGTTCGGATCGAGCCCGGCCTTCTTGAACGCTTCCTTGTTGTAGTAAAGGACCGGGGTCGAGCTGTTGAACGGCATCGCAACGAGTTCGTCCGTTTTCGCGTCGCTGTAGTAGCTCGCGATCGTCGGCACGAATGCCTTTCGGTCGAGCGGCACGCCGGCTTGCTTAAAGACGTCCGTGACGGGCACGACAGCCTTTTTCGCCGCCATCATCGTAGCGGTGCCGACTTCATAAACCTGAAGAATCGCTGGCGCATTGCCGCTGCGATAGGCCGCGATGCCGGCGGCGAGCGTTTGATCGTACGTGCCCTTGAAGACGGGGACGACCTTGTAGTCGCTCTGCGATCGGTTGAAATCGTCGACGATCACGTTCAGGCGCTCGCCGAGCGCCGCTTCCATCGCGTGCCAGAACTGGACTTCCGTCGCAGCCCATGCCGCGTGGCTTGCACCGACGAGCAACGCGCCCCCGAGCGCCAACGAGCGAACTAACGTCTTGCAACGCTTCATTATTTAGTTCTCCTAAGTTAACGCCTTGTCATGCTAGGCGCCGTACCATCCCCATTACCGAAATGGTAACGTTTTCATTGCGACTGGGCGAGGATTCTAGTTATCGTTGATGACAAATAAACGTTGGTATTCTTTCAACGCGTACCGATCGGTCATGCCGGCGATGTAGTGCGCGATGAGCCGCGGCTGCGCGGCTTCGTCTTCGGCGAGATAGGCGGGCGGCAACAGCCGCGGATCTTCGCTGAATGCCTCGAACAATCCTCTGATCACGCGCCGGGCTTTGCTCGTCATGCGCATGACGCGGTAATGCCGATAGAGGTTCTTGAACAAAAAGCGCTTCAACTCGGCCGCTTGCGCGGCGACCGTGGCGCTATGGGCAACCAGAGGGGGCGCCGAGCGCACCGCCTCGAGCGATCCGGGTGCATGCGCGGCAAGATTTCTCCCGGTCGTGTCGATCAGATCGACGATCAATGTGTTGATCATCCGGCGCACCGTCTCGTGGATCACCCGGCGGCCGTCGAGTTGGGCGTACTCGCGCTTCGCTTGCTCGTAGTGCGTCTGCCACAACTCGACTTGCGCCAGTTGCTCGATCGTGAGGAACCCCGAGCGCAAGCCGTCGTCGACATCGTGGTTGTTATAGGCGATTTCGTCGGCGATATTCGCGATCTGCGCTTCGAGCGATGGGCGCTTGCCGGACAAGAAACGTTCGCCGAGATCGCCGAGCTTGAGCGCGTTCTCGCGCGAGCAGTGCTTCAAAATGCCTTCGCGCGTTTCGAAACACAGATTGAGCCCGTTGAAGGCGCCGTAGTGCTCTTCGAGTTCGTCCACGACGGCAAGGCTTTGCAGATTGTGTTCGAAGCCGCCGTGATCGCGCATGCATTCGTTCAGCGCATCTTGCCCGGCATGGCCGAACGGCGTGTGCCCCAGATCGTGGGCGAGCGAAATCGCTTCGACGAGATCTTCGTTGACGCGCAGATTGCGCGCCACCGACCGCGCAATCTGCGCCACCTCCAAGCTATGGGTGAGGCGCGTGCGAAAAAGATCGCCTTCGTGATTGACGAAAACCTGCGTCTTGTATTCGAGGCGCCGAAACGCCGTGGAGTGAACGATGCGATCGCGGTCGCGCTGAAATTCGGTACGCGCCGAGGGTGGTGCTTCGGGAAACCGCCGGCCGCGCGATTGGGTAGAGTGCGCGGCGTACGGCGCGAGGTGCGCCTCCAGCATGTCGACCGTCGGCGGGCCGACGTGTGCGGCGCTCCGTTCGACGGCCGCCTGCGCGGCCCGCGCTGGCGATCGGTCAGCCCCTTCGCTCATCGTTTCCCTCCCGCATGGCCGCCGCACCGCGTGCCGGCGGCGGTTGACTCAAAGGCACGCGGCCAGTGTGGCACGCAATGCCGGCTCCGGCACATCGGTGATCAGCGTCTCTCCGAGTGCTTTGAGCAAGATGAACTTGATCGTCCCCGCCTCGGTTTTCTTGTCGACTTGCATGAGTTCGATATAGCGGGCGTCGCCCAGCGCCGGCGAGCGCGTCGGCAATTTCGCCGCCCCGATCAGCGCGACGAGCCGCCGACGGACCGCTTCGTCCAGATAGCCGAGCCGCACCGATAGATCGGCCGCCATGACCATGCCGCATCCGACGGCTTCGCCATGCAGCCATTGACCGTAGCCGAGCCCCGCTTCGATCGCATGTCCGAACGTATGACCGAAGTTGAGAATGGCACGCAGGCCGCCCTCGCGTTCGTCGGCCGCCACGACCGAGGCCTTCACTTCGCACGAGCGCTTCACGGCATGCACGAGGGCGGCCGGATCGCGCCGGTTCAGCGCCTCGATGTTTTGCTCCAGCCACTCGAAGAATTCGGCATCGGCGATCGCGGCCGTCTTGATGATTTCGGCGAGACCCGCCGCGAGTTCGCGCTCGGGCAGCGTCCGCAGCGTGCCGATATCGGCGATCACCGCCTGAGGCTGGTAGAAGGCGCCGATCATGTTCTTGCCGAGCGGATGATTGATGCCCGTCTTGCCCCCCACGGAGGAGTCGACCTGCGACAGCAGCGTCGTGGGCACCTGGATGAACGGCACGCCGCGCATATAACAAGCGGCGGCGAATCCGGTCATGTCGCCGACGACGCCCCCGCCGAGCGCGACGAGCGTGGTCTTGCGATCGGCGCGCGCACCCAGCAGCGCATCGAAGATACGATTGAGCGTTTCCCAGTTCTTGAATGCTTCGCCGTCGGGCAGCACGACGGTCGACACCTGCTTGCCGAGCGGCGCGAGCGCGGCGCGCATCGCGTCCCCATAGAGCGGTTCGACCGTTTCGTTCGTGACGATCGTGACCGAGGTGCCCGCGATGTGCGGCGCGAACAAATCGGTGCGTCCGATCAGGTCGGCGCCGATACGGATCGGATAGGAGCGTTCGCCGAGATCGACGTTGACGGTAATCATGACTGTGTCTGTTTGGTAATGCCGGCGAGTTCGAGTTGCATGAGCACCATGTTCACGAGCCCATTGACCGATGGCCGCCCGGTTTCGACGATGAAATGCGCGCATTCGCGATAAAGCGGATCGCGCTCGTTGTACAGCGCCTCGAGCTTGGCCTTCGGATCTTCGGTTTGCAGCAGCGGACGATTCTTGTCCTTTCGCGTGCGCAGCCAAAGATCGTGCGGATTGGCTCGAAGATAAATCACCAGACCGCGATCGCGCAGCACCGCGCGATTTTCCGGACGCAATACCGCGCCACCGCCCGTCGCAAGCACGATCGCGTCGCGCATGCCAAGTTCGGCGATGACCTGCGCCTCGCGCTCGCGAAACCCGGCTTCGCCTTCGAGTTCGAAGATGACGGGGATGCGGGCGCCCGTGCGCGCCTCGATTTCGTGGTCGCTATCGAAGAATGGGCGACCGAGCCGGCGCGCCACGGCGCGGCCCACGGTGGTCTTACCCGCCCCCATGAGCCCCACGAAAAAAATGTTGGTGTTGGCGCCCCGCTCTTGCAAGGTATCCTCTGTTCAATCGGCTATGGTTCGTGGCGCAGCTTACTGGCAAAGGCGCCGCCTTGTCGAGTACGGCGGCCGGCGTGCCAGGCCCCGCCCAGCACGCCAGTCAATCGATCGGAACGATTCTAGGCGTGATGAAAACGACGAGTTCGCTGCGCTCTTGGCGTACCGCCCGGTGGCGAAAAAGCGCCCCGAGCAGCGGTATTTTGCCCAACAGCGGCACCCGCGTCACATCGTCACGATCCTGGCTTTCGTAAATGCCGCCGATCGACACCGTCCCCCCGTCCTCCACCTCCACTCTCGTGCGCACGTGTTTCGTATCGATCGCCGGCCCACCGGCCGTCTGCTTGCCGACGCTGTCTTTCGCAATATCGAGATCGAGAATGACGCGCCCGCGCGGCGTGATGCGCGGCTCGACCTCGAGCTTCAGACTTGCACGGCGAAACTGCACGCCCGAAACGCCGTTGCGGACCTTGGCTTGGTAAGGCAGTTCGGTGCCTTGTTCCACCAGCGCCTTGGCCCGATCCGCCGTCACGACGCGCGGACTCGATACGATCTGCCCGCGCCCTTGCGCCTCCAGCGCGGAAAGCTCGGCCGTCACGAGGCGCGTCGCGCCCGCCGCGAACAGCGTCAGCCCTGCCGTGGCGGCCTCGAAGCCCGCGAGCGCCTGGGCCGAGAGATCGTGGATCCGGCCTTGCGCTCCGCTCGTGAGTCCTCTCGCCGCCGTGCCGGCGTCGGGGGCGTCCCCGCCGGCCGAGCGCATCGACAATCGCGCCCCCAGTTCGCGCGAAAAACCGCGCTCCCCCTCGACGATACGCGCCTCGATCAGCACCTGGCGATTCGGCTTGTCGATCGTCTCGACGAGTTCGGCGACTTGTTCGAGACGCGCCTTCAGGTCCGTCACGAACAGCAGATTCGTGCGCGCGTCCGCCACGGCCGCGCCACGCTTGGATAGGACCCGCTGCGTGCCCGGCGCCGTCAGCAGCCGCGCAAGCTCGTCGGAGCGTGCATAGCTGAGTGCGAAGGTTCGGCTGACCAACGGCTCGAGATCCGCCGCGCGCGCATGCATTTCGAACCGTTGCCGCTCTCGCGCCGAGAGTTCCGCCTGCGGCGCGACCCAAATGACGTTGCCCCGCCTCGACATCGCTAGGCCTTGCGCATCGAGCAGCGTGTCGAACGCCGTGCGCCAAGGCACGTCGGTCAGACTCAGGGAAACGCGCCCTCGTACGCGTTCGCTCGCGACGACGTTCAAGCCCGTGAAGCGCGAGAAGGCGTCGAGGACGTCTGCCAGATCCGCATTCTTGAAGCGCAGCGTAAGCGGCTTATTGTCCGCCGATTCGTCAGCCCAGAATGCCTCGCGATCTGCGCTCATGCGCTGAAGCGGCGCAAGCGGCACGGGCGGCCCCTCCAGCGTCGCCGCCGAACCGGGCGCGCTGTCCGCTAGCGAGCCGCGCTCGTCGCCGGATTCGGCAGATGTGGCCGCTGCGCGCTCCGCCATCGTTCTAGTTGCACCGGGCTCGTCGCTTTCATCGCTTTCGTGGACCCAATCGTGCGATTCATGCGACTCGTCCGGCGCCCAAGCGGGGTCCAGCGGCGGCTCGCCCACGCTTGGCCAGGGCGAGGGCGCACCGTGCGGCGAACGATCGGCCTGCATCGTGGGCGGTAGCGGCGGCAGCGGGACGATCTCCGCCATGGCTTGAGCCGACGCGAGGATCGCGCAGGCGAGCGCGAGCCCGCCGAACGCGCCGAAAGTAGTGCGTTTCGTGCCCCCTTTCATCGCTCGCCCTCCGCCAGCACGACCCTGCGCGTGGTTCCAGCATTCGCGAGCGTCACGCCGTCTGCATCGATAGCAACGAGCCGGTCGCGCCCCAGCGCTTGCCCAGGCACGGCGGCGACCGCTTGCAGCCCGCTTGCCGGTTCGAACAGCGCGAGTGCGCGCCGGCCGTCTCGCACGACGCCGACCAGCCTGCCCGCCGATGCGTCCGCGTCCGCGCCGCGCGTGCTCGCAGAGAAAGGGTCCGCCAAAGGCCGCCTCGCTTGCGCGACGGCAGCCGCGGCCGCGATGGGCTCGACATCGTTCGCCGATGCCGCCAGCGCGATCGGCCGATCGAAGAGATCGAGTGTCGCACCGAGCGTCAGCCCCCCTTTTTCCGACTCGATTTCGAGGACTTCGGGCACGACGAGCATCGGCAGTGTCGACAGCCCCCCTAAGAACGCATAAAGCCCCGCGAAATCGGCCTGACCGTCGACACGCAGAACGTGGTGCGCGGTGCCGCGCTTGCGGCCGCGCGCAGCTGTCGCCGCCGACGCCGGCACGAGCGCATGCAACGTCACGCCCGTACGCGCTGCGAGGTCGGCGACGGCACGTAAGTCATCGCTCGCCGAACGAACGGCCACATGCGATGGGGCCGGCGGCGCAGGCATGGACTGCCTCAATTGCGGCAACTGAGCCAGCTTCGCGCGACTTTCGCGCAATCGCTGCTCCAGCGCCTCGACGGCAGCCGCCTGCGTCGCGCGGCTAGCTGCATCGAGCACCCGCCAGACGTAGGTCACAAGCGCAAACGCGCCCGATGCCACGGCCGTGCAAACCATGAGACGCTGTCTTGCCGTCCACTTTTGGGGAGAACGCGGGGTGCGCCGGGCGCGGTCCAATTGCAGGGCGACCGGCCGGCGCAACAGCGCGCGACGCAGCCGACGCACTATTCGACGAAGCCGTACGTCGCTCATCGCATCCTCCGGCCGTCGGCCGCGTGAGGCTCGACGCCTGCGCGCGTCGACACCGATTCCGTTGGCGAAAGACGCGACGGCACCCTAACATTCGCCTCGACCACTCGTGCCCCTTCCGTTTGCCCGCGCGTTGGGCCGGCGACGAGCCGCAGATCGACGATGGCCGCGCGCTCCCATCCCGGTACGCGAGCCAGACGCGTTACCCAAGCCGCGCAGGCGGCGCTGTCGGGCGCGTGGATCTGCATCTCGTATCCTGCGCGGCTTTGCCGTAGACGCCGCACCGTCACGCCCGCGTGCGCCTGCTGGCTCAACGTCTCGAGCAGCAAATGCGACTCGAGCGCCGGCCGCTCTCGTGCCGCGGCGGCGGCGCTCGCCTGCGCGGCTTGCCCCGCTCGGACGAGCCGTGCGTACTCCGCCATCGGCGCCGCTAGGCCCGTCAACTGCCGCTCCAGCCCTTCGCGGCGTGCGCTCAGGCCGGCGTCGGCCGGACTGAGCAAGGCGTAGCCCAGCGCCATGACCGCTCCTGCGACGATCGCTGCCACGCATTCGATCGACTGGCGTAGGCGCCACGCGCGCATAAGGCCAATCTGCTGCGACCACGAATCGCGATTCGATGCCACACCGACCGCGCCCGCCGCACCGTCGTATTGCCCACCCATCTCGATAGCGGCAAACGTGCTCATTCGGACACCCCGCGCAGGGCCAAGCCGAACGCCACCGCAAACGCCGCGGCCCGTTTCCACCCGATGTGCTTACCGGCGCCGAGGCCCGGCCCGGCGAACGATGCGCAGTCGAATGGGGCAACGGTACAGCCAAGGCGTTCCCCCATGTCGGCCAACCCCAGCCCGACACGCTCGAGCAGGCGGAAATCGCCGCCGACGAGCGCGCACTCGAGCCCGTCCTGTCCAGCCAAGGTCCGGAGCGCCGAATCCAAATCGGCATCGTCGCCTCCGGGAAAGCGGATACTCGCGCGCACGTTGCCCTCGGCGATGCGCCATCCATGCACGCCGTCGTAGCCCGCCCAGAGCGCCGCGTATCGCGCATTGGAGCGCACCACGCGCTCGGCCGCATGGGCGAGCGCGCGCAACGCGGCGGGCGGTTCATCGTCGAGCGCGGCAAGCGCGATACCGGCCGCGGCGGCCACCTCGACGCGCGCCTTCAGTTGGACGCTGCACTCGGCCGTTGCGCTCGCCGCCCCGCCCCCCGGGATCGCCATCGCGCAAGGCATGCTGCGCATCGCACGCCGACGCGGCCAACGCGCGCAGAGCGACGACAGAGCCGCCGCAACGGCCGCTTTATCGACGAGGTGCGCATGGCGGACCACCCCCGCCGCCAGGGGCGCGGCCGCCATCCATTCGACGCCGACCGGCCGCCACGCCCGACGCGCGCGACTGGCGATGACGAGCCGCACTTCGTGCTCGGCGATATCGATGCCGGCGGCATAGCGGCGGGTGGGCGACGGCAGTGTGCATCTCATCGGCATGACCTCTCCTCGTCACAGCCGGGCCGTCGAGGTGAGCGGCCGCAACGGCTGAATGCGAGCCATTGTGTCGAGCGCGCCGCCACGCGACCATTCGACCGATCGGCCAACGCCGCATCGCGCGTTCGCCGCGCCGGCCGCTCCGCCTCGGCCGTTAAGCCAATCGAAAGCTGCGACGGGCGCCGCTATAATCGCCGCCATCGCACGTCGGCTTCGTTATGGATTCCCAACCGCTTTCACCCGCCCCGCAATCGCATCCAGCGCCGCAAGCGCCAAAGCCGCCCCGGCGCCGCCGCTGGGCCGCACGATTCATGCTTTGGTGTCTCGGAATCGTCGCGGCCGCCGGTGTCGGCGGCGCGCTCGTGCTGCTCTACGCGCTCGTCGTCGCCACCCCGCGTCTGCCCGCGCTCGACGCACTGACCGACTACCGCCCGAAAGTGCCGCTGCGGATTTATACGGCCGATCACGTGCTGATCGGCGAGTTCGGCGAGGAGCGGCGCGACGTGGTCCGCATCGATGCCGTGCCGCCTTACCTGAAGCAGGCGATTCTCGCGATCGAGGACGCGCGCTTCTACGATCACGGCGGGGTAGATTTGGCCGGTGTCGTGCGTGCCGGGATCGCCGCGCTGACGAACGGTCGCGCGACCCAAGGCGCGAGCACGATCACGATGCAGGTGGCGCGCAATTTCTTTCTGTCCAGCGAGAAGACCTACACGCGCAAGATTTACGAGATGCTGCTCGCCTACAAGATCGAACGCGAACTGACAAAGGATCAGATTCTCGAGGTGTACATGAATCAGATCTATCTCGGTCAACGCGCCTACGGGTTCGCATCGGCGGCGCGCATCTATTTCGGCAAGGACATCGGCCACCTCACGCTCGCCGAAGCCGCCATGCTCGCGGGGCTGCCCAAAGCGCCGTCGGCCTACAATCCAGTGGTCAACCCGGCGCGCGCCAAGCTGCGTCAGCAATACATCCTGCAGCGTATGCTGGCGTTGCACGACATCACGCGCGCGCAGTACGACGCCGCCGTGGCCGAGCCGCTCGCACTGGCCGCGGCGCCCACGCAGCAGTTCAGCGTGCATGCCGAATACGTCGCCGAAATGGTCCGGCAGGCGATGGTCGCCCAGTATCGCGACGAGGCCTACACACGTGGGCTGAGCGTCGTCACCACGATCGATTCGGGCAGCCAAGACACCGCCTATCGCGCCTTGCGCACGGGGCTTCTGAGCTACGACGCGCGGCGCGGCTATCGCGGCCCCGAAGCGCACGTCGATCTACCGCCCGATGCTGGCGGGCGCGCCGAGGCCATCGCCTCCGCGCTCGACAAATACCCCGACAACGGCGGGATCGTCGCAGGCGTCGTCACGTCGGCAGACCCAACCCAAGTGCAAGCGGTGCTCGCCGACGGCACGCAGGCGACCGTGAACGGCGACGGCCTGCGCTTCGCGGCAGCCTCGCTCGCCGCGAGCGCGAAGAGCGGCAACCGCATTCGTCCGGGTTCGATCGTACGGCTCGTCAAAAGCGACGCCGGTGCATGGTCGATCGTTCAATTGCCGCAAGTCGAAGGTGCATTCGTGTCCATCGTGCCGCAGGACGGGGCGATTCGCGCGCTGGTCGGCGGATTCGACTTCGGCAAGAACAAGTTCAATCACGTAACGCAAGCATGGCGGCAGCCGGGATCGAGCTTCAAGCCGTTCATCTACTCGGCATCGCTCGACAAAGGCCTCGGCCCCGCCACGATCATCAACGATGCCCCGCTCTATTTCAGCGCCGCCCAAACGGGCGGCCGGCCATGGGAGCCGAAGAACTACGGCGGCGGCTTCGACGGGCCGATGACGATGCGCACCGCGTTGCAAAAATCGCGCAACCTCGTCTCGATCCGCATCCTCGCCCATATCGGCACGCATTACGCGCAGTCGTACATCACGCGCTTCGGGTTCGACGCCGACAAGCATCCGCCTTATCTGCCGATGGCGCTCGGCGCGGGCCTCGTCACGCCGTTGCAGATGGCCGGCGCTTACTCCGTCTTCGCGAACGGCGGCTACCGGATCAATCCTTATCTCATTTCCGAAGTCACGGATCTGAATGGCGATGTGCTGGCGCGCGCGCAGCCGATCGTCGCCGAGCGCGATGCGCCGCGGGCCATCGATGCGCGCAACGATTACATCATGAACAGCTTGCTGCAAAGCGTCGCGCAGCACGGCACGGGCGCAAAATCGAATGCGCTCGGCCGCAAGGATTTGGCTGGCAAGACAGGGACGACGAACGATTCGCGCGACGCCTGGTTCGCCGGCTATCAGCATTCTTTGGCGGCGATCGCGTGGATCGGCTACGATGCGCCGCGCGGCCTAGGCGATCGAGAGACCGGCGGCGGCCTCGCATTGCCCGTGTGGATGGACTACATGCGCGAAGCCCTGAAAGGCGTGCCCGAATACCAGATGCCGATGCCATCCGAGGTGGTCACGGTGGGCAGCGAACTGTACTTCGACAGCTTCTTACCGGGCCAGGGCTTCGTATCGGCAGTCGGCATCGGCGAAGCGACGCCGCATGGCGGAGAAACCCAGGATGTCGAGGAGGCGGGACAGGCACGCGCCGGCGAGGACGCCGACACGATCGAATCGCCGGCCCCGGTCCACGGGAACGAGCCCCCGGCCGCAGCGCCCTCGCCGGCTATCCAATAACGCCCAGCGTCAAGCCGAAAACGTCACGCGCTCGCCGGCCTGCTGGGTGGCGTAGTCGGAGAGCGACTCGAAGAATTCGCGGCCGTTGCGCGTGTCGATCCATTGGCCGTCGACGAATTTGAAGTGAAAGCCGCCCGCTTTCGCCGCGATCCAGATTTCGTGCATCGGCGGTTGCAAGTTGACGATGATCTTCGAGCCGTTCTCGAATTCGAGCGTCAACACATTGCCGCTACGGTCGAGTTCGATGTCGGCGTCGTTGTCGTCGACGGCTTCCTCGATACTCGAGAGTACGGCTTCAGCGCGGGAAAGGTAGTCGCTGTCGGTCATGCTAAACTCCGCCGGTTAAACTCACAGCTCCTCAGAGACAGTCATGCGAGTCGTTTTCAGGATGAGCGCGATTGTAGCGGCTTTGGCCGTTGCGACAAGCGCGGCACTGACCGGATGCGGTCAACGCGGGCCGCTTTATCTGCCCACCGTCCCGCCGCTGCCTGAGAATCCCGCTCTCCAAACCGCGCCTTCGGCATCGGAGGCGCGCGCCGATTCGCAAGCCGCATCCGGGGCATCCGGCACGGATGCGCCCACTCCGCTCCAACTGGCGCCCGCCGATTCGCTGCGCGCCACGCCGAAGGCGAACGAGGCCGCGCCGCCCGCCGCTTCGAGCCCGGCACCCAATCAATAACGCAGGACTTTCGCATGTCTCACTCCGCCTTCGCCTATGTCGACGGCGTGCTGCACGCCGAAGGCGTCAGCGCCGTTACGCTCGCCGAACGTTTCGGCACGCCGCTGTTCGTGTACTCGCGCGCGGCACTCACCGCGGCCTATCAAGCCTACGCGCAAGCCTGCGCGGGTCATCGAGCGGCGGTGCACGTCTCGGTCAAAGCCAATAGCAATTTGGCCGTCCTCAATGTCCTCGCGCGCCTCGGCGCCGGGTTCGATATCGTTTCGGGCGGCGAACTGGCTCGCGTGCTCGCCGCAGGCGGTCATGCGAAAGACATCGTTTTTTCGGGGGTGGGCAAGAGCGTCGCGGAAATGCGCGAAGCGCTCGAAGCCGGCGTGAAGTGCTTCAACGTCGAATCGATCCCCGAACTCGATCGCCTGAACGCCGTGGCGGGCGAACTCGGGAAGAAGGCGCCGATCTCGCTGCGCGTCAATCCCGATGTCGACCCGAAAACGCACCCGTACATCTCGACGGGGCTCAAAGCGAACAAGTTCGGCGTCGCGTTCGACGACGCCCGCGCCACCTATCGTGCCGCGGCCGCGCTCGAGCATCTGGAGGTCGTCGGGATCGATTGCCACATCGGATCGCAGATCACCGAAATCGATCCTTACCTCGATGCGCTCGATAAGCTGCTGGAACTCGTCGCGCAGATCGAAGCCGACGGCGCGCGAATCCACCATATCGACGTCGGCGGCGGCCTCGGCATCACGTATTCGGACGAAAGCCCCCCCGAGACGGGCCTCTTCGTGCGCACGCTGCTCGAGCGCATCGAAGCGCGCGGCCACGGCCATCGCGAAGTGTTCTTCGAGCCCGGCCGCTCGATCACCGGCAACGCCGGCATCTTGCTCACGCGCGTGGAATTTCTGAAGCCGGGGGCGGAAAAGAACTTCGCGATCGTCGACGCCGCGATGAACGATCTCGCTCGCCCCGCCATGTACCACGCCTATCACGCGATCGACCCCGTCGTGCCCCGGCAAGACGCGCCGTCCGTCTACGATGTCGTCGGTCCTGTTTGCGAAAGCGGCGATTGGCTGGGCCGCGATCGCACGCTCGCCATCGAGCCCGGCGATTTGCTCGCGATCCGCTCGGCCGGTGCCTATTCGTTTTCGATGAGTTCGAACTACAACACGCGGCCGCGCGCCGCGGAGATCATGGTGGACGGCACCGATGTCCACGTCGTTCGCGCACGCGAGACGGTGCCCGAACTGTTCGCCGGCGAATCGATCCTGCCGGCGTAAGCGCTGCCACGCAAGCCGAAAGGGCGGCGCACGTCGCGCCGCCCTTTCCGGGCTACGTCAGGCGAGGCAGCCGCGTGGACAGCCTCGATCCGCTTCAATGGCGATCGCCTCGCCAACGCGAAATCAGGCGCGCTTGCGCAATGCCCATTTCGCTCGTCCCCAAGCGAGCACGCGCCAGCCCAGCAGGACGACAACGATCGCGCCGTAAAGCTTCGGCAAGACAAGATCGTGTTTGCCGGCCTTCATCCACCAAAAGTGCAGTATCGCGAGCCCGGCAATGGCATAGATGGCGCGATGCAGCGTCTGCCAGCGCCGGCCCAATTTGCGCGCCGCCGCCCGGGGGGAAGTTGCCGCGAGCGGAATCAATAAAACGAACGCCGCGAATCCGACCGTAATGAACGGGCGCTTACCGATGTCCTTCAAGATCTCGGCGACATCGAACCATTTGTCGAACCAAAGATAGGTGGTGAAGTGCAGCGTCGCGTAGAAGAAGGCATATAAGCCCAACATCCGCCGAAACCGCAGAACGGCATTGACTCCCGTGATTCGCCGCAGCGGGGTCACCGCTAGCGTGATGCAAAGGAACACGAGCGTCCAAAGGCCTGTCGAGCGCGTGATGAATTCGATCGGGTTCGCCCCGAGACGATCCATCAAGCCGAACAAAACGATCCGGGCGAGCGGATACCAGGCGGCGACGAATACGGCGACCTTGGCTGGCGCAATCCAGCGCTCGGCGCTGCTACCGCGACGGCGGGCGCCTGGGGTCGCATGCGCGGCACGAGCGACGCGCGCGGGCTGCGCGGCCCCGCCGTTGCCCGCCTCGCCGGCCGTCAGCGTTTGGGTATCGACAGACATGAAGCGCTCCATGGGATCCGTTCGAGTCAAAAGTATTTGCGCAGGTCCATGCCCTGATACATCGACGCAACGAGCGCCCCGTACCCGTTGAACATCAACGTCTTACGCTTCGGCTTGAAAAAGCCGTCCTCGCCGATCCGGCGCTCGGTGGCCTGGCTCCACCGCGGGTGGTCGACGTTCGGATTCACGTTCGAATAGAAGCCGTACTCGTTCGGCGCGTAGGTGTTCCAACTGGTCGCCGGCTGCTTTTCGACGAAGCGAATCTTCACGAGCGACTTCGCGCTCTTGAACCCGTATTTCCACGGCAACACGACGCGGATCGGCGCCCCGTTCTGATTCGGCAGCACCTGCCCGTACACCCCGACGGTCAGCAACGTCAGCGGATTCATCGCTTCGTCCATCCGCAACCCTTCCGAGTAGGGCCAATTGAGGATCGGATCGGCGATGCCCGGCATTTGCGAGGGATCGGCCAGCGTGATGAACTGCACGAACTTCGCGTTGCCAGTGGGTTCCACGCGCTTGATGAGTTCGGCAAGCGGATAGCCGACCCAAGGGATGACCATCGACCAGCCCTCGACGCAGCGATGCCGATACACGCGCTCTTCCAGCGGCGCCAGCTTCAGCAATTCGTCGATATCGTAGACCTTCGGGTGCTTGATCTCGCCCTCGACGCTGACTCGCCACGGGTGCGGCCGCAACGTACCGGCGTTCTCCGACGGGTCGCTCTTGCCGGTGCCGAACTCGTAGAAGTTGTTGTACGTCGTGATGTCCTGATACGGCGTGACCTTCTCCGGGACGACGAACTTCCCGTTGGTTGCGGCCGCGAGCTTTTGCGCGCTTGCATTGGGCGATGCGTACGCGCCGAACGCGGCGCGACCGAACCCGAGCGCGCCGCCGGCCACGGCCAACCCTGCCGCGCCCGCCGCCTGCAGCACGCGCCGCCGGTTGTCGAACACCGCGCGCGGCGTGATTTCGTCAGCGGCGATGTCTTCGCCGGTCAATAAGATTCGCTGCTCTCGCTTGATCCACACGATGGAGCTCCTGAAGAAAAATCGGGCCGCCTGCCCGCTCGTTCGTCGAGCGCCTTTTTGGGCCCGCTCGCGCTATATACCGTCGCCGGCGCCGTTTGGATGCATCGCTCGATGTAAAAATACGCGCGCCTCAAAGCAAAACCGCCGCTGGGCGACCATGCGGCGGTTTCTTCGTGACGGGGCGCGATCGAAATCGACGCGAGGCGCAGCCGGTTACAGCTTGCCGTAGCTATGCAGCCCCGACAAGAACATGTTGACCCCGAGAAACGCGAAGGTGGTGACGAGCAGACCCGTGAGCGCCCACCAGGCGGCAGCGGTGCCGCGCAAGCCTTTCATCAGACGCATATGGAGCCATGCGGCGTAGTTGAGCCAAACGATCAGCGCCCACGTTTCCTTCGGGTCCCAGCTCCAATAGCCGCCCCACGCCTGCGCGGCCCACAGGGCGCCGAGGATCGTCGCCACGGTAAAGAACGCAAAGCCGACGGCGATCGACTTGTACATGACATCGTCGAGCACGACGAGCGACGGCAGGCGATCGGTGAGGATCCCGCGCTCGCTGAGCAGGTAAGCCACGCCCACCATGGCGGACAGCGCAAATGAACCGTAGCCGATGAAGTTCGCCGGCACGTGGATCTTCATCCACCAGCTCTGGAGCGCAGGCACGAGCGGCTGGATCTGCTGGGCATCGCGCGCGACCGAATACCACATCAAAAAGCCCACGGCCGCGCTGATGATGAGCAGAACGAACGCGCCAAGCGAACGCGTGCCGTAGTGCTGCTCGTAGTAAAGGTAGAACAGTGCCGTGATGAGACAGAACAGCACGAACACTTCGTACAGGTTCGAGATCGGAATATGACCGACGTCGGCGCCGATCAGGTACGACTCGTACCAGCGCACCATCATGCCCGTGAAGCCCATCAGCACGGCGAACCAGGTCAACGACGAGCCGATGGCCCCGCCCGACGGCGAGCGCGACAAGAGGCCGATCCAGTAGAACAAGGTCGCGAGCACGAACAGTGCGCTCATCCACAGAATCGCGGATTGGCTCGACAGGAAGTACTTCAGAAAGAACGCGGAATCGGCCCGCGACAAGTCGCCGTGATAGATCTGCAACGACAGCAGCGACATCGCCGCGATACCCACGGCCAGCAGCCGGACGGGCTTCCACCGCCAGCCGAGCACGACCAGTGCGGGAACGGCGCACACCAGCACGAGCTTGTCGTAGTAATTCATGAACGCGTGGTAGCGCGCCAGTGCGAAACCGGCGCCGCCCGCTACGGCCAACGCGAACAGCCAATCGAACAAGCCTAAGCGGCGCAGGAACGATCGCTCGTCCAAGGCACCGGGGGCCGAGCTGGAACGGGAAACGTGTGTCAGATCCATGATGAGTACGAGTGTCAATCTTGCGAGCCGGGGGACGATTCGATCGCCGCGTCGAACACCGGCGCTCGAGCGCGTTCGTGCGCGCCGTGGGACGATGCCGGGGCATCGTGCGCCGCCGCACCGAGCGTGGCGCCGACGGCGTCGCGCACCGTCGCGAATTCTTTCTCGAAGTCGAGTGTCTTGCGCGCCGTCGACATCGCCATCACGACGGTCGTGCCCGAGGCGGCATCTTTGAGCCAGAACCAAAGCCGCCGTTCGCGAATGTAGAACATCGAAAAGATGCCGGCGACGAGCAGCAAGCTGCCAAGATACACCACTTTCGTGCCGGGTGCCCGCGTTAGCTGGAACACCGACGCCTGCACCTGCTTGAACGAATCAAGCTGCAAGAAGACGGGAGATCCATACAAAAAGCTATCGGATAGCGCATTGATCGAATCCTGGATAAAGCGGCTCGCGCTCGCCGTCGGCTGTGCGTCGGGCTCGCCCGCGTGCTCGCGCGCGAGCTGCCACAAGTCCCAGGTCGAGCCCTCGAGCATCCGCAGCAGCAACGAGGCCGCCTTTTGCTGTTCCGTCTTCGGCACCGAACGATCGATGAATGTCGCGATCGACTGGAAGCCCCCTGGCGCCATACCGGGCGCCGGCTTGCCGAGGCTATCGTCGGCGCCGGCAAAGAGGGTGAGGACGCGAAGCGCACTGTCCTCGAGGTGGGTGCGCAATTCCGGATTCGAATCGGCGACGGAACGCTGGGCGAAGCGACGCGCCGCTTGCGCGCGCAATTCGGGCTTCTCCAGCGCGGCACGCAACTGCATCCACTCCTTCACACTGCCTTGATCGTCCGCCGGGATTCTCAAATAGCGGAACGGATCGTTCGGCGTCGTGCGCATGCCGGCCAGGAAGAAGCGCGCGCCCTCCACCTGCACGGGCAGCATGTAATTGTTGAATTCGCGCGCCTGGCCGTCCGTGCCGCGAATCTTGTACTGCACCGACGGACCGACATTTTGCAAGTCCATCTGTTTCGACGATTTCGCGCCCGACCCGAGCCGCGCATCGAGCATCTGCTCCACCGAATGATGGACGACCACCCCGCGCGCGTCCGTCTGCCCGCTGCCGTTGGTGATGTTCTCGACATTGATCGCACGGAAATCCGCGAACTCCACCGTTTGCCCGTTCACGCCGGGCATCGATGCCGACAGCGGCGCCGAACTACCGATCGTGCCGGTGACCGGCATCGTCTTCGTCGTGTCGCCCGTCATCGGCCAGGCCGTCATCGTCATCTGCGAGCCGCCGTCCTGGAAGCTCGATTGGTAGATCGACACGCCGTCGTACTCGAACGGCTTGTTCACTTCCACGCGAGCCGGGATCCGTTGCCCGGTCCGGTGATCGACGACGACGATGTCGCTCGCGAACAGTTTGGGCATCCCCGTCGAGTAGTAGTCGACGATGAATTTCTTCAGCTCGATGGAAAACGGCAGGTCTTGAATCAGCGAACCCTTGGGCTGATTGAGGATAGCCGTCGAAACGTGCTGGCCTTCCGGCACCCATGCATAGCCGCGGAACGTCGGATTGGACGGCGAGAGCCGATGCTCGGGCGAAATATCGTTGATGACCGCACTCGTCGAAATGGGCGATTTGCCGAACAGCCACATCTGAAATTTGATCGGCAAATTGCTGTCCATCAGCCCGCCGATGCAAATGACGACGATGGCCAGGTGCGCGAAGATATAGCCGATCTTGGCCAACGCGCCGCGTTTCGCGGCAACGAGCGTCGCACCGTCCGTTTCGCGCACCACATAGCGATAACCGAGCTTGCCCGCCAGCGCGGACAGCCGCTGCGTCGTTTCCGCCCGTGCGCCCCCGGCCTCGTACTCGGCCTTGTGATGGAACGCGCGTAGGCTGCCCTCGCGTACCTTGTCCTTCCAACTCTTCATGTCGGCGATCATCTTCGGACCGTTGCGGATCACGCACAGCGAGATCGAGACGATCAAGAAGCCGAGGATGAGCATGAACCACCAAGCGCTGTAGACGGTAAACAGGCCGGCCGAGCGAAAGATGTCGGCCCAGAACGGACCGAATTGGTTGACGTAGTTGGGGTAGGGATCGTCTTGCGTCAGTACCGTCCCGACGATGCTCGCGATCGACAGCACGACCAGCAGTGCGATGGCGAAGCGCATCGAGCTGAGCAGCTCGATCGTATGCCTGAGGACCCGACGGTCCGACTTCAACTCATAACCCGAAGTGGTGACGCTCATTCAAACTCCTGTCGACCGGGGCGCCGCCTCGGCTGTCGGCCGCGGCTCCGGTCTCATACACGGACTGCAATAAAAAAGGGTGAGGGCCAGCCGCCGAAGGCGGTGGCGCACCCACCCTTTCTTGTTCTCGCCGGGTGGAACCCCGGCTCGTCGTTCGTTCCCGGAGGCGGTCAGGCGGTCAGTGCAGGCCGGCGATGTAATCGGCCACTGCCTTGATCTCGCTATCCGAGAGCCGCGAGGCGATGCCGTGCATCACGTCGCTGTTGTTACGCGCACCTGAGCCCTGCTGGAACGCATGGAGCTGCGCCACCGTGTAATCGGCCCACTGCCACGACAAGCGCGGGTACTGCACGGGAATACCCCTTCCCGTCGGCCCGTGACAGCCGGCGCAGGCCGGCACGCTCTTCTCGGCGATCCCGCCACGGTAAATCTTCTGCCCGTCCGGCACGGTGGCCGGATCGTGCGCAAAATTCGGCTTCGGCGTTTGGCTCGCGAAATACGCCGCCACGTTCACCATGTCTTGGTCGGAGAGCGCCGCTGCCATGCCAGCCATGATCGCATTCGTGCGCGCGGCCGTTTTGGCGCCCGCCTGCACTTTGAAATCTTTCAGCTGCTTGACGAGATACGCCTGCTGCTGCCCCGCCAACTTGGGAAAGGACCCGCTCGCGCTATTGCCGTCCGCCCCATGGCAAGCGGCGCACACGCTGGTCGCGATCGCTTGCCCCCGATTCACATCCGGCTTCGGTGTTTCCGCCGCTCTCGTTTGTGCCGCCAAACTCAACAAACCCGCTGCTGCAACGACTTCAAGCACCTTCAAAGACTTGCACAGTCGATTCATTCGCACACCCGGTTTCGTCTTGTGAGAATAGAGTGTCCTTCCCGCCCGATACCGGGCGCCGCCCTCGCGGACAGCGGGATCATCGCCAAGCGGCCCAGCGATTTCCCGAAAGGTCATGCAAACACTGCGGCGACCGATTACCGCCAAACGTCGCGCGGCCATCAGGACGAAGCGCTTGACAAATGCTTGACAAACACCTCGATCGGTCTCTAGTAAACCTTCGTATTGTACAATAACTCGCTAATCGCCAAGACGCCAGTCGGGCAAGTCCCCGCCTCGTCCGCGCCGTCCTCCGAGCGCTTCCCGCGCTCACCTTCCTGTCCCGCCATGGCCTTCCTGTTGCATCAAGCCCGCTTCTACACGACCGTCAATCATTTGCGCGACCTGCCCGCCACGGTCCAGCCCGAAATCGCCTTCGCGGGCCGCTCGAACGCGGGGAAATCGACGGCCATCAACGTTTTGTGCAACCAAAAGCGGCTCGCCTTCGCCAGCAAGACACCCGGCCGCACGCAGCATATCAATTACTTCGGCGTGGGGCCGGCCGACGAACCGGCCGGTTATCTCGTCGATTTGCCGGGCTATGGCTACGCGGAAGTGCCCGGCGCAGCCAAGGCCCACTGGGAAGCGCTGCTCTCCACCTACCTGCAAAGCCGCGCCCAGCTTCGCGGGATGGTCCTGATGATGGATTCGCGCCGCCCGCTCACCGAACTCGATAGACGCATGATCGAGTGGTTTGCGCCGACGGGCAAGCCCATCCATACGCTTCTGACGAAGTGCGACAAACTGACGCGGCAAGAAAGCGTCAACGCACTTCGGGCGACGGAAAAGGGATTTGCCGAGTATCGGGCAGCCGGCTACAAGGGCGAATTGTCGGCGCAACTGTTTTCGGCGCTCAAACGCGTGGGGCTAGACGACGCCCATGCGCGTCTCGAGGGCTGGCTTGCCGCCGATGCGACCGGGACGGATGGAGGCACGGCGAAATAACGGACCGTAGGCATCGCGTAAGCGAACCGCCGCGCGTTCGCCGTCGCGTGCCGGTGCGGCACAGCGTCGCGGGCGCGATCGTCGCGCGCCAAGGCAACCGCCATAAAAAAACCCGCCGAACGTCGGCGGGCTGAACAGCCTAATCGAAAAACGACAGGCACCCGCTCAGGGAGGAGAAGCGGGGAGGTCCGCGCCATGCGTTCGCTAGAAGGCAAGCGTTTCGCTCGATCGCTATCATATACCATTGTTTGCAAAAGTTTTTGTGCCGGCAGGACCGGCGATTCCTCCCATCCGATAGCGACTTTTCCCCTATGAGCTTCTATCCGCATCACCGCCCTCGCCGCATGCGGCGCGACGATTTTTCTCGTCGACTCATGCGTGAGAACACGTTGACCACGAACGATCTCATCTATCCGGTCTTCATCGTCGAGGGTACCGGCACGCGTCAAGCCGTGCCGTCGATGCCGGGTGTCGAACGCGTGTCGGTCGATTTGCTGCTGGGCGTGGCCGAGCAGTGCGTCGAACTGGGCGTGCCGGTGCTGTCGCTGTTTCCCGCCATCGAGCCGTCGCTGAAAACGCCCGACGGCCGCGAAGCGGCGAACCCCGAAGGATTGATTCCGCGCGCCGTCCGCGAGCTCAAGAAGCGCTTCCCCGAACTCGGCGTGTTGACCGACGTCGCGCTCGATCCCTACACGAGCCACGGCCAAGACGGCGTGCTGGACGAAGCCGGCTACGTACTCAACGACGAAACGGTCGAAATCCTCGTCGAGCAAGCGCGTGCGCAAGCCGAAGCCGGGGTCGATATCGTCGCGCCGTCGGACATGATGGATGGGCGCATCGGGGCGCTGCGCGAAATGCTGGAGAGCGAGGGCCACATCTACACGCGCATCATGGCGTACGCGGCCAAGTACGCTTCGGCGTTCTACGGCCCGTTCCGCGACGCCGTGGGCTCGGCGACGAATCTCGGCAAGAGCAACAAGATGACCTACCAGATGGATCCGGCCAATTCCGACGAGGCGCTACGCGAAGTGCGGCTCGATATCGACGAGGGTGCCGACATGGTCATGGTCAAGCCGGGCATGCCGTACCTCGACATCGTGCGCCGCGTGAAGGACGAATTCCGTTTCCCGACCTACGTCTATCAAGTGAGCGGCGAATACGCCATGCTCAAGGCCGCCGCGCAAAACGGCTGGCTCGATCACGACAAGGTCATGATGGAATCGCTGCTGGCGTTCAAGCGCGCGGGCGCCGATGGCGTGCTGACCTACTTCGCGCTCGACGCGGCGCGGCTGCTGCGCGCGCAGAAGTAAGCCTCGCGCCGCTTCGTCCGATCCCTTGCAGCGCCGGTTACGCACCGGTTAGGCGCCGCAAGGGGCGGACGCGCCCCGTCGCCGCGTGCCGGGCACGCCTTAGCCCGTCTCCTTTACGATGTCGGCGCCGGTGCGATACGGTCTAGACTGCGCAAGAACGTATCGGCCGACTCGTAGCCGACGACACGCAGCACTTCCTTTCCGGATCGATCGAAGAAAATAATGCCCGGCGGGCCAAACAGGTCGAAGCGCTTGAGCAGTGCCTGATCGTCTCCGTTATTCGCCGTCACGTCCGCGCGCAAAAGTTGCAGTTGCGCGAGACGCGCCTTCACGCGGTTGTCCGCGAACGTAAAGCGCTCCATCTCCTTGCAGCTCACGCACCAGTCGGCGTAAAAATCGAGCATCGCGGGCTTGCTGCTCACCTTGAGCAGCGCATCGAGGTTCGTCGAGGACTGAACCGGAGCGAACGCCGTTTGCGCAGCCGCGACGCCGCTCGGCGCCGCCGATTCGCCGCCGGTACGCGCGGCCAGCACCGCGAGCGGGCGCACCGGATCGCTGGAGCCGGCGGCCAGGCCGACAAGCAGCGTCGCCGCCCAGATCGCGAGGGCCGCACCGATCCCTCGCCCCAACCTGCGCCAAACGGACGCAGCCCCGGCGTTCGGCGTGAACAGGCCCAACGCGGCAGCGGCGATCAGTAGCCACAAGGCGGCCAGCAGCATTTGCGCCGTGGAGGGCAGCACGGGCCAGACGATCCAGACGGCCGCCGCGAGCAGCACGACACCGAAAAAGACCTTCACGCCATCCATCCATGCGCCCGCGCGAGGCAGCAGCGTACCGGCACCCAAGCCGATTACGAGCAAAGGCACACCGAGGCCGAGCCCCATCGAAAACAACGCGGTGCCGCCGAGCACGGCATTGCCCGTATGCGCGATGAAGGCTAGGACCGCGAACAGCGGTGCCGTCATGCACGCGCCGACGACGAGCGCCGACAAAGCGCCCATCGCCGCCACGGCCGCGAAGGTGCCCCCGGATCGACGGCTCGACGCTTGCGACACGCCGTCTTGCCAGCGCTGGGGCAGCACGAGGTCCACCCCCGCGATCAATGTCAGCGCGAACGCCGTCAATAGCACGGCGAATGACCCGAGCACCCATGGATTTTGCAGCCACGCGCCGAGCGACTGGCCGACGAGCGCAGCCGCGATGCCGAGCACCGTGTAGACGAGCGCCATCCCGAGCACATACGAAAGCGATAACGCGAAGCCCCGGGCGCGCGTGACTTGCGTGCCCTGGCCGATGATGATCGCCGAGACGATCGGAATCATCGGATAAGAGCAAGGCAGCAGGCTCAGGACTAGGCCAGCCAGAAAGTACAGACCGACCGTGGCCGCGAAGCTACCGCCTTGCAGGAGCGATTGCGCATAGTCTGCGCTCGTCGCCCGCTCGAACCAAGAGGCCTGCTGCGATAGCGACGTTTGCGCGGAACGATCTGCGCCGTCTGCACGACCGGCATGGTCGCCGCCCCCTGTCGCACCCGCGCTAAGGGCGGCTCCGCCCACGCGATAGACATGCTGCGCGGGCGGATAGCAAATGCCCGCATCGGCACAGCCTTGGGAGGTCACAACCAAATCGAACGGGCCAGACGCCGCCTGCACGGGCACCCGGATGGTCAAATCGCCGCGATAGGTTTCGACGTTCTTCTGAAAGGTCGGATCGAACTTGACGTGCCCCGCCGGCAATTGCGCCGCACCGAGCGTGGCGGTGCCGTCTTTGACGGCGAACTGGAAGCGCTCCCGATACAGGTAGTACCCATCGGCGATCTTGAAGTGGACGTCGATTTCATGCGGCTGCTCGTCGGCGCTGAAGCGAAACGCCACCGAGGGATCGAGAAAATCGTCCGCCCGCGCCACGCTAGCCGTGCCCGCGCTAACCGAGGCGAACGCGATGAGCAGCAGCAGGACGCGCGCGAGCACGCGCGAAAAATCGGTAAGTGGCTTAAACATGTGTGGTTCGCTGCGTTTCGGTCTCCACCCATTGGCCATAGGCGTTCGACGCCGAGGCTTGCCACGACAGTAATTCGGGCGTCTCGTAAGGGTGATTCGCAAGAATGAATCGTTCGAGTTCGAGCACGCGAGCCGCGCTCGTCTTGAAGAGCAGCTGGATCTCGTCGGCCGTCTCCACCCCGCCTTGCCAGCGATAGCGGGATCGGACCGCGCCGAGTTCGGTGACGCAAGCCGCCAGGCGCGCGTCGAGCGCTGCTTGTGCAAGCTTTTGCGCCGATTCGGCATCGGGCAGCGTCGTCATCATCAGCACGACAGGCAGGGGCACGGCGTCTCGACCTCTAGGCGTTCCATTACGCCGCTATCGTATCACCGAGCGCGAATTCGCCGCCCGCCCCGCATGCGGCCAATCGGAGGCGTGCCGCACCCTCGCGCAAACAAAAAGGGCCAAGCTCGCGCTTGACCCTTTTCGTTCGACCTCTCGATAGCAAGCCTTATGGCTTGCCGAGAGGCTTATTCCGCTTCTTGCACGTCGTCCGCTTCCACCGGTTCCGGACGGTCGAGCAACTCGACGAGCGCCATCGGTGCGTTGTCGCCCACGCGGAAACCGAATTTCAGGATGCGCAGGTAGCCGCCCGGACGGTTCGCGAAACGCGGACCGAGCACGTCGAACAGCTTCGCGACGGAATCGCGATCGCGCAGACGGTTGAACGCCAGACGGCGGTTAGCCAGCGAGGGCTTCTTGCCGAGCGTGATCAGCGGCTCGACGACTTTACGGAGTTCCTTCGCCTTCGGCAGCGTCGTCTTGATGACTTCGTGCTCGATCAGCGAGTTGGACATGTTACGGAGCATTGCCAGACGGTGGCTGCTCGTGCGGTTCAGTTTCCGCAAACCATGACGGTGACGCATTTCAGTTCCTTGATGGGAAGTTTTGGTCCAGCTCTTCTATCGTCCGCACTCAAGATGCTGCGCGGTGAGGACACGGGCCGGTAAGAAAAAAGACAAGACGCGGATTTTAAAGGAAAAGCCGCGTCTTCGCCAGACGACGGGGTGCGCGCACCCCGACGGACTTACTTGTCGAGACCGGCCGGCGGCCAGTTTTCGAGCTTCATGCCGAGCGTCAGGCCGCGCGAAGCGAGCACTTCCTTGATCTCGTTGAGCGACTTGCGACCCAAGTTCGGGGTCTTCAGCAGCTCGTTTTCCGTACGCTGGATCAGATCGCCGATGTAGTAGATGTTTTCGGCCTTCAGGCAGTTGGCCGAACGCACCGTCAACTCGAGATCGTCCACCGGACGCAGCAGGATCGGATCGATCTGCGGTGCGCGCGACGGAGCTTCGGCAGCCGCTTCCGTGCCTTCCAGCGCCGCGAACACGGCGAGCTGGTCGACGAGGATACGCGCCGATTGACGAATCGCTTCCTCGGGCGAGATCACGCCGTTGGTTTCGATGTTCATCACGAGCTTATCGAGGTCCGTGCGCTGTTCCACACGGGCGCTTTCCACGGCGTAGCTCACGCGGCGAACCGGCGAGAACGACGCGTCCAGCACGATACGGCCGATGATCTTGGCCGTTTCCTCGCCGTAACGGCGCACGTTGCCCGGCACATAGCCGCGGCCCTTTTCGACCTTGATCTGCACGTCGAGCTTACCGCCCTTCGACAGATGCGCGACCACGTGATCGGGGTTGATCACTTCGCAATCGTGCGGCAACTCGATATCGCGAGCCGTCACCACGCCTTCGCCTTCCTTGCGCAGCGTGACCGTGACTTCGTCGCGGTTGTGCAGCTTGAAGACGATGCCCTTCATATTGAGCAGCAAGTTGACGACGTCTTCTTGCACGCCGTCGATCGTCGAGTACTCGTGCACGACACCTGCGATCGTCACTTCGGTCGGCGCGTAGCCCACCATCGACGACAGCAGAACGCGCCGAAGCGCGTTGCCCAACGTGTGGCCGTAACCGCGTTCGAACGGTTCCATGACCACTTTCGCGTGGCTCTCGCCCAGCGATTCCACAGCGATGATCTTGGGCTTCAACAAACTGGTTTGCATAGGTTTTCCTTTTCAATACCCTCGGCTCGTTACACCGATAAGGCTGACCGGTAACACCCTAAAAATAAACAGCCGAGGTGCCCCCTTGCGCAACGCAATCGAGGTACCCCGGCCGTCAATCCGATTAGCGCGAATACAATTCGACGATCAGGCTTTCGTTGATGTCGCCGGCGATGTCACTACGTTCCGGCATTTGCTTGAACGTACCTTCGAACTTCTTCGCATCGACCGCAACCCAGCTCGCGATACCGCTTTGCTCGGCGAGCGACAGCGCTTCGAGAATGCGTGCTTGCTTCTTGGCTTGCTCACGGACGGCTACGACGTCGCCGGCCTTCACTTGCAGCGACGGGATGTTCGACACTACGCCATTCACCGTGATCGACTTGTGGCTCACGAGCTGGCGTGCTTCGGCGCGCGTCGAGCCGAAGCCCATGCGGTAGACGACGTTGTCGAGACGCGACTCGAGCAATTGCAGCAGGTTTTCACCCGTGTTGCCCTTGCGGCGGTCGGCTTCGGCGAAGTAGCGGCGGAACTGACGCTCGAGCACGCCGTAGATGCGCTTCACTTTTTGCTTTTCGCGAAGCTGCGTGCCGTAGTCGGACGTACGAGCGCCCGAGGTACGGCCGTGCTGGCCCGGCTTGCTGTCGAGCTTGCACTTGTCGGCGAGCGAGCGGCGCGCGCTCTTCAGGAACAGATCGGTGCCTTCACGGCGGGACAACTTGGCTTTAGGGCCGGTATAGCGTGCCACTTTGCTTTCCTTCTGGTTTAGTCACGCAAACTTTCGTCTGCGCTAGTTCGTACCCGGGACGGGCCGAACGGTGGGCTTAGATAAACGATCGATGCGCCTACAAGGCGCAAATAGCCTGTTGGCGCACATTCGCGCCAACAGGCATCTTACAGGCGCGCGTCTTAGATACGACGGCGCTTCGGCGGACGGCAGCCGTTGTGCGGAACAGGCGTCACGTCGGAGATCGCCGTGATCTTGATGCCAAGACCATGCAGAGCGCGCACCGCCGATTCGCGGCCGGGGCCGGGGCCCTTGATCCGCACTTCGAGGTTCTTCACGCCGTACTCCATCGCCACGCGACCAGCCGACTCCGCTGCCACCTGCGCCGCGAACGGCGTGGACTTACGCGAGCCCTTGAAGCCCTGGCCACCCGACGTTGCCCAAGCAAGCGCGTTGCCTTGACGGTCGGTGATCGTGATGATGGTGTTGTTGAACGACGCGTGAACGTGAACCACGCCCTCGGCGACGTTCTTCTTGACCTTCTTGCGAACGCGTTGCGCCGCGGTGTTGTTCGAAGCCTTAGCCATTACGTTTTCCTGTAACTGTCAGTCGCGCTTATTTCTTCAGCGATTGGGCAGCGCGGCGCGGACCCTTGCGCGTACGTGCGTTCGTGCGCGTACGTTGGCCACGCAGGGGCAGACCCTTGCGATGACGGACACCGCGGTAGCAGCCGAGGTCCATCAGACGCTTGATGTTCATCGTCACTTCACGGCGCAGATCGCCTTCCACGACGAACTTGCCGACTTCTTCACGCAGCTTTTCGAGATCCGCGTCCGTCAGGTCCTTGACCTTCTTGTTCACTGCGACGCCAGCCGTTTCGCAAATTTGTTGCGAACGCGTGCGGCCAATCCCAAAGATCGCCGTCAGACCGATCACGGCGTGCTGGTGGTTCGGGATGTTCACCCCTGCAATACGAGCCATTGTTTTTCCTCAAACAAAAAGCGCAAGCAAAAGCGCGGCGTTCAGCCTTGGCGCTGTTTGTGGCGCGGATCAGAGCTGCAAATCACGCGCACGACACCTTTGCGCTTGATGATCTTGCAATTGCGGCAAATGCGCTTAACCGATGCCATCACTTTCATGATATTACCCTTTTTTCAAATCACTTCGCCCGGAACACGATCCGCGCACGCGACAGATCGTAAGGCGTCAACTCAACCG
>NZ_JBQCIV010000056.1:0-29052 GCF_051953405.1 Trinickia sp. | reverse complement strand
ATGGGTTTTGCCTCACATTGAAGAAGCACGCAGATGACGACGAAACGACTCTTGACCGAAGCCGAAATCCTGAAGATGGGCGACAAGGATTACATGAATGAGGATCAGCTCGCCTTCTTCAAGAACAGGCTCGAACAGCTTCAGGCGGAAATTCTCCGCAACGCCGGCCAGACGACCGAGAACCTGCGCGAGACGGTGATCGTGCCCGATCCGGCGGATCGCGCGACGATCGAGGAAGAGCACGCGCTCGAGCTGCGCACGCGCGACCGCGAACGCAAGCTGCTGAAGAAAGTGCAGCAATCGCTCGCACGAATCGAAGCGGGCGATTACGGCTGGTGCGAGGAAACGGGCGAGCCGATCGGCATCCCGCGTCTGCTCGCACGGCCGACGGCCACGCTTTCGCTCGAGGCGCAAGAGCGCCGCGAGTTGCGCCAGAAGCTCTTCGGGGATTGACGCCCCCGGCGGCGCGGCCCGGCCATGCCGCGCACTTGCACGCTGCTTCAAACGAGGCGCGCGGAGTCCCGCGCGCTTTTTGTTTTTGGCGACGCTTGGCATTCGCCGCGCATCGACAGTCCGGCGATGCGGCAAAGCTTACCGATACCGGGCCGGCGCTGTCGCCCCATCCGGTCGCCCCATCCGCTTGGGCGCGCGTTCGGTTCGGCTACGCCAACCTTCTCCCCCTCCCCTCTTGATAAAACCGCGCACGCCCTAAAATGGGCTCAATGCGCGCGCAGAAACCCGTACGCGCGCGGCGCGTACTCGACGCCCCGTTCCCCAGCTCGCGCGGCAGCGCGCTAGCGCCCCCCTTTTCGTATTCTCGAGGAATGCACCATGGAGCAATTTCACGGCACGACGATCGTCTCGGTACGCAACGGCGATAAGGTTGCGCTCGGCGGCGACGGCCAAGTGACGCTCGGCAACATCGTCATGAAAGGCGGCGCCAAGAAAGTGCGACGCATCTACAACGACAAAGTCCTCGTGGGCTTCGCCGGCGGCACGGCCGACGCATTCTCGCTGCTCGACCGCTTCGAGGCGAAGCTCGAGAAGCACCAGGGCAATTTGACGCGCGCCGCCGTCGAGCTCGCCAAGGATTGGCGCACGGATCGCATGCTGCGCCGTCTGGAAGCGATGCTGATCACGGCCGACGCCCACACGACGCTCGTCATCACCGGCAACGGCGACGTGCTCGATCCCGAAGGCGGCATTTGCGCGATCGGCTCGGGCGGCGCCTATGCGCAGGCGGCCGCGCGTGCGCTGGCCGAAAACACGACGCTCTCGCCGCGCGAGATCGTCGAAAAGTCGCTCGAAATCGCGGGCGACATGTGCATCTACACGAACCATAACCGCGTCATCGAGACGATCGAGTAAGCGCAAGTACGTGAGTGAGTGAGGAACCGATGAGCACCATGACCCCATCCGAGATCGTCTCGGAACTCGACAAACACATCATCGGCCAGAACAAGGCGAAGAAAGCCGTGGCCGTCGCCCTGCGCAACCGCTGGCGCCGGCAACAGGTGGCCGAGCCGCTGCGCCAGGAAATCACGCCGAAGAACATTTTGATGATCGGGCCGACGGGCGTCGGCAAGACCGAAATCGCGCGGCGTCTGGCCAAGCTTGCCGATGCGCCCTTCATCAAGATCGAAGCGACGAAGTTCACCGAGGTGGGCTACGTCGGCCGCGACGTCGACAGCATTGTGCGCGATCTGATCGAAATCGCCCTGAAGCAGACCCGCGAATCCGAGATGCGCAAAGTCCGCACCAAAGCGCAGGATCAAGCGGAAGACCGCATCCTCGATATCCTGCTGCCGAGCGCCCGCCCTGTCGGCTTCGGCGCGGCAGCGGCGAGCGAGAGCGCGGACGACGGCAACGCGACGCGGCAGACGTTCCGCAAGCGCCTGCGCGAAGGCCAGCTCGACGATAAGGAAATCGAACTCGACGTCGAAGCGCCGCAAGTCGGCATGGACATCATGGGGCCGCCCGGGATGGAGGACATGACCGAGCAGATCCGCTCGATGTTCGCCAATCTCGGCGGCGGCAAGAAGACGCGGCGCAAGGTGAAGGTCAAGGAAGCGATGAAGCTCCTGACCGACGAGGAAGCGTCGAAGATGCTCAACGATGAAGAGGTGAAGGCCAAGGCCGTCCAGAACGTCGAGCAAAACGGCATCGTCTTTCTCGACGAGATCGACAAGATCGCCTCGCGCAGCGAGACGGGCGGTGCGGAAGTCTCGCGTCAGGGCGTGCAGCGCGATCTGCTACCGCTCGTGGAAGGAACGACGATCAACACCCGCTACGGCATGGTGAAGACCGATCACATCCTGTTCATCGCGAGCGGCGCGTTTCACCTGTCCAAGCCGAGCGATCTGATTCCCGAGCTGCAAGGGCGCTTTCCGATTCGCGTCGAACTCGATTCGCTCTCCGTCGAGGATTTCGAATCGATTCTGGTCGCGACCGATGCGAGCCTCGTCAAACAGTACCAGGCGCTCTTGGCGACCGAAGACGTCGAGCTCGAGTTCGCCGAGGACGGCATCAAGCGCATGGCCGAAATCGCCTTCTCGGTGAACGAGCGTACCGAAAACATCGGCGCACGCCGGCTCTACACCGTCATCGAAAAACTGCTCGAGGAAGTGTCGTTCTCGGCCGGCAAACACAGCGGCCAGAAGGTGACGATCGACGCGGCCTACGTCGATCGTGCGCTCGGCGAAGTGGCGCAAAGCGAGGATTTGTCGCGCTACGTGTTGTAACGGTCGTGCCGCGCACGCGACGCGCGGCACCGGCATCCGGTCCGATTTATTCGCGCGGAGCGATCTGAGATGCATTTGGCGTCAATGATCGAGCCTCTCACTAGAAGGTGGGAGTCAATCCGCAGTTATTTCGAACGGAGGCAAAACCGTGAACGTTTCATCTCATCGCATCAAACTGCGTCCTCTCGCGGCGGCCGTGGCGGCCGCCGCATCGCTTGCTTGCCTAGTTGCCCATTCGGCGCATGCCGCGCTGGCTCCGCAGGCCCCACAGGCCCAGTTGGCCGACGGTATCGTCGAAGGGGTCAAGATGCGCGGTCCCCTCAAAGATGTGCGCGTGTTCCGCGGCATCCCCTATGCGGCACCGCCCGTGGACGATTTCCGCTTCCGCGAACCGCAAAGCGTGGCGCGTTGGAGCGGCGTGCGCAACGCCAAGCAGTTCGGTCCTCGCTGCATGCAAGCAAACGTGGCCGGCAAACCGGACTTCCGCTCGACAACCATGAGCGAGGATTGCCTCTATCTCAATGTGTGGACACCGGCGAGCCATCCAGCCAGCAAGCTGCCCGTGCTCGTGTTCTTCCACGGGGGCGGGTTCGTATCGGGCGACGGATCGGAGCCTCGCTACGACGGCGCGAATCTGGCCTCGCGCGGCATTATCGCCGTGACCGTGAACTATCGGCTCGGCGTGTTCGGCTTCCTTGCGCCGGCAGGCGCGGCGGGCGAATCGTCGCACGGCACCGCCGGCAATTACGGGCTGCTCGATCAGGTGGCGGCGCTGCGCTGGGTGCGCGATAACATCGCCCAATTCGGCGGCGATCCATCCCAAATCACGATCGCCGGCAGTTCCGCCGGTTCGGTCTCGGTGAGTGCCCATATGAGTTCGCCGCTTTCGCGCGGGCTGTTCGCGCGTGCGATCGGTCAAAGCGGGGCGGCCTTTGCACCGAACGCCGTGTGGTCGAAGGAGGAATCGGAGCGCGCGGCGGCCGAGTTCGCGGGCCGAGTCGGCGCGGCGTCGCTGCAGCAATTGCGTTCGCTGCCGGCACGTGCGCTGCTCGATGCGGCGGCGCAGCCGCTGCGTTCCGAGCAGCCGATGCTGCTGCGGCCTAGCGTGGACGGCTACTTCCTCACCGAATCGCCCGAGCAGGTATTCGCCCGCGGCGGGCAGGCGCAGGTGCCGCTCATGTTGGGATCGAACGAGCCGGAGCACGCCTCGGCCGAGCCCACGAAGCACAGCGGGATGATGACCTTGCGCGAACGCCTCTCGAAATTCCGCGATCAGGTCGACGAGCGGCTCGCGCACTATCCCGGTGTCGAGAACGTCGCGCAGAGCACACGGCGATGGATGGATCTGCATCGGCAGACGGGGCAAGCCGCCATCTATTACTACCGCTATACGCAGCCGCTCCCGAGCGAAATCGAAACGCCGACGGCGGCCGTCAAGCCCAGCACGATCGCCGAGCCGCCCGTGCTCGGCGCCGCGCAGGATGCGCAAGTCTCCTACTCGCTGGGCAATCTCGGCACGCAGCGGCGTTATGCTTGGACCGCCGCCGATTACGACGTGTCGCGCGTCTTTTCGCGCTACACGGAGCAATTCGTGAAGACGGGCAATCCCAACGGCGCCGCCCCCGTCGGCGCTGGCGCGACGACCGAAGCCAACGCGCCGCGCTACACCGGCTCGGTACCGGAGTGGCCGGCTTTGCGGGTGGAAAGCCAAGGCGTGTTGCGGCAGGTCATCGGAGAAAACACGCAGTCGGTGTGGGACCGAAACGAGCCGCGGCAACCGTCCGATGGGCCGCTCGCCGAGCAAGCGCAGCAGGCCGAAGCTGTGGCCCCTGTCGTTCGCTGATGCCCAGCGGAAACTGCGCTTCTAGTTGAAGTGGTGTTGCCGGCCGCCGTCCAACCGCGGCCGGCGGCCGTTTGCGTCCTTCGAAACGGCCGCCGGCGATGTCAATAGGCCGCAAAGTAGCGCCCTACTGTCGTAGCCTGCCACGGATTCAGAATCGCAACGCTAGTCGCGACGAAGTCGGCAACGTTGCGCATAACAACGGTCGAAATCCCCCCAACGTAATTCAGTCGGAAATAAACCCGCATACCTTCCCACGAGCAATATCACGCCGATGATCGAGCCTCCCACCGCAACGGCGGGTCCTTTTGGCGCAGTCCAATCCGCAAGGAGGCATAGTCGTGAACACTTCAACGAGTCATGCAGCAGGACGCCATCTTCTAACGGCGATCGCTACGGCGGCCACGCTCTTGTGTGCCGCTCCGGCCAGCGCAGTGCGTATTCCGTTGCCCCCTCCACCGCCCCAGGAAGTGCAATTGAAAGACGGCATCGTCGAAGGCGCTAAGCTGCGCGGCCGGCACCACAACGTGCGCCGGTTCGTAGGCATTCCCTATGCGGCCCCGCCGGTCGGCGACTTGCGCTTTCGCGAGCCCCAGCCGGTCGCCCGCTGGGCAGGGGTGCGGCAAGCACGGCAGTTCGCGCCGCGCTGCATGCAGCCGGCCGCCGAAAGCCAAGACGAGTTTCGCTCGCTGCGGATGAGCGAGGACTGCCTTTATCTGAACGTCTGGACCCAAGCACGAAGCCCCGACGCCAAGCTACCCGTACTCGTGTACTTCCACGGCGGCGAGTTCTCCGCCGGAGACGGCTCGCTGCCCCGCTACGACGGCGCGAATTTCGCCTCGCGCGGCATCGTCATGGTCACCGTCAATTACCGTCTTGGCGTCTTCGGCTTTCTCGCGCCCGCGGACGCGGCGCGCGAATCGGCGCACGGCACGAGCGGCAACTACGGCCTGCTCGATCAGGTCGCGGCATTGCGCTGGGTAAAGGAGAACATTGCACAATTCGGCGGCGACCCGTCGAAGGTCACGATCGCAGGCGATTCGGCCGGTTCCATCGCCGTGAGCGCCCACATGGCATCGCCGCTCTCGCGTAGCCTCTTCGCCCGCGCGATCGGCGAAAGCGGCGCGGCGTTCGCCCCCAACGGCCCGTGGCCGCGGGAAAAAGCCGAACGCGCCGCGACCGCGTTCGCGGCACGGGTCGGCGCCGCCACGCTACAGCAGCTGCGTTCGCTGCCGGCGCAAACCTTACTCGATGCGGCCCGGCCATCGAAGCCCACGTCCGGCCCGACGCGGTTTTGGCCCAGCATCGACGGGTACTTTCTGACCGAAGCGCCAGAGCAAGTTTTCGCGAACGGCGCGCAAGCACAAGTGCCGCTGTTACTGGGATCGAACTCGCAGGAACGGCTTTACACGGCGATCCTCGCCGATGCGGAACCGACGCCGGCGAACTGGCAAGCGACGATCGAAAGCAAGTTCCCCGCTCGCGCCGACGAGGTGCTGGCGCACTATCCCGGCACCGATGCCTACAAAGTGAAGCTCGCCGGCACGGCGCTCGCCAGCGATCTCTTTCTCGGCCACAGCACGTGGCGATGGATGACCCGGCATCGAGAAACGGGCCGCTCGCCGGTCTTTTACTATCGTTACGAGCAGCCTCTCCCCCCCGCCCTGAGCACCTCATCGGAGCCGGGCAAGCCGCGAGAGCCGGTTCTCGGTGCGAAGCACGACGCCCAGATCGCCTACGCGCTCGGTAACCTGAACCAGGTACGCGGATACGCGTGGACAGCGACCGATCACAACGTTTCGCGGATTTTCTCGACCTACGTCGAACAGTTCGTGAAGACGGGCGCCCCCAGTAGCGCCGTGGCGGACGCGGGCTCAGCCTCGACGGCGGGAGCAGGCGGGCAATCCGATACGGGCCAGCCCACCTGGCCGCCCACGCGCGCGGACAACAGGGGCCTGCTTAAGCAGGTGATCGGCGAACACACGTATTCCACGTGGGACCGTAGCGGGCCGAGGCAAGGTCTTGTCCAGCGGCTCGTTGCGGATGCGCCGCCGGCGGGCCCCGTCGCCTCCACTATCGCCGAAGCGCAAGCGATCCAGCCTTCGCGATAACCGAGCTGCGGCGCCATCGTTCCGGCCGCCCGCCCCGGCGCGGCCGGAACGAGCCGGCTTTCCTTTCCCGGCAAGCGCTGCAACTGCCGATCGACGCCCTTATTGCTGCTTTTGCTGCCTTTGCTTCTATTGCTTCACCGGCCGCTTCGCGAGCTTGCGCTGCAACGTGCGCCGATGCATGTTCAGCGCCCGCGCCGTGGCGGAAATGTTGCCGCCGTTCTCGGCCAGCGCCCGCTGAATGTGCTCCCACTCGAGCCGCGCCACCGACAGCAGCGTCGGATGCTCGATCGCGGCCTCGGCTTGCGCTTCGCTGGCCTCGGTCTGCAACGCCCCGAGAATCGACTCGACGTTCGCCGGTTTGGCTAGATAGTTGTCGGCGCCGTCCTTCACCGCCTGCACGGCCGTCGCGATGCTCGCGTAGCCGGTCAGGACGAGCATCCGCGCATCGGGCTGCAGATCGCGCAGCGGCGCGACGAGGTTCAAACCCGAATCGCTGCCCAAATGCAAATCGACCGTAATGAAATCGAACCGATGCTGATTGGCCAGGCTGATCGCCTCTTCGGCGTTGTGCGCTTGAAGCGTGGTAAAACCGCGGCGCGTGAGCCCGCGCGCCAAGATGCCCGAGAACACCTCGTCGTCGTCGATGACGAGAAATTGGTTGCCGCTCATAGTTCCTTCTCCTTGGTATTCGATGAAGTGGACTCGCCGCGCCGCGGCTCGCCGTCGTCCTTTGCCGCCGGCACGCGCAGCACGACACGCGTGCCGCGCGGTTCGCCGTCGAACAATTCGATCGATCCGTTCAGCCGCGCCGCCGCCGCGAAGGCGAGATAAAGGCCGACGCCATGCCCGCCCTGCGTGCTATCGACGGGTGCGCTGCCCAGCTTCGTGCGCAGCGCCGGCGAAATGCCCGGCCCCGAATCGCAAACTTCGAATTCGATGAAGCCGTCCGCCACGGCGGCGGCCAGCGTCACGCGATCGCTGCTCGCGCGCGCCGCGTTGTCGAGCAAGATCGTCAAGATCTGGCCCACGGCGGCCGTCTCGTCGAGCCATACGTCGTGGGCCGCCGTGCCGAGCCGTACGAATTTCACGTGCGGATGGCGCAGACGCCACTGTTCGCAAAAACTCCCGAGCCAGCTATCGAGCCGCTCGCGCGAAGGCGAGACCGACGCGCGGCTGCGCAAGCGCGCGAGCGCGGACGTGCACAGCGTCATCTGCTGCTCGAGCAGCATGAAATCGTCGGCGTACGGCCCGAGCGCCGCGTCGCGTCGCGCCGCCTCGCGCAACTCCTCGGTCACCATGGCGATAGTCGACAGCGGCGTGCCCATCTCGTGCGCGACGGTGGCCGCCTGCACGCCGAGCGCTACGGCCCGCTCGTCGCGCAACAGGCGCTGCTGCGCATCGCCGAGCGCGGCGTCGCGCTGGCGCAGCGCGCTGGACATCCGCGCGACGAACCACGCGATGAGCCCGACGCTCACCATGAAGTTCACCCACATCCCGGTGCGGTAGTAATCGAACAAGTTCGCCGGGTTGTCCATGTTGAGCGGAACCGAATCGAATCCGAGCGCGATATAGCAAGACATCGCGAAGATCGCGAGCCAGATCATGTGGCGCCAGGGAAGCACGGCCGCCGCGATCGCGAGCGACGGCAGATACAGGGAAACGAACGGGTTCGTCGTGCCGCCCGACAAAAACAGCAGCGCCGATAGCGCGCCGAGATCGACCCACAGTTGTCCGAGCAGCTCCAAATCGGTTTCGGGCCGCGCGCTCGACACGCGGATCCACGTCGCCGCGTTGAAGATCGCTTCGAGCGCGATGATGATCAGCATTGCCGGCAATGGGAGCGTCACGCCGAAGAACGTCTGGACGACGGCGATCGTGACAAGTTGCCCGATGATCGCCAGGCAGCGCAGCCAAAATAGGTGCCCGAGGTTCATACGGCCGGTATTCGTAATACGGTGCATCGATGTCTAGCCCGTTGAGTGGTCGCGCGCGCAGTCCGCATCGCCTACGCCGCCCGAGCCGCGCGTCTCGCCCGAGGCGCCCGAGGTGGCCAGCGCTTGCGCGTAGCAAGCCGGACAGAGGCAACGGGTGGGCGCAGCGGCTGCGTCTTGCGCCCCGGACGATACGTGCGCCTTTGCTCGCTGCGCCGGCAACGCTCGCAACGACGGCAGACGCGCGCACCAGCAGTCGAACGGCCGGGTCGCGCTGCCGCAGTCGAGGCCGCCGCCGCAACGCGGGCAGCGGGCACTCGAATCGGACTGCGACGAAAGCGGTTGGACGTCCATGAAAGCGCCGCCTAGGCGGCCCCGAGCAAAAAACGTTGTAAAAACAACACGATTGGCCCATGATGCCAGCGTTCTCGGCACGCCGCATGCATCTTTGTCAAAGAAACGGCGCGTCATACGCGCACTGCGACCAAAAACCGCGGCCGAGCGGCGCAGTCCTGTACAATTCCGCCTGTTTTCGCCGCCCCCCGTTTGAACCGTTGCCCGCCGAGCTTGCCGCCATGTCAGAGCCTCTCGACCTCTCCCAGATCGCGCCCACGCTGAAAGCTGAAATTCTGGCCGAGGCCTTGCCTTATATCCGCCAATATCACGGCAAAACCGTCGTCATCAAATACGGCGGCAATGCGATGACCGAAGAACGCCTGAAGCAAGGCTTCGCGCGCGACGTGATTTTGCTCAAGCTCGTGGGCATCAATCCGGTCATCGTCCACGGCGGCGGCCCGCAGATCGATCAGGCGCTCAAGAAGATCGGCAAGCAAGGCACGTTCATCCAAGGTATGCGCGTGACCGACGAAGAGACGATGGAAGTCGTCGAATGGGTGCTCGGCGGCGAGGTGCAGCAAGACATCGTCACGCTCATCAATCACTTCGGCGGCCACGCGGTGGGCTTGACCGGCAAGGACGGCGGCCTCATCCATGCCCGCAAGCTGATGATGCCCGACCGCGACAACCCGGGCCAATACGTCGACATCGGGCAAGTCGGCGAAGTCGAATCGATCAATCCGGCTGTGGTGCGCGCGTTGCAAGACGACGCCTTCATTCCCGTGATTTCGCCCATCGGCTTCGGCGAAGACGGCCTGTCGTACAACATCAATGCCGACCTGGTAGCGGGCAAGCTCGCCGTTGTCCTGAATGCCGAAAAGCTCGTGATGATGACGAACATCCCCGGCGTCATGGATAAGTCGGGCAACCTGCTCACAGATCTGTCGGCACGCGAAATCGACGCATTGTTCGAAGACGGCACGATTTCGGGCGGCATGCTGCCGAAGATCGCTTCGGCGCTCGATGCCGCCAAGAGCGGCGTGCGGTCGGTCCACATCATCGATGGCCGTATCGAGCATTCGGTGCTGCTCGAAATTCTGACCGAGCAACCGTTCGGTACGATGATCCGCTCGCACTGAGCGAGCCGCGCGTCCAGGCACGGGCGGCCACGCCGCCGGCCCGGATGCGACGGCCCGCGCGCCCTTCCCCCGTTTCCCGCTCGATGCCCTCGTCCCCGATCTCCCGCCCGCGTCCACGAGTGCGCCCGCGCGCAGGCGGCCCGGTTTGGCTGTTCGATCTCGACAACACGCTGCATCACGCCTCGCATTCGATTTTTCCGGCGATCAACGCGGCGATGACCCGCTATATCGTCGATGCGCTGCGCGTCGAAACGGCCGAGGCGGACGGGCTGCGGGTAGGCTACACGCGGCGCTACGGCGCGACGCTGCTCGGGCTCGCACGCCACCATCCGATCGATCCGCAAGATTTCCTGCGCGTCGTCCACACGTTCCCCGATTTGCCGGCCATGGTGCGCGCCGAGCGCGGGCTGGCCCGGCTGCTCGCCCGCCTGCCCGGCCGCAAGCTCATTTTGACGAACGCACCGGAAACGTACGCGCGCGCGGTGCTGCGCGAACTTGGGATCGAGCGCGTGTTCGAGCGGGTGATCGCGATCGAACACATGCGCCGCCGCGGCGCCTGGCACGCCAAACCGGATCTGACGATGCTGCGGCGCGTGCTGCGCGACGCGCGCGTACCGATGCAAGACGCGATCCTCGTCGAGGACACGCGCTCGCACCTTAAGCGCTACAAACGGCTCGGGATCGGCACCGTCTGGATCGTCGGACATCTTCCGAAGCCGATCCGCCCCGCGGGGAAAAACCCACCTTTTCCCGGTAGCGGACGACCGCACTATGTCGATCGTCGCATTCGTTCGCTAAAATCGCTCCGAACGGGTCACGACGCGGGGCGCAGATGGAGCCGATTCGAGAGCAAGACGCCGGTTTAGACGGCGAAACGCAGCCGACGAGCGCCGCGCGCGCACCGCGCATGAAGCCGGGCGAGCGGCGCGTGCATATTCTTCAGACGCTCGCGGCCATGCTCGAGGCCCCCAAAATCGAGAAGATCACGACCGCCGCGCTCGCTGCGCGACTGGGCGTCTCGGAAGCCGCGCTCTACCGCCAATTCGCGAGCAAGGCGCAAATGTTCGAAGCGCTGATCGAGTTCATCGAGGCCACGTTCTTCGGTCTCATCAATCAAATCGCGGAAAAAGAGCCGGACGGCGTGCTGCAAGCGCGCGCGATCGGTCTGATGCTGCTCAATTTCGCCGCGAAGAACCCCGGCATGACACGTGTGCTGACGGGAGAAGCGCTCGTCGGCGAACATGCGCGGCTGGCCGAGCGCGTCTCGCACATGCTCGAGCGCGTCGAAGCGTCGATCAAGCAGTGCCTGCGCATCGCACTGATGGAGTCGAACCAGGCGACGGCCGCCGGGGCGAGCGGCGAAACGGCCGCCGCGCCGCTGCCGGCCGATTACGACCCCGCCGTGCGAGCAAACTTGCTCGTGAGCTACGTCGTGGGGCGTTGGCACCGGTACGCGCGCAGCGGCTTCACACGGGCGCCGGCCGAGCATGCGGATGCACAGTTGCGCTTGATTCTTCAATAGCGCGTTATCGCAATTTCCGCTATCCTTTGCCCTCTATTGCCTTAAGCGAAGTCATCCTCGGCGTTTGGCCGGGATCGCGAAGGGCGGCGCGCCGATTTGTCGACTCGATTGCGGGCGCGCGAATCCGAGCTGGGCTCGGGTTCACTATAAATGCGGCTAAAGAGGTCGTCAGCCGCGCGCTGTCATTCTCCCGCGCCTCGCCGACACCGTTTAGCCGCCCCTGTCAGAAGGCGGAATACATGGAATCGATCGGCATCGTCGCTCCACAACGTATGCACTTCCCCGAGCCGCTCGCATTGAGCAGCGGCGCATCGCTGGCCGGTTACGACCTCATGGTCGAAACGTACGGCACGCTCAATGCCGCGCGCTCGAACGCGGTGCTCGTTTGCCATGCACTGAACGCCTCGCATCATGTAGCCGGTGTGTACGCCGACGAGCCGAAGAACGTCGGCTGGTGGGACAACATGGTCGGGCCCGGTAAGCCGCTCGATACCAATCGGTTTTTCGTCATCGGCGTCAACAATCTCGGCTCGTGCTTCGGCTCGACGGGCCCGATGAGCCTCGATCCCGCCACGGGCCAACCCTACGGCGCACGCTTTCCGGTCGTGACGGTGGAAGATTGGGTGCATACGCAGGCGCGCGTGGCCGATGCCTTCGGCATCGAACGGTTCGCCGCCGTCATGGGCGGTAGCCTCGGCGGCATGCAGGCGCTTGCTTGGAGCCTCATGTATCCGGACCGCGTCGGCCATTGCGTTATCGTCGCGTCCACCCCGAAGCTCTCCGCGCAAAACATCGCATTCAACGAAGTGGCACGTTCGGCCATCCTGTCCGACCCCGACTTTCACGGCGGCGATTATTATGCGCACGGCGTGAAGCCGCGGCGCGGCCTGCGCGTCGCCCGCATGATCGGCCACATCACGTATCTGTCCGACGACGACATGGCCACCAAGTTCGGACGCGCGCTGCGCCGCCCGGCAGACGGGGCCGACGACGACTACCGCTTCAGCTTCGACGTCGAGTTCGAGGTCGAATCGTACCTGCGCTATCAGGGCGACAAGTTCGCCGACTACTTCGACGCGAACACGTATTTGCTGATCACGCGCGCGCTCGATTACTTCGATCCGGCCAAGGCGTTCGACGGCGATCTCACGGCGGCGCTCGCGCATACGCGCGCCCAGTATCTCGTGGCCAGCTTCACGACCGACTGGCGTTTCGCCCCCACCCGCTCGCGCGAGCTGGTCAAGGCGCTGCTCGATCACAAACGGCGTGTCACGTACGCCGAAATCGACGCGCCGCACGGCCACGACGCGTTCTTGCTCGACGACGCGCGCTACCACAACGTCGTGCGCGCCTATTACGAACGGATTGCCGAGGAGGTTCGCGCATGAATCAGGCCGCCATCGATTTCCTTACGGCGCGAGCCGATTTCCGGGCGATCGCGCGTTGGGTCGAACCGAACGCGACCGTTCTCGATCTGGGCTGCGGCGACGGCAGCCTGCTCGCTCTGTTGTCCGAAGAACTCGGCGTGACCGGCTACGGCATCGAGATCAACGATGCGGGCGTGCTCGCCTGCGTGAAGCAAGGCGTGAACGTCATTCAACAAAATCTCGAGGACGGCCTGCGCCTATTCGAAGATGCGAGCTTCGATTTCGCGATCCTCTCGCAGACGTTGCAGACCATCCATCAAACGGCGGCGATCCTGCGCGAAACGGTCAGGGTGGGCAAGGAGTGCATCGTTTCGTTCCCGAACTTCGGCTACTGGCCGCACCGGCTATCGGTGCTGCAAGGGCGCATGCCCGTCTCGAAATCGCTGCCCTACCAGTGGCACAACACCCCGAACGTCCGCGTGCTGACGATTCGGGACTTCGAAGCGCTGGCACCCGAAGTCGGCATCGAAATCCTCGACCGCGTCGCGCTGCATGGCGGACGCGCGGTCCGTTGGGGAGCGAACTGGCGTGGTAGTCTTGCGGTCTATCGCGTGAGACGCGGCCCGAACGGGGTCGCGCCTCGTTGAACGCGCCGCGTCGAAAGAGGCCGACCATCAAACGAGACATCCCGCCCCCGCCGCACGAAAGCGCCGCCTTGAGCGCTCACGAGGCGCACCCTGGCTGGCGTGCGTTCCTGAACCGGCACATGCTCATCTGCGTCTTCCTGGGCTTCACCTCGGGATTGCCGCTGTTTACGCTCGTCTACCTCGTGCAGGCCTGGTTGCGCTCCGAAGGCGTCAATCTCAAAGAGATCGGCCTGTTTGCGCTGATCCAATTTCCGTATACGTGGAAATTCGTCTGGGCGCCGCTCATGGATCGCTACGTCCCGAGGCTCCCGTTCTGGCGCCCCGGGCGCCGTCGCGGCTGGATGCTCGCCACGCAGTTGCTCGTGGCCGGCGCGATCGCCTCGCTCGGCTTCGTCTCTCCGCGCGAAGCAATCTGGACCGTCGCCGCGTTGACGGCACTCGTCGCGTTTTTCGGCGCGAGCCAAGACATCGTCATCGATGCCTACCGACGCGAGTTGCTTGCGGATACCGAGCAAGGGCTCGGCAACGCCGTGCACGTGAATGCGTATAAGGTCGCCGCGCTCGTCCCGGGCTCGCTCTCGCTGATTCTCTCCGATCACCTGCCGTGGACGGCCGTGTTCGCCGTGACGGCGGTCTTCATGCTGCCGGGCATGGTGCTGACGCTCGTCGTGAGCGAGCCGCAAATGCACGGTGCGCCGCCGAAGAATCTGCGCGAAGCCCTCGTTTTGCCGCTCGCCGAATTCGTTTCGCGCGACGGGCTTGCCGCTGCTGTGCTCGTCCTCTCGTTCATCTTCCTCTACAAGCTCGGCGATACGATGGCCACCACGCTGTCGACGTCGTTCTTCCTCGATCTGGGCTTCGACAAGACGCAGATCGGCGTGATCGCGAAAACGACCGCGTTCTGGGCGAGCCTCGCGGGCGGGATTGTCGGCGGCGCCTGGCTCGTGAAGATCGGCATCGCGCGCGGGCTGTGGATCTTCGGCTTCGTGCAGATCTTGTCCACGCTCGGCTTCGCGTGGCTCGCGAAGATCGGTCCGTCGCCCGCCGCACTCGCGCTGATCTACGGGTTCGAGACCTTCGCCACGGGCCTCACCCTCGCGGCTTTCACGGCTTATATCGCGAGCACCACCGATCCGCGCTACACCGCCACCCAATTCGCGTTGTTCACGAGCCTGGCCTCGGTACCGCGCACGCTAGCCTCGGCCGCAAGCGGCTTTGTCGTCGCCAAGATCGGCTGGTTCGATTACTTTCTCGTTTGCGCCGCACTGGCGGCGCCCGGCATGGTGCTGTTGCCGAGGATCGCCCCGTGGCGTCAACGCAACTAGCGGCCCAAGCTCGCGTGCCGCGCCCGATGATGTTCGCCTTCGCGCTAGCGCTCGTCTGGCGGGCGGCACTCGTGCCCGCCTCGGCGGCAGGCGCAGGTGTCGGCGCGCCGCCCGCGCTCGCGGCGTCGACCGTCGTCGCCGAGCCAGGCCCTCGCGTACCGATCCGGATCGGTGAACCGCATCTATTCCGCAACCCTGTGGCGCCGCCTGTCGTCGAAGCGCAGTCGATCGCCGAATACGGCCGGCTCATGGACGCCGCCCGCCGCGAAGGCCGCTTGCTCCCGGCCGACGATACGCGCGTGCGGCGGTTCCAAACGCTAATCGACAAGCTCGCGCCGCTCGCGGCGAAATGGAGCGACCGCGCCAAGAATTGGCAATGGGAAGTCAACATCGTGCGCTCGCGCGACGTGCGCATGGTCAGCTTTCCCGGCGGCAAGCTCGTCGTCTATAGCGGGCTGCTCGATCGCATGAATCTCACCGAGGACGAACTCGCGATGCTGACCGGCCACGAGATGGCGCATGCGCTGCGCGAGCAAGTTCGCGAACAGCTTGGCGAGCAGCAGGTCCCGCTCGGCGCGGTGGCGCTGTCAAGGCTGTTCGGGGTTGCCGAATTCGGCGAAGCGTCGGCGCCGGCCCCCGCCGCCCCGCTCGCCAAGTTCGAGTTCGACGCGACGGACGAAACGGAAGCCGACGTGATCGGCACCGACATCGCCGCGCGTGCCGGCTTCGATCCGCGCGCCGCGCTCACGCTTTGGGACAAGCTCGCCATCGCCGCGCGCGGCGAGAAAGACGGCGGCTTCATCGCCATCCATCCCTACAGCGCCGAGCGACGGCACGACCTCGTCAAGCGCCTACCCGACATGCTCGCACTGTACGAGAAGGCCCGCGCGGTCGCGACTACGCCCGCGTCCGCATACAAGGCCAGCCCGCTCGACGCGGGGCGCTCGACACGGCCCTGACCGCGGCGCGGCCGGGTACGCAAGTCCGCCGTCGCGAGTCCCGAATCCCGAGTTGCGTCGCGCAATCGGGGCAGCGTTCGGCATCGAGCCGCGGCCACCCCGATTGATCGAGTCGCCCAATCCGCATCGAAACGACCGCACCCGACTCAATCGATTTCGAATGGCACCGATTGGGTTAGAACTGCGTAATTCATTCATAAAACATCGATAACACGGCACTCGAGCTGAAATCGCGATTCGTTCGGTCTTATTTGAACGAATTACGACGATTGCCGGCAAGTTCTACATCACAATGCCTCTCACGCCCTCGCCAGTCGGTGCGGCGCCGATACGACCCAATGCGCAGCTACATTCGGTCCGAATAAATTCGATATAGCAGCATGCTCATCGTGCCATCGATCGCGAATTCGTGGCGGCGATGATTCATTCGCGTCTTCAATGCGAATTGCGGTCCGTTTTCATGACTTGATGACTACCGAGGATCATGATGAAGACTAAAATCACGCTCATTCAATCCATTCCCGTCCTACGCTCGCCGCGTCGCGGTGCGGCTGCCGCGCTCGTCGCGGCGGCGCTCGGGTGCCTGTTGCCGGCCGCGCTTTGCACCGCGGCGAATCGGCCGGCGGCGCGTGTCGATTTGCCGGCCGGCACGATCGAGGGTGTCCCGATCTCCGTCAACGACACCGCCTTGCTTTCGTTCAGGGGCATTCCGTACGCGGCGCCGCCCGTCGGCGAGCTTCGCTGGAAACCGCCGCAACCGCTGACGGCGTGGGCCGGCGTGCGCGACGCAAGCCAATTCGGCGCGCGCTGCATGCAGTTGGCCATATTTCGAATGGAATTCCGTTCGCGCACGATGAGCGAGGATTGCCTTTTTTTAAACGTATGGACGCCGTCGCTTTCGGCCGGCGAAAAACTGCCGGTGCTCGTTTACTTCTACGGAGGCGGCTTCGCGGCGGGCGACAGCTCCGAACCGCGCTACGACGGCGCAGCCCTAGCCTCGCGCGGCATGGTAACGGTCACGGTCAACTACCGGCTCGGCGTGTTCGGTTTCCTGGCGCTGCCGGAACTGGCGCGCGAATCTCCCCATGGCGCTGCCGGCAACTACGGGTTGCTCGATCAGTACGCGGCGTTGCGGTGGGTACGCGAGAACATCGCCAAGTTCGGCGGCGACCCCGATAAAGTGACGATCGGCGGCGAATCGGCCGGCTCCGTGGCCGTCAGCGCGCATATGGCCTCGCCGTTGTCGAAAGGACTCTTCGCGCGCGCGATCGGGCAAAGCGGCGCGGCGTTCGGCCCCCTCACGGTATGGTCGCGCGAAGACGCCGAGACGGCGGCGGGGGCGTTTGCACGGAGGATGAACGCGACATCGCTGAGCGCCTTGCGCGCGATGCCGGCACAGGCCATCTTGGACGGCACCGGCCCCAAAGATAAGCCGGACCATCTATTCTGGCCGTCCATCGACGGGCACTTCCTCACCCAGTCGCTCGAGCAGGCGTACGAGTCCGGCTCGCAGGCGCGCGTGCCGCTGCTCGTCGGCAGCAATTCGCACGAGGCGCCCCATACGATGATTCTCGACGCGCAGCCGCCAACGCCGCAAAACTGGCGGGCCGCGCTTAAGCGCATGTTCGGCCCCTATGCCACCGATGTCCTCGCGCTCTACCCCGGCAACGACGACGACGAAGTGCGCCGTTCGGCCACGTCGCTCGCCAGCGACATCTTCATCAGCCATGCCACGCGTCGCTGGGTGGATGCGCATCGGCAAACGGGCGGAACGCCCGTGTACTTCTATTACTACGCGCACAAGCGCCCGCAAAAACGCCATCCCGAGCCCGATCAGCTTCCCGAGGATGGCGCGGTGCACAGCGCGGAGATCAAATACGCGCTGGGCACGCTCGCCCTGTCGAATCGTTTCGTTTGGCGGCCGGAGGACCACGCCGTCTCGCGCATCTTTTCGGGCTACGTGGCGCAATTCGTGAAGACGGGGACGCCGAACGACGGCTCGCTGCCGCAATGGCCGGCTTCTCGCGAAGAGCGGGGTGGGCTGCTGCGCCAGCAGATCGCGGTGGATACAAAAACGATCACCGACCTCGACATGCCGCGGCACGCATTTCTACGCCGGTACTACGCCGAAAATCCGCTGGTGCCGGAGCACAGTCGCCGCTAGCCGCGGTTCGCACCGGCTGGGCACGCCGCCGCGGCCGCCTCGGTCACTTCAACGAGTGTCCGTAGTCGACCGTCAGCGGCGCGTGGTCGCTGAACTTGATGTCGCGGAAGATCGACGTGCTCTTCGCCGTTTCGGCGACACCGGCCGTCGCGATCTGATAGTCGATGCGCCACCCGACGTTCTTCGCATAAGCCTGGCCGCGGTTGCTCCACCACGTATATTGCTCGGCGCGCGTATCCAGCCGGCGGAACACGTCGACATAGCCCACCTCGTCGAACAGCTTCGTGAGCCAGGCGCGCTCCTCGGGCAGGCAACCCGAATTCTTCTGGTTGCTTTTCCAATTCTTGATATCGATCTCTTTGTGGACGATGTTCACGTCGCCGCAGACGATCACTTCGCGTTCCTTGCTCAGCGCGGCCAGATGCGGCATGAATTCGTCCATGAAGCGGAATTTGGCTTGTTGGCGCTCTTCGCCGCTCGAGCCGGACGGCACATACACCGAAACCACCGAGAGCTTGCCGAAACGCGCCTCGACGTAGCGCCCTTCGGGATCGAATTCCGCGCTGCCGAACCCGATGACGACGTCGTCCGGTTCGTGGCGCGTGTAAAGGCCCGCGCCGCTATAGCCCTTTTTCACGGCATGTTGAAAGTATCCGGTAAAGCCGTGCGGCGCCAGAAACTCGGGCGTCATGTCGTCTTGCGAGCATTTGACTTCTTGCACGCAGACGATGTCCGCGCGCTGTTCGCCAAACCACTCGAAGAAGCCTTTCTTAGCCGCCGAACGGATGCCGTTCAAGTTGGCTGTGATTACTCGCAGCATGGGTCGTCCTGGTTGTCGTGAATTTTGGTATGGAAAGGTCAGCCGGCGCGGCCATCTCTCATTTGATCGTGATGCCCTGCAGCGACGCTTTCGCGGGCGGGTATGCGAGATTCAACCCTTCGAACACGCGCAACAGCAACGCGGCCACCATCACGTTCCGATGCGATTTCGAATCGGCCGGGATCACATACCACGGCGCGCGCTCGGTCGACGTCGCGGCCAGCGCTTGTTCGTAAGCCGACTGATAGGCGTCCCAATGCTGGCGCGCCTCGAGATCGGCAAGATCGAACTTCCAATGCTTCGTGTCGTCGTCGATCCGTGCTTGCAGACGCTCGCGCTGTTCGTCCTTTGAGATGTGTAGGAAACATTTCAGGATAGCCGTGCCCGAATCGGCGAGCAGCGCTTCGAAATGCCGGATATGCGCGTATCGGCGTGCGAGTTCGGCGCCATGGATTTCGCCGCGGATGCGCGGCACGAGTACGTCCTCATAGTGGCTGCGGTTGAAGATCGTCAGCTCGCCCGCAGCGGGCGCCTGCCGGTGCACGCGCCAGAGAAAATCGTGCGCGGCTTCATCCACCGTCGGCACCCGGAAGGTGGCGATACGCAGGCCGAGCGGGTCGACCTCGTGAAAGACGGCGCGAATCGTGCCGTCCTTGCCGCTCGTGTCCATGCCTTGCAAGACGAGCAGCACGCGTTCGCGACGCTGAGCGTGCAAGCGCTCTTGCATCTCGTCGAGCTTGGCGGCGTAACCGGCTAGACGCTCGCGGTCGGCCAGCTTCGAACCGGCCGAGAAAGGCTTGGCGCCCGTGTCGAAATCGGCAAGCGAGAACGCCTTGCCGCCTTTGTCGCCGTCGTAAAACGGCACTCGATAGTCATCCAGTTGCGCGCGCTTGCCCATGCCCTCTCGTGCCTGCTAGTGCCTTCTTCGTTGTACCGGCTCTTGCTCGGGTTAGCCGGCCGGCGCTTGCTCGCGCTGGCCGGCTAGGGTCGTCGATCGCAGCAAGATTCGGGAAAGACTCAGGAAAGCTTCTTCTTGAGCAATTCGTTGACCTGCTGCGGATTGGCCTTGCCCTTCGTCGCTTTCATCGCTTGGCCGATCAGCGCGTTGAACGCCTTCTCCTTGCCGGCGCGGAATTCTTCGACCGATTTTTGGTTCGCGGCGAGGACTTCATCGATGATGGCCTCGAGCGCCCCGGTGTCCGAAATCTGCTTCAAGCCCTTGGCCTCGATGATGCGATCGGCCGCGCCTTCGTCCGTTGCCTTTTCGTCCCACATCGCGAGGAAGATTTCCTTGGCGATCTTGTTCGAAATCGTGCCGTCCGCGATCCGCTGCAAGACGAGGGCAAGCTGCGCGGCGGATACGGGACAAGCACCGATATCGAGGCCGTCGCGGTTCAGTTGCGACGACACTTCCCCCATCAGCCAGTTGGCGGCCGCCTTCGCTTGCGCCGGGCCCGTCTTCGCCACCACGGCTTCGAAGTAGCCCGCCATCGCCTTGCTCGCCGTCAACACCGTGGCATCGTAGGGCGTCAGGCCGTATTGCGCGACGAAGCGCTGCTGCATCGAAGCCGGCAACTCGGGCATCTCGCCTTTCACGCGCTCGATCCAGGCGGCGTCGATGACGAGCGGCATCAGATCGGGATCGGGGAAGTAGCGATAGTCGTGCGCGTCTTCCTTGCTGCGCATCGAACGCGTTTCGCGACGATCCGGATCGTACAGACGCGTTTCCTGCACCACGGTGCCGCCGTCTTCGATCAATTCGATCTGACGGCGCACTTCGTAATGGATCGCTTCTTCGAGAAAGCGGAACGAGTTCAAGTTCTTGATTTCGGCGCGCGTGCCGAATTCCTTCTGGCCGACGGGCCGCACGGACACGTTCGCGTCGCAGCGGAACGAGCCCTCCTGCATGTTGCCGTCGCAAATCCCTAGCCAGACGACGAGCGCGTGCAACGACTTCGCATAGGCCACGGCTTCCGCGGCGCTGCGCATCTCGGGCTCGGTGACGATCTCGAGCAGCGGCGTGCCCGCGCGGTTCAAGTCGATGCCCGTCATGCCCGCGAAATCTTCGTGCAGCGATTTGCCCGCGTCTTCCTCGAGGTGCGCGCGCGTCAGATTGATCGTCTTTTCATACGCGGCGGTGCCCGTCTTTTCGTTGGCGGGCACGGCAATCGTGATCGTGCCGCCTTGGACGACAGGGATCTCGTATTGGCTGATCTGATAGCCCTTCGGCAGATCCGGGTAGAAGTAATTCTTGCGGGCGAAGATGCTGCGCGGCGCGATCGTCGCGCCGATCGCCAGACCGAAGCGAATCGCGCGCTCGACGGCGCCGCGATTCATCACAGGCAACACGCCCGGCAAGGCCAGATCGACCACGCATGCTTGCGTGTTGGGCTCGGCGCCGAAGCGCGTCGACGCGCCCGAGAAAATTTTCGAGACGGTAGACAACTGCGCATGCGTCTCGAGACCGATGACGACTTCCCACTCCATGTTCATGCCTCCCGCGACGCCGCTTGCGGCGTGTGCGTGTGCCAATCCGTTACGCGCTGGAACGCATCGGCGATCTGCAGCATACGGGCTTCGTCGAAATAGTTGCCGATGATTTGCAGGCCGACCGGACGGCCCGCGTTCGCGCCCGTGCCGAAGCCGCACGGCACGCTCATGCCGGGCAGGCCGGCCAGACTGACCGAAAGCGTGTAGATGTCGGCCAGATACATCTGCACGGGGTCGTCGCCCTTGGCACCGATATCCCACGCCACCGAGGGCGCGACCGGGCCCATGATGAAATCGCAAGACTTGAAGGCTTCCTGAAAGTCCTGCGCGATGATGCGGCGGATCTTCTGAGCCTGCAGGTAGTAAGCGTCGTAGTAACCGTGCGACAGCACGTAGGTGCCGACCAGAATCCGACGCTTCACTTCGGGGCCGAACCCCTCGGCGCGCGACTTCTTGTACATGTCGAGCAGATCGCGGTACTCGCTTGCCCGGTGACCGTAGCGCACGCCGTCGAAGCGCGAAAGGTTCGACGAGGCTTCGGCGGGCGCAATGACGTAATACACGGGGATCGACAGTTCCGTTTTCGGCAGCGACACGGGCACGAGCGTCGCGCCGAGCGCCTCGTATTGCTTCAGGGCCGTATCGACCGCGGCGCGCACATCGGCGGCCAGGCCATCGCCGAAATATTCCTTGGGCAGGCCGATGCGCAGGCCGGCGAGCGGTTTGCCCGCGGGCGCGTCGGCCGCGAAGGCTTGCCCGAGCAAGCGCGTGTAATCTTCGTCGGGGCGTTGCAGGCTTGTCGAGTCACGCTCGTCGAAGCCGGCCATCGTGCCCAGCAGCAGCGCGCAATCGGCGGCGCTTTGCGCCATCGGGCCGCCTTGATCGAGCGAGGAGGCGAACGCAATCATCCCGTAGCGCGAAACGCGCCCGTAGGTCGGCTTGATCCCCGTCACGCCGGAGAACGACGCGGGTTGACGGATCGAGCCGCCGGTATCGGTGGCCGTCGCGGCCGGCGCGAGACGCGCGGCCACGGCGGCGGCCGAACCGCCCGACGAGCCGCCCGGCACGGCGCGCGTATCCCACGGGTTGCGCACGGCGCCGAACGCCGAGTTCTCGTTGGACGAACCCATCGCGAATTCGTCCATGTTCGTCTTGCCGAGCGTCACCATGCCGGCGCGCGCCAGGCGCTCGACGACGGTGGCGTCGAACGGGCTTTCGTAGCCTGCGAGCATTTTAGAGCCGGCCGTCGAATGCCAGCCGCGCGTAACGAACACATCCTTGTGCGCGACAGGCAACCCGGTAAGTGGGCCGCCCTCGCCGCGGGCGAGCCGCGCGTCGGCCTCGCGCGCTTGCGCGAGCGTGCGTTCGGGATCGACTTCGATGAAGGCGTTCAACGCGCGGGCCTCGTCGATCCGCTTCAGATACAGCTGCGCCAGTTCGACGGCGGACGTCGCACGGCTTGCGAGCGCGCTCGCAAGCTCGCTCAAACTTTTCTCGTACATGTCGGTTTCTTTCCGTAGAGCCTGGGACGGTTACTCGATCACCTTCGGGACCAGATAGAGCCCCTCTTGCACGGCGGGCGCGCAGCGCTGATTCGCGTCGCGATCGACCGCTTCGGTGACGGCGTCCTCGCGCAGACGCAGCGCAACCTCCTCGATCTGCTCGATCGGGTGCGCGAGCGGCGCGATACCGGCCGTATCCACGGCCTGCATCTGCTCGACGAGCCCGAAGAACTCGTTGAGCCGAGCGAGCGTATGTTCACCCTCGGCATCGGCCAATTCGAGCCGTGCGAGGTGGGCGATGCGTTTCACATCGGTCAAGGTCAAAGCCATGCGTTTCACCGGAAGCAAGGACTTAAGCGCAACGTGGCAAAAAACGGTGTTGCGCCAGGGGGTTAGGGCATCGGATCGTACCCTCTGCGAGGGGGCCGGGAACGGCAAAAAGGACCGCCCGTTTACTACAAATAGGTCGAAATTATAAGGTATCATTACGCGTTCGAACCAAACCCGGACCGGCCCCGCCTCAGGCCACTCGGCGCCTCAACAAGCCGCCGCCTCGCGTGCCGCGCCCTCCGGTCGAATTCATTGCAGCTTCGCGCTCGCGTGGCGGCGCTCGAACGGCAGCCGCTCAGAACCCGAAGCTTTTATTTTTTTCTGCCGCCGCGCGGCGCCATGACGGCGAAGCCCGGCCTCTCCCGCGAGACAGGATTTCATGTTCGGCTTTTTGCGCAGCTACTTCTCCAACGATCTGGCGATCGACCTCGGCACCGCCAACACCCTGATCTACATGCGCGGCAAAGGCATCGTCCTCGATGAGCCTTCCGTCGTGTCGATCCGTCAAGAAGGCGGCCCGAACGGGAAGAAAACCATTCAGGCAGTCGGCCGCGAGGCCAAGCAGATGCTCGGCAAGGTGCCGGGCAACATCGAGGCGATCCGTCCGATGAAAGACGGCGTCATTGCCGATTTCACGGTCACCGAGCAGATGATCAAGCAGTTCATCAAAACGGCCCACGAATCGCGCATGTTTTCGCCCTCGCCGCGCATCATCATCTGCGTGCCGTGCGGTTCGACGCAAGTCGAACGCCGCGCGATCAAGGAAGCGGCCCACGGCGCCGGCGCCTCGCAGGTCTACCTGATCGAAGAGCCGATGGCAGCCGCGATCGGCGCGGGCCTGCCGGTATCGGAAGCGACGGGCTCGATGGTCGTCGATATCGGCGGCGGCACCACCGAAGTCGGCGTGATCTCGCTCGGCGGGATCGTCTACAAGGGTTCGGTGCGCGTCGGCGGCGATAAGTTCGACGAAGCGATCGTGAACTACATCCGCCGCAACTACGGCATGCTGATCGGCGAACAAACGGCCGAAGCGATCAAAAAGGAAATCGGTTCGGCGTTCCCGGGCTCCGAAGACAAGGAAATGGAAGTCAAAGGGCGCAATCTGTCGGAAGGGATTCCGCGCAGCTTCACGATTTCGAGCAACGAAATCCTCGAAGCGCTGACCGATCCGCTCAATCAGATCGTGTCGTCGGTGAAAATCGCGCTCGAACAAACGCCGCCCGAACTGGGTGCGGATATCGCGGAACGCGGGATGATGCTGACGGGCGGCGGCGCATTGCTGCGCGATCTCGATCGGCTGCTCGCCGAGGAAACGGGTCTGCCCGTGCTCGTCGCCGAGGATCCGCTCACGTGCGTCGTGCGCGGCTCCGGCATGGCGCTCGAGCGGATGGACAAGCTCGGCAGCATCTTCTCCTACGAGTGACGTTGCCAGCGTGGTTGGCGCGCACCGCTCGCTCTTCCCGGATCGAGCGCTGATGCGCGCCGCTCAAGCTCCCGCCAACGTTCACGCTCTCGGCGTCGACCATGGAATACAGTCCGCCGCCTCTATTTAAGCAAGGCCCGTCCGCGCTCGCGCGGCTCATCTTCTTCGTCGTCCTCTCGCTGGTGCTCTTGGTTTCCGATGCACGCTTCAAGACGCTCGAAGTCGTGCGTGCCGTGCTCGATGCGGGGCTCTATCCGCTGCAGCGCGCGGCCCTCTTGCCGCGCGATCTCGTGCTCGGCGCGGCCCAATTCGCCGTGACGAGCAACACCCTGCGGCGCGAGAATCAAACGCTCGTCACCAAGAATCTCCAGCTTTCGCTGCAGGCCAATCAAGTCGCCACGCTCACGGCCGAAAACGCGCACCTGCGCGCGCTGCTGAACCTTTCGCGCAACGTCGCGACGCAATCGATTCCCGCCGACGTGCAATACGGTATGCGCGATCCGTTCACGCAGAAGGTCGTGATCGGGCGCGGCTCGCAGCAAGGCGTGCAGAACGGTTCGCCCGTGGTTAGCGAGGACGGCATGATCGGGCAGGTCACGCGCGTGTTCCCGATGCAGTCCGAGGTCACGCTGCTCACCGATAAGGATCAAGCCGTGCCCGTCGAGATCGTGCGCACGGGCTTGCGTAGCGTCGTCTACGGCACGGCGGCCGGCCACTCGCTCGAGTTGCGCTTCGTGCCGATCAGCGCCGATGTGGTGGCCGGCGACGAACTCGTCACGAGCGGGCTCGACGGCGTCTATCCGGAAGGGTTGCCCGTCGCCAAGGTCGTACGCGTCGACAAACAGGCCGACACAGCGTTCGCGCGCGTCGTCTGCGCGCCGGTGGCGGCCGTGTGCGGCGCCCGCGAGGTGCTCGTGCTCCACTATCAAAGCGATGTCCCGCCGCGCCCCGAAGCGCCGGAGCCCGCTTCGCAACCGAAGGGCAAGAAAGCCGCGAAGGGTGCGGAAAAGGCGGCCGATAAGGCAGCCGACAAAACGGCGAAGGCGGACGAAAAAGCCGGCCAATCCCAGTCCGACGGCAAACCGTCGACCGATAAAGGCGCGAGCAAGACGGCCACGCCGGAAGATGCGAAAGCCGGGAAGGCCGCACTAGGCGCCAAAGCCCATCGTGCGGTCGCGCCGCAAGCCGCTTCGGGAGCCCAGCGATGAATCGTCCGCAGTACATCCTGCTGCCGGTCAACCCCTACTTCATCGCGTTCAGCCTCGCTGCCGCGTTCTTGCTGAACCTCATGCCGTGGGGCCGGCTGATCGGCATACCCGACTTCGTCGCGCTCGTGGTGCTGTTCTGGAACGTGCACCAGCCGCGCAAGGTCGGCATGGGTATCGCGTTCTTCCTCGGGCTGCTGATGGATGTGCACGATGCAAGCTTGCTCGGCGAACATGCGCTCGCCTATACGCTGCTCTCGTACGGCGCCATCACGATCCACCGGCGCGTCCTATGGATGCCGCGCGGCTTGCAAGTGTTCGCGGTCGCGCCGCTGCTCGTGGTCGCGCAACTGGTGCCGTTCGTGATCCGGTTGCTCACGGGTGCCGCGTTCCCCGGCTGGGGCCAACTCGTGCACGGTTTCGTCGAAGCCGCATTGTGGCCGCTCGCCTGCTCGCTGCTGCTCATGCCGCAGCGCCGCCCGGCCGATCCCGACGATACGCGGCCCATTTGAGGGTCCAACTGAGGACGCGTTCCTGAGCGCGGCTTGCGCACAAGCATGACGGAATTCAAAAACACCCAGCAGCAGCTCTCGAAGTTCCGCTTCCGCGTGGCGGCGGCGGGCTTGTTCGTGCTCGTCTGCTTCGGGCTCTTGATCCTGCGCTTTCTGTTTCTGCAGGTCTGGCACTACAGCAAGTACTCGCTCGAAGCCGAGGAAAACCGGATCTCGGTTGCGCCGATCGTCCCCAACCGCGGCATCATCACCGACCGCAACGGCGTGGTGCTCGCCCGCAACTACTCGGCCTATACGCTCGAAATCACGCCGTCGAAACTGAGCGACACGCTCGACCACGTCATCGATCAACTCGCGACGGTGGTGACGATCGACGCGCGCGACCGCCGCCGCTTCAAGAAGCTGCTCGAAGATTCCAAGAACTTCGAAAGCCTGCCGATTCGCACGCGGCTCACCGACGAGGAAGTCGCACGTTTCACAGCGCAGCGTTTCCGCTTTCCCGGCGTCGATGTCCGCGCCCGGCTGTTTCGCCAATATCCGCTCGGCACCACGGCCGCGCACGTGATCGGCTATATCGGCCGGATTTCGCAGCGCGATCAAGCAAAGATCGACGCCGTCAGCGAACAAAACGACAGCGATCCCGATCACTACGATCCTCGTCTCGATGCCAACAACTACAAAGGCACCGACTACATCGGCAAGATCGGGGTCGAGCAAAGCTACGAGGCCGAGCTGCATGGCTTGACCGGTTTCGAGGAAGTGGAAGTCACGGCCGGCGGGCGCCCCGTGCGCACGCTATCGCGCACGCAGGCCACACCCGGCAACAATCTCGTGCTATCGCTCGACATCGGGCTGCAAGAGGTGGCCGAGCAAGCGTTCGCGGGCAAGCGCGGCGCGCTGGTCGCGATCGAGCCGTCGACGGGCGACGTCCTCGCCTTCGTGTCGGCGCCGAGCTTCGATCCCAATGCGTTCGTGGACGGCATCGATCAGCAAACGTGGGACGAACTGAACAACTCGCCCGATCACCCGCTGCTGAACCGGCCGCTGCACAGCGCCTACCCGCCCGGCTCGACCTATAAACCGTTCATGGCGCTCGCCGCGTTGACGCTGCACAAGCGCACGCCCGATTGGGGCTTTCACGATCCCGGCTTTTATCAGTTCGGCGGCCACACGTTCCGCAACGACGTCCCGCAAGGCCAGGGCTGGATCGACATGAACCGCGCGATCATGGTGTCGAACGACACCTACTTCTACATGCTCGCGCACGATCTGGGCGTCGATGCAATCGCAAAATTCATGAAACCTTGGGGCTTCGGGCAGCTCACCGGCATCGACATCGCCGGCGAATCGCGCGGCATCTTGCCGTCGACCGAATGGAAAAGGAAGGCGTACCGCAAGCCCGAGCAACAGCGTTGGTACGAAGGCGAGACGATCAGTCTCGGGATCGGCCAGGGCTACAACTCGTTCACGATGCTGCAGCTCGCGCACGCCACCGCGACGCTCGCCGATAACGGCATCATCATGCGGCCCCACCTCGTGAAGGAAATCGAAAATCCGATCACGCGCGATTTGCGGCTCACCGTGCCGCACGAGAGCGGCCGCATCGACGTGAGCCAAGCCGACATCGACGTCGTCAAGCGCGGCATGGAAGCCGTGACCAACAACCCCTCGGGCACGGGCTACGAAGTGTTCCGCAATACGCCGTATCTCGTGGCCGGCAAGACCGGGACGGCGCAGGTCTATTCGCTGCAAGGGGCGAAGTATCACGGCGGCTCCATTCCCGAACGCTTGCGCGACCACTCGCTGTTCATTGCATTCGCACCCGCCGACAAGCCGACGATCGCCGTCGCCTGTATCGTCGAAAACGGCGGCTGGGGCGCGAGCGTCGCGGGTCCGATCGTGCGTCGCGTGCTCGATTATTACCTGCTCCAGCGAAACAAGCCCGGCGTGCTGCAAGCCGCCGTCGCTCAAGCGGCTTCGGCCACGCAGGCAATCGCCGGGCCCGTCATCGGCGCATCCGACACCGAGGGCGATAATGCGACGCCCGTCAAAGTCGCGGCGGGGTTCAAGGCGCTGCCGGTGCCTGTCGTGCCGACTCAAGCGCCGCACGACGCGTCGGCGCCGCTGATCGCGTCCGATGTCGTCGCCGCCTCGCAATCGGCCGCGGCGTCGAGCGCGCCGCCCGCGGCAGTCGGGTCGAGTTCGCCCTTCGTCGCCCCGTCGGCAAAGGCCGCGGCGTCCATGGCCCGCGCGGCCTCGGCCCCCGTCGCCAGCCCGACGGCCTCGGGGCCGCAGATTTCCGCGGTAGCGGCGATGCGCCGTTTGCGCAATGGCGCGGCATCGGGCACCGCGCCCATACCGCGCAAGCGACGCCCGCCGCCCGAGCACGCCGCCAGCGCGACGCTGGCCGTACCGCGTCAAGGCGGCGCAGACGCGGCCGCGTCCGCCGCAGCCACGCCGGATGCGTCCGGCACCAACGAATGACGGAGAGAGGCATGCCTATCGACAAGCGCGCCTGGCTCGAACGCTTCAAGAAGATGTTCGTCGGTTTCGATCGTCCGCTCGCACTGACGGTGTTTCTGCTGTTGTGCGTCGGTATCGTCACGCTGTACAGCGCAAGCATCGACGTGCCTGGACGGGTCGAGGACCAACTCCGCAACATCATGCTGACGTTCGTGCTGATGTGGG
>NZ_JBQCIV010000055.1:0-47063 GCF_051953405.1 Trinickia sp. | reverse complement strand
AGTCCTCGAGCGTCTTCATCGCTTCGGGGAAGATCATGTCGGCGCCCGCCTCGACATAGGCGACCGCACGCTCGACCGCCACATCGATGCCTTCGACCGCGGCGGCGTCGGTACGCGCCATGATCACGAACGCAGGATCGGTGCGCGCGTCGACGGCCGCCTTCACGCGATCGACCATTTCGCCCTTCGGCACGACTTCCTTGCCCGGGCGATGGCCGCAGCGCTTCTGCCCGACCTGGTCTTCGATGTGCACGGCCGCGACGCCGGCCTTGATGAACGAGCGCACGGTGCGCGCGATGTTGAATGCGCCGCCCCAGCCCGTGTCGATATCGACGAGCAGCGGCAGCGAGCAGGCGTCGGTGATGCGGCGGGCGTCGATGAGCACGTCTTCCATGGTGCTGATGCCCAGATCGGGAATGCCGAGCGAGTTGGCGGCCACGCCGCCGCCCGACAAGTAGACGGCCTTGAAGCCGGTGGCCTGTGCCATCTTGGCGGCGTAAGCGGTGATCGCGCCTACGACCTGCAGCGGCTGTTCGTTCGCGACGGCCGCGCGGAAGGCCGCGCCGGCACGCATCGGTTGCTGATTACCTGTTTCCACGTTAGCTCCCAGAAAGGTGAACCGATAGAGCAAGGTACGGACCAGGCGCGTCGATGTCGGGTAACTGCTTGATTTTTATCGCGTGCCTGACGTCCGATCTGTCCGGTTCATTTCACAAGTGAAATCGATCGTTTCAGAATAGAAACGAAGCAAGCATAATACGCCTGCGCGTCCTTGCGCTGTTCCACAACAGAGTGTGCCCTGTGAGCCATTTCCCTTCCGATCGGTTAGTCGATATGCCGCCACGTCCGCGGATTTGGGCCTTCGGTATCAGCCGGCTGCGCGATCTCCTGTTCGAAATCGCGGGCGAATACGACGAAAGGGCCGACCTGCGTGTGATTTCCCGAGCTTACGACGATGCGGTGCGCGAGGTGGAGATGGCTGGCGCGCGGCGCCCGGACGTCATCGTCGCAGGCGGGTCCAACGCCGCCTATCTGAAGACACGGCTGTCGGTGCCCGTCGTGCAGATCAATCCAACGGGCTTCGACGTGATGCAGTCGCTCGCGCGGGCGCGTCGTCAAGGCGAGCGTCAAGTGGCGCTCGTCATGCCGGGCGAAACGCCGCAGGAAGTGCGCGATTTCGTGTCGGCGTACGGGCTCGATGTCGTCTTTGCGTCGTATCGCTCGGCCGAGGAGGCGGATGCGTGCGTGCAGGCGCTGCGAGCGCGCGGGGTCGGCGCCATCGTCGGCCCGGGGCTCATTGCCGATCTGGCGGAGGCGGCCGGGATCGATACGGTGTTCCTTTACTCGCATGCGTCGATCCGACGCGGGTTCGAGACGGCGTTGGATTTGGCAGAGGCGACGCGGGCGGAGGCCAAGCGCCGTCAGCACATCGACAATCTGCTTCAGCATTTGCGCGACGGGGTGGTCGCACTCGACGCGAGCGGCCGCGTGGAGGCGATCAACCGTCGCCTGGCCGATGCGCTCGATATCGACGCGGGGCGTGCCGTCGGGCGGCTGCTATCGGAGCTGGTGCCCGACCTTGCGCGCGCATTGCCCGAGACCGACGGCGATGTGCTCGCCTCGATTCGCGGCGTCAGCTATCTCGTGCATCGTGGGCCGCTCGTCGGCGATGGCGGGGAGGACGGCGTGGTGTTGACGTTTCAAGAGTCGCGCGCGGTGGAGCGGCTCGATCGCACATTGCGCTCGAAGCAGTTGACGCACCAGTTTTCCGCGCGCTATCGGCTCGACGATCTGGTGGGCGCGAGTGCATCGATTCAGCGCGTAAAGATGCTCGCGAAGCGCTACGCGAAATCCGATGCGACGGTGCTCGTGCTCGGCGAGAGCGGTACCGGCAAGGAGATGGTCGCGCAAAGTATTCATCGATTGAGTGCTCGCCGTGAGTTTCCTTTCGTCGCCATCAATTGCGGGGCTTTTCCCGAAGCGTTGCTCGAAAGCGAGTTGTTCGGCTATGAGGAGGGGGCGTTTACCGGCGCGCGTAAAGGCGGCAAGGCGGGCCTGATCGAAGCGGCGCACCGCGGGACGTTGTTTCTCGACGAAATCGGCGAAATGCCGCTGCCGCTGCAAAGTCGGCTGCTGCGTGTGCTGCAAGAGCGAGAGGTGGTGCGGCTCGGATCGACGGAGCCGACGCGTGTCGATATCCGCGTTGTCGCGGCGACGCACGGGGCATTGACCGAACGAATCGCCGCGGGGACCTTTCGCGCGGATTTGTACTATCGCTTGAATATTTTGAGCATGGCATTGCCGCCGCTGCGCGAACGCATCGACGACATGATGCCGCTGGCCGTCGCGCTCTTTATGCAAGCGGTGCGGCGTGAGCCCAGGCTGACGGCCCGCATTCGGAACAGCGAGCTTGGGGCGCAGGTACTCGCGGGCGTGGAGGAGGCGTTGTGCGGCTATCCGTGGCCCGGCAACGTGCGCGAATTGCAGAATGTGATCGAGCGGATCGCTGTTGAGTTGGCGGATAGCGAGACGTCGAGCGGCGACGGCGCGCCACTCGATATTGGAACGATGCGGACGATCGCGCCCGAGCTGTTCGTGGGCGGCGTGAATACGAGAGATCGCCGCGCGGACGCAAAAACACTGCGCGAGCGAAGCCGCCACGTCGAAGCCGATCAGATTCGAGCGGCGCTCGCGGCGTGCAAGGGCGATCGCGATGCGGCTTGCCGAGCGCTGGGGATCAGCAAGACCACGCTGTGGCGAAAGCTCAATGCAGTGCGATAAGCGCCGATAGCGGCGCCCCGCGTGCTGGATTACGAACGAAGATCGCCCGTTTTTAGCGAAATGCGCTTGCCTTCGTATTCCGAACTCATCGGCGCGACTGCTCCCGCAATACGTTGGCGACCCAGCTCGAAAGCCAGGGTGAGCTGACGCTCGCTCCCATCGAGTGCGCCGAGTTCGCGCTGCGCGAGGTCGGCGGGCAGCGCGAATGCGCGATATCCCCAACCGAATTCATACGCGGCGAACCAAAGGGCTTCGCCATGAACCATGGGACGAGTCAGCTTGACAGCGGGTGTGGCCGGGGTGGACATCGCAGCTCCTGGTGAATCGGGTGAACCTGGGCGAATCTCGGCAAAAAGCAGTACGACGAATTCTGCCAGGCAGTGTGGGATTTGAGTGAATGAAATCGTTTTCATTCGCGTAGAATTTGTGCTCTATAGTCAGACTATTGCTGATTGGGGTGCCGCCGGCACCGGGCCGTGCAATGGCGCCTGGCCGTGAAGGGTGTGAGCGCTTGTGCGGCGTCGTTCGGGTTCTGGCCTTCCGTGCTGAGTTAGCATGCCGGGGTTCCCCGACTCCATTCGTTCCGCTTCAGTGCATGAAGACGCTTTTTCTCTACGTCGCGACCGCGGTCGCGGAAATTGTGGGCTGCTACCTGCCGTATCTGTGGCTCAAGGAGCAGGCGAGCGTGTGGCTTCTCGTGCCGGCGGCGATTTCGCTCGCGCTCTTCGCGTGGCTGCTGACACTGCATCCGGCTGCGGCGGGGCGGGTCTATGCCGCGTATGGCGGCGTCTATGTTTCCGTCGCGCTGATTTGGCTGTGGTGGGTGCAGGGCATCGTGCCCACCCGGTGGGATTGCGCGGGCGTGGTGCTGGCGTTGATCGGTATGGGCGTGATCGCGTTTCAGCCGCGCTAAGCCGGTAGGCTTAAATTTCGTGGAAGAGAGGCTAGGCGGCTAATTTGCGCGGCGTCACTTCCCTGTCGATGTCTTTGCCGTGCGCGGCCGCTGCTGTTTTCAGGTCGAAGGCCTGCTGCAAATTCAGCCAGGTTTGCGCGTCTCCACCGAAATAGCGCGCCAAGCGCAGGGCCGTATCCGGCGTGATGCCGCGTCGCTCACGCACGATGTCGTTGATCCGAGCGGGGGTGACATGTAATGCGGTGGCCAAAGCGTTTGCCGTCATTCCCAAGGGCACGAGATATTCCTCGCGCAAAATCTCGCCTGGATGGACAGGACGCATCTTGTTTTGAAAGCGTGCCATGAAGTGTGTCCCTTAGTGATAGTCGACAATCTCTACGGCCTCGGGGCCGTCTGGGGTCCAGATGAAACAAATGCGCCATCGGTCGTTCACACGAATGCTGTACTGGCCGGCGCGATCGCCATTCAGTGCCTCTAGCCTGTTTCCCGGCGGCGAGCGAAGCGCCGAAAGAGATGCCGCCGAGTCCAACATCTGCAGCTTCCGTTCCACGGTAGCGTGGATATTTCCGAACCGTCTGGGACGGTGTCCTTCGTACAGGGCTTGAGTATCCGAACATTTGAACGACTGGATCATGAAATAGTCTATATCGTTTATCGATAAGCGGCAAGCGGTGCCAACAGGCGCTGCGACGCTGCGGGCTGAAACATACCGAAGGTCGGGTCTGATAGGCGAAGGCTGCGAAAATCTAGGACCCAATCCGGCTCGCAGACCGGGCGCTGACGGCTTCGCTATGGCCTCGTCGCCCCTAAATAGTCATTCTATTTTGCTTAGGTTGCGGTTATGACCCCAATCGGTGCCCCGACACCGAGGGCTAGCACGGCGCGGCGTCCTTCTCAACGTTGAACAGAGGCGCCAACGTTGCTCAATCTGTGGCTGAAGGCTTTGCGTATCGGCAGTGTCTGGCGTCTTCCGGTCGCTTCAAAGGTGCTTCGGCCACCGCGTTTGTGCTAGCTTGAAACCGCGATTCGGGCCCCCAACTCCAGGCGACTCAACAACGAGGTATTACCGTGAAATCAAATCGTAAGTCAGCACTTGTCCTGTCCGCGCTGCTCGCGCTCGCTACGGCCGGTACCGCCAATGCGGCAGGTTGTCTGAAAGGGGCTGTCGTCGGCGGTGTAGCCGGGCACTACGCGGGGCACCATGCGGTGGTGGGTGCCGTAGGCGGATGCATCGTCGGCCACCACCTGGCGAAGAAGCAAGCGCAAGAGAAGAAGGCGGCGCAGCTCAAGGCAGCGCAAGCGCAACCGCAGTAAGGAGCGAGCCTCGGCTGGGGCGCGGGCGATAACGCCCCGCCGCCCCACGGGCCGACGCGCTAGTACGCACAAGAGGTGCGAGCGCCGCTCGCCCCTACGCCATCAACCGCGGCTGGGAGTATCGAGCCCGCGGATCACGGCCGGCCGCGCAACGAACACGTCGAGCGCGCGCTTCACGTGCGGGAAATCGGCAAAGCCGACGAGCGCTTCCGCCTCGTAGAACCCAATCAGATTGCGAACCCACGGGAAGGTGGCGATATCGGCAATGCTGTAATCCTCGCCCATGATCCACTGGCGCTCGCACAAGCGATCGTTGAGCACGCCAAGCAAACGCCGTGCTTCGGCCACATAGCGATCGCGAGGACGTTTGTCTTCGTAATCCTTGCCCGCGAACTTATTGAAGAAACCCACCTGTCCGAACATCGGGCCGATACCGCCCATTTGGAACATGAGCCATTGAATCGTTTCGTAGCGAAGCGCTTCGTCCTGCGCAATGAGTTTGCGGCTCTTGTCGGCTAAATAAATCAGAATGGCGCCCGACTCGAATAGCGCGAGCGGCTTTTCACCGGGGCCGTGCGGGTCGATGATCGCCGGAATCTTGTTGTTCGGATTCAGCGAGCGAAACTCCGGCGACATCTGATCGTTCGTATCGAAGCGCACGAGATGCGGCTCGTAGGGCAATCCCGTTTCCTCGAGCATGATCGACACCTTGACGCCGTTCGGCGTGGGCAGCGAATAAAGCTGAATCCGGTCGGGGTGCTGTGCCGGCCATTTGCGCGTAATAGGAAAAGCGGAAAGGGCGTTCATCGAGCGGTGTCCTCGGGAAAGGGAGATGACAGCCGGCGATGATATACCAGGTGGTTTAAAGCCGTCGGGTCGGCGGCAGGGCGGCAGGGCGCGCGTGACGCGCCGGGACCCGCATTAGCCCCCTTCGCCGGCCAGTTGCGACAAATAGACCCACGGATAGATCCCGCGCGCGTGGCCGTCGCTGAATTCGATCTGCACGCCATAGCCCATCGGATGCAATTCGCCGAGTTCGAGCTGAGCGTCAGCTTCGATGCCCTCGCTCATCATGCGCTTGCGCCGGCATTCGGCGCAGGGACACAGCCGCCGCAATTGGGCGGCGGCGAGCGGTTGGCGCTCACCGCTTGGCCATACGAGCGTCACCGTGCGAGCGGCCCGGTCCACTTGAATCTCGCTGGGGGCACTCATCGTGAGGCCTTCTCGGCTCGGCGGCTTGGCTCGATCTGTGCGATGGCGATGCGCGCCGATTTCCGCACTTCGGGATCGCCGTCATGCAGGGCATCGTGTAAAGCGGCCAGGGTATCCGGTAGGCCAAGCTCGCCGAGCGCGAGCGCGGCTTCCTTGCGCAAGTTGCTGACCGTATGCCGCAGCAAGGCTGCGATGGCGGCCGCCGCGCGAGGCTCTCGCAACCGCCCGAGCGCCCGCACCGCATTGACGCGCACTTGCCAGTAGTCGTCGTCGAGCGCGGCCATCAGCGGGGCGGCGGCGCTCGCCACAGCGAGCTTGCCGAGCGTGTTGGCCGCCTGCTCTCGTACGCGCCATGACGGATCGGCCAAAGCGCTGAGCAGGGCGGAAACCACGGCACCGTCGTTGGCTGGCGCGAAACCGAGCGCGCCGGCCGCGGCGCGCCGCAAGTCGGGCTCGACGTCGAAGGCGCACAGATGCGCAAGCGATGCCAGGGCCCGCGCATCCTTCAGCCATCCGAGCACCCCGATCGCTTCCAGTCGCACGGCCGGCGTGTCGTCGCCCAAGGCGCGATGAGCGAGCGCGAACGCGTCGGGGCACCGCAGTTCGCGCAGGCCGCGCAACACGGCGGCGCGCAAAAACGGATCGGGCCGGTCGGCCCATGCGAGCAGCACGTGGGCGGATTCGGGACGCTTCAGTTCGGACAGGCTCTGCGCGGCGGTTCCGCGCACGGTCGCATCGGCATCGAGCAGTGCGGCGCACAGGCTCTCGACGACATCATCGCGCTCCCATTCCGCAAGCAGGCGCGCAGCCTCCTGGCGTACGGCAGGCGATCGATCGTCGTTGAGCGCCGCGACGATAGGCTCGACGAAGTCAGGGTCGCCGAGATCGGCGAGTTCCAACAGTGCCACGCGGCGCACGTTTGCGTCGGCGTCCTGAAGACGCTCGACTGCCGAGTGCGTATCGGCGCGCTGGGGAGTATCGAACGAAGCGGTCATGGTGTCCTGAGTGGTTAATGAAACGAGCGGTGCGGCACAACGGCTCTCGATGGCGTTACGCCGCTTCGCGCAGCGCTTCGAGGCAACGCCGCTTGATGTCGATGAAGGCAGGATCGAGCGTAGTGTCGTCGTTACGCGGGCGCGCAAGCGGGATCTGGATGTCATCGACGATCCGCGCCGGTTGCCGCGAGAGGATGACGATGCGATCGCCAAGAAAAATGGCTTCGTCGATGTCGTGCGTGACGAAGATCACCGTGGTCTGGAGCGTGGCCAACACATCCAGCAACAGCGTTTGCATATGGCGGCGAGTCTGCGCATCGAGCGCGCCGAATGGTTCATCCATCAAGAGAACGCGCGGACGATTGATGAGCACGCGGGCGATCTCGACACGCTGTTGCATGCCGCCGGACAGTTGCGCGGGATAGTGCGATTCGTATCCGCCTAGACCGACGAGTTCGAGCAGCGCGATGGCTTCGCGCTTGCGCGCGGCGGCGTCGACCCCTTGCATCTTGAGCCCGAACGCGACGTTCTCGACGATGCGTTTCCACGGAAACAAGGTGTGCTGCTGAAAGACTAAACCGCGTTCGGGGTGGGGCCGATCGATGCGTGCGCCGTCCAGTTCGAGTTGTCCATCCTTGGGCGAGACATGACCCGCGATCGCGCCGAGCAAGGTCGACTTACCGCAGCCGGATGGGCCAAGTACGCACAGAAGCTCGCCTGCCGCCACGTCCAGATCGATCCGGTGCAGTGCGGTTGCGCGCGCATGAGCGGGGCCGACATCGACGCTGAGCCCGCGCAAGCTGACATGGCCTGCGCGTGGTTGGGCGGTGCTTAGCGCGTTCATTGCTTTGCCCCGCGTAGTCGATACCAAGGCGTCGAGGCAAGGCCGATGCGTTTGACGATCAGGCTGCTCGCCATGCCGAGTACGCCGATCAGCCCCATGCCGACAATGATGTCCGCATAGTTCTGCAACGTGTACGACTCCCACGTGAAATAGCCGATCCCGAATTGTCCCGCGATCATCTCGGCCGTGACCAGGCAGAACCACGCCGTGCCCATCCCGATCGAAAGTCCGGTGAACAACGCGGGCGCGGCACCCGGCACGATCACTTCGGCATAAAGCCTTAGCGGCCCGGCACCGAGGCCGCGTGCCGTTGCAACGAGACGAGGATCGATGGCCTCCACGCCATGGATCGTGTTGAGCAAAATGGGAAACAGCGCCCCGATGAACGTGATGAAAATCATGCTCGCCTCGGAGGAGGGAAACATCAAGATCGCCAGCGGGATCCAGGCGACGGCCGGGATCGGTCGCAAGACTTCGAGCGGCGGCAGAACCGCATCTTCGAGCAGACGATGACGGCCGATAGCGAGCCCAAGCGTGACGCCCACCACGGCCGCTGCGAAAAATCCCGTGAGTACGCGAAACGTGCTTGCGGCCAGATGCATCGGCAGTTTGGGAGAGTGCAATTGCGCCCAAAACGCGCGCGCCACGTCGGCCGGTGCTGGCACGTTGGCGAACGTGACGATACCCAGCGAGAGCCGGTAATGCACGACGAGCTGCCACATCGCGACGCAGGCCGCGATCGAAGCCAATTGCACCGCGCGGCGCCGAACCGTGGCTGCCGCGCCCGCCCCCGAGAGGACCGACGACCGATGCTTGGGCGCTTTGCGCGAGCGCAGTTCGGGTAATTCAAACGTGACGGCCATGCGGATCACACTCCGTTTGACGAAATGAACGATGAGATCGATTAGCGCGCGGCGAGCGAAGATTCGGCTCGCTTCGAGATCGCGGCGTAGTCGTCGACGTTGCCTGAGACCTGCTGGGCATAGGTGGCTGCGTTGGAGCGAAGCAAGAAGGCGGCGATCGCGCCGGTTCGATCCTTGACGTACCACGCTTGCTTGGCGAAAAGTTTTAAGCCGCTTGCGTGATCGCGCACATAGACGACACGCGCCGTTTCGCCGCCGTGCCGTAGCTTGTCCAACGCGGCGAACGCCTCGGCCGGGTTCGCATAGTTGCGTACGTGCGCTTCGTTCGTCAGCCAGATTTGCGCGACGTCGCGGTCGTTATGAATCGGCTTGCCCGTCGCCGCGTCGTTCGCCGTCAATGCGAACTTGGAATAGTCCGCGAGCGCGGCGTCGTAATCGAGGTGCGATTCCTTGAACGCTTCGCGGATATAGCGATCGTCGATGAACGTCTTGGGATCGAGTGCGACGTCGGTTTTCTTCAGCAGCTTCAATGTGTCGATGGCGGTGGCCACGGCCTGACGATACTCGGGTTTCCACGTTAGGTCGCGCGTTTGAATGCCGAGCGGCCCATGATAGAGGTAGTCCACCGGCGCTTCGATGCCCGCTACCTTTTCGATTAGCAGGCTGTACTTCTCCGGGTCTTCGTTCATCAACCGGTTCGCATCGATCGCGGCGCGCAGATAAGCGACGACGATCTCCGGGTACTTCTGTGCGTACGCCGCATCGACGAGCGCGCCATGAAACGTCGGTGCATGGCTCTGTGCGCCGTCATAGATCTTGCGGGCGATGCCGCGATAGGGGAACAGATCGGCGAACGGCACAAAATCCGCGTGCGCATCGATTTTGCCGGCCTTCAGTGCGCTGCCCGCCACCTCCGGTGCTTGCGTGATGATATTGACATCGGTGTCGGGATCCCACCCCTGCGCCTTGATCGCGCGCAACAGCATGCCGTGCGAAGTCGAGGCGAACGGGACGGAAATCGTTTTGCCTTTCAAGTCGGCGATCGAATGCAGCGGCGAATTCATCGGGACGACGATGCCGTTGCCGCTGCCGTCGATGCTGCCGGACAGCACCGTAATGAAGACGCTGCGCTTGCCGGCCTTTTGAAAGGCGGCGCCATTCAAGGCGCCCGGGAAGTCCGCCATCGCACCGAAATCGAGCCTGCCCGCAACCATCTCGTTCGTGAGCGGCGCGCCGGAAGTAAAGTCTTTCCATTGCACGTCGTACGTGACGTCCTTGTATTTGCCGGTATGGGGCAAGTATTTGTCGAGCAGGTGGAGTTCTCGGATCAGCAAGCCTCCGGTTGCGCAGTTGATCGTCGTATCCTGCGTGCCGATGGCTACACGGATGGTTTCAGCGTGCGCGAGCGCGGCCGATGTGCCGACGACAAGCGGGATCAATAGACGAAGAGCGTGGATTCGAAGGTTCATGTCGATTCAACAAAGCAAACGATAGGGGCGAGTCGAAAGATGGTGGTTCGCTCAACGCAGCAGATACGGAATGTCGACCTTCACGGCGCCGGTCGGACAGTCGCGCTCGCACGGCATGCAATACCAGCATTCGTCGAACTGCATGTACGCCTTGCCTTTCGTCAGGTCGATGGCGAGCAGATCCAGCGGGCAGACATCGACGCAAACGGTGCAACCCTTATCCGCGATGCATCGCGATTCGTCGATCGTCACGGGCGCGCTGCTGCGCTGAAAGATGTCGTGCGGTGTGTAGGACATAGTCGGAAGCTCCTTGCGTTCGATCTCGCTCAAACCGTTTCCGCAACCGCGGTTCGCTCGCGGATGCGCAATGCGTCGTAGGCGCCGCGCTCGCTTTGCGCGAGCGGTACGATATACGGCTCGACGGCGCGCTTCTCGCTGGCCATGTCGCCGTTGGCATCTTTGAAGAGATGCGTGTGGCAGAACCACTCGGCATCGTTGCGATCGGGATAATCGACCCGATGGTGGTACAGCCCCCAGCGGCTCTCGGTGCGAAACAGCGAGGCACGTGCGGCCATCTCCGCACAATCGCGGATGACGCTGACTTCGGCCGCGCGCATCAGTTCATGCGGGTTGTGCGCTTTGATCGCCGCGATGTCCTCGGCAATTTCGGCGAATCGCTGCAGGCCGATTTCCATCTTGCGTGTGACTTTCGGCGGCTGTAGGTAATCGTTGACGAACCGGCGCAGCTTGTACTCGACTTGAGCCGGCGCCAACCCGCGTTCGCGCTCAAGCGGTGCCAGTGCGCGCGTGCGTTCGGCCTGCACCTGGCCGGTATCTAACCGTGCGTGCTCGCGGCCGGCGACATACTGCGCGGCATGCTCGCCGGCGAACCAGCCGTAAGTGAACGCACCGAGCATGTAGTTGTGCGGAACAGCGGCCATGTCGCCGGCCGCGTAAAGGCCTGGAACCGTGGTGCGCGCATCCGTATTCACATGAACGCCCGACGCACTGTGGCCGCTGCAAAAGCCGATCTCGGAAATGTGCATTTCCACCATCTGCGTGCGATAGTCGGTACCGCGGCCCGCATGGAAGCGGCCGCGGCTCGGACGTTCGTTCGTATGCAAGATCTGCTCGATCGTTTGAATCGTTTCTTCGGCCAAATGATCGAGTTTCAGAAAGACGGGGCCGTTGCCGCCTTGGAGTTCTTGATAGAACTCCCACATCATTTGGCCGCTCCAGTAATCGCACTCGATGAATCGCTCGCCTTTGCCGTTCGCCGTGAAGCCGCCCAGCGGGCCCGTCACGTAGGCGCAAGCGGGGCCGTTGTAGTCCTTGATCAACGGGTTGATCTGAAAGCACTCCAGATTGGCGAGTGCAGCGCCCGCGTGATAAGCCATCGCGTAACCGTCGCCGGCGTTGGTCGGGTTCTCGTACGTGCCCATCAGATAACCCGAGGCCGGCAGCCCTAGGCGGCCTGCGGCGCCGCAGCACAGGATGACGGCCTTGGCTCGAATCGCATAGAACTGTGCCGTCCGGCAATCGAAGCCCAGGACGCCGGCCGCATGGCCTTGTGCGTCGGTCAGCACGCGCGTAACGACGATCCGGTTCGTGATCTCGATGCGCCCGCGCTTCAATTGGCGATAGAGAATCTTTTTGATGTCGTGACCTTCAGGCATCGGCAAAACATAGGCACCCATGTGGTGAACCTTCTTGACCGCGAAGTCGCCATTGCCGTCCTTCTCGAACTTGACGCCCCAGCGATCGAGTTGTTCGATCGTCTTAAAGCTGTGCATCGCATAGGCGTGGACTGTGCTTTGGTCGACGATCCCATCGTTTGCGATCGTGATTTCGCGCGTGTATTGCTCGGGCGTGGCGTGCCCCGGAACGATCGCGTTGTTCAGACCGTCCATGCCCATCGAAATCGCGCCGCTGCGTTTGACGTTGGCCTTTTCGAGCAGCAGAACCTTGAGATGGGGGTTACGCTCTTTGGCCTTGATGGCCGCCATCGGCCCGGCGGTGCCGCCGCCGACCACGACGATGTCGTATTCGAGCACTTCGGTTGTCATGACTGAGTCCTGGTGTGCGGGTTCGGTTTGTCTCGGTCGATACGTAGCCGGTACTGGAACGCATCGCCGCGGAAATAGAGGAATTCGTAGTCGACAGGGCGGCCCGTCGTATCGTGCGTGAGGCGTTCGATGCGCAGGACAGGGCCGCCTTCTTCGGTGCCCAGCGCCGCGACGATCTCGTCGTCGGCGAGAATGGCGTCCACGGTCACATCGGCATGACCGAGCGGCACGCCGCAGTCGTTTTCAAGGATCAGGAAAATGTCGCGCGTGGCGAGGTCCGCGCTTGCCAACCGCTTGCCGATCGATTCAGGTATCCACGTGCACTCGAGCGAGACGGGTTCCCGATTGAGTCGTCGTACGCGATGAATTTCGACCAAGGGGGTGCCTTCGGGCAATTGGAGACGCGAGGCCTGACGGCGATCGGCTTTCACCACCCGAAACCGGCGCAGCTGATTCACGATCTCGTATCCCATGGACGACATCGCTTCGGCGAATCCTTGCAGCGACGTCACGTTCTGGAATGCCTTGGGTTTGGCGACGAACGTGCCTTTGCCGTGCAAGCGAAAAATCAGCCCTTCCTTTTGTAGATCGCCGAGCGCCTGGCGAACCGTAATCCGGCTGACGCCGAACGCGGCGCATAGCTCGTGCTCCGACGGCATTTGGCTGTGCGGCGCGTACGTACCATCTAAGATGCGCGCTCGCAGCGCGTCCTTGATTTTCGCGTACAGCGGCTGCGGCGATAGATGAACGAGGGCGGTGGCGGACATACTGGGCTTGTTATGACAAGACGAGCCCAGTGTAGTGATGCGCAGATACGCCGCGAACGAACGATTTTTTCTATCTATTGCACATGGCGGGGATAGCGCGCCTGGCTATCCTCGCACCCCCGCGACCACGAGCAACGCGTCTCGTTGCCGGTCGCAACACCCTCGGGGGTCTTCCTCGCGCGCCTGCGTGCTTTGATTTTCCGGCCAGCTCGCGCGGAAAAATCGAATGGGGCCGCGCGCTGGCTTGAATTGCGGCACGAACCGATGCCTACCGCAATCGTTTTTCGGGCAGAGGTATCCGCGATCAACGAAAGGGAGACGGCGATGCCGCCCCACCCTTGGCCATCGCATTCAGGCCGAACGCTTCGTTGAACTGGGTGCCGTGCGCGCTCGCCGTCGCGGGGAGCGCGCCCCCGTCGATGCTGGCGGCGCCGTAATCGCCGTATGCAGCGGCATAGTTCTCGGTAGACGCCTGCCCGGCCGGCAGCAGCAGAAACGCTGCCAATAGGGCTACCCACGTGCGCGACCTGAAGAGCGTCGCGCGCGGATGCGCGCCGGCTCGTGCTGTCTGCTCCCCAAGCCCCCGCACGATCCGTCGCGCATCCGCGGCCGGTCCGAGTGCCTGGCTTCGTCCGTTTGTGGTCATCGCTTCTTCTCCCCCGAATTCGTATCGCCCAGCCGATCGCGCAACCGCGGCGCGGCCTCGATTCGCTGGCCGACCGCCATCGGCCAGCTCGCCGATCCGAATACCGGGTTTACCGGTATTCGGGCGCATTGTTGTAACGCAACGTCACAATTGGCCTTTGACGGAGCGCCAAATGCGTTTGATCGGCGGAAAAAGTACGAATTAGGGAATTCCCTGGCAAAATGCCGTATCCGATTTGCAACGATCCCCCATGCTGCACAGCCGCTCAGTCCTTGACGATGCGCACATCCTCGTCGTCGACGATCAGCCCGATCAGTTGCGCTTGCTGATCGACGTGCTGCGCCAGGCTGGGTGCCGGATCAGCATTGCGTTCGATGGGGCGCAGGCGTACCAGCGCGCCTTGGCGATTGCGCCCGATTTGATCGTGATGGACGTTCGGATGCCGCGCATGGATGGGTTCGCGGCGTGCCGCCTGCTGGCGGACACGCCGGCTACCCGAACGATTCCGATCATTTTTTTGACTGCCGCCGATGAACTGCACGAGCGGCTGGAAGGCTTGGACATCGGCGCGGTCGACTATGTATCGAAGCCGTTCGAGCCGGCCGAAGTGCTGGCGCGGATTCGTGTTCACCTGAGCCGCGCAGGCGGCCGGCAAGATCGGGCGGCTAGCACGGGCGCCCCGGATACGACCGGCAATGGTGCCATTGTCCGCGCCGCGGTCCGGCATCTGTCTGCGCGCTTGAGCGCGCCGCCCACGGTCGAAGAGCTGGCCCGGCTGCTCGGTACCCATGAAAAGCGGTTATCGCGCGCATTCCGGGAGGAATTGGGGCAGACGGTATTCGAATATCTCCGGGGCGAACGCCTGCGGATCGCTCAGCAACTGCTGACCGGCACGCCGCTGAGCATCGCGCATATCGCCGAAGAGATCGGCTTCTCGAGTGCCGCGAATTTCGCCACGGCGTTTCGGGAGCGGTTCGCAATCAGTCCGTCCGCTTATCGGCAGGCGGGGCAGCAAGGCGGCGAACTAGGCGCGCCCGACGCTGGGCAAAGCGAGCAGCGTTATGTCGATCCCCAGTGACCGCACCGTGACGAACTCGCTCGGTCGCTGGTTACTCTTGCTATGTCTGGGCCTTGGCTTGGCGCTGTGCCGGACCGGGTGGGCGGTCGAGGCGTTCGCGGTCGCGCCCGATCGCGCCGAGCAATCGATGAGGCCAGTGCCGGTGCCGGCGGCGCTCGAGCAGGTTCAAGTATTCGAAGACGTGTCGGCGCGGATGCGGCTCGACGACATCCTCTCGTTGCCGACGGGGCGCTCGGGCGGCTTCGTCCCGCTCGGCGCGAGCGGGACGAAGCCGGGTTTCTCCCGTTCGGCCTGGTGGCTGCGCGCGGTCGTGCGCAATCGCGGCGCGGCGGCAGCCATCTATGTGCTTGCGTTGCCCGAGCCGCGCTTGGAATACGTGGATTTCTACCTGGGGCATGGCCGTCAGTGGGTGCACGATAGGGCCGATTCGACTTCGGGTGCGGCGACCGGCTCTTCGTTGTCGCGCTACCCGCTGATTCGGCTCACGCTAGCACCCGGCGAGCAGGTCTCCGTGCTGATCCGAGTGGCGGGCGATACCGCGCTTACGCTGGAGCCGACGCTGCGCACATCAGCCGATTTTGCTGCGCTGGAGCGGCGCGACGCACTGTGGGGCGGCGTGTTGATCGGCGGTATGTTAGCGCTCGGCTGGTGCGCGCTGCTCGTAGCGTACTTCTCTCGCAGCACGGCATTCCTCGTACTGGCCGCGCTTTGCGTCACGACTGCACTGTACGAAGCCGCGATTCGCGGCTACACCAAACTCTATCTGTGGCCGCATGCCGTCCAATGGAGCGTGCGCAGTATTCCGGTGTTCGGTTGTATCAGCGCGGTGCTGTTCCTTCTCTTCATTCTGCGCATCGCGCGAGGAGAGCGAACCAACGTCCCCGCGCGCCGAATTTTACTGGGTTTGGCGGTCCTGGAGGGTATCTCGGCAGCCGGTGCGGCGTTCGGCAGCGTTTATTTCTTCGATCAAGCCGCCCTTTATATCAGCGCCGCGGTGGGGATCGTCGAAGTCTGCATTGCCGTTGCGCTCTCGCGCCGGGCTACGCCTACGGCGCGGCTCATGCTCGTGACGGTCAGCTTCGGGTTGTTCAACTTCGCGCTGCACTTGATCGAAACGTTCGGATGGCTCAAGGCGGGCCCAGATTGGCTCAATTCCGACATCCATCCGAACCCGATCGTCTCGATCACCGGGTTGGCCACGAATCTTGTGGTACTGGCGGCATGGATCAACCATGTCGGCAAGCAGCGGCAGGAGGCTCGAGAAGCCCTCGCCGAATGGCAAACGAGCGAGCAGGAACGACTGCGCGACGAAGTAGCGCGGCGTACGTTCGAGTTGAACGAGGCCTTGGCCGATGCGCAAGAGAAGAACCGGCAAAAGGTCGAGACGCTCGGCTTCGTCAGTCACGATCTGCGCGCGCCGCTGGCGACGATTGCAAGCTATGCCAAGCTGCTGCAAGAGCGGGCCGATTCGAAGCAGGCGTCGCTGATCCTCGCGATCGAGCGGAGCGTGAGCTATCAGCTCGGCCTCATCGACGAATTGGTCGGCTATGCGAAGTCCGAACTCGCGCCGCTCGATATCTCGCCGGCCGTCACCGATCTGCCTGCGCTCTTGAACGACATCGCCGAATATTCGGTCGCGTTGTGCGCACAACTGAACAACCGGTTCTTCTATCAGCCGTTGACTTCGTTGCCGCGCCGGCTGACGCTCGATGGACGGCGGTTGCAGCAGGTGCTGCTCAATCTGTTGTCGAACGCGTCGAAATTCACGCGTGAGGGCGTCGTCATGATGACCGTGCGTGCGCGCGTGCGGGAAGGCCATTGGCATCTGGGATTCGAAGTCGCCGATACGGGCATCGGGATCGATATCGACCGTCAGGCAAATCTGTTTTCCGCCCTTCGGCAAATGCAAACGGTGAACGGCGCCACGGGTCTCGGCTTGTTCATCGCGCAACGTATCGTCGGTACGATGGGCGGCGAATTGCGCGTGCAGAGCGAACCGGGGCGCGGCACGTCGTTCTCGTTCGAGATCGTCGCGCCGGTTGCGGATGCCACGGAAGGGCACGCATTCGAGCAGGTGCCGTACTCGTCCTTGGGGGTATCCGGCGAGGGCCGGCTACGCCGCAGCGGTATGCGCCGTTTCGCCGTTCCACCCGAACCCGATCGTCGGCACATGGCCGCGCTGGCAAGAGACGGGCGCTTGACCGATCTCGAACGATGGGGGCACGCCGTCGGCAAGGAACCTGGCTACGAAGCGTTTCTAGCCGAGTTTCGTCGCCGCCTCGAGGCGCTGGATTTCGCCGGGATAGAGGCGCTCGCTCGCACCGAGGACGACGCGGTTGACTCGACCGCGGGTCGATAGGTCGACGACGGCGATCACGGACGCCCTCGATCGCTAAAAGCGAAGTGCGGGATTCGGCCGTTCAACGAAGGTCGGTAGCTCCACTGCAGCGCGGGATCGTCGAAATCGAATCCGCTTTCGACGATCGCTTGGACGATGCCGGCTGTGATCGCCAGCGCGATCGATTCGCCCGGGCACGCGTGGCGCGCGGCGCCGAAGCCTGGGAGCGGTTGCTGTGCGCGTGCGGGCATGAAATGCTCCGCGTCTTCGAACGCGGCTTCGTCGCGACTGGCGGCGGCCAGCAAGACGAGTACGACATCGCCGGACTGCAGGTCGACGCCTTCGATACGCACCGGTTCGCGTACGAAGCGGCGCGTGTTGTGAACGGCGGGATCGAAGCGAGCCACTTCCCGCACGAATGCATGGATGGCGGTAGGCGATTCGCGCAGGTGCGTCGCTGTCCGCGCGTGTCGGGTTAGCGTGACGATGCTGTTGCCGACAAGGCCGGCCGTCGCTTCGAACGTTTGCGAAAACAACCCCAGCAAGTTCGATACGAGCACGTTGGGTGTCGCCGTGCCTCGCTCGAGACCGCCTGCCACGATGCGTTCCACCAGTGCCGACACGCGCGTGTCGTCTTGCGTCAGCGTGTGCAATTGCGCTTGCAGCCGCGACGCCGCGTCGTGCGCGTCGTATAGGGCTTGCGCGTTCGACAAGGGGGACAGGCAGGCTACGAATTGCCGTACCGTGGCTTCGAGCCCGTCATCCGCCGGCAGGCCGACGAGCGACGCGATCAGCTGCACCGGCAGGGCGAATGCCAATACCTCGAGCAACCGCTGGTCGCTTGCCTCGGTGCGAGCGATGGCCTCGGCCGCACGCGCGTGAGCCGATCGGAACACGTGTTCGACGTCTACCGAGCCGAGCCCTGCGATCAGCGCGCGGCGCGCGACGCGATGCGGCTCGCCTTCGTTCATCCGAGCGAGTTGGCCGAACACCGCGCCGGCAGGTTCGCCGGCAATCGTGCGCGGCACGGGTTCGCTGGCGGGGCGCACTGTCAGCCTTTCGTCTTCGAGCACGACGCGCACGGTCGACGCGCGTGCGGCAATCCAGAGTTTCAGGGTGTCGTCGCGCACGAGAGGCGGGCGTTGACGCAGCGTCGCGTAGTACGGGTAGGGATCCGGGTGGGTGACGGCTTGCAGCGGATCGGCGGGATGGGCCGGATAGGACTGCGTCATAGGTGCCTCGGTGACGGTTAGGTCGAGGCAGTGTACGACGCGGGTGTCCCGTCACGGTTCAGCGTGAGGTGAAACGTGGAGGGCGGGCGGGTCACGTCGCGGGGTTACGCGCGTCGCGGATTAGTCGTCCACCTATTCTTCTGGGGGCATGAAGCTAGCCCGCATGCTCTCCACGAAGAGTTCGGCTTGTTCCACGATCTCCTTTGCTTCGTCGTACTCGACGGATTGCCCGTTATAGTCGGCCACCAAGCGGGCTTCATGGGCTCGATTGAGCAGGCGTCCCACATCCTTCGATACACGACCGCTCTTCACAAGATGATTACCGAATGCCGCGATTAGACCGCTATGCGTACGGCCGATATCGGGTCGGACCGGTGCATCCGACGACAGCAGTGCCGCGCGTGCGGCGTCGAACATCCCGTAATAGGCTCGATTTACCGCGCCGTCCATATCGCCGAGGTCGAGTAACGCGCGTGCTGAGCGACATGCCGTGGCCGCTTTCGACATCAGCGCTTCCGGTGCAAATGGGAGCTGGCTCAAAGGCGAACTCCCTCGCGGTCGATATTGCGAAGCAAGGCAGGGTTGGAGTAGTTCTCGGGGTGCTCCCATTCGTCCAGCCAAATCGGAAGCGGCGAAATAAGGATACCGGTTTCGAGCAAAACATCGAACGCGACATCGGCCATATCGAGCTTCGCAGCCAGGAAGCGCTGGTGCTGACCGCGCAACAGTACCGCGACGTCGACATCGCTGTCCGGGCGATGAGTTCCGCGCGCACGGCTGCCGTAGACAATGGCGCCAGCCATTTCGTAGCGACTCGAAATCAAACTTAAAAATCGGCGTGCAGCCTGTTCGGTGCCCGGGTCGAGGCCATTCATACGGGTCTACTCCAATTCCATAGGGGCTGATTCCGTGCCGCCATAAATACCCCGGTTGGGACGGGGGTGTCAAGGCAGCTTACCTAACGCCGCCGCGCCCGGCCTCGAGCACACGGATCAACCGCGCGAGCGCCGGATTCTCGTTTTGCGGCAGATAGGCGAACGAAAGCGGTAACCGGACCCCAAACGGCTTCACCGGAACGAACGTCACCCGCACGGGGGCGCGCGAACGGTTCGCCGAATTGACGAGCGCGGCGCCGATACCCGCCGACACAAGCGAGAGGATGGCCGATTCCGTATGCTCTTCTTGCGTAACGCGCAGCGTCAAGCCGCCTTCGCGGCATGCCGCGATCAGCGTGTCGTAGTAAGCGGGGTACACCGCCCGAGGGAACGCCACGATCGGCACGTCGCGCAGCTCGCTCGGCGAAACCGAACGGCGCTTGGCCAATGCCCAATCGTTCGGCACCGCCAAGACCACCTCGTGTTGGGCCAGCACGATCGTGCGGATGCCGGCTGGCGTGTCGCCGAACGTGTATACGAAGCCGCCGTCCAGCGCCCCCGCGAGCAGCGCTTCGTACTGCTGCGGCGTATTGAGCGACGACACTTGAATCGCCAAGTCGGGATAATCGCGTTGCAGCGAACGCAGCGCGTCCGGTACGGGCCCTTCCCAACTCGCGTTGTCGTTGACGCCTAGCCGGAGGCGGCCCGCTTCGCCGTTCACGAAGCGTTTGACCGCGGTCGAGGCGGCGTACACGGCCGCCAGCGCCTTGCGCGCCTCGCGCAAATAGACCTCGCCGACGGGTGTCAGCTCGACGCCGCGCACGGTGCGCTTCAAGAGCGTCGCGCCGAGCACCGACTCCAAGTCGTGAATCTGCCGCGTGATCGCAGGCTGCGTAATGTTGATGCGCTCCGAAGCCAAGCGAAAGCTGCCCGATTCCGCCACGGCGATGAAGTAACGCAAATGGCGCAGTTCGACGTATGCGCTGCTCGGGCCGGTGTCGAGCGATTCGCCGACGCTCTCTAGCATGGCGGCAGTTCCGTTAGAAAGGAGGTTGGCTGCATTCTAAGGCCCTCCGGCCGCTCGTAGCCGATCTGGCGCGCGCTCCCGCGCTTAAGCGAACCGCCAAACGAAGCCGCCTTTCCCATCGCGTTCGATTCGTCCCGCCGACGATCCCGAGAAATGCGACGTGAACACGTCGACGTCATGATCGGCGGCGTACTCGAAGATGCGGCGGCGCGACACCGCGGCTCGATCGCGGTCGGCGCAGAAGGACGAACTCCATTCGGGCCGAAGTACCTGGATCGGATGATGAACGACATCGCCCCAGAACAAGGCACGCGAGCCTTCGGACGCGATCTCGATCGACATATGGCCGACGCAGTGGCCCGGCGTGGGAATAAAGCGGATGCCGGGCAGATACTCCCCGCCCTCGTCGTCGATTTCGTCGGCTAAGCCGGCGCGGATGACGGGCAGTACGCTGTCTTCGAACACCATCATTCGATTCGCCGCGGCGGGCGTGTCGTAGTACGCGCGTTCGGCGCGCGCGAACACGTAGCGGGCGTTCGGAAACGTGGGGACCCACTCGCCGTCGACGAGGCGCGTATTCCAACCCACGTGATCGACGTGCAGATGGGTAATGAGCACGACGTCGACCTCCTCGGGCTGCACGCCGGCTGCGGCCAGGCGCGCCAGATAAGGCGTATCGAGCTGATGGAAGATCGCACCGAAGGGCCGATCCTTGCCGTTGCCGCACGCGGTGTCGACGAGGATGATGCGGCCATTGTGGCGAACGACCCACGTGTGCACGCTCAACTGGGCGCTGGCGAGCGTCGGCTCCGCGTGGTCCGGCACGAGCCAGGACGCATTCGCTTGCCATACCGACGGATCGAGGTCGGGGAAGAGGCGGGCGGCATCGATACCGAACGTTTGCTCGGTCACGCGTGTGACAGTGGCCGCGCCGACTCGATAAGTGGTGGACTGGATCGACATGACTGGCTCCCAAGGCAGGCCGCTCGCATCCGCTTGGATGCCTCGGCACGTGACGATACTGTGCCGGATTTCGAAGATGCCGTCCAATGCGTTTCGATGCCGTTATCGATGCCTAATCGGCATCGCTCGGTCCGATGCCGATCGGGCATCGAGCTGGACATGCTTCGGCATTGGAAATATCGAGCGGCCTCGCCGATAGTCGTGTTCGACAGGGCAGTGCAACGCATGCCCGATTTCCAGGAGACGCTCATGACCGCCCAGCCGCGCAGCTTGATTCAATCCACTGTCGATTTCGATCGGCCTGGTTTGCAAGTCGGTACGCTCAATGTGCCTTACTCGCACGACCGTTCCGCGTACGGCCGCATCCCGATTCCCGTCGCCGTGCTGAACGGCTCGCCTGGCCCCACGGTACTGCTGACGGGCGGCAATCACGGCGACGAGTTCGAAGGTCCGCTGGCACTGATGAAGCTGCTGCAGCGCTTGCCGAATATGTCGATACGCGGACGTTTGATCGTCATTCCCGCGCTCAATTTCCCGGCGTTTTTACAGGGCAAGCGTACTTCGCCGATCGACGGGCTCAATTTGAATCGGATCTTTCCGGGGAACCGCAATGGGTCGGTCTCCGAAATGATTGCGCACTACGCCGACACCGAACTCTTTCCGATCGCCGATATCGTGGTCGATCTTCACGCGGGCGGCGCGTCGTTCAATCATCTGCCGATGGTGCTCGCCGCGCTCCCTGCCGATGTGCGCCGGCATGACGAGTACATTCGTCTGATCGATGCCTTTGGTGCGCCGCACACGATGCTCATGGACCTGTTGGGCGAGGATCGCACCTATGGCGCGGCGGTCGAACGGCACGGCAAGCTATTCGTGTGCGGCGAGTTCGGCGGCTTCGGTACGTGCAATGTGCAAGGGTTGTCGATCGTCGAGCATGGGTTGGCGCGGTTGCTGCATGCGGCTGGACTGACGGATGCGCCCGAGGTCCCGCACAGTAGCGGTACGCGTCTTGTCCGCGTGAGCGGCGCGAAGCACTACCTGTTCGCGCCCGCGCACGGCGTATTCGAGCCGATGTTCCAATTGGGCGATCGCGTCCAAGCGGGCCAGCCTGCGGGGCGGCTCTTCGATCCTCATGCGCCTTGGCAGCCGCCGCAACTGTTGCGGTTCGAATCCGAGGGAATGGTCGTGTGCATTCGTTCGTATACCGGCGTCGAACCCGGCGATTGCATTGCGTTGTTGGCGAGCGAGGCGAACTGGGCATAGCCGAGTTCGATAAAAAGACAAAGACAATCACGGAGACATCGCGATGGCCCCCCTTCCCAGCGTGTCGAACACGACGTTGAGCCCCCCTTTGCCGATAGCCGCACCGCGCAGTGCGTATGTCGTTTTCGTGTTCTTCCTTTGTTTCGTTTTCTCCTACGTCGATCGACAGATCGTCAGCATCTTGGTGCAGCCGCTCGAAGCCGCGCTGCACTTGTCCGACGCTCGGATCGGCTTGCTGCAGGGCTTGGCCTTCACGCTCTGCTATGCGACGGCGGGCGTGTTCGTCGCCAAGCTCGTCGATCGATCGAACCGAGTGAGACTCATTGCGATATGCGTGGCGATCTGGGCGGTATCGACCGCGATGTGCGCGACGGCCCATACGTTCGCGGAGCTGTTGTTCTGGCGCGCGGGCACGGCGATGTCGGAGGCAGCGCTGAGCCCCGCGGCATTGTCGATTTTCAGCGATCTCTTTGCGCCACGCAAAGTCTCTCGGGCGACGAGCGCGTTCATGCTCGGGCCGTATATCGGCGGCGGGGTGGCGCTCGTCGGCGGCGGCACACTGCTGGAGTGGACAGCGCACTCGAGCCGGGGGCAGGTATTCGTCGGGTTGGGGCTCGCCCCGTGGCAGTTGGCATTCGTCGCCGTCGGTTTGCCGGGCTTGCTGCTCGCCGCGCTTGTCGCCGCGACGATCCGCGAACCCGAACGCCGTCGAGATATCGCCCGCCCGGCCGACACGCATGGCGCCGATCGGGCGAATGGCGATCTCGACGATACGCCGAGCATGATGGCGGTGTTGCGCGAACTGACGGTGACGCATCGCTTTTGCATTCCCTATTTCCTGGGCTACACCGCATTGATTTTGTTGTTCTATGCGACTTCCGCTTGGTTTCCGACATTGTTGATGCGCAAGTTCGCGCTCGGGGCGGGCGAGGTGGGGCGCATGGCCGGCCCGATCTATATGATCGGGGGCATGGCGGGCGTCATGAGCGCCAGCGCGCTGGCAGCACGGGCGACGGATAAGAATACGCTCGTCAAGACGCTGAGTATCGCCACGTTCGCGGCGTGCGCGGCGGTGCCGTTGGCGGTGGCGGCGCCGTTGCTCGGCGATCTTCGGGCGGCGCTGATTTCGTATGGCCTGTGTGCATTCGCTGCCAGCATCGTCATGGCACTGGCCCCGGTCCCTGTGCAAGTGGCCCTGCCCAATCGGATGCGGGGGCGCGCGATCGCCATTCTCGTATTCCTGACGAATACGGTCGCGGGCGGCCTGGGCCCGTTTGCCGTCGGCGTGCTTGCCGACCGGTTCGCGGCGGGAGCCTCGGGGCTCGCCTGGTCGCTCGCGGCGGTTGGCGCGCTGGCTGCGTTGGCCAGCGCGGGGCTTTACCATGTCGCGACGCGGATGGCCCGGCGTGCATACTCGACGGATTCCTAATATTGGCGAACCGTTATCGGTTCTTTATACGAACTGTCGCCCAAGTCGGTTAGAATCGCCCCCAAATTTGTAAGAACAATTAATTCTGGGAGCGTGCGCCATGCGACGCGGCACGATTGAACGAACAATCAAATGGGGTGCCGCAGCCGTTGCGGCGTTGGGTGTGTTGGCGGCAACCACATGGCGTGCCGACGCCGCGCGCATCGTGCAGGTCTCGCCGCAAGGCACCGTGACGCAGGTTCGTCAGGTCGTCGTGAAGTTCGACGAATCGATGGTTGCCTTCGGCGCGCCCAATCTGGCGGCGCCCGCCGCGGTCAAATGCAGCGACCCCCACGCCAGCGCGGGCCAATCGCGCTGGATCGACAATAAAACCTGGGCTTGGGATTTCACCTCCGATCTCCCGCCGGGGGTGGCCTGTTCTGTCGATTTAAAAGGCGGACTGAAATCGTCCGCGGGCACGGCCTTGGCCGGCCCGACGCATTATGCGTTCCAAACGGGCGGCCCGTTCGTCGAAAGCATCGAGCCGGACGACACGACGATCGAGGAGCATCAAGCGTTCGTGTTGCGTCTGAACGGGCCGGCCACGGATGCCTCGGTCCTCTCGCACGTTTGGTGCGAATCGAGTGCGCTCGGTAACCGTATCCCGATTCAGGATGTGGACGCCGATACGCGCAAGGCGCTGCTCAAGCGCTTCGATCTGCAAAAGGAAGCGGCGCGTGTGCTGACGCTTCAGTGCCAGCAGGCGTTGCCTTCCGGAACCAAGGCGCAGCTCGTTTATGGCAAAGGCGTGGCCAGCCCGAGCGGCATTGCGAACGACGTCGAGCGGCGCTTTAACTTTTCCGTGCGCGATCCGTTTTCGGTCGAGTTCTCCTGCGAACGCGAAAACGCCAAGGCCCCATGCACGCCGTTGCTTCCGTTGCGGCTTCAGTTCAACGCGCCGATCTCGCGCGAGGATGCCGAAAAGATCCGCATCGAGGGTCCGGACGGCAAGATCAAGCCGACCTTCTCCGATGACGATAAAGATCCGCAAACGGACAAGGTCGAATTCGCCGCGCCCTTGCCCGAACGCGCCGACCTGACGATCGTGCTGCCGTCGAATTTGAAGGACGTCAGCGGGCGAGCGCTCGCGAATGCCGATCTGTTCCCGCTGAAGACCGCCACGGCGGCGCTGCCGCCGCTCGCGAAGTTTTCGTCGGGGACGTTCGGCATCATCGAGCGCTTCGCCGAACCGGGCATGCCCGCGCTCGTGCCCGTGACCCTGCGCAACGTCGAGGCCGACTTGCACATTCAGGGCCTCAATGCGGGCACGTCCAAATTCACCACGCTGCGCGTCGATGCCGACGAGAACATCGTGCGCTGGATGCACGACGTCGAATTATTCGACGCTTATACGCTAAGGCGCAGCGAGATCGAGAAGCATTCGCCTGGGCTGCTGCGGCACAACCCGCATCCGGTGATCGTGCCTGTCGACGGCGCCACGCAGCAAGAAGCGAAGGATCCGGCGATCGACGTGCGTTCGTTGTCGCTGCTCGCGGGCCAGCCGGGCGTGCAAGCGCTGACGCTGCCGAAGGCCGATCCGAAGACGTTGCGCCCGTTCGAGGTGGTCGGGGTGCCGATCGCCAAGCCCGGCTTTTATGTGATCGAGCTGTCGTCGCCCGCGCTCGGCGCTTCGTTGCTCGGCAAGAAGGCGCCGATGTACGTGCGCACGGCGGTGCTTGTCACGAACCTCGGCGTTCATCTGAAACTCGGGCGCGAGAATAGCCTCGTGTGGGTCACGACGCTCGACAAGGGCGAACCGGTGCCGAATGCGGCCGTGCGCGCGAGCGATTGCAACGGCACGCAACTCGCGTCGGGGAAAACCGATGCGCACGGCCTGCTGACGATCGACGGACATCTCGCTTCGCCGTCCACGTGCCGCGACAACGGCTTCTACGGCATCTTCGTCTCGGCACGCGTCGACGATCCGAAGACCGGCCCCGATATGGCGTTCGTCCGCTCGGATTGGAATCGCGGCATCGAATCGTGGCGCTTCAATGTGCCGACCGATACGAGCGAGGACAAGACGGTTCGCGCGCATACCGTCTTCGATCGGACGCTGCTGCGTGCCGGTGAGACGGTTTCGATGAAGCACTTCTTGCGCGTCGAGACGCTGCACGGGCTCGCTTTTCCGAAAACCTATCCGACGCGTTTGACGATTCGCCATCTCGGCAGTGGGCAAACCTGGCATTTCCCGCTGACCTGGGCGGCGGATCACACGGCCGATTCGACGTTTGCGATTCCTGCCTCCGCCAAGCTTGGCGAGTACGACGTCTCGCTCGACGACGGCAAGCCCGGCAGCTCGGCATCGAGCAGCGACAGCGCCGACGCGGACGATTCGCCGGCCCACAGCTACGACTCGGGCAGCTTCCGCGTCGAAGCATTCCGCTTGCCGGTATTCAAAGGCAGCATCGGCGTGCGCGACGAGAAGGCGCATCCGCTCGTCGCGGCAAGCCAAGCGCCGCTCGCGCTGCAGATCGACTACACGTCCGGCGGCGGCGCCGCAAGCTTGCCGGTGCAGGTCTCGGCATTGATGACGACGGCGTCGCCCTCGTTCGCCGATACCTATTCCGATTTCAGCTTCGAACCGTACGTGAAGCCGAAAGACGGGGCCACTTCGTCGCCTTCCGACGACGAAGCGCAGACGGAACAGCAGGCCGACAGCGATTCGTCCAAGCTGATCGCCGACAAAGTGCCCGTGACGCTCGATCGCAACGGGTCCGGCGCCGTCGTGCTGAAAGACTTGCCGCACGTCGATGCGCCGAAGCGGCTTCAACTCGAAGCGACCTTCGCCGATCCTAACGGCGAAGTGCAGACGATCGGCGGCAACGCGACGCTGTGGCCGTCGGCCGTCGTGGCGGGCGTGAAGTCGGGGCAATGGGTGTCGGTCGGCCATACGGTACCGGTCCAAGCGCTCGCGGTGGACTTGCAAGGCAAGCCGCGCGCGGGGGTACCGCTCGAGGTGCGAGGAGTCGCCCGCATCACGATCTCGACGCGCAAGCGGATGGTCGGCGGCTTCTATGCCTACGACAACCGTACCGAAACGAAGGACCTCGGGACGCTTTGCAGCGGCAAGAGCGACGATCATGGGCTGTTGCGCTGCGACGCGAAGCTCAAGGAAGCCGGCAATGTCGACTTGGTCGTAACGGCAAAGGACGGCGACGGTAACCCATCGACGGCCGCGACTTCCGTGTGGGTCACGCGCGAGGACGAACTCTGGTTCGGCGGCGAGGACACCGACCGCATCGACGTATTGCCCGAAAAATCCGCCTATCAACCCGGCGAGACGGCGCGTTTCCAAGTTCGCATGCCGTTCCGCTTCGCCACCGCGCTGGTAGCGGTGGAGCGCGAGGGCGTCATCGAAACGCACGTCGTGAAGCTGGACGGCAAGGATCCGACGGTTTCTCTAAAGGTGGAGCCGGGCTGGGGGCCGAACGTCTATGTCTCGGTGTTGGCCTTGCGCGGGCGGATTCACGAGGTCCCGTGGTACTCGTTCTTCACTTGGGGATGGAAGGCGCCGCTCGAATGGGTGCGAGCGTTCTGGTACGAAGGCCGGCACTACGAGGCGCCCACTCCGCTTGTCGATCTCTCCAAGCCGGCCTATCGCTATGGGTTGGCGCAGATCAAGGTGGGCACGGCGGACCACAAGCTCGGCGTGACGGTGGCGCCCGATGCGAAGACCTATACGGTGCGGGGCAAGGCGCACGTCAAGTTGCGCGTGCAGATGCCGAACGGCAAGAGCGCGCCGGCGGGCACGCAAATCGCCTTGGCGGCCGTGGACGAGGCGTTGCTGGAATTGCTTCCGAACGACAGTTGGGACCTGCTCGATGCGATGCTGCAACAGCGGGCCTATGGCGTGGAGACATCGACGGCGCAAATGGAAATCGTCGGGCGCCGGCATTTCGGGCGCAAGGCCGTGCCGGCCGGCGGCGGGGGCGGGCATAGCCCCACGCGCGAGTTGTTCGACACACTGTTGCTGTGGAATCCGCGTGTGACGCTCGACGCGAACGGCGAAGCGACGGTCGACGTCCCGCTGAACGATTCGCTGACTAGCTTCCGCATCGTCGCCATCGCGGCGGTGGGCGACGGCACCTTCGGCACCGGCAGCACGACGATCCGCAGCACGCAGGATCTGCAACTGATCTCCGGGCTGCCGCCGCTCGTGCGCGAAGGCGATCGATTCCGGGCGCAGTTCACGGTGCGCAATACGACGGCGCGGGCGATGAAAGTCGTCGTCACACCGAACGTGCCCGGCGTGCCGCTGCAGCCGCAAACGGTCGAGATTGCAGCCGATTCGGCGCGCGAACTCGCGTGGACGGTGACTCCGCCGGATGGTTTGTCGGATGCGACGCCGCCGGCGTTGCCGTGGAGCGTTGCGGCGGCCGAGCAAGGCGGGTCGCATGCCAGCGACGCGCTCAAGGTCGTGCAGCGCGTGGCCGCGGCCGTGCCTGTGACTGTCCAACAAGCGACGATCGTGCAAGTCGACGGGTCGTATGCGTTGCCCGTGGCCGCGCCGGCGAATGCGACGGCCACGCAGGCCGGCACGGTGCGCGGCGGCATCGCGGTGTCGCTGCAGCCGAAGCTGTCCGACGGTTTGCCGGGCGTGCGCCGCTGGTTCGCGCATTACCCCTTCGGCTGCCTCGAGCAGCTGAGCTCGCGCGCGCTGGGGATGAACGACGTGGCGCAATGGCAAGCGGTGCTCGCACGCATGCCCGTGTATCTCGACCATGACGGCCTGGCGAACTATTTCCCGCCGAGCGACGACAGCGGCAATACGGGCAGCACGACGCTGTCCGCATACTTGCTCTCGGTCACGGACGAAGCCGCGAAGGTCGATGCGCGCTTCGCGCTGCCCGACGATTTGCGCGCCAAGCTCGAAGGCGGTCTCGTGAATTTCGTCGAGGGCAAGCTTACGCGCAAGGTCTGGGCGCCGCGCCAAGATCTGGACTTGCGCAAGCTTGCCGCGATCGAGGCGTTGTCGCGCTACGGCGCCGCGCGTCCGAGCATGCTCGAATCGATCGCGATCGCGCCGAACCAATGGCCGACCTCCGCGGTGCTCGACTACTACTCGATCCTCGCGCGCGTGAAGGACATCCCCGAACGAGACGCGAAGCTGGCGCAGACGGAGCAGATCATCCGTGCTCGCTTGACGTATCAAGGCACGCGTTTGACGTTCTCGACGGCCGAGGGCGACGATCTGTGGTGGCTGATGACCGATTCGGAATCGAATGCGGCGCGCACGCTGTTGACGTTCGTCGATGTGCCGGGCTGGAAGGAGGAGATGCCGCGTCTCGTCGCCGGCTTGCTGGCGTTGCAAACCGACGGCGCGTGGTCGACGACCACCTCCAATCTCTGGGGCGAATTGGCTGTGGCGGCGTTCTCGCACACGTTCGAGAGTACGCCCGTGACCGGGCAGACGAAGCTCGATTTCGGGGCGACGTCGAAGACGGTCTCATGGAGCCAACCGGCGGCGACTAGCCCGAGCGCCGCGTCGGCTACCCCGGTGACGAAGACGGCGAACACGCGCAGCGAGCTGCTGCCGTGGCCGAGCGAGACGCGTAGCGGGCCGGTTCCGTTGACGCTCACGCAGCAAGGCACCGGCAAACCGTGGGCCACGATCGAGAGCCTGGCCGCGGTGGCCCTCAAGGCGCCGTTCTCGGCCGGGTACCGAATCACGAAGACGATCACGCCGATCGAGCCGGCGGTGAAGGGCGCTTATACGCGCGGCGACATCGTGCGCGTTCACCTCGATATCGATGCGCAATCGGACATGACGTGGGTCGTTGTGGACGATCCGGTGCCGGCGGGCGCGACGATTCTCGGCTCGGGGCTCGGCCGCGATTCGCAGGCGGCGACCGCGGGCGAGAAGTCGGACGACGGCGCATGGCCGACCTTCGTCGAGCGTAGCTTCGACGGATATCGCGCGTACTACGACTTCTTGCCGAAGGGCAAACTGTCGATCGAATATACGATCCGGTTGAACAATGCGGGTTCGTTCGGCTTGCCGCCGACGCGCGTCGAGGCAATGTATGCCCCGTCGACGTACGGCGTATTGCCGAATGCGAATATCGTCGTGCAAATGCCGGCGGCGACGAAGCAATAGGAAGGAGTGCAGATGCAATCGAAGCGAGGCGCGGTGCAGGTGCGCGCCGTGCTCTGCGCGGTGCTGTTCGCGGCGGCGCCGTGCGCTCACGCGCTGCCGACGTTCGCGCAAGTTCGAGACGAGTGGCGCAGTTCGGATTGGGTGCTGCTTTCGCGCGACGGCGTCCCGCTCGAACGTACGCGCATCGACAAACGGGAACGTCGCGGGGATTGGATCGCGCTCGCCGATGTCTCGCCGGCGTTGCGCGAGGCAATCGTCGTCTCCGAAGACAAGCGTTTTTATGCCCACAGTGGCGTGGATTGGCACGGCGCGGCGGCAGCGGCTTGGGCCAACCTGTGGAATACGCGCACGCGCGGCGCCTCCACCGTCACGATGCAATTGACAGGACTCCTAAGCGACGAACGGTCGGGGCGGCGGTCGATCGTGGAGAAGGCGGGCCAAGCGGTCAGTGCGCTTTGGCTCGAGCGGTCGTGGCGCAAGGACCAGATTCTCGAAGCCTATCTGAATCTGGTGCCGTTCCGCGGGGAAACCATCGGCCTGTCGGCATTGTCGCTGACGCTATTCGGCAAGGCGCCGTCGGGGCTCGACGAGCGCGAGTCGGCGATCGCGGCCGCGTTGATCCGCGCGCCGAATGCATCGTACGAGAAGGTGAGCGAACGAGCCTGTCGCATCTTGCGCGACATGAAGGCCCCTGAACGATGCGAAAACCTCGACAGCTACGTTCAACTGGCCTTCGCGCGGCCCGCGCCGGCGATTTTGACCGTCTCGCCCGACCCCGAATCGCTGGCACCGCATTTCGCGCGACGTATCGCGGCCGAGACGCATCCCACGGCCGGCACGCGCGTGGTCACGACGCTCGACGCGAAGCTGCAACGGTTCGCGACCGATACGCTCAGGCGCACGCTAGCGGAGCTGAACGCCCCGGCGCATGCGCGCAACGTGCATGACGGCGCCGTGGTCGTGCTCGACAACGCGACGGGCGACGTCCTTGCCTGGGTGGGTTCGTCGGGCGGCCTGTCGAGTGCCGGCGAAGTCGATGCGGTGCTGGCACGCCGACAGCCAGGTTCGACGCTCAAGCCGTTCCTCTACGCGCAAGCCATCGACGAGCGGCGCCTGACGACGGCATCGCTGCTCGACGATGCTCCGCTGGATCTCCAGGCCGGCGGCGGGCTCTATATTCCGCAGAATTACGACAAGGATTTCAAGGGCTGGGTCAGCGTGCGCACGGCACTAGGCTCTTCGCTGAACGTGCCCGCGGTGCGCACGGTCGTGCTCGTAACGCCGCACCGATTCGCGAAAACGTTGAAGGCCCTCGGTTTGCCGCTTGCGCAAAACGGCGATTACTACGGCTATTCGCTTGCGCTGGGCAGCCCGGACATCACGCTGCTGTCGCTGACGAATGCTTACCGCGCGTTGGCCAACGGCGGCGTCGCCACCGCGACGCACGATCTGCCGCGCCCGGCCGGTACGGCTGGCCATGCCGATGCGAATGCCTCGCACCGCGTATTCAGTGCCGCAGCCACGTACATCATTACGACCGTCCTATCCGACAACAATGCCAGAACGCGCACCTTCGGCTTCGACAGCCCGCTGGCCACGCGCTTTTTCTCGGCGGTGAAGACGGGTACGAGCAACGATATGCGCGACAACTGGACGATCGGTTTCACGTCGCGCTACACGGTTGGCGTATGGGTGGGCAATGCGGAAGGCGACGCGATGTGGGACGTCTCGGGCGTGACGGGGGCGTCGCCGATCTGGGCATCCATCGTCGAGTATCTGCATCGACACGTGCCGAGCGTGCCGCCCGCGATGCCGCCCGGTGTCGTCGAAACGCGGGTCGCGTTCGACGGGAACGTCGAGCCCGCGCGCAACGAGTGGTTCCTCAAGGGCACCGAGATGCCGACGGTGCACCTCGCGGCGGATGCGAACGGCGCATCGGCACGTGCGACGGCCTACGCGCCGCCCCATGCGCAAAACGTCGCAAGCGCGGCCCCGGGCATCGGCTCGCCCACGGACGGGACGGTATTTGCGCTGGACCCGGACATTCCCGCGGCCCGCCAACGCATCGTATTCGAGCGCGCGGGCGGGGCCTCGACACGCACCGAGTGGCGTTTGGACGGCAAGCCGCTCGGGCATGACGAGCGCGTGCTGTGGTTGCCGTGGCCGGGGCATCACGTACTCGAACTCGCGGATGCGCAGGGCGCGAGCGTCGCTACCGTGCGTTTCGAAGTGCGCGGCGCGACGGCGCGTACCGCCGCCGCACCCGCTGGTGCGCCTCCCGGTTCGCCCGTCAAACAGGCGGCACACGAGCGGCCGGCGAAATCGCCGGCACATGGGTCGGCACGTGCGGCAGGTTCCGGTTCGAATCAGTGAGCGGTACGAAGCTTGTCGCCCGCATTGCTCGCCAAGCCGACGTATCCGCCGATCGAGACGAGGGTCAAGAGGCCCGCGCTCAGAAACGCTAGACGGAAATCGCCGAGCGTGAACGGGTGGGAGGCCATCTCGCCGTTCAGTGCCGCGGCGGCGCGCAACGCCAGTGCGCCGAACGCGATGCCGAGCCCGGTGGCCATTTGCGCGCCCGCATTCCATAGCGTATTGGCCGCGCTCATTTGCGGCGAAGGTACATCCGCGTAAGCGAGCGTCGCCATCGTGGAGAACTGCATCGAGCGCGTGATCCCGTACACAAGGACGACGAACAGCGTCCACGCGAGCGGAACGGCGGGCGTCAGCAGCCCGCATGCGATCGTCGCCGCTGCGCAGATCGTGCAATCGATGATCGCCACGCGCTTGAACCCGAAGCGTTGCAAGATCGACGTGGTGAGCGCCTTCATGCCGAGATTGCCGACCGCGCTCGCGAGCAGCAGCAAACCGGATTGAAAGGCCGACAGCCCGAAGCCGATCTGAAACAGCAGCGGCATGAGGTAGGGCACCGCGCCGATGCCGATCCGCGTGATCGAGCCGGTGACGACCGTGACCGAAAACGTGGGGATTTTCAGCGTCGAAATATCGATCAACGGATGTCGATGCTTCCGTGCGTGCCGAAACGCAAGGACGCCGACGGCCACGCCCACTGCGACGAGCGACAGTCCGACGAGCGGGTTCGTCCCGGGCTGGCTCGCCCAATCCGCACCATACAGGATCGCGGTGAGCGTCAATCCGCTCAGAGCCAGGCCCACGAGATCGAGCGGCTTGCGCTGTTCGCCGCGAAGATTCGGTACCCACGCAAAGACCGCGCATAGCACAGCAAGACAAACCGGTACGTTCAACAGAAAGATCCAGCGCCATGACGCGTAGGTGGTGATGAATCCGCCGAGCGGCGGGCCGATGACGGGCGCCACGATGCCGGGCCAGGTGATCGTCGAGATCGCTTGCATGAGGCGGCTTTTTTCGGTGCTGCGCACGACGATCAGGCGGCCGACGGGCACCATCAGCGCACCGCCCATGCCCTGCAGCACACGCGCCGCCGTGAACTCGACGACGTTTTGCGAAAGCCCGCACAGGACGGAGGCGATCGTGAACGTAACGATCGCGGAAAAAAAGACGCTGCGCGACCCGAAGCGATCGGCCACCCAGCCGCTGGCCGGAATGAAGATGGCCAGCGCGATCATATAGGCGCTCATGCCGAGGCTCAGCGCGTTCGGACTTATCGCAAAGGCGTGCGCCATCTGCGGCAAAGCCGTCGCGATGATGGTCGTGTCGAGGTACTCCATGAAGAAGGTCGCTGCCACGACGTACGGCAGCGGGCCAAGCGAGCGCTTGCCGGCCGGACCGCCGTGCTGGGAAGGCGTTTCGCCGCGTGGTGGGTGCGCCGCTCTCGGAGGCGCATCGCGTGCTATGTCGGTTTCTAGTTGGCTGGTCATGTTGGCGGTGTCTTTTACGTTCTTTTTAAAACCGGGCGGATGTCCATTTAATAGAATTGTTGCTTTGTATGCAACTTGAGTATCGATCGTTTCATTCCGTGCAAGTGGGCGAACTCATTCTTCCGTTCCGACTGCCGGACTAACCCGGCCGCGTTCCGCCGCCAGTGCGCGGGCCGCCACGACGGCCGCCGCCAAACCGGACGCCGCCGCAACGAGAATAGCCCAGCGCGGCCCGGCATGATCGGCGACCCATCCGACGATCGGCGCACCGATCGGCGTGCCGCCGAGCGCGACCGCGAGGCGAATCGCCATGACGCGGCCGCGCATCGCCGGCTCGGTCGAAAGTTGCATGAGGCTATTGGTTGTCGTCAGGAACATGAGCGTCGCGATGCCGATCGCCACGAGCGCTGCCCCGAACGCCCAATAGGTCGGCGCGATGGCGGCCACCGCGCAGCCGGCCCCGAAGACCGCCGACGAGATCAAGAGCGAGCGAAAGCGCGGCCGGCCCGCATGGGCGCTGGAGAGGGCGCCAGTGACGGTGCCGATGGCCATCATCGAGGACAGTGCACCGTAACGGCTCGCGTCCACATGAAAGACGCTGACGGCCATCGTCGAAATGAAGATGGGAAAGTTCAGGCCGAAGGTCCCGATGAGGAACAGCATGATCACGGTCGCCTTCAAATCGGGGCGCGCCCAGACGTAGCGAAAACCGGCGGCGAATCCGCCGCGGACGTGCGTGGCGCGAGGTCCGCTGCGCAGTTCGTGCTTGCGCATGAAGCCGAGCGAGACCAGGACTGCCGCAAACGACAGACCGTTCAATACGAAAGCCCACCCCGTATCGACCGATGCGATGACGAACCCGGCTACCGCGGGGCCCACCATCCGTGCGAGATTGAACGACGTGGAATTCAAGGCGACGGCATTGGGCAGTTCGGGATCGCCGACGAGTTCCGACACGAATGTTTGACGCACCGGGGAGTCGAGCGCGGTGGCGCATCCGAAGAGGAAGGCGAACAGGTAGACGTGCCAGAGCTTGACGAGGCCCGCGATCGTGAGGATACCGAGGCCGAGCGCGAGGGCGCCTTGCGCCGCTTGCGTGAACATCAGCAGGCGGCGCCGATCGAGATGATCGGCGGCATAGCCGCTTACGGGCAGCAGTAACAATTGCGGCCCGAATTGCAGCGACATGACGATGCTGACCGCCGACGCGCTGTGTTGCGTAAGCGATGTCAAGACGAGCCAGTCTTGCGCTGTGCGCTGCATCCAGGTGCCGATGTTGGAGACGATCGCGCCGGCCGCCCAAACCCGATAGTTGAAGAACCGGAGCGATCGGAACACGCCGACTGCGCGCTCGCTCATGCGCTCTCCGGTGCGGCGTTCGGCTCGGCCGCGGACAGCAAGCGCGCAGCGCGACGGGCAAGAGGGCGAACCAGCGGCATGACAGGCATGGGTGGGTTCCGGCAACGAATTCTGGCAGCGGACTAATTACGTCGCTCGATTTTCGCTCAGATTCGCGCGGCCTGCTTTCGGGGTCGACAAAGGCGTTCGAGGGCCGCCGGTCGGATGGTGGAGAGTGGGCGAAGGGGACCGGCACGCTGAAATGCGGCATCGCAAAAAACGGCGGCGGAGCCGCAAAACGCTTCGCACTCCCGGGTGACGGGAGCGGGCCGTAACCAAGGAGTGCGAGGGGGACGACGTATCTTTCTATCGTCGCACGTGAACCGGCTTACTGCGGCTCGTACCAGGAGTAGGTGGCCAGCGTGCTGACCGCGGGCGTACCGATTTGCAACGTGATGTCGCGATGGGACGTCAGCGTGATAGCGCGCAGGTCGCCCATGTATCGACGGGCCTCGCCGTTGTCGTTGATATAGGCCACGACATTGCCCGTCAACCCGGCCACGTTCGAGTTCGTGAGCGGCTCTCCCCAAATGTCGAAGAATTGGCCGAGGGTATAGGGCTTCACGTTCGGCGCTTCGATATGGATGATGCCGGTGTGGTCGTGCGTGTGCATTTCATAGTCGCAAGACGATGTAATGCCGATGTGCTGGGGTAACTGCAGCCATTGCCCATTGTTGACGATGGCCAGATGCGCATGCACATGGAAGAGGACCGACATGTTAGGCGAACAAGTCAACCCGTCGACATCGGCGCCCGAGCCGCCCGTCGCGGTGCTGCCGTCGGGCCAGGCTGACGTTGTGCCTACCGTACCCAAATAGACGAGCGTGATCGGATTCGGATCGAAGGGCGGGGGATCGCTCCACGTATAGGTGGGAATTTGCGCGAGCGGCGTGCCGATCATGATCGTCACTTCGCCGTGCGGCGGCAGCACGAGACTGGCAAGGTCGCCGGTGTACTTCGACAGCGTGCCCCCGTCGTTCACATAAACGGTGATCGGCGTTCCCTGCAGGCCGGCCACGTTCGTTTGGCTAAGCGGCTGGCCCCAGATCGCGAAGAATTGGCCGAGCGTGTACGAGGCGTTGCTCGTCGTATCCATGCGAATCTTGCCGCTTTCGTCGACCGTATTGAGCGGGTAGACGCAGCCGGTCGGTGCGGCCAGCGTCGGTTGCACGGTCCCGATGTTGGCGGGCAGGGCGAGCAACGTTCCGTTCTGATAGATGGACAGATGCGTGTAGCTATAGGTGTTGCCGGCCGTGGCGCAGTTGAGGCTGCCGACGGCTTGCCCTTGACCGCCCGTTGCGGTCGAACCGGCTTGCCAATTTTCGGCACCGAGCGTCGCGCCATCGGCGACGGGCGACGCCGCCGCTAAGGTCGGCGCGGTGCTGCCCGCGCTGCTGCCGGAACCGGCACCGGAGGAACCGCCTCCGCCTCCGCCACCGCAGCCGGCCAGCGCTAGGACGACACCGATCGCTAGAAAACCTGAATGGATCTTATGCAACATATTGCCCCTGTCCTGTTAATCGATCGTTGAATCGAATAAACGAAAAGGCGAAGGGCGGCCGCGGGATCGCCGAGCCCGAAGTCGAACGGGCTAGCAAACTCGTGCGGTGATCGACCTTGCCGTTGTCGTCGCGATGTGCGCGGCGTGTGAGGCCATCCGATCGAATGGCGGAACATGCCGGCATCGACGGGCTTCTCGCGCCTCTCGGGCGCGGGCCGATCGCATCGCTCGAAGTCCCGCCGCCTAGCGTCGGAACGATTGGTCTCGCCGCACGCGTAAGCGCCGGTGGATAAGGGAATAGACGTTCGTTGTTTCTCTTGCGTGCTAAAGCCTAACGGTGACGTTTTTGCGCGGCAAGAAAAATAAAACGGCGAGATTGTATGGGGCGCGCGAAGCGGTGCGTTCCCGTTCGAAAAAAAAGAAAATAATTTCGGCCGGTATGGTTATCGGCAACTTGTGCCAGATGCTTGCGCATACAACGGGTTGAATCTGCGCGCACGTGCCCGATTGACCGGCAAGTAGGAAAGGACGATCGACAAGCGCACGAATCGTGCGTCAAGCAGAAGGAGATAAGCGATCGGGACTCCGCAGCGATCGCGTAATCGCGACGGAGTCCCGAGAGACGGCAGTATCGTTGGCGATGCGTTACCGGTGAACCGGCTTACTGCGGCTCATACCAAGAATAGGTTGCCAATGTGCTGACCGCAGGCGTACCGATTTGCAGCGTGATGTCGCGATGCGACGTCAGCGCGATCGTACGCAGGTCGCCCATATAGCGGCGGGCCTCGCCGTTGTCGTTGATATAGGCCACCACGTTGCCCGACAAGCCCGCTACGTTCGTGCTCGTGAGCGGCTCGCCCCAGATGTCGAAGAATTGGCCGAGCGTATAGGGCTTCACGTCCGGCGCTTCGATATGGATGATGCCGGTGTGGTCGTGCGTGTGCATTTCGTAGTAGCACGACGAAGTCATGCCGATATGCTCCGGCAACGTCAGCCATTGTCCGTTGTAAATAATGGCCAAATGTGCGTGCACGTGGTAGTTCGTGACCATATTCGGCGAACAGGCGAGGCCGTCGACATCCGCACCGGAGCCGCCTGCCGGGGCGTTTCCGTCAGGCCAGTACGACGTGGTTCCGACCGAGCCCAGATAGACCAGCGTGACCGGGTTCGGATCGAAGGGCGGCGGATCGCTCCATGTGTAGGTGGGGATTTGCGCGAGCGGCGCGCCGATCATGATCGTCACTTCGCCGTGCGGCGGCAGCACGAGACTGGCGAGGTCGCCCGTGTACTTCGACAGCGTCCCGCCGCTGTTGACATAGGCAGTGATGGGCGTTCCTTGCAAGCCGGCCACGTTCGTTGGGCTAAGCGGCTGGCCCCAGATCGCGAAGAATTGGCCGAGCGTGTACGAGGCATTGCTCGTCGTGTCCATGCGGATCTTGCCGCTTTCGTCGACGGTGTTCAGCGGATAGACGCAGCCTCTGGGCGCCGCCACAGTCGGCGCCATTGTGCCGATGTTCGCGGGCAGGGCGAGCAGCGTGCCGTTCTGGTAGATGGACACGTGCGTGTAGCTGTAAGTGTTGCCGGCCGCGGCGCAGTTGAGGCCGCCGACGGCTTGTCCTTGACCGCCCGTTGCGGTCGAACCGGCTTGCCAATTCTCGGCGCCGAGCGGCGCGCCGTCGGCCACCGGTGTCGCCGTGGCGAGAACCGGTGCGGCGCTCGCGGCGTTGCTATTCGCTCCGACGGTGGACGAGCCCCCGCCACCGCCTCCCCCGCAGCCTGCGAGCGCCAGAGCGGCGCCGATCGCAAGCAATCCCGAACTGATCTTGTGCAAGATATCACCCGTGTTCTGATAGTTGATCGTTGAATCGAATCGATTGAAATCCGATTGGTCTCGCCGCTCGAATACTTGAAAGTTGATTTGATAAAAGCGCTTTGCTGTATCGCTTGCGCGGCGAGGCGTAGCTTCGATGTTCTTTTTGCGAAAAAAAAGTGGGGTGCGGGAAAACAAATGTTAAGTACGTTGGTTTAGCCGATTGAAAAATAATCGCCAAAAAATGAGGGCGGGGCGCTCGGCGTTATGCCGCGGGTGAGGCATGATCTAATGTTCTAGATGAGATAGAAGATTCGTGCGCGCGGCGTCGATAGCGTGTGGCAACTTATAAATTAAGATGCAAAATGTCGATCCTATGCAGCAAGAGTCCGACAATTGCGCCAATGGTGACGCATTTGACGCGAGCGGACAGAAGATCGCGCCATTAAAACAACAAAACATCGATCGCATGCAGCAAGAGCCCGACAATCCCGCCGATCACCGTGCCATTGATGCGAACGAACTGAAGGTCTCGCCCCACTTCGAGTTCGATTTTTTGCGTGACGGTAGCGGCATCCCAATGATGAACCGTTTCCGAAATCAGCCGAGCAATCGCGTGTCGTTGCCCCGCGACGACCGCTAGCATGGTTTCTCGCAACCACGCGTTGAGTTTTTCGCGCATCGCGGCGTCTTCGAGCAAACCTTTCGCTATGCCGGCGATCGCGTCTTCGATACGCGTCTTGATATAGGAGCGAGGGGCGGCGGCGTCCTGCTCGATGCTCGTCTTGATGTCTCGCCAGATCGTGGCCAAGTACGCTTTCAGGGCCGGGTGCTCGACGAAGCGATGCTTGAGCGCTTCCCATTTGGCGAGATAGTCGGGCGATGTCCGCAACTGAATCACGAAATGCCGGATCGCTTCGTCGAAGCCGACGCGCCATGCGTGATCGGGATTTTCGCTGAGTTCTCTGAGTGTGTCGTCGACGACGGCGATCAGATTGTCGGAGACCTTTTCGTCGATCGATAGCTTTTTCCAAATCCACGCCGTGCTGTCGCGGACACGTTGCCGAATGAGCGGTTTGTGTTCCTCGAAAAGTCGCGCAAGTTGTTCGAGCAGTTCGGTGACGACGGCTTGGTGGCGGTTGTCCTCGAGCAGCGTATCGGCGATCGTGCCGACGACGAGCGGAGTATCGATGTCGCGCACGCGCTGGGCGACGTTCTGGTGGATGAAGCGGCGCACGTCGTCGTCGTCGATGGCTGCGAGCAGGCTCGGCAGAAAATCGAGCGTCCATTGAGCGATTTGCCGGCCGCGTTCGGGGACGGCGAGCCAGTGCGCGGCCTGAATCGCGAAGTCGACGCGTTCTAGCTTGCTGGCGATGAGCTCGGGCGCAAGAAAGTTCGTTTCGACGAACTTCGCCAGGTTCTCGCCGATGCGATCCTTGTTGCGGGGAATGATGGCCGTGTGCGGCAGCGGCAAATGCAGCGGATGTCGAAATAGGGCGGTGACGGCGAACCAATCGGCGATGCCGCCGACCATGGCGGCTTCGGCAGAGGCGCGCACGAATCCCAGCATGGGGTAGCGTGGCTCGAAAAGGCGCGAGACGACGTCGATTCCGGCCATCGCCGCGAGCAAGGCGGTGGCGAGACGCTTCATGCGCGCGTAGGCGCGCAGCTTGCCGTCTGATGGATGGGACGAGAGGCGCGATGAGAGCGACATGCGTGTGATATCCGAGGCGGAAATGAGCCGTGCCTTGCGCTAGCCACCCCAATTCAAAAACGCTTACGCCGTTACCGCATCGCGCCACGGCCGTCCCGGCTTCTCAGCCGCTTCATCGCGCGCGCGAGAGACATCTTCGAGCGCGGGCATCGAATCGAACAATTCGGCGATCCATTCGGCGAACGCGCGAACCTTCGCCGAAAGATGCCGATTGTGCGGATAAACGATCGAAATCGGCTTCGGTTTCGGATTGCATCCCGCGAGGACTTCCTTGAGCGAGCCGTCGATCAGATAGGGCAACGCCATGAACAGCGTCGGCTGGATCATGCCGAAGCCTTCGATCGCGCACGTTACATACGCGTCGGCGTCGTTGACGGTCAGCAAGCTTTCCATCTTGACCTCGACCGGCTCACCGTCCACCATGAACACCCAGGGAATCGGGCGGCCGCCGTGGGCGGCCCGGAAATTCACGGCATAGTGCCCCGCGAGTTCCTCGATCGTTTTCGGTTCGCCGCGCTTGGCGAGATAACTCGGCGACGCGCAAGTGACGCGCTTGAGCATGCCGATGCGGCGCGCCACCATCGACGAATCCTCGAGCGGGCCCACGCGGATCATGCAATCGACGCCTTCCTCGATCGGATCGACCGGACGATCCGAGAGCCCTAGATCGAGCGTCACGTCGGGATAGCGCTGGTGAAACGTCGACAACGCCGGGATGACGATACGCCGCCCGAGCGCACTCGGCATATGCACGCGCAGCAGACCGTTCGGCTTGCGGTTGCCGGCCTGGAAGCTGGCGTCGGCTTCGGCGATCTCGCCGATGATCTTGACGCAATGCTCGTAGTACGCTGCGCCGTCGGGCGTGAGCGAGAGGCGGCGCGTCGTGCGGTGCATGAGCCGTACGCCGAGAAACGCCTCAAGGTTTTGAATGATCGTCGTGACCGATGCGCGCGGCATGCCGAGCGTCTCGGCCGCGCGCGTGAAACTATTCGCATCGACGACGCGGGTAAAGACTTCCATTGCTTGAATGCGGTCCATGCTCGCTCCCTCGGATGACCAACGGGAAAGCATAGTCCGCCCGCTAGGATAGATTCAAGCCCTTTCGTGAAATGCGCCCGTTCAGAGTTCCGGATTAATCAGTGCCGTCAGCACGTGATCGGCCCATGCGCCGTTGATTTTCAAATAGGCGCGTGCGAATCCCTCGCGCTCGAATCCGAGCGAATTCAATAGCCGCTCGCTGCGTGCGTTTTCGGGGCGATAGCTGGCCATGATTCGATGCAGCCCCACACGATCGAAGACATACTCGATCGAGGTCGTCAACGCTTCGCGCATCAAACCGCGGCCTTGGCGCCGATGATCGATCGAATAGCCAAGATGGCAGGCGAGAAAGGGGCCTCTCACGATGTTCGTGTAATTGCACTCGCCGATGACGGTATCGCCTTCGAACAGCAGCCAATGCAGCGCCTGGCCCGACGCCATACTGTCCGCCATCGTTCGGGTGCGAGCCGCCACCGCGTCGAGCGTGAAGAACTCGCTGCGGCGCAGGGGCTCCCAAGGCTGGAGGTGCGCGCGATTATCGAGCTGGTACTCGAGTAGTTGATACGAGCAATCGACACTGACCGGCTCGAGCGAGAGGCGCTGCGTAGCGAGACGGTGGCTGAGCCGCGGCGAGAGAATGGACGTCATGACGATCGCGCATAGAGGGGGCGGCGAGAGCGTAGCTCGCCGCAAACGCGGCGTCAACGCTGCGGGCGACGTCACGCTGCGGGCGTGGACGGTGCGCGCAATCGCTCATACCGCAATCGAACGGCCCTCATGATCGAATCTGACAGGCGGCACGTCGACGCGCTGCTGGCCCTTAAGCGCCATGCAAATCGCCTTGCGCAAGCCGATGCGCAGTTCCGGGCGAATCGCGGCCAGTACGTTGTGCGACGATTTTTGGGGGCCGGCTTACGGCGATTGGTCTGCTTTATATAGCAACTGCTCCAATGACTGGGAAGCTTGATGGGCGTCGTTCGCTCGCGCCGCGTAATACTGCGCGTTTTTTTGCTCGCCTCGGCTCATGTGATACTCGGCGCGTTCGGTATTGAGCGCTTTCTTTTCATGTAGCGCGCGCAGCGCTTGCCAAAGCGCGCGGTCGATGGCATGAGCGCAGGCCGCGCCGAGCGTTTCGGAACCGAACGCGTGCCCGGTGTGGCACCGGTACCGCGCAGGCGGCGGCTGATCGATGCGCCACAATGCGCCGCCGCATTCCGGACAAGTAAGGCCTGTAGGCGTGCCGAGCGCCGTCATTGCTTCGATTGGGGACGACTTCAGCATCACGTCGTTTTCGGCCACTAACTTGGCGTGTGCAGCCGCCGAATTCGGAACGGCGCTGCCCGCCAGCGCTGCGATCGTCGAGGCCAGTTTGCCGATCGGCAAGACGTAATCGGGCGGTGTTCCGTGCATAGCATTGCGCGGCATGTCGGGCGCGTGTGCGTTGGCCGGATCCTGAACCATCGTCATGCCCCCACAAGCTCGAACGGCCGCCAGGCCTGCCGTTCCATCATCGAGGTGCCCCGTCAATATGGCCCCGATCACGCGTGTACCGCGTTGGACGGCGGCGCTGCGAAAGAGCGGATCGATCGATGGCCGCGCGAAGTTTTGTTTTGGACCTCGAATCGTTCGAATGACGTTGCCTTCGATCACCATATGCAAGTCGGACGGGGCAACGTAGATATTGCCGTTCGCAATGCGCTCGCCGTTGCGCGCGTGGTGTGCCGGCAATCGGCCGGCGCCCTGCAATATTTCGGGCAGGATGCTTGGGTGGGCGCCCGCATGCAGTACGACGAAAACGGCGGCGGGGAACCGCTCCGGGAAGACGGCGGCAATGGCGGTCAGCGCATCGACACCGCCCGCGGATGCCCCTAAAACGATCGTATCTCGAGTAGTCACTGTGCGGTCCTTTATGCGCCAAGTGCGCAAGAACCGCGCCCGCCTCAAGAACCGGACTGCCCTCGTGCTTTGTCGCGAATTCGAATGATCGTTTGACGCGAGGTATGAAACTGCCTGGCCACGTCGCTGACCGCCACGCCCCGGGCGAGACGCTCGAGCACGCGGGCGCGCTGTTGTGCCGTGAGGGAAGGCGGCCTGCCGAGCGGACGACCTTCGCCCTGCGCTTGGCTCAGAAACGCGCGCGTTCGCGCGCTCGCGCTGTATCGTTCCAGCTCGGCGACGGCCGCCAGCGTCTTCACGGCAATCGGGGCCGCTGCGCTAGCGAGATTCGCGGGACCGGTCTCTTCGCAGTGAACGCGCAGCCCGGCATCTCGGCACCGCTCGATCGTCGAGAGTACGTCGCGCACACTCCTGCCCAAAAAAACCAGTTTCGACACGACAAGCGTGTCCTGCGCGCGCATGCGCCGGAGCATGTTCACGAGCGCGGGGCGTTCCATGGCCGGTGTCGAATGGGGGGTGCTTTCCACCACGACGCGCCGTAGATCGATCGTATAGCCGGCTGCATCGAGCCTAGCCAAGTCCTGCTCGGGCAGGACGCCGCTCGTCGCCAGATTGAAATAGAAATACGGCTTCGACAATCGTTCGCCTCCAGGGTTACCGAGATCGGGCTCGCGTCTTGCGCTTATAGCTAGCATTGCGGCGGTTCGTCCGTAAATAGGCCGGTACGCACAAACGGCGAGCCTACTCATCGCGTTACGTCTGACTTACGCTTCGTTACGTGGCATGTTGCCACGACCTGCGTCTCGACAGTCATAACAATGGGCAACTGAAATGAATGTTCAACGGCTTTCGATTCGTGCGCCAGCCGGGCGATTGAAGATCATTGCGGTATGGCGAACTCTCGCGAAAAGCGGCGCGCGCGTGTACGGTTGGGCGGTGAAGGTGGACGCGGCGACAGGAAACGAATGCATGACTGTCGATGTGGCCGACTGCGACGAGGAAAGTCTGGCCAATCTCGCTGCCGTGCTTAGCGGCGCGCCGTTGGACGTGACGGTAACGGCATGCTCGCTGTTGACACTGGATGGTGCGATCGACGAAGCGTGAAGCGAGGGGTACACGGGCGGTAGACGCCACCGCTCGTGCGCGTCATAGAAAGGCAACGATTCCGTGCTGCGGGCCGACGATGGCCAATGACGTATCGAGCGTCATCTTTGCTACCGGATCAAGCATGGGTAGCAGCGCCGAACCGGCTGGCCCAGGGTGCAAGCGCATCGAGTGTCGACGATTCGAACTGCGCCATTGGTGCGCCCGCCACCGGTGCGAGCCCGACGCGATTGTGCCAGTAGGTGCGTAGGCCGCACGCGGCCGTCCCGAACATGTCGTAGCTCGATCCCGCGACGAAGCATGCGTCCTTGGCGGCGACGTCCAATTCCAAGAGCGCCAGCGCATAGGGGCGCGGGTCGGGCTTATACGTACCGGCTCGTTCGGCTGTGACCACGACGTCCCAACTGACGGGGAGAATCGACGCCGCAAGCTGGCCGAGCCGCTCGGAGCAGTTCGTGACGACCGCGAGCTTGCAGTGCGGCCGTAGCGCGTCCAATGCGGCGATGGCACCGCTCCAAGGCGCCAGTTCGAGCCAGGTTTCGTTCAACGTACGAGCGGCCGTTATCGGCAGCCCGACTTGTTCGGCGGCGTTAGCCACGAGCGTTTCGTAATCGACATAGCCGCCGCAGCCATAGGTCAGCCGAAGGTACGCCGCGCGCCACGCACGCCCCATTGCGTCGGAGCCGGCCGCGCGATTCCACAGCGTCCATGAATCGAGAAGCGCAGTCAGCAAGTCGAAAAGAACGGCTTTCGGATAGGAAGGGGGCGAGGAAACGTCCGTCGTCACTGGGAACCTCTACGTTGGCCATGTCTGCGAATACGATCGATTCTACGCAGCACGTTGCCTTTGCGGATTAAACGCTGCTTACGCCGGTATTTAGCTGCGTTACATGCATCGCCTCTACACCGATCTATTTGAATCGATCGATATGCAGGTCGAGCCATTGTTCGAATCGAAGCGGCTGTCGTCCCAGCAGGCGTTCGACCGTGTCGGTCTTCGTCGCGGCGCGGCCTTCCTTCACCGCTTCGTACGATTTGACGATGGAAGCGGCGATCGGTTGAGGCACGCCGGCGCGCGTCAGATTGTCCACAGCCTCGTCGAGCGTGATGTCGACGCAGCGCAGGGGCCGCTCGATCGCTTGCGCGAGCAAGGCCACTTGCTCCGGCAGGCTGATCGTCTCGCCGCCGGTCACCGTGAGCGCCTGTCCTCGCAAGGCGGGATCGATCAGCGCACGGACGGCGGCGACGGCGATGTCTTCGGGGGCGACCGGCGCGGCGCGTCCTGTGCCCATCGGATTCGGGACGATCCCGTCGGCTCGGATACTCGGTACCCATAGGTAACTGTTCGACATGAAGCCGGTCGGCCGCACGAATCGCGCGTCCAGGCCAGCCGCCGTCAGGATCTCTTCCTTTTGCCGATGGACGCGGCCGAGCATCGTGTCGGGCAAGACCTCGACCATCGTGGTGGACAACATGACCGCGCGTGCCACCTGCCGCTGCGCAGCGCGAGCGGCGAGCGCCCCGAACGCCTCGGCACTGCCGATGTTCATCAGAAAGACGCCTTCCACGCCTTCGAGCGCGGCCGAAAACGCGTCGGGCGTCTCGTAGTCGCCCACGGCAACGTCGACGCGTTCCCCCCATGCCGCGAGCTTCGACGGGCTGCGCACATAGGCGCGTACTCGATGCCCGGCATCCAGCAATTGCGCTACGACTTGACTGCCCACGGTTCCGTTTGCACCGGTTACCAGATACATCGTTGTTCTCCTTCGAGTGGTGGATGATCGAACGTCCGCCCGAAAGAATGGCTATCATGAGCAACAATTGGAAGGAATCGAACAGTCTGTTGCCTGTGTGGAACAATCGGCGAGGGCGAGCGTGATCGACTTAAACGAGTTGCAGTTTTTCGTGCGGATTTGCGAGGCGCACAGCTTTACGGTGGCGGCCGAGCGCTTGGGCGTGCCGAAATCGAGCGTCAGCCGGGCGCTCTCGCGGCTCGAAGCGCGGTTGGGCGTCCGCCTGATCGAGCGCACCACGCGCAGTCTCATGCTGACGGAAGCGGGCGAACTCTATCTCGAGCGTTGCATGCGGATGCTGGAGGAGGCCGAACAAGCGGATTTGGCGATCGGTGCGATGCACGCGCAGCCGCGCGGGTTGCTGCGCGTCGCCACGTCGGTGCCGTTCGCGCGTTTCGCTCTGGCGCCGGTGCTCGGCGATTTCCTGGCGCGGTATCCCGACGTGCGGGTGGAGTTGCAATTGCTCGGCGGCGAATATAAGACAGGCGACATCGCGGCGGACATCGAAATCCGCCCCGACCCGGGCGCCGATTCGACAATGCGCGCCACGCCGTTGTTCGAAGTTCGGCTAGCGGTGTATGCGAGCCCCGCGTATGAAGTGCACCCCAAAAGTTGGACATCAATCCAACCTTTGGGGCGTTGTTCATGTTGAAATACGACGAGGAATTCAAGCTGCGGGTAGTCAAGACATACCTGCGCGGGCAGACCAGCTTTGGGGCTGTAGCTGCGCAATTC
>NZ_JBQCIV010000054.1:0-156283 GCF_051953405.1 Trinickia sp. | reverse complement strand
GCGCTTCGTACTTGCCCGAATCGCCGATCACGCGATCAACCGCGTGGACCAACTCATGCCGTGGGTTGTGGTGGATCAACTTCGCAACCCCGCCTGAACATCACGCACCCGTCGTCAAGACGATGCTCGCGACACGCTTACTCCCATCATCGCCGAGAAGATGGACATCTTGCAGAGCGGTACGCTCGACAGCACCGCACCGCTGCTCAACACGACCATCGCCACGGAAGCCTGGTTGAAGCGCTTCGCTCTGCCGTCGGACGAGGTGACCGAGCAATGGCGCGAATTGCATAAAACGCCTACTGTCAATAGCAGCAAAGCCGCGATCGCAGCCAATCTCACGCGGTTTCGGAAGGCCATGGGACTGCCCGAGCCCATTCCGTCGAACGGGTTCGGATACGACGGGGACACCTCGACAATGTAAAGGGCTTATGTCCGACGGAGATGGAGATGACCATGCCGCGGAAGCTGCGCTATCATTACGAGCAGGGGCTTACGGACCAGCGGTTCAATACTGGATCGAGTTGCAAAAGGCGCCATAGCTCCCGCCATTACCGTAATCGCGATTCAAGCTTAATGACGATGCGCAGACCGATCAAAAATGGCATCGCGCAGCCTTGAGGTAAGCACTCCGCGAAGTGCGTTGCCAACGACGTGGTCTCTTGGTTTTTTGGGAATATGAGTTCAACTCGACCGCCCCCTTTCGAGCCGAAAACTAGTATATTCCCAGCACTTTCCTTGAGGCGACTCTCGTGCCACTTTCATTAAACCTGTCCACCCACGCCTTTAAATTTCTCAACAAATGCAGCGATCTTCTGAAATACCGCCTGCTTTTTGGTCAGGTATTGCGGATTCAGCGGACTCATCTTCGGCAGAACGGCATTGAGCTCAGTGCCATTGTCACTGGCGAACTCCCGCCTGAGTGAAGTGGTGATATAGCGTCGTGCTGCCTCGACGTTCAGGTTCTCGGCGCTGATCAATTCTTGTGCCTCACGCTGCTGTTCCTCTTGGGCAAAGGCAAAGAAGGCGTCCATCACACTGGCCTTGTCGCCAATCTGGTCAAGATCGGTCTGGTTGATGAAGTCCACCAACAAGCCCTCTTTGGCGCGGTTGCCCAGGCTGGCGCGGATCACCCGGCGCACTTCATCCACCAGGTCTGATTTGCTCTTAGTTTTCTTGTTGTGCTCAAAAATCAGCTCCAGAATGTAATCCAAGTTGATTTCCTGCGACTTGAGCAGATCCACCTCAAAGACAACATCATCCCAGTCGATGGCGGATTTTTCCTTCTCGCCGGAAGCTTTTTCCCGACGCAGCCAGTCGCGCACGTCGTTATAGGTCGAACGGTAATCCTGGATTGTCCGCTCGGCGGGGAGCGTGATGGCTTGCAGTGCGGCCAGATCGTCATCGCTCAAATAGTGCTTCGCCTTGAAGGCCTCAACCGCCGCAACGTCATCCAAATCGAGATCTTGCAAGGCCTTCAGGCTGGCGAACTCGTCATAGTTCTGCAGCACGTTCTCGACGCGCAAATACTCGCCAAACAGCTTGGCGAAAGCCTTTTTGTCAGCTTCCTTTTCAATGGCAGCGGGGTCGGGAAAGCGTGCTTCCAGCTCCATCACCACGTCTACAAAGCCACGCCGCGCTTCACCGGTGGCCACATCGGTGTAGCCCTCCATGTATTCCTTGTAGCTCTTCTCCAGCACCACGTTCTTGGTGTTCTTGTCACCAAAAAGGGTGATGGCGTCGATGGTCGCCTGCTCAAGGTCCCGGAAGGACACAATGTTACCGAAGGTTTTAGTGGCATCGAAGATACGGTTCGTGCGCGAGTAGGCCTGCATCAAACCGTGGTAGCGCAGGTTTTTGTCGACAAACAAGGTGTTCAGTGTGGGGGCATCAAAACCTGTCAGAAACATGCCGACCACAATCAGCAAATCAATTTCCTTAGCTTTGACTTGCTTGGCCAAATCACGGTAATAGTTCTGGAAGCCGTTGCTGTCCACGCCGAAGTTCGTTTTGAACAGCGCGTTGTAGTCCGCAATGGCCGTGCTCAAGAACTCCTTAGCGCTGCTGTTCATGGCGGAGACATCGAAGCTTTCGTCTTGAATATCGCCTACGGCGTCCTGCTCCTCGTTGGCCGCAAACGAGAAGATGGTGGCAACTCTCAACGGCTTGTCGCTACTCTTCTGTAGCTCCCTGAAGCACTCGTAGTACAGCTTGGCTGCGTCCACGTTGCTTACCGCGAACATGGCATTAAATCCTTTATTTCCTGATTGCAGGCGGTGAGTTTTTTGCCGGAAGTTGTTCAGGATGTACCGGGTGATTTCGCGAATTCGGTCAGGGTGCAACAAGGCCAGTTTATTTTCCGCAGCGCTAAGCTTTTTCTCGTCCTTTTCGGTTTCAATCAGTTTGAACTGAGGGCGGACATCGTTGTAATCCACCTTGAACTTCAGCACCTTCTCGTCACGAATCGCGTCGGTGATCACATACGAATGCAGTTCACGGCCAAACACGCTAGCCGTGGTGTCGGCGCCCAGCGCGTTCTCGGGGAAGATCGGCGTGCCGGTAAAGCCGAACTGATAGAATTTCTTGAACTTCTTCTTCAGGTTCTTCTGTGCTTCACCAAACTGGCTGCGATGGCACTCGTCAAAAATGAAGACCGCCTGCTTGCCGTAGATGGGCAAGTCGGCTTCGCTCTTCATCAGGTTGTTGAGCTTCTGGATGGTAGTGACGACGATCTTGTTGTCGTCCTTGTCGAGGTTACGCTTCAGGCCAGCAGTGCTGTCCGACCCATTCACACTGTCCGGTGAAAAGCGTTGATATTCCTTCATGGTCTGGTAGTCCAAATCCTTGCGGTCTACCACGAAGAACACCTTGTCGATGAAATCCAAGTCAGTGGCCAGACGTGCCGCCTTGAAACTGGTCAGGGTCTTGCCCGAGCCGGTGGTATGCCAGATGAAGCCACCGCTTTCCGTACGGCTCCAGTTCTTTGCCTGATACGCGCTATTAATCTTCCACAGAATGCGCTCCGTGGCAGCAATCTGGTAGGGGCGCATCACCAGCAACGTATTGCTGACATCAAATACCGAGTAGCGCAGGAGCACATTGAGCAGGGTGTGCTTCTGGAAGAAAGTGGCAGTAAAGTCCTTCAGATCTTTGATCAGACTGTTATCCGCCTTCGCCCAATTCATGGTGAAGTCAAAGCTGTTCTTATTGCGCTGCGTAGTGTTGGCAAAGTAACGGCTATCGGTGCCGTTGGAGATCACGAACAGCTGCAGATACTTGAATAAAGAACGCTCACTGTTGAAGCTTTCCTTGCTGTAGCGATGCACCTGGTTAAAGGCTTCGCGAATCGCTACACCGCGCTTTTTCAGCTCCACTTGAACCAGTGGCAAGCCATTGACCAGAATCGTCACGTCATAGCGATTGGCGTGCGTGCCGGCCTGCTCAAACTGCTTGATCACCTGTACTTTGTTGCGGGCAATGTTATTCTTATCCAGCATGTAGATGTTCTGGATACGACCATCGTCAAACACAAAATCGTGAATGTAATCATCGTGGATCTTCCGGGTCTTTTCGACGATGCCATCGCTGGGCTTGTCCAGCCAGGTCTCGACAAAACGCAGCCACTCTCCATCAGCAAACTGGACGTTGTTGAGCGCTTGCAGCTGCACGCGCACATTGGCTAGCAAGGCATCGGGCGTGTTCAGGCCGGGTGGGTGTTCATAGCCCTGATTGACCAGATCCCGAATGAACTCACGCTCCAGATCGCCTTCGCTTTGATAGCTCTCGGCAGACTGCCATTCCTTGCTGTATTTATCCAGCACGATGAAATTACTGCATTCGGCAATGGGCTTGGTGTAATCAACCATTTTGTTGCTCCTGCTGCCAGTAGCCATAGGTGTTCAGGTTTCTAAGCAGTAGACGAACCATCTCTTTCTCGGGCGGCGTTGGCTCTGCGATCTCTTCGTTTGACAAGGTGTTGTGAGGATAAAAATTCATAATTCGACTTGCGTACGCTTTTTTATCATCCGGCAACAGATCAGACCAACTCCGATATCCAAGGAAGTTGGCAGTCTTTTCATACAAATTACGGAGCAGCGCAAAATGGTAGCGCTGCACGTTGTTCTCCTCTACTGCCTGCTCAATAAGATTCTTAATATGCAGGTGATACGAGAAGCTTTTGTTTGAGTCGCCTTTCTTTTCTTCAATAGAAAATGTCCCATCACCTAATCGGCTCAGAATATATCCAGCCTTCGCGTCGACTTCGTTGTAAAGCACGTTGTAAAACAGCGGGCTATGGGTCGACACAATAAATCTAACATCCGACGCACTTGACTTAATCAATTGCCCCAGGTTTACGGCCAGCTGAATCAGGTGATTCTCATCGAGCGAGCTGACCGGGTCATCAATAAACACATATTCCAGTTGATTGAATTGATCTGTTTCGCGTTCGGTTGGCTCAGCAACATTGAGCACGCCAATCACTTGCTCAAGTAGCGTGTAGAAAATACTCCAGATGAAGTTGCTTTCTTCACCCTTGGAGATTTTCAGATTTCCCGAATGCGTCGCGTCACCGCGCTCCATCGAGAAAGTGACCTCCGAGAAGGCTTTGATGGTTATTTCTTTATCGTCCCGGTCCTTTTCTATTCGCTCCGGATTAAATCGTGGCGTGAGTTTGTCGTTGGTGTAACGCTGAAAGGTCGTGATGACGTTTTGGTCTTGGCCTTGATCCTTCAGCACCCAATCCGTAAAGGTATTAGGCTGAATTTTCAGCTTAGGCTGAGCGTCACCCGCCAAGTCGTTGTCCCAATAGAACAAGTCTTCGGTGAAAGCATTGTAATATATGATTTTGTTGCGCGAAAACTCGGGCTGATCGGCCTCGTCGCCGCCTTCACTGCCTTCGGCTCTCGGAGCAATCAGTTGTTTGAACTCCCGCGAAAGGCGTGTCTTGCCCGTGCCATTAAAGGCGTAGATTAGCTGCACCTTCTTATTGGTGTCTCTCAGCTGTTGGGCGATTTCCGTTAGCGTCTTGCTCATGTCAGGCCGCTACCTCTTCCGGCCTTGGAAAGTCGAGCAGCAAATCACGATAATACTCGTATTGCTTCCGGCGAAGCTCAATTTCGCAGGGTAAGCTCTCACTGACGGAGTTGGCAACAAGTTCGAATTTATCCAAAATGGCGACGATTCGCTTCTTCTCTTCAGGAGAAGGGTTCGGAACGCTGATGGCCTCCAAATTCTTTTTATTTAGCTTTGGTTGAGCGGCACCCGAGATGTAGGGCGTCAAATCGATACTATTTAAATAATATTCCACGTATTTGCGCTCAGCGTGCGTCTCAAATTTAAGCACATGCGCGTGATTGTTCACCCAGCTTTTTCCACCGATACTGAAAGCTATTGGTGTGTTTCGCGCCACCAAATTGGCACCATCTTCGGAAACAAGCAAAAAATCCCCATTAAATATATAATCTCGGACGTAATCGACAATCCCTGATGCGCCGTAGTACGGAATATCACCTGGATCTCTTAACCCACTCGCAATCGGCTTGCGCATAGAGTCAAGGTTCTCCGCAAGCTCGCCCAGTGTCGTCCACTCCGCGTCCCCGTCTTCAGGACTCAACAACTGCTCGCGATAGTAGTTGTATTGTTTTTTGCGGGCGACAAGCTCGGCGGTAAGCTCCGCGGTAAGCTCCGCGGTAAGCTCCGCGAAGGCATCCAGAATGCGGACGATTTCGGCCTGAATTTCAAGCGATCTTTTTTGATTGTCCGGACAGGGGATGGGGATTTGGAAGGCACCCATTACCGCTGAGTTCAAATTGTTTATGGTTGAGCTATTAAGCATTTCGTCAAGATGACTTTGAAAAATGTCGCTCGTTAGAACGTGAAACAAATATCGCGAATTAATCTTGGCGAAACACCTGACAACCCCCATGAACCCACCGAAGTAGCAATCCATGTCGGAATTGACGTAAGCCACCTTCCCGACATGCTCACGACTTCCACTGGCAGCACTTATTAAAATATCGTTTTTGCGAAGCCTTTGCGTGTCTTTTACTTTTGTGTCAAAACTAACCACCTTGATATTATCAAAGTTTAATGAATTATTCGATAAGGTAATGTTATTTGCGCGAAGGACTTTATAGCCTTGGCCATCGGAACTTTCACTTGATTTGTTGTAAGTCAAACCGCGCACATATTCCGCGACGCTTTCCAGCGCCCTCCACTCCACCGCCACTCCATCTAGCAGTTTGTCCAAGAAATTGACGCTACTCATGCCTCCAGCTCCTCGCCTTCGATCTCCGCGACGATGGCATCGATTTCCGCGCGCAGTTTGTCGATTTTTGCCACGCTGTTTTTTAGAGCGGCATTGAGCTGGCCAATGTCCACCACCTCGCGGGTGTTCTTTGCGTCGACGTAGGTGCTGACGGACAGGTTGTAGTCGTTAGCAACCACCTTCTCAAAAGGTACGGATTGGGCAAAGTGTGCCACGTTCGCCTTGCTATCGAACACCTGCATGATTTGCTCGATATGCGTGTCCAGCAGCACGTTGTTATTGGTTTCTTTCTTGAACAGGTCGCCGGCATCAATGAACTGGGTGGTGGTGTCGGTCTTATGTTTGGACAGCACGAGAATATTCACCGCGATAGTGGTACCAAAAAACAGGTTGGGCGCAAGCGAGATCACAGCTTCGACATAGTTGTTATCAACCAGATACTGGCGGATTTTCTGTTCAGCACCGCCTCGATAAAAAATTCCAGGGAAGCAGACAATGGCGGCGCGGCCCTTGCCGGAAAGGTAGCTGAGTGCATGCAACACAAACGCAAAATCGGCCTTGGATTTGGGCGAGAGCACACCGGCCGGGGCAAAGCGTTCATCGTTGATCAGCGTGGGGTCGTCAGAGCCGATCCACTTCACCGAATACGGGGGATTGGAGACGATTGCATCAAAGGGCTTGTCGTCGCCAAAGTGCGGGTCGATCAGAGTGTTGCCTAGCTGGACGTTGAACTTGTCGTAGTTGATGTTGTGCAAGAACATGTTCATCCGCGCCAGGTTGTAGGTGGTGTGGTTGATCTCTTGCCCAAAGAAACCTTCTTCGATGACGTGCGCATCGAAGTGCTTCTTGGCTTGCAACAGCAGCGACCCGGAGCCGCAGGCTGGGTCGTAAATTTTGTTGACGCTGGTTTGCTTGTGCATGGCCAGCTGCGCAATCAGCTTGGATACGTGCTGCGGCGTGAAGAACTCGCCACCGGATTTACCGGCGTTGGCGGCGTAGTTAGAAATAAGAAACTCGTAGGCATCGCCGAATAGGTCAATATGAGCGCTGTCAAAATGACCGAAATCTAGCCCGGCTACACCTTTGAGCACAGCCGCCAGACGAGCGTTTTTGTCTTTGACGGTATTGCCGAGGCGGTTACTGGTGGTGTCGAAGTCGGCAAACAGGCCTTGGATGTCCTGCTCTGAGGGGTACCCGTTAGCGGAGCTTTCGATTGCGGCAAAAATGGCAGCCAGGTCGGTATTGAGGCTCTCGTTGGTATTGGCGCTGGCAGCCAGTGTGGCAAACAGCTGGCTGGGGTAGATGAAATAGCCCTTTGTTTTGATGGCATCGTCTTTGATGTCCGAGGTGATGACGCTGTCGGGCAGTTCGGCGTAATGGACGCTGTCGTCACCGCCTTCGATGTAGCTGGCGAAGTTCTCGCTGATGAAGCGATAGAACAGGGTGCCGAGCACGTATTGCTTGAAATCCCAGCCGTCGACGGCACCGCGGACATCGTTGGCGATTTGCCAAATCTGGCGTTGCAGGGCGGCACGTTGTTGGGTGCTTGTCATAGTACTGTTCCTGTTCCGATATGGTTTACGTGGTCATCCGTTGCAGCTCGAAGCGCGGTAAATCGGGTTGAGTGTGCGGGCTCTGCGCCCACGACACACCGAACGTGGAATTTTACGTCTCAATCGCGATAAATGTAGAAGCGGTACACGTGTCATTGAGCCGTAAGCGAGCCCTCTGTACCGTCTCCACGTTGTGATGGGAAGTCGCCCGCGTGCCCCCCATTTAGTTGCCAGACCCGGAAGTTAACCGTTTGCCAGTGCGCGCCGCCGTCTCACCATTGACGAGCGCCCGTAGCCGACCGATTCTGTTGAAAACCTCGCTTCGCCCCGCAGCCGGACCGAGTCGCGAAAAATCGGCCTCTCGGATCGCGGCACAAACCGCTTGCGAGCATCGGCGAGGGGTAAGAAGGCCCCTGGCAGTCTGGCTTTGCCCGGGCTCGAGGAGTTTTTTAATACAATCGACCCATTGCAGCCATTCGGATTCCGTTGCGCAACGCCTGCTTCGCAGCGCGGCCGTCACCCAAACAGCTGAATGTAGCAGTCCGCACCCAGCGGTCCTGCGCGCATTCACCGACGTCGTATGAGTTAGCTCAGTCGTTGAATCACGTGAGCCCATCATCTGCCAGCAAATCGCTTTGCTTGCCGAGGTACATCGGCTTGTCCGGTCCGCGGTAGCTCGGCAGCCAACGCTTGTCCTTCGGGCCAGTTGGGTGATCATACTCGGTGGACGAAAAGATAAGCTGGGCATCATTTGCCTCGCACATCTTCTCGAGCTCCGTGAGGTAACGGGCCAGGTCGGCAGTGTGGAGTTCTTCCTGCTTCGGAGTGTCGAGGATCATGAAGCGGAATGGACGAGTCTTATCAGACAGATACGCCTCCAGCAGGGCCGCGTGTATGGCGAGGACTAATCTGATCGTCGTGCTACTGCTGCCGCCGCTGCCGATGACATCAAGCGTTTCGCCCCCGAACGTAAAGCGAAGATTCAAGTCAATGTCGACGTTCGTCGACACGTTTTGCGTCTCGAGCGTCTGCATCCACTTCACGGTGAGTTCGCGTAGGGTCAGTCGAAGCTTGTTGAATTCATGGTCAGCTCTGCCGGTGTTCGACAGCCCGTCAATGCGATCTTGGATGCGATCGCGTTCGCGCTCAAGCTTGAATAGCTTTGAGCGCTCTTCCTTCAACCCAGAGATTCGGCCCATTTCGCTCTGCACGCCGACAAGTTGCTTGGTCAAGGCCTGCACAGCTGTCACCAACTGGTCGACGTCCGAGGTATTGGGCGACTCAAGGTTGTCAACTAGCGTCTGGCGCTCCGCGCCTAGCTCCTGAAGCCGCTCCTCCAATTGCTCAACCCGAATCTCGGCACGCTGGCTGTTCCGCTCGAGGTCCTTAATTTGATCCTTGAGATACAGCAGGTTCTTCCCGTACGATTCCGTGCTACCCAGAAACAACCCGCAGTTCGGCGCGCGGCAGATTTCCTGAAACGATGTGAAGACACGCCGAGCCTCTTCGTTCAGCCCGAGGGTCTTGACCTCACCATCAATTTCCGCGCGGATGGTCTCGATGCCAGCGACACGATTCTGCAGTTCGAAGAGCTCTAATTGCCGAGCTCGGATTTGGATGTCCTTCTGACGCAGGAGTTCAGTGAGCGTCGAGTTCGCGGTTCCCCTCGCGTCCACGGACGCACGAAGTCCGTCGATCTGCTGCGTTAGGTTTTCAGCCGTCCGCTGCAGCACAGCTTGGTTTGCATCGCTATCGTCCACGCCGCGACTCTGGTACTCAAGCACACGCTGTGCAGCAACGATCTTACGTGTCTGAGCCTCTAGGGCACTCTTCTCTTCGATAAGGGTCTTCTTGATCTCATAGGAGTGCTTTGGGTTCAGCCCGAAGGCGAACCGCACCATCTCAGCAAATTGGTCTGCGATGAACGTGCTTTGGGCACGGTAGGCAGCTGAATATCCGTAGCCTTGTATGAGGTAGAACAGCGGCAACAGGGTGGCGATGTAGGGCTGTGCCTCCTCGCCCTTTGTCGACACCAGCCGTGGCGGCTTGAGCCCAAGAAGCTGAAACAGCGCGAGCGAGAAGGAACCCTGTGAATAGTGTTCGGTTTGCTCGCCATCGAAATCAATCGTGGCGTAAAACGCCTCGTTCGTCGCGTCGATGGTGCGGCGAATCGTGAGCGGTTTCCCTTCCGACTCGGCGCGCAAGACAACCGCGTTGCATTTCTCAAGGATGTCGGTCCGAAAGTTGTTTGGGAACCCCAGCGCGGACGCAAGCGCACGGACGACAGGGGTCTTCCCGCTGCCGTTGCGCGCGAACAGCATCGTGGTCCTGTAGCCAAACTCCAGGAGCGGGCTTTCCCAACCCACGTCGCCCAGAGATTCGATCTGCAGTGACTTCAGCCTCAATTTACTTCTCCTCTGGCTTTAGCTTCATCCCGGATGTACTGGTAGCTAAGCTCGACGGTTTTCATTGAGAAGGACAAGAGACTCTCCCCCTCGACGGCGCCGTTGTAGACCTTCTTTCCCAAGTCAGTCGCGGCGATTCGGCGTGTCACCTCGTCGATGGTGACTAGCCCCGTCGACTCTAAGAACGTCAACGCCTTGATGGTCCTGATCCGCAGGTTGCCGGACCAGCCAATGTCCTGAGAAGATCCTTTGAAGCCGGCGACAGTCCGCTCCAGACACTCGCCGACCAACTGCCCAATCTCGGGCAGTTGAGGCTTGGACTGAGCCTTCGAGATTGCCAAGATAGTCATGGCGAGCAAGGGCAACTGGAACAGGGCCTCATTGTCGAGCGTGTGCACTGGCGAAGATCCTTCGCCGGAGAGGTTCAGCTTGAGACCAAGCCGCCTAGCTTCGCTGAAGAATTCTGGCGAGTTCATCGCGTTGCTCTCCTAACGACGGCGGCACAGAAGGCTCCGAACACGAGGTCCGTATCTAGTGTCGCGAACTTCTTCGCGATGGGGGAGTCCAGCGTTGCTTGAACGAAGTTCTCAAGGTCTCCCAAGACGCCTCCTCCAAGCAGCCAAGCCTTGCACTTCTTGTCGACTTCATCGAGCAAGACGTTGAACGTGAAGTCCGGGAATGTATGCCGCGCACTTCTAACCCAGACGTCCCAGGCGACCTTCGCTCGCGAGGCCGCCTCTATCATGGATTCAGTGGCACCCGCCTCCTTCAGCTTCCGCTGAAGAATAGACGCCGCTTTGATGGCAGCGGGGTCGCCCCCTTGCTGCAGGGTCTGGTACACCTGGGTGGAAATGCTCAGGACATCAAGTAGGTCTTCTAGGCCGACGCCAGTTGCTAGATCGATGTCTGCCTTGGATAGCCCGCTGATGGGAGAGCAGGACTTTTCCTCGACAAGTGTCACCAAGCTTCTTGCGAGGCGCTCAACCTCGTGTTGATGCAGCTCAATCTCGCTGTGCCTCCAGATAGCGTTGTGCGCGGCAATACTGAACGCTTCGAGCGTGTCGCCGATGTACTGAACGTTCGGCAGCAAGGAGAGCTTCTTTCGAGCCGCATCAATTTGCTCGGATGACAGCGGGGTCTCAGGCGAAACAATTTCAGCAAATTTTTCGATGAGCTGACGGATGTACTTCTTGCTCGACGTACCAGCGGAGAGGTCCGTGACGACATCGTGAACATCGTCGTTGAAGTGAACGTTGCTGAGAACCGTGATTTCACGACACTGGTCGCCAAATTCGACAGTGTGCACGAACAGCTTGCCCGCGATGCTGTCGCGGATCGCCTCCAACTTCTCTTCTGTATCCAGCGCCCCGGTCTTCTTGAGAGAGAACACCTCCGCGACATCCCATTGCTGGTTTGCCTTCCCCTTGGTTTTCACCTGGAAGAAATGGTAGTCGACCACGCCGGCTACGGTTCTGCGCACGACAAAGTCGTCGTGATAATCGCAGTAGACTCGGTCGATCTCCTTGCCGCTCAGGATCTCAAGCGCCGCATAGGCAGCTGCTTGGAACTGCATACGGAACCTTGCAACGGTGTTGCGACCAACTGTCTCGCGCGGCTCTTTTTCATGGATGGAGTCCATGCGTTTCGCTTTGCCCCCGGATTTCGCATGCACGTTTTGTATCACATTTGCACGTACTCGCCCACGGTACGTTTTACCGGTCCAATAGGAAATGTGGCACCGAGTGCTCGTGTACGCGGCGGCACTACGGCCTCGCCCTATCTCGAGGTCGTTTACACCGCGGATCCGGCTCGCTCCGAAGACAATTTTCATACTGTGCAAATATACAGTATTAGCACTGTTGCGGCAGCTCGGAGTATGAGCCAGAAGTCACGCAGCGCACTGGAATCTTTCGTATAGGTACACCGAGGTGCCGTGAGTCGACAGGCCGCTTTGATGCCGACGGTCATCACGTGATAACTCAATGTCCGACTGCTCCCAGCATACAGCTACCGCTAAAACGGCCTCTTTTAGTGAGGGCTCGCGGCCGAGGCCGTGTTAAAACTTGGAACCATCTGATTTTCGGACATCGCTTCACCGTTTGCCGAAGCTGGCGCTGCCCTCGGCATGGTCGCCGGACCAGTCGGCTCGATCCTTGGCGGCCTTGCCGGAAGCCTACTCGGCGCGCTTTTCGGTGGCGCTGCCGGGTGTGCCGCTGGCTCCGCTGTCGGAGAGCGGATCGAGAACGCGTGCTCGACACCTACGTCTGCCTGGAATGCGGCCACACGTTCAGCAAGCCGTCCGCTACCTGATACCCTCCCGCACTCTTTCGCTTCTCGCTCAATGCCTACAGCCCCTCGGGCCTGTAGGCATTTTCGCTTTCTGTTTCCCTCACTCATTTTAGTAAGGATGAAAATTCGTCTCGCATCCAGCATGGCGTATGTCGCCGACACTCCGTGGCACGGGCTGGGTGCGTATCCGGCACCCCTGGCTCCAGTCTGGGCTGTGCTCCAAATTATTTCAATCACATATCACTTCGTTGAAGCTATGGCGGTATGGCTGAAATCGCAGCCATACCACGTAGTTCAATGACATTCACTATGGAGATATGTGGTGACAATTCCATGCCCTAAATGTAACTCCCCTCAAACTGAGGCGCTCGACCGAGCTACGAAGATCGGTGGCGCGGCCGGTGCCATCGCAGGTGCTGCCGGCGGTGCAGCCATGACGTTGGCCAGTGCTGAAACTGGCGCGGCGATCGGCATGTTAGCCGGCCCTGTCGGCGCCGCGCTCGGCGGCCTGACCGGCGCAATCATCGGCGCGCTAATTGGGGGGACGACTGGCTGTGCCGCTGGCGTCGCGCTAGGAGAAACCGTCGATACCCACGTGCTCGACAACTATCGCTGCCTCGACTGCAAGCACACATTCGGTCGCGCCAAGGCATCCGCCTGATCGGGCGGTTTCCGCTTTCCGCTGTCTTTCCCAATTATCAAAGCATCCGTCCGGCCGTGCGCTGGGCTCTATGCCGTTAACCTCAAGGATCGTTTCATGCATCTCGTCAACACGATGGCCTACGTCGGCCAACAGCCGTGGCATGGCCTCGGCAATCAGCTTTCCCCAAAACAACCCATCGAAGTGTGGGCAAAACAGGCCGGCATGGACTGGGCCATCGAATCCGCCGATGTGCGGTTCGTGTCGGGCAACGCCGGAACCAACCTCGGCTCAATCCATGCGTTTCCCGAGCAGAAGGTGCTTTACCGATCGGATACCAAGTCACCGCTGTCGGTCGTATCGTCGCGCTATCAGGTCGTACAACCCAGACAGATTCTGGAGTTTTATCGAGACCTGACGGAGGTCGGCGGTTTCGAGCTGGAAACAGCGGGTGTGCTCAAGGATGGCAAAAAACTGTGGGCGCTCGCTCGCACCGGACAGTCCGCGTCGCTCAAGGGCAAGGACACGGTGAATGGCTATCTCCTGCTCGCCACCGCGTGCGACGGCACGCTCGCGACCACCGCGCAATTCACCAGCGTGCGCGTAGTGTGCAACAACACGTTGCAGATCGCGCTTGGCGATTCCGCAGGTGCCGTGAAAGTGCCGCATCGTTCGCAGTTCGATGCACAAGCCGTGAAGCGCCAACTCGGCATTGCGATCTCCAGCTGGGATGGATTTATGGCACGCATGAAGGCGCTGGCCGACTGCAAGGTCAACGATACGACTGCCGAAACTTTCTTCCGTCGCGTGCTCACCTATTCGGCAAGCGGTACCAATACCGAAATTGCCACAAACGACCGTGCAGTCAAGGCTGCACATGCACTGTACGCCGGACAGGGCATGGGTTCAACGCTTGCATCGGCTTCAGGCACAGCCTTCGGCTTGCTGAACTCGATCACGGAGTTTGTCGATCACCACCGTCGCGCGCGTAGCGATGACCACCGGACAGACGCGGCCTGGTTCGGCGCGGGCGCAACACTGAAACAAAAAGCGTGGGATGAGGCAATGAAACTTGTCGCCTGATCCCCTCTGTTCTTCGCGGCATATCGCCCGGCCGGGATGGCTCCCCGCCGGGCATTTTCATTTTTGGAGATCCAAATGGCATTAGTGGCTGAACAACATCGGCATCGTCCAGCGCTTCGACTTGTCGAGACGAAGGACCTCTCGCGTAACGACTGGCTGGAGGTGAGGAAATCCGGGGTCGGCGGATCGGACGCGGCAGCAGCTGTAGGGCTTTCACCCTACATGAGCCCACTGGAGTTATGGCTGATCAAGACCGGGCGCGATGCGAACCTGCCGAAACCCGATCCGGACGACACAACTGAGCCGGTGTACTGGGGGACGTTGCTCGAACCGATCGTTGCCGCAAGCTACACGAAACAAACCGGAAACCGCGTGCGGCGCGTCAATGCCGTGCTCCGGCATCCGTCAATTCCGTTCATGCTCGCGAACATCGATCGTGAAGTCGTCGGCAACCGCGATGTCTCGATTCTGGAATGCAAAACTGCGGGGGAGTTCGGTGCACGCCTCTGGCGCGACGGTGTACCGGAATATGTGCAGATTCAGGTACAGCACCAGCTCGCGGTGACGGGCAAACAGGCAGCGGATGTCGCCGTGCTGCTCTGTGGCCAGAAACTCGAAGTGCATCGCGTCAAGCGCGACGATGTCCTGATCGCGCAACTGATCGAACTTGAAGCGGATTTCTGGAGATTCGTCGGGACCGATACGCCACCACCAGCCGACGGCTCGGAGTCCTCCGATCGAGCACTGCGGCACCTCTATCCCGGCAACGGCGGCACGGTCGACTTCACAGACGACCGGCGGCTTTCGTCGGTGTTCGCTGACCTTGTGGCGGTTCGCGCACAGATCGAGGCTCAGCAAGCGATCGAAGCCCAGTTAAAGCAAGCGATCCAGCAGGCGATGGGCGAGGCCACTCGCGCGGTGTTCGAGACCGGTCACGTCTCGTTCAAGCGCAGCCGAGATTCATCCACCGTCGACCTGGCACGGCTGCTCGCCGATCACCCCGAGTTCGAGCGGCAATACGCCGGATCGAGGCCCGGTTCGCGCCGCTTTCTCGTTTCCACCTGATCGGAGTTAGGCCGTGACGAATCTCGAATGCCTCGCGCAGATCATGACTTTCTCTCGGTACGGCGCGCTCGCGCAAGCGTTCGTCATGGACGCACTGAGCAAACAGGCCGAGCACATCGCCCAGATGCCGTTTGAACAGTTGGAGGAGAAATTCGGCAATCTCCCGATGATCGGCGCCAACGCTTGGCAGCTTGTCGCCAAAGAGATTCACGAAAAGCTCGAGGCTCACTTTGCTCAGTAGCGGCCCGCCAAGCGATTTGCACCGGCAACCGGACGCGATGACTCCATCATCGCGCCCTCGTTCACCTTTCCATTCTGAGGAACATCATGCTCAAAGGTTTAGCCATTACCCCGCCCGTCGTCGGGCGCATTGCCATCGGACGTATTGTCGAGAAGGCCGGCAAGCGTCTGCCCGAGAAGGACGACCAGTTCACGTTGACGACGCAGGTTCAGCAGCGCGGTGAATGGATGCTCCACCCTCTCAATGAACAGCTACGCAAAGCCACGTCGGGCAAGCTGCGCGCGATTCCCGTCCGGGTGCTCTTTAACGATCCGGACCTGAACCTGCGGGCCGACTACAGCCTGTTCGATCGCGACACCGGTCGCCCCGTGTGTGTCGGCGACGGTCAGACATGCAAGCGTACGACTGATAAGGGCATCGAGGCACTGACGTGCGCCTCACCCGACGGCTGCGCGTTCGGTCGGCAAGGCGGCTGCAAACCGTATGCGCGGCTGAACGTGCTGATCGGTGACGAAGACGAGATGGGCTCGTTCGTTTTCAGGACGACGTCGTTCAATTCCATCCGCACGCTCGCCGCGCGCTTACATTACTTCGCTGCGGTGTCGGGCAATCTACTCGCGTGCCTGCCGCTGGAATTGAAGCTGCGCGGCAAATCGACGACGCAAAGCTACCGCTCGGCGATTTACTACGTCGACTTGTCGGTACGCGCGGGCAGCACGCTCGAAGAAGCGCTCACACAGGCGCGGGAACTGGACGCCCGACGCAAGGCGGCCGGGTTCGATCAAGCAGCGCTCGATGCCGCGGCCCGCCTAGGTTTCGCCAACGGGGCATTCGAGGACAGTGCTGAGGAGCAAGCAGCCGTGGCGGAGGAATTCTATCCGCCATCGGAACCGCAGAAGGACCCGCAGAAGTCGGATGGCAATCCGCCTCCCACTGAGAGCGGGGCCACCACACGTCCGACGCTACGCGAGAAGCTGGATCGTCAAGCGGTACTGCTCGGGGGAGCGGCGGCATGACAACGCAACGCGGGGCGTTTGCCCTAGCCGTCGCGGCCACGGGTACGGCCGTCACGCTATCCGTCCTGTCGGGCTGGCAGCGTGGCGGCTCGCTCCCGGAGCGGCTGGCGTGGGTTGCGATCGGCGTCGTGCTGGTCGTGACCGCGCACCTGTTACCGGCAATCGCACGCTCGGCCAATCTGCGCGTGCAATTCGTCGCCGCCGTGTTGTGGCTGGGCTGCATGGGAGTGGCTGTCTACGGCCATGCTGTCTTCTTTCTCTTGACGCAAGCCCATGCCGGCGAACGACGAGAAGCGGCGGTGCCACCACCGGACAAGTCGCCTGGCCGCAGTCTCACAGCCGTCATGGACGAGCGCGCCATCGTGACCGCACAGCTTACCGCCGCCGATGTTCGACGTTGCGTGCGGGACTGCCCAAGTCTGCGGGTGCGTCGTGCTTCACTCACCGCACGGCTCGATGCGCTCAACACCGAAGCCGGCGAAATCCGGCGTCGGGAGGCAGTCACCGATCGAGTGACGGCCCGGCGTGACGCGTTACTCGCCGATCCGGTCACGTCCCGACTCGCGGGGCTACTCGGCACGACTGCTCCGCGCATCGATTTGCTATCGGGACTGATGTTCGCCTCAGTCCTGGAAGGCGTGGCGTGTCTGCTGTGGATGCTCACGCTGGATGCGTCGCCGTTACCGGTGCCCGCGCCCGTCGTGAGTGGGTCGACGCCAAGCGCAGTCGTGCCGGTCGCCGCCGAGACTGCCGTGACCGAACCCGTAGTAACGAGCGCGGCGGCAAGTCACGTCGACGAGACCGCGAATCGCGAAAGGGGATTGCCCAGTCACGACAGCACGACTCACAGCCGCGCCCCGCGTGACGATCCGCTTACACCGTTACCGGACGTCGGCTCTCCTGGTGACGACGTGGCCCGGCTGCTCCGGGACATCGCTGCGGGTCGTCTGCGTCCAACCGTCGCCGAGATTCGTCGTCACCTTGGATGCTCTCAGGCGAAGGCAGCCACGCTGCGCCGCCAACTCGCCGCACGTCACACAGCGGCATAAACGCCGGGCCTTGCGCCCGGCGTTTTCTTTCCAACCTTTTGTCACGCCCAACGTCATGGATACGACCACCGACCTCGTCAAGAGTGTCAGCATTACCAATCTCGCCAACCAGCGTGCCGCCGTCGTCGAACGCGTGCATGCCGCGCTCGATCTACTCAACGAAGCCGAGCAGATCGCAAGGGCGGCCCATCTGGGCTTCCCGCGACTCGTGCTCGACGACGCTTATGCCTGTCGCGGCAGGCCAAGCGTTACCGGAGAATACGCCAAACGTGACGAGGCAGAAGGCGCCATCGTGCGTGTAATCGACGTGCGCGGCTGGAGCTATCTGCTCTCCGAATCGGGTTTGCGCACCTTCATGGACGCCCAAGCCCGGGAGCAGTGGGACCGGCAGCTCTCCGAAGGTGATGTGCCCAAACTCACGGCGGCGAACATCGAAGCGACATTCGCACAACTCTACGACTCGCGCGGGGATATGTTCGAGCGTGGCGTGATCCAGTGTTTTCGGCGACTGTCGTGGGATTACAAGACCAATCGGCCCTTCAAATTCGGCAAACGGATCATCGTCAAGCGCCTGCTGTCGGACGGCTGCACGAATCACCGCGTCACTAACGAACTGGACGATCTCATCCGCGCGTTTTGCCTGCTCGACGGTAAGCCCGAGCCCGATCATCGACACGCTGCCTACGCTTCAGTCTCAAACGCACAACAAGCACGGCAGACCGAAGCCGAGCATGCCTACTTCCATCTGCGGTGGTTCAAGAACGGCAATGGGCACCTGACGTTCAAGCGGTCCGATCTGGTCGAACAGATGAATTTAATCCTCGCCAAGCACTACCCGAACGCGCTCGCCGCCGAAACACGGTAGCTCACTCCCTTCCTACGGTGTCCGAGGACGCGCGTCGCGTCTTAGTCCCTTTCCCATCGTTTCAACGCTCTCGCATCCGGCATGACCGGAGGCCAGCGCTCGACCGTTTTCAGGAGAAATTTATCTTGAACCTTCCTTCGACTCATCACGCCGGTCCGCGCTTCAAGCCCGGCCGTATCCTTGCCACACTCGGGGCGCTCGAAGTCATCGCCGGCGCACAGGTCTCGATCATCGACTTGCTAATCCGCCACCTGCGCGGCGACTGGGGCGACCTGTCCGATTCTGACCGACAACAAAACGAGCTGGCAGTGACTGCCGGCCAGCGCATTCTGTCGAACTACGTGCTGCCCGGCGGCCACACTGTGTGGATCATTACCGAGGCTGATCGCTACGCCACGACGTTCCTATTGCCGGGCGAGTACTGACATGCTGATCCAGAAATTTCATCCGGCACTGCGGCCCGGCCAGCGGTTGGTTCTCGCCGCTTCCGGTAAGCAGCTCTTCAGCCGCCAGGGTGATTGGGACGGCGGCAGCGCGCTACATTGCGTCGCCATGGCGCTCGCGCTGCTGGGCAAGCTCGCCGACCCTGTCGCACTTTCACAAAGTGCTGCGTGCGCGGAAGCGACGTTTTGGGATCGCGCATGGCCGCACTACCTGCACGGTCTCGCGCATTCGGAGCTGGAAAGCTTCGTCTGGGAACTGAACATGGGCGTGCGGCCGGTCGCCTTACATGATGGCCGGGGCTCGATACTTAACTTTTGTGAACTTGAGCTAAAGCGGGGACGGCCCGTCATTGTTGGCTGGCGTCGCCACCTCGTTCGCGATGCACACGCGGCACTCGTCATCGGCATCGAGGGGCGGCAATACAAGCGAACCTTTGAACCCCATGGTCTGCTGCTGCTCGATCCGGCCGCTGCTGAACCCAAACTCGCGGCGTGCAATGCCCGATTGGTCTTCGGCCGCCAGCACCCGTCGTATGTGACTGAGACGCACGCCTATGCGGTGACAGTCGATACCGCGATCGCCATCCGGCCGATCGCGAGATCGCCGCCCACCGTCATCTCAAGCGGCTGCGCTTAATCTCGGGTGGCGTCGCGGCATTCGCCCGGCGTTCCCCCGTCGGTTTGAGCGAAACGCCATCCAACGGCGCGAACAGCTCGGCGAGTGTGATGTTCAGCGAATAGCAGATATTCGCGAGCGTCTCGACGGATGGATTGGCAATCCCGCGCTCGATGGTCGAAATGTAGGTACGGTCGACGTGCGCCTCGAAAGCGAGCGTCTCCTGCGATTTCTCGGCTTCGTGCCGACATTGCTTGATCCTCTTCCCTAGAGCAATCGAGATCGGAGCCGGTCGGGCAGGTGCTGGTGTGGATCGCTTGGCAGTCATGCCGAGGAGGATGCCCACCCGTCGACTAATTCTCGACGCTATACACTCTACAATTGACGTAGTGTTTACTCTTCATTTTTGCCGACACACGCCGATATAGCGGCCTGAGGGCGTACCAGTCAGGCCGGCTGGCGCTCCTGATTGTTGAGTAAACACGACAATTTAATTTGAAAGGAAACCGCAAGAATGAACAACAAACGTCCTAACCGGGGAATTCGAATCGCGCTCGGCGCGTCCCTCAGCTCCCTTACCCTACTGGCCGCATGCGGCGGTGGAGGCGGCTCGTCTTCCGCAAGTTCACAACCTACTCAGCAAATCGCGACCTCCATCGGTGGCACCGTCGCGATCGGGACTGCGCTTGCTGGCGCGACCGTGACCGTCATCGATGCCAATGGCAAGACCGCCACCGGCACATCGAACACGGACGGTAGCTATACCGTCTCGGTGCAAGGGCTGACGGCTCCGCTGGTGCTGGAAGCGCAAGACGCTTCCGGGGCGTCCAGCCTGCTCTATTCCGTGGTGCCAACGCTCACCTCGAGCGGCACGTCGTTGACCGCCAACGTTACGCCGCTCACCACGGCCGTCGCGGCACTCATGACCGCCTCGGGCAATCCGGCGGATCTCCTGGCGAGTCCTTCAACGGTCACGACCACCAACGTCTCGCATGCGGTGGGCGTGCTCGACCAAGCGCTAGGGCCGATCCTGAGCGCGAACAACGTGGCAAGTACGCTCGATCCGATCGCCACGACCTTCACGGCGAACCAGACTGGCCTTGATGCCGTTATCGATTCCGTTTCCGTGACAGCATCGACCAAGGGAACGGGTCTTCAGATCACGAGCCTCGCCGATCCAAATTCCGCCATCCAGCTCAATAGCTCGACGTCAGTGTCGACTACCCTAGCTGCACCCTCGCAACCGGCCAACTATCTCGCGAGCTTCCAATCCTCGATGAGCCAGTGCATGACCGACGTGCAAGGCGGCGCGAGCAGCACGTCGGATGCGGCCTGTACGACAGCAATCGACGCGAACTACCTGAGCGTTGGCAAGACCAGCTTTCAGGTGCGTCACAACCTGTTCGCCGCTGGCGCGAAGCTCACTGGCATCAAGACGATTGCAATGTTGCCCGCCGGCACGATTCCGAACACTACTGGTCCGGTTGCCCTCGTGTACTTTCTGTACACGGACGGCACCGGCACCCCGCAGTTCGCGTCGGACTACGTGCAGCAGGAAGCGACCGGCTGGAAAGTGATCGGTGACCAGGACCCACATAACAACTACGTTGCTTCGTTCGTCGGTCGCATTCAGTACACGGACAGCAACGCCAGCAACAATCGCTACGAGACGGGTTTGCGCATTCAGATTCCGTCCCAGGTTGTCATCAACGGGCAGTCTGTATCGGTCGGTTCAGCGCTGGTCAAGGGACCTGGCCTCCCGTCATCCGGCGTCTGGATGCAGGCTGCGGCACCCGGATCACCGTACCTGACCTTCCCGAAGACCGCGCTCACTGCGCCGATTCCGTATGTTCCGAATGGCTCGCCAGTCGTGGAATCAAACGGCTGGTCGACGCAATACAAGTGGGCATGGACGGGGTTGAACGGAAGTGCCGTGACGGTTCCGCAAACGTCCGATTACGCGACGACGCAGGAAGACACGAGCACAATCCAGCAGTACGGTGCGTACTCGATCACGCTGTATGACCAGAATGCGTCCCTGCTTGGTACCGACACGGTCATCAACGTTGCATCGATCCAATCGTCGCAAGCAGCACAACAGGTGGCATGGGCAACGCTGGGAAGCGACGCCATCACCAACTATCTGACGCCGCAAGGCTGGGCAGCCCTTGTTCCGGTATCCAGTCTGTCGCTCGACTGGGCGACCTCGGGTATCAATCCGATGCAACCCACGATGGCCTGGTTGGGCATGAGCGAAACGGTTCAAGGTAGCGTGACGCCCACAACCAGCCTCAGGGTAAGTCAGAACGGCTCGACCTCGACAGCAACTTTCCCGCTGCAATCCGCGCATTCGGGCGTGCTTGAAGCAGGTGTCGTTCAGTCGCTCACGTTGGCAAGTCAGGTGGATGGTGACTACTACCTGAATACCTACCAGTACGGCCAGTAAGCTTTCCTACCCAATCCGGCAGGCGTTCTTTCGGGAACGCCTGCTTTTTTCTTTTCAGGCTCAACCCATGAAACGAATTCACTCAGCAATTTTCTCGGCACTTGTTCTGCCGGGTGTAGCGGCTCTTCTTGCCGGATGCGGCAGCAAGGTACTCGACTTCCGCAACGCCGAAATCAGTAATGGAAAGGTATACGCCAACGGTGCAAACACGCCGTTTTCCGGCAAGGTCACGAACGTACCAGGTGGAACCGTCTTCGGCCCCCAGCCCGGATATGCAAAACTGATCTCGACCTTGAGCAACGTCAGCCCCGATCTCTCGATCGCCGATGTGGGCCTCACCGCTCTGTGCGATGCCGAATCCAGCGATGGCGTGCTCGACGGCAAGGTTCTCTGCAAGGAACGAAACAGCGACGCCGTCACTATCGAGTCGCAGTTCTCCTCCGGCCGCCTCGATGGTTCCTTTACCGTTCACGATCAGACAGGTGCCCATACGCTCGCGCAACTTTCGTTCAAGGACGGGCAACTGGACGGCAAGATGCAAATCTATAGCGCGAAGAGCGGCAAGCTAATCCATGTCGCTACCTGGGAAGCGGGAGTGCTGAACGGAGAGGAAAGTGGCTACGATCCGGATACCGGCAACCTGATTCTGCACGCCACACTCGTGAACGGAACCTACGATGGCGAAGTCACGCGATTCGCAGCAGACGGAAAAACGCTGCTCTACAAGGGAACGTACGTCCACGGGAAAGAGGACGGCGAGGTCACCCAGTTCGACCCGAAGACCGGTATCCGTGAAGTCGATCACTTTGCCGATGGCAAGCTGAATGGATCAGCCCAGGCGTGGGACGCCAGCGGCAAATCGCTCGGCGAAAAGAACTACGTTAATGGTGTTGATGTCGCGGAACAGCAGAATGCCGATGAAAAAGCGGAGCTTGCCAATGAAATCAATCTCGCCCTGAATGACCCGGACCCGAAGGTTGCTGCATGCGTAAGGGCGATTGTCGATCACAGCGGCATGGCGATGAACGACAGCCAGCAGAGTGACTATGACAGGAAACTCCTGGCTAGACACGTGGAATGCAAAGCTAACCCAGATGCACTCCCAGCAGCGTCCGATCAGTCACTGAAGATCATGCCGCCGACATCGGATAGCAATAACGCAAGTCACTCGTGACGAGTTGAGGCGTAGTTGCGGGTGAAAACGGGTCTCCTTCGTGAGACCTGTTTTTTTCTTCATTACAGCAAGCAGCGGAAAGCAAGAAAGAGAAAGCTTCAATTGGGACAGTCGCGTAAAGCAAGCGAGAGGACAGGGCGCGCGCCCTCTCAACCGGAAGGCATATGCGCCGTAGAGCAAAGCACCTGAAATGTGAAAGGTTGGACTAGATCAAACAGGCAGCGTCAGATCGGCTGAATCAGTTCGGCCATGAGCAGTCACTGGCATTCGATACAGGAATCGTCGACAATTCAACGAGGCAGCGCTAATAAAAGTTCTTTCGACTAGCGGGGGGAGAGCTAATGGAAGATGGGTTGATCGCAATCGACGTCATGTGGAATCACAATTTTGACGCGGAGCCTGTCCGTCTCGTGTCCGTCCTCAACCAGAATCGCTATGAGATTTGTAAGCTTGAATTCTTTCGCGACGGACGAGTTGGATTTGCAGACGAAAAGAGATCGACGTTGGGGACGGAACTCGGATTGCTGCCGGTGCCCGCATTGCCCGAGATAAACGCCGACCCGCAGTTCGAAGCACGGGAAACAACGATGAAGGCATTCGAAGCGTTGTGGTCTCGCCATGTGACGCGACTGATGATCCCGGCCGAGTTCAGCCATCTTGAGACGTTCGACGCCGCCCTGCGAATCATCGATAATCCCGGAATTCGAGGCTAAGGCGAGCGCGATGAGAATAATGGCTGATCGTCAGCACTTACTTGACGGACGGACGCTCACATTACTACTGCTGGCCTCCTTCTGGTTTTCCACTAATGCATTGGCCATTGGCGGCCGCGGTGGAGAGGGGGCGCATTTCGGGGGCGAGGACGCTGGTTTTGGCCGCTATGGTCGTCGCGGCGAGACGGATGCACTTCATGACGGCGCAGGCAATCGCTTGTCGGGCGTCGTCACTGCACAGGAAGAAGGAGGCAGGATCACTGGCCACGACTATGATCGGAATGGGATCGATCTCAGCGAGCAGAAGATTCATCCCAACGAGTACCCGGTCGTTTCCGGCGGGCATCTTACAGGCTGGCAATCCTTGAGCGACAGACAGGCAATCCGGGCGGCTTGGCGTGACGCTCATCGCGTCCGCACGCTTTTCATTCTCGTCGGCCTTGCCGTGCTCGGCGTTGCTGTGTCTGTATTCGCATTCAGCTAACCCGTGCGTGACCTCGGTGGAGAGACGCCTGTCGGCCACGAATAGCCCCTGGACCAGACGCTCTGGATCGTCGACGATTTCAGTGGCGCGACGTATCCTTGCGAAGGATGTCGACATCCTTGACCTACCGCGGAGACAATCAACCCATGCGAGCACAGCTCAGAGTCGCCAGACCTGTCAGCGATATTTTCCGGTCTGAACGCATGTATTGTGAGGCGCTCGAATTGGTCGTGCTGGCGCGATTCCAGAATCATCAAGGATTCGATGGCGTGATGCTTGGGTGTCCCGGCATGAATTATCACTTCGAGTTCACCCAATGTCGTGAACATCCGGTGGTTCCTTCTCCGACGCATGAGGATTTGCTGGTGTTTTACGCCCCTGCCCGAGACGAGTGGGAGTCCGCGTGCATCCGCCTTGTCGAGAATGGGTTCGCTCGTGTCACGTCATTCAATCCCTATTGGGACGCTTCGGGCCAGACGTTCACGGACCTCGATGGATATCGAGTCGTCATTCAAAACGCGGCGTGGCCTTCGTAAATACAGGGACGCCGGTCGGCCACAAATCGTCATTCGACACCTCGACTAGAATCATCGGCAATCGACTGATCTGACCATCCATTTTGCACCAATGTCGATCGACGTTCCGGGAACCGAAGGTTATGCCAAGCATGCCGAGGTTTTGGCTAACGATTGGAGCAAGATTTCATTCGGAGACCACCACCTACCAGTTCTGGACCTGATCCCGGACGCACCTTCACGCATCCTCGATGTGGGGGCAGGCATGGGCCGCGACGCCGCCGCATTGGCATCGATGGGGCACGCGGTGTTGGCGGTTGAGCCCGTCGACGAACTGCGGGCTGCTGCGATCAACTTCTATCCCGCTTCCAGCGTTGTCTGGCTCGACGATAGCCTGCCGGATCTCCGCCTCGTCCGTGAGAGGGCGAACACGTTCGACGTTGTTATGGTTACCGCAGTGTGGATGCACCTCGACGAAGTCCAACGTCGCCGAGGCATGGGCACCGTCTCTGACCTGTTAGTCGATGGTGGCGTCGTCATTTTGTCGTTGCGGCATGGGCCGTTTCCGGAGGCGCGGCGCATGTTCGACGTCTCAGCGGCGGACACGGTCCGACTTGCCGAAGCCCATCGTCTCCAGCTTCTGCTCAACGTTCGCAGCGGCTCGGCGCAGCAAGCAAACAGGAACAAGGGAGTTACGTGGACGCGCCTCGCTTTCAGGAAGTGAGGGCCGGTATGGCAGTGTCCTCTCGGCCAGGAACGGTCACTGGCACTCAGTGCCACAATCGTCGACAATCCGAAGATGGAGCATCTATCGGAACCGGTTAGATGCACAATAGAATTCGGAATAGCGCGATGACGAAAGTGTTCGTAGACACGACCAAAATTACGGACTGGCCTTCATTCCATCGGGTCTTCTCGCAGATCTTTGGTTTTCCCGCGTTTTATGGCAACAACATGGACGCGTTGATTGACTGTCTGAGTTACCTCGATGAGCCCGAGGCTGCGATGACGAGCTTGCATGTCAGGCCGGGAGAAACGTTGGCGATACAGCTTGGCGCTGTCAACAGTTTCAGGAGACACTGTCCAGACCTATTCGAGGCTTTGCAAGACGCGTGCGCTGTCGTCAACTGGCGTCGTACGCGCGAGGATGGAGCCGCTTTGGTCGCACTGTCGTACTACGACTGAATTGAAGGAAGGCACCAGGCGCGATGCGGCCAGGAGTGGCCGCTTGAAGCTGCCTTGCCGCGAAGCCGGTGCATCCAGTCTGCGCCAGGAAACCGCCCCCACTGTCCTGCCGGTCTACAGCGGGCGCCGGCTAGACATAATTATCCTGCGGCCGACGAACACCGCTCGCGTATACTAATGGTGGGCACTCAATTTCAACGTTAGCCATCCACAAACTATCGGACGATTACCGCTCACCCATGGCTGCAAATAAAACCGGACTGCTGATCCACTTCGACGAAGACAGACGGCGTGATCTCATTCAAGAAAAGGTCGAAGGTAGTTACGAGCCATTTTCGGACGCATTAAGCGTCCCCGACTGGGGGATAGGGCAACTCAGCATTGCCCTCCTATGCTTTTCAGACACAACAATCGACTACATCGCGTTGGCGAAGAAGGGAAAGCGCGTAGTTACGTCAAAGTCCCGAGTCGAGTTCTCCAGCACAGTGGCTCTTAATAGCATCCCTATTCGAGTCCTCGAATCCAAGCTTTCTGAGCGCCTGCAACGCTACTTCATCAAGGCATCACAAGGCTCAGGTGGCGTCATTTCCGAAGCCACGTGGTCAGCGCTAGTCGAAGCAATCAAATCTGAGCGCCCGAGCCTCGCTGGTGATATCGATCGGCTTCTTTCACTTCGTCGCTACTCTGGATTTCGCCTACACGGCGAATCAGCCGAGATACTCATCCAAGAGCGAGAGGCTGTCGGTATCTCGCTCGACATTTTCTCTGGAAGCAACCAACTCCGCGAGCGCGTGTTGAGCGAATGGGCGCCCTATGAAGGTTCAGTGGAACAGATCAACGAGATCGAAGCCACGGCGAAACTGACGAATCTAGAGTCGGGGCAATCAGCATTCCTAACGGGCATACCGCAGCGGTATCTACAGGAAGAGTCGGCGATTCAACACGACCTCTTTAACTGGCCCGGAATGACTCCCATGCATCAGGCCGGTGTATCTACATTCGAGCAAGGTGGGCGGAGGCTGCAAGTCAACTACGCGAATCGGAACGATCTTGAGCACACGCTTGGGGTCGATCTGATTTACTACAACGAGTCGTACGAACTGTTCGTTCTGGTTCAGTACAAACTGATGCGTGAGGAAGGCGATCGGGCCTTGTATCGGCCCGATGCACAGCTTGCTGAGGAGTTGGCAAGGATGGACGGCTTCTATAACTCGACCCGATCTGCGGCCGCAATCCAATCACACAACGAGTACCGCTTGAGTGACGATGGATTCATGGTGAAGTTGGTGCCAAATAAGGGGCTTAGACCCGCATCTGGAGAGCTGATAAAGGGCATGTATGTACCGCGTGAGTACATGCATTTTCTCTTGGGCCCCAATGGTCCAAAGGGCCCGCAGGGCGGTGCCCAGATCACCTTCGAAGGAGCACCCAGGTACCTTACGAACTCACAGTTCGCAGCCAGCGTTCATGCCGGCTGGATTGGCTCCCGAGGAGTCCAGTCGCAGACCGTTAGAAGCATGATCCAGAGCTTCTATGAAACGGGCAAAGCGCTCGTGGTCGCCTATGAGTCCGAGTGACTAGCCAAGACCACACTGCCTGCAAATGGCAAACCCTTCAATCGAAAGGATGTTGAGCGACCGCTTTCAGCCGTCGAATTTGGCAAGGCGAACGGCGGCACCCGCTGCACAGCGACGTTTCGGCTTTGCGAATCGAAGCACTGCAACGGGTCGGATTGCGCCGTCCTAGCGTCGCTGGGCATCGACGTACCATCGTCGGTCGCAGAGCGGCCAGAAACTGCCATATTGGCTGCCGTTTCGTGGGCAGCGGAGTGCCGACTTGGTGCTCTAAAACGGCCGTCCGCAGCCACAGGAACGACATGTGGACGATGGGCTTTGGCGGCCGCGTTCCGAAGCGAATATCTCCGGCCGACCGCGCTCGCTGACCGGTAAGCAACACGTGGAAATGAAAAGAGCCAAGTTGGCTGGCAGCAGATGAAGCCCGGATTAGCGGATGATTCCGGCGTACCGTATCCACGATCACCAAGGGCAGTCTTGTTGGCGTGCAGGTAACGCCATCCGTCATCCCCAGTAACGGCGGCTAAATTCGCGAAGACGGTGTAGCGTGTCGATTCCACCGATGTGGGCATACTCAAATGCATGCCCATGCACATCGGTTAGGTCGACGGTGATGCGGGCCATGTCGTCTACGCGGTCGATCAAGTATAGACGCTGACGGGCGGCCCCGCGTATTTCCCAGCGCGGTTCTGAAATATCGTGAGCAAATGCGTTCCTGATTTGGTAGACAAGCTCTGCGAAGTGTTCGTCCTCGGACGTCGGCACGTTTCCGTTGATGGCTCGCAACAGCTTACCGTTGGCTTGCTCATATTCTTCTCTACACCGGTTAAGCGTGATTGCGGCAGCGCCGAATGCAATCGAAAGTTGATTCCCACAGGCCAATCGCAAATCGTCATTTGAAGCGAAGATTCGGTCGGGAAGAACCCACACACTAGGCCCATCCTCGAATCTCAGAGGCTGGTCAATCTCGGTAATGTCTAGCTTTTTCTGTTCGACGTAATCGTATAACTTTGCCGCGAAGGCTAGTTGAGTAAATGCGGAGTCTAGATAATTCATGATTTTTAGTAAGCCCGATATGCGATTGACCAGTCATTGTCGCTCAAAAATAGCCCAGAACACATTTCCTGTCTGAGCATCTCGCATCCCGCATGCGTACATAGTGGCCTCGTTCAAGCAATGAATGACGTGATGATTGAGAAGATTTCGAAATCTCTGGGTGATTTGTATAAGTTCTGAATTGTCAGCTTGGTCCTTTTGCGGGGAGCTTGGCAGTTTTTTTATATTTCCCTTGTGCAACACGTCTCCGCACTTTCCGTATAGCTTGACGAGCTCACCTTTGGTAAGAAACCCTGAGGAAACAGGCTCAAGGCCGAAATGCCGCTCCCCGGGATCTGATGAGTCTGTCATCAGCACCTGCTGCATTGGGGATGGATAAAAAGCGGGATGCAATTTTTCCAGTTCGGCAATGATAAAGTCTGCTTTCCATGCAGATTTTAAGCGCCCTTCTTGCGTCGCAGGTATGTCGCCGTGTGCGACTAAGCAGCCTAAAGCGATAAGCTCGCAAATCATTCGGAATTGCAAAAAAATATACTCGCGGGCGAGCGCCGAAGGAAACTGAAGATTGCCCGATAGAGTCTCATCGATGGAGACTAACCTAACCTTAATTTCCTCCATCAGGTCGGCGTACAGCTTCATTGCTTGTTCCTGCTGTTTCGTAGCCATTGTCGCACCTGGTCAGGGGATAGGGCGCTACCCCGCTTTGGCGTCAAGACGATCGCTTGACCAACAGTACGCCACTACGGAGTAATCTTGCCTGTGTTGCGAGAGGCGCACCGGACGATGTACGGCAACATGCCTCGGATATTCATCGATCGTAGCGATTTGCGCAGAGTCTGGCAAAGTTACTGGCTTGCAGGCTGATACTGTGCAGCCAGCCTTTCATACTCTTCGCGGGATATCTCGTCCCCCTCGGGTGAGTTCGAAAGCAAAAAATAGTGGAGCGCATCGTCCTTCGAGTGTTGCAGCGCCGGGTAAAACTCCTGCCGGATGTAGAACGTCGGATGGGCCCACCTGTGTGCGTCGAGTTTGTTGTCTGCACGCACGTTATCGACCTGCATTGAGACCGTCCATCCAATGATCTTGGACCTATTGCCGCGGCCCTGTGTTCTCGGATACACATTCGGCTGTTCAGGCATGCGATAAAGCGTGCGCGCCGCTTCGTCGTGAAAATATCTGTAATTCAAGTGCGCCCCCTTGCGCGTGATTAGTGATTTACCATGCTATTGAAGATTTACCTGTAAAAGACATGCTCCGGAGTGGAAGCGTGAATCTAACCAGATACACCCCGTCCTCTGGCAGTGTGACCACCGGCCCCTCTTTAGCAAGAGAAATTTCCCGACTCGCTGGCTGATCAACAGGTGTGAGATACCCAATGCTGTGACCGTCAGGGGCAGAAAAATTGTAAGAGTCGCGATTATCCATAACGCATGAGACACCGGTGATGTCAGCCGTCCCTATAAGTGATGTTTGTCCAGACCAACTGACGGTGCCAAGAAAGCGGCATCGCCCGGCAGCAAAGACCAGATCTTGATTTGATGAGCGCAGAGCCGAAGCGTTGGATAGCGCAACAATATCGGAATTGTAATTCGTTTCGGCGCTTTTGGAGAGGCTGGGGCGAGCAAATGGAATCGCTACCGCGAAATCAGTGCTAGGATCGGTTGAATTGATGCCTTTCATCTTGGCTTTGTTAATTGCTTTTTCAATCGCGTTGTCGCCAGGAATGACAACCGATTCTGGGCGGCCAGATATCAACATGTCGCCCAGTTCTTTGCCGAAATCGGGAAACAACCAAAAACATATGGCAGCAAGGAAAGACGCGATGGCGACGGTGATGGCAATAAAAAAAGTGACGAAGCCAAATTTGTTCGGGTAGGTCCAGCGGCGAAATTGGTTCAGCTTTGGGAGCATGATTCAGTTCTTGTTATAGCGTGTGTTGGTATCGTGCAGATCATCAGGTATCTACTTGGATAAGTCTAGGGGTAATTGTTTCGGCGTTACGCCACCAAGGCCCATGTGGGTGCTCCAAAATAACGCGTCTCGCACGGGACTCTTATGGTTCGAGTTGTCCGAGCAAGGAGGCGCTGCGGGTAGCTTTGGGCTCCTGCAGTTGGCTGCCAATCCACCTCATGGGCCAGTTCGTGATGCCGTCAATCCCAACGCAACTCCAGACAGGGGCACCGTTGGTATCTCGGCCAATGAACCGAACTGGCTGTGGCCCGTCCTCCCACGCGCTGTATGCTGTCGGCGCCGGCTCGGGTACAACCCGATAGTACTTACCGACGACGAGCCCCCAGCGGTTTCTCGGAACCATAGCCCCCCCCCAATTCGAATTCGTGTATGAGAAGGATAGGCACAGTTTGTTGAACACGGGTGCTCCGTGCGAATTCCCCAACGACGCCCGTCGATCCCCCAGTATCTGGGCCGTTGAGCCATTTCCGCATTTTCGGCGTGTCTTCGCGACTGCACTGAAACCCATGGGACGGAAGCTGGAACCCGCGTTGCCATGTGGCGATTGGGGCCCTGCTTGCAGTCTTGGCGTCGTCCCAGATCGGCCACAAAGTGCCATTCGAATTTTCATGGCGAACGTCAGCTTGTATGTGTCCAACAGTCCTTCAAGCAACAGCATTCCGCGGCAGAAGGCCGGTCGTCCATACGACGCTACCCACGCTGCTCCCGGCCCTGTTCGTCCTCGTCCACCCGCCAGCGCCAATATCGGTCGGGCTTGATCCACACGGCATCGGCGGAAATCTTCTTGAACGCAGATAAGACTTCGTTACCTAGCACGAGATTCCCATCCGCGTTTTCACGAAGCAATGCCTCTGCGTTCGCTTTCGTGAGCATGTCGACCGTGTCATCTTGATAGATGCACCCGTCGCGATGCAGCATCTCAAGCATCCAATGAGCAGCCGTGGAGGCAAGCATCACTTTTTCTCGTTTCCAGGCGGGGGGAGGGGTGCCTTCGGTTCGGCTGCAACGAGCTGTTCTTCCTTGAACTCCCCTTGGTCGAGTTTCTTGCCCGCAAACCATTGGCAGTAGTAGGAACGATCCGGCTCCTTGGGGACGATCTTCACCGACATGACGGGACCACCGCCGGTGTTGAGAGTCACAGTTGCTCCGACTTTAAATTTCGGTTTCCAAGTAGCCATAGTCTTCCTGTTTAGTTATGGTAAAACTTAATCATAGCGGTTTACGCGAACTCAGCCGAAGCGGTGCTGGCTCACCTACCTCGAACGTCAAGTGCAAAGTCCAGCATTGAGTTGAAAGCAGCTCCACGACCGACGACGAGGTGATTGCCTACGACAAGCAGATCATTGCGTGGCGAGAGGATTGCAGGGCGAACCCGAATGCTCATCCTTCAGTCGAGCGTCAGATACCGCAGCTAACGATCATCCCGCCACATCGGGCAACTAGATCCACCCGCACCAGCACCATGCAGCCCCCTCCTGGGCTGTATTTTTTTGCCAACGATCGCGTCTCACCTTTGGCGGTTCGGATCAGATTAGAGATCAGTTTGTGTCGCTAGCACCACTGCGAAGGACACGATCTAGCGGAAGCACAAAACGTTTCTGTTCGTCGTGCTACCAATGAGCTTAGGCGAATGTACAAGTGGGACTACCGGCAAAAGAACAAACTCCCAGCCGATATCTCATCAGACCCGTCGAGATCGAGTTTGTCCAGACGCCACTCGTATTCCCAACTCGTCGATTTCTTCTGGTCTTCATCTGTGGAATTTTTACATACATTCGTATCACATATGAGATGAGGAATTGATCAGCAAGTTGCTGTAGTCGTATCGGTATCAGAGAAGATTCACTGTACTGGAAAGAATAGAGGGGAATACGGTACGCGCACTTACCGTTTCTCGAAATTCAAACGGTTCATGTAACCTCAACACGATCAATCACCCGTCTCCGAACATGGCCAGCCAACAGTGCCGGCCTTTTTATTTGCCTAACGAGAAAGGGTAGATCGATCATGGCAAGTTTTCATCACCGAATCAAGAGCGGCAAGAAAGGCTCCGCCACGGATCACAGCGCTTACATCGCCAGACAGGGCAAGCATGGAAAACGCGGAGAAGATCTGGTAGCCACTGACTACGGCAATATGCCTGGCTGGGCAAAAGACGACGCAACATTGTTCTGGAAAGCTAGCGACAGATACGAGCGCGCCAACGGCGCCGTTTACCGCGAGCACGAAATCGCACTACCGGACGAACTCACGCTCGAACAGCAGAAGGAACTCGTTCGGCAACTCGTTCCTGCCCTGGTCAGAAACAAGCCATTTCAATATGCAATTCATGCGCCCGATGCCGCGCTTGGCAGTGGGACAAACTCGCATGTCCACCTAATGTACTCGGATCGTGAAGACGACGGTATCGAACGCTCACCAGAGCAAACATTCCGACGCTATAACGCACAGCATCCCGAGCGCGGTGGCCGCAGGAAGGACAGCGGCGGCAAGAACAGCATGGAACTTCGCGACCAGATGATCGCCACGCGCAAGAAATGCGCGGACATTCAAAATGCTGCGCTGGAGAAATATGGCCACGCCGCTCGTGTCGACCATCGAACATTAAAGGCACAAGGAATCGACCGGGCACCCGAGCACCATCTTGGTCAGGCGCGAATTCGCGGAATGTCGAAAGAAGAGCGGGAAGAGTACGACGCGCGCCGGCAACAGCTTGACGGATCGTAGTCGCGACGAAGTGCCCGACCAGGTCTCTCCGGCATTTTAAAATCGACACACCGCCTATCCAGAAATGCTTTTTCTGCTGTCCAGCCAGCAGAAAAAGCATATTCGGATGGTGCGCGCGTGCCGCTTTTTTAAACATTCCGTAGTGCCCAGTTACACGGGCTGGCGACAGGACACCATGCCGCCTCGGAAGCCAGGCGAACGAATTACAAAAAAGGGAGAAGTCGAGGTGGCACCGTGGGAATTCGTCCTTAGCGCCATGATAGAGGATGCTCGCAACTAGCCGGCAGGCCGTTGCGAGTCGAGGGGGAGGGAAATTGAAACGAGCTGCGCGGCCAAGGCCGTGACCTCTGATATATCAACGCATCAGATCGATCGAGTTTGCCGCCAATTTTTCTCGGCAATTTTCAGTTGGACATATTCAGTCTGCCTTCGAGTCGATGTTGGCGACAGCTTGTGATAAACAGAAATTTCGCCGTTCTGGACGAGCCACGCAACAGCTCGATCGAACAGATCTCGGTCCTTTCGCAGATTGAATTTCGTACAAAAATTCCGCAGCTCGTGCTTGGGGTACTCGAAATTCTGGTTCGCCAAAGTCGGGGTTTCGGGCAGTTCACCGCCGTTGTTCGCTCTCAGTCTCTCCTTCAGTTTTTTTAGTACATGAACCGCAACCTCTGCGATCTGAGCATCGGGATTGAAGATTGCGCGGAACTCGTTGAGGTACCACTCGGTAATTTCAATCGCCGACTCGACGATACGGTCCGGGATTTCCATGCGGCGTTGCTGCTGGCGCCCTGACTCCTCAAAATCAGCCAGGATGGCTGTCTCGAAGAACCAGAAAAGCGCAGCCAACCGCGCGACATGCTCGCCGTAGCGGCTGATGAATTCACGCTCATGCACATGCCTGGCGCCGTCAACAGTTTGCACCTCTTTTTCGTTGACCACGCTGTCCCACAACTGCTGGGCAGCAGGTGAGAAGTGCAGAATCGAGCGCTTTGACGAGCGCTGATCTATATCGACGCGACCATATTCCAGCAAATCGCGGACGCGTTGGTTAAATAATTCGAGCCAGGTGGTCGAACGAGGTATCGAGCGGTCGATGGTACGCTCTCCATACGACGGTTCGGCACGGGCGATCAACGTCCGAGGCAAGAAGCCGATGCCCTTTGCCAACTCTCCCTTTCGCGCAATAAAGCGATCGAAGATATCCGGTTGCACCATCAGCGAAAGTGTCAGGCGTGGATCGGCGACCGCAAAGCTTTCCCGTCTCGTGCGGCCTACCACGTCGATCCGCTGCCCGTCCCACAGCCTATCCAGACGAGCCATATCTGCACTGCTGCGACTTTCAAGCAAGTCGGCAGCCTCGTTTGCAAACCATCCTGCGGACGGCCAGTTCTCATGCAAACTGTGCTGGAGGTCGCGCATTGAGGCTTGCATATACAGTGTCTTGCGCAATTGTGGCGCTTTTTCGGGTGCCTGGCGGCGGATGCCCATCAACTTCTGTTGGACCTCTTCAAGCGCAACTGCAGCCTCTTGCGCTTTGGCCGAAGCACCTGTATAAGCCTTCCGCATCAAACTCGCGTAGGTGCGCTGAAGTGCTCGCTCCTCGTCCTGACTGAATTTACGCTCGCAATCGGAATGAAGTTTTTGCTGCTCGTGTTCAAGCACGGCATCTTCGTCGAGCTGCTGGATCGCTGCCGTAACTGCAAGGTCGGCAGTCGATTTGCGTGCACCGCTGTCTGAAACCGCAAGCAGGAAGAGCGAACAGATCGACGGATCCCCGATGCCGCGGTCGACCATCACGAGGTCCTGGCAGGCCACCGAAACAGCAGAGAGCGCAGACTGGGTAGCCAGCGCTATTGGCACTTTATCGTTCGCGCAGATTTCGAGTACCGCGCCTCGAATCATCTCCGGCAAGGCTTGCCACGGAAAATCACCGGGCGGTTCGTAGTTAGGAAATACCGACTTACGACGGTCGTCGAGGACATCAATTACCACATTTGGATCAAGGTCTACGTTCACGCGACCTCCGTGTCAAGACGACCAAACCGCTCGGCGTACACTCGGTTGAGATGGCCCGCCCGCTGCTGACCGCAACCAAGAAACTTGCGAATCGCCTTTTGCGTCGGACTGAGGCGCCCCGTCGAGACGGCAGAGTGGATACGTACGATCTCGCGTTCGTCGTCGGACAGCGATCCACCTGCATTGGTTGTGTCCATTGCGAGAAGACGCTCGATACCTGCGGCAGGCGCAATGTCCGTCGCGTTGCCCGCCGACCCCGCGACATCCGGTAAAGCGTCCACGCGACTGGCGTAACCCTCTTGACGACCGGACGCGCTCCCAACCACGAGCCAGCTCATGATGGCCGCCCCCTCCAGCACTATAGCCATCGCGACAGCAAACGACAGGGACAACACCGATTCGGTCGCGCCGAGCGACTTGGCGAGATGCGACACTACCGGATCGGAACGCATGCGGTCGCGAAGCGCGTTGCCACGTTCTAACTGTTCAGCGGCGAGATCCGCCGCGACTTCACGGCGCGTTGCCTCACTGGCCTCTACATTCAGCACCGCGAGTTTCGCCGACAATGACGCCTTCCTCGCCTTGAGCTGGACACACGAATCAAAACACGCCTCGGCATCTACACGAGCCAACGCCAAACGTACCTTCGACACGTCCTGCGCGATCTGGAGAGGGTTGCGCACACCCGGCATAGCTACTACCGTCTGCATAGGCTCGTTCGGTACAGCCAGGGCTCGCACATTACCCGCATGCTCTTGCGCCCGCAGGATGAACGCTACCTGGCCGTATGCGACCACGACCAACCCGACAAACCAAAGCACAATTGCCGCCATGCGAGCGGCCCAGCCCAAACGAGGCAACATGGTAGGGGCGAGATGCACAAAAAGAACGGCGACCATCGAGAGAGCGATGCTCACGGCCTGTTCCGCGTGTGTGCCGCCGCGCTCGCCCCCCGAGAGCACCGCGATAAAAATCGACGCCGCGGTAGTGAACAGTGCAAACGCAAGGGCGGTCTTGTTAATGCGAAGACGTTCCATTAGGCAGCCTCCAGCGCCAAACGCACATCAGCAGCGGAAAAGTACCAGCGGCGGCCAAAGCGCCGAGGCTTCAGACCATGAAATGCCCCTTTTTGGGAGATTGCCTTGCGGATCGTCTGAGCCTCGCAACGCAGATACGTCGCAGTTTCCTCGACGGTCCAATTCGGCATGACCAAGAAAGCCGGCGGAGTCACTGCTTGACTGTCCGTGCAGTACGACAGCGATGAGCAGGGACGCAGCGGATTCAACGGCGAGTCAATGAGCGGCACTGCGCTCTCGACAGGAACGGCGAGATGATGATCAGGTTCTATCGCGGGCGGGTGATGCAGCATGTTGTTTTCTCCAAGTCGCGAGCGGTGAGCGGCTCGCTGAACGCCGGGCCATCCATGCCGATCCAGTGAGACCGACGTTGACGACTTGGAGCGGATTGAAAATAACGGCATTTGAAGCGGGCCTCAGCGGTCCGATTGCCGGGTTTATCATTTTTCTTTTAAATCAATCTGTTACGAACAAATGCGAGCATAAAGCCTACCATCACTGCCGGTTTTCCCTGCCGGGTTTTCCTGCCGCATCCCCCGATTTCATAGGTCGGTAGACATCCTCAACCCAGTCAGCCCAATCTTTCCGCCATCGCCGAAGCAACTCGACCTTTTGAAATCTCTCATCTATCGCACGAAAGAAGTCGTGTGCAGATCCCGTGGAAGGTGCGCGCCGAGACTCCAGTACAGCAACCTTCGCGAACTCCAATGGGTCCCACAGTGATTCATTTCCTTTCCCTTTAGAACCCGCATGAAGGCGAATCTTCGGATCCGTAGCCCATTGCGGCGGGTCTTGTAGATACTTCAGCCAATTTCTGCCGGTCTTACGACTGCAGTCATCGTTATCGGCAAATGCGCCAGCCAGATTTCGTGTCGATAGTGCGCAGTCGAGCCGCTTCCCTTGTGTGCCACGCAGCAGATTCCGAGATGCGACTGGGAAATCGCCGTTGACCTGTGGCGTCGAATCAACGGAGGTGCCACCAGCTGACCTCCGGTCCGCCCGGATTTCGCCAATAAGATCGTCCAGCTTTGCCATCATCATTGCTGGTTGAGCGCTTTCCTCTACGTACTGGACGACGTCAACGGGAACCATGCTCTGTGCCGACGATTGGCCGAGGACGTCGAGAAAAATATCAATCCATTCAAACTCGTGAAAGATCGCGTATTGCTCCCTGACCTGATCGTCCAAAAGCCACGCAATGAACTCCCCCGGCGCAACCACGCTTGGACGATGCCCCTCATCTTCGCAATGCTCCTCGAACGCAGCCAGAATTCTGCGCGCTTCGTGGAAACGCGCGTCCCCCAGGCGTCGAATCGCGCCGCCATCCAGCCCTACAGCCCCATGCTCGGGGAACTCAGTGCAGCCCTGCTCGGGACGCAATCCCGCCAGAAGCATCGCGCCCATCGCTGGCGTCCATGCGCTCATATCGAGATAGGTACGCAGCTCGGCATGCACACTCGCACTGGAAGCAATTCGCTCCCGCATCATCTTTGCCTGTACCATAATGCCGACCCTCCTAGACACCGGCTCTCAAAGGTCCGAAGTTTTTGGTTTCTATCGTCCGGCTGCAAGCGCACGCTCAGGGTATGTCGGCATTTTCAGCCACCCACTTACCCGGCCCGGACAGGCGTGTAATTGCCTCGAACAGCAACCGAATGACATCTTCTATATCGGCTGACGGCTGCATTCCATGACCTGCCAGGAACATGATCGTCGTGCGAATCGACGCAAAATTTTGCGCCAGCAGGATCGGATGTACGCGGCTCGGCCCACGAACTCCTGATAGCCAATTCTGAACGGTTCGTTCACTTGCGTGCGTCATGCGCGCAAGTGAACGAACCGCGTGCCGTGACGTTCCGATCTCCGCCGCAGGAACAGACATACGACAGATCTCATAGGCCAGCCGCCACTAAATCGCGCAACAGCGCTGCGCCAAGCTGAACTCGGTCTTGCATGTCGAGTCGGTATCCACTTGACTCGACTTTTGGGATCGTCAGGAGAAGATCAGGGCCAATCCCATGGTCCGTACAAACGCGCGAGAAAGCATCCGCTTGCGAAGGCACCGTAGGGAGAGTGCGGAGTAGCAGCCCCTCTTCTACACACTGGATTTCGATTCCACTCGCCGTGAGACGCATCCAACGCGCCTCTGTCTCATAGCCCGTGAACCAGGGGCCGCCAGCCCAGTGTTGCGCGACCGCTCCTTCGACGGCCGTCTCCTCTACGCCACTTTGCTGCCGAATCGCAGAGAGGTACGGGTCGCGATAGTAGCTGCTCATCGCCGTCTTATCCAGCATGCATACGTTGTAGCCCAGCGCACCTGTCGCGCAGGCATAGATGCCCGAGCGACCTACGCGCATCTCTGGATAGCGCACGAAGTACCAGCGCCAGTCCAAACCGTTCACACCTCCCGAAATCTCCAGCCAGTCATCCGCAAAGGACTTGAGTGCCGACCGTACATCGCCTTTTCGTTCAGCAACAGCGTCGAGTAGGCGTTTCAGCGCGTCGCGTACGTTCACGAGGTGAGCGCGACTTGAACCAGCAAGGATTTCCTCCCGCCACTGAGACATGTTGGAGCCGGAACCGAGTTGCAGGAACCGATGGTTAATGCGCTGGGCGTAGTCCCCTGCGGCGAGCAACGCCCCGGTGAGAGCGGGCAGTATGCTTGAGTTAGCAAAAAGCTCGTGGAAGGCTTGTGCCCGGCGCTCAAACAACGACGCATCAAGCTCGAAGGCAGCCAGACAGCCGCGCAGAAGTGGATGATCTTCGAGATTGAAGAGATGGTGCTCCAGAGCGGGCGCTTTGCTCAACATCTCGGCCTTCAACCGTTCGTCTGCAAGCTGCGCCTGGTTGAAGCTGGTGATGCCGTCAAGCGCGCCTTCGACGATGATTCGGCGCACATCAGAAATCAGCGCTGGCATCTTTTCAGCACGAAGTTCGCTGTTGGATGCCTCAATCAGGTTTCGAAGCACGCGGAGCCTACGTGGAAACTCGGCGGTACCGTTCAACCTGTGTAGTAGCACTGCGTAAAGCAGGAGGGTACGTGGCAAGCTACGGCGCATTTGGCCCTGACAGCACTCGGCAAACAGGTTTACCGTGCTTCCATATATGCCAAACAGGACCACTTTACTGGTGTCAGCCGACTCGAGCGAAACTGTCGCCTGGGAGAATATCTCGGAGAAAGCAGCGGCTATGTCGATATTGCACCAGGTGTCGAAGCAGCGGATGACAAAGTCTAGGTGCGCCTCAGCCGTTGCATTGCCCGGGCCGAAGACGCGCTCTGCAAGCGTCTCCGTGTCGCCAAACGGAAGCCGTCCGTCGTGCCACTCACAGACCTCCGCTAGGAACTGGAAGTAACGGAGAAACTCGTCATCGACGATGTCGTCGGCTCCTCGGAATGGCCACAGCAGGTTAGCCCATACGCCGTCGACTTTTTGCGCGAACTCCTCGACGCGGTCCGGGCAGGAACGTTCTAAGATCTGCTCGAATCGCGCTTTGAAGTTCTCGAACGGCGTAAGAGGTTTGCCACGCGAATTCATCTTGATGTAAAGGTCCTCGCTCAGCCCCATCTGCTCGATCGGCAACAGGTGAAACGAGATCGGCGGCTCCTTGATGTCCACGAGCCGACCCCATGCAGCAGTACAGTCAACGTCAGCGAAGCGCTCGTGGATCGCCTCCAGCATCAGCAGCATCGCTTGGATCGTCGGATCGTGCCGCCACGTGTGCAGGAACCAGTGCTGGTCCTCAAACCACTCGCGCAACTTCACTTCAATTTGCGGCTTCGACTCCACGAGACAGGCGCAGAAACGACGCGCACTGGGACGGGTGGCATACGCGAATTGCTTCCATCCCTGCGCCTTGTCCAGTTGATCCGCCCGCCAAGCGAGGTACCAGTGCAGCAAGAACAGAGTGGTGAGACGCTGCTGACCGTCGAGAGGACGAAGCGTACCGTTCTCGACATCGCCGTAGACGAAGTCGAGGCTGATAGGCATCCCGGTCGTTAGCGCGTCGTACAAGACGTTGAGGAAGTTAGCGCGAATGCGAGCAACGGCTTCGCTGTCTCGCCCCTGCGCGTAATCTCTCTGAATGATCGGGATCTCAATGCGCTCTACCTCCGGTGCGTCCACCGCGCGTCGAGTGAACAGACCGTTATAGGACGTGACGTAGCTCTTCATGACTGCGGCATCTCCATCTTGAGGTAAGCGCCCACACCCCCGCTGGAGGAGAGAATCGCGTTCAAGTAGGATTCTCGGTCCCGCGTGCTCCAGAAGTGGAACTGCTGTGCATCCGCATCCGTGTAGTACTTTAAGAAGACTTGGCGCGTGCAGATCGGGATGTATGCCCCACGTCGATCGAGTTCGAGGATGCGTCGCCGCTTTACCTCGAAGACCGCGTTATTCAAGGCGCTGTTATGACCACTTGCAAGAAGCGCGAGGTTAGACACTGAATGAACCGAGTGCGCCATGACCGCATTCGGCGCGTCAGCGAGCGTGAATACTGCTGTTATTTCACGCGCCAGCGCTTGGAAAACCTGTCGGTCGATCTTATCGCCGACATCGTCGATCCGGTGGAGAAGTTCTTCCCGTCGAAGTTCGTCGAGTGACGGAAGATCTGCGAGCGCCTCGCGGTGAAGCCGGAGCCATTCCTTCCACTGCTCAGCCTTGGTTAGGTTTTCCGCCTGCTGCGCATGGATATGCTCAAGCGACCATGTTTGGCGGCGATGGATACGGAAGGAGTAGCGCTCGGTCGAGTCCTTCATTCGCCGTACCGTCTCGACGTTCATCAAGAGAAGCAGGCGCGAGCACTTGTGTGCATCGGACTCGTAGTTCAGTGCTGCGACCCCAGAAGGCGTAAGGTCGAGGCTATCGCAAATCCGCGCGTCGAGCAGAGTTCCGAATTCGCTTTTCGTCTTGCCGGACGCAAGCGCGACAAGGTCGCTAAACCGCTGCCCCACGGCCACGAGGTAGCCGATTTTGTGGTAGTGATCCCGGCTTTCGTACCACCCCAAAACGAGCGCGTGGAGTTGGACCACGTCGTTCCAGACCGCCTCCATTCCACTCTTCTCCACCTTGTCCCTCAGGACGTCGAAGGTATGGAACCGCGGACGTAGTCGACCGCGGGGTCCACCCGCAAGGGTGTCGAGTAGCAGCGTTATCCGCGTCGGGCTATCTGCAGCCGCCTCGTCTGCGACAAACGCCCAGACGTCGGGGTGATGGAGATCACGCTCGATGCTATCCCATTGCGCAGCGATCTCATGAATTCTGTCCGAGGTTCCAGCTCCTCCCCGACTTTGGGAAAGCAAGAGCGCCTTGAACAGTTCCGCGTCCGTAAGCGGAATTCTCCCAACGTTAAGGCGCGTGAAGAGTGTCGTCGAATCCAGCTCCTTCGGCGCCTCATACCAGATCACGCGCACACTTTTGCAAAGGTAACGAAAGACGTCGTCGGCAACTTCTTGCCGCTTGAGAGGCGTTGGGCCCTTTTGCTCGAACCACTTTTGGATGCAAGCGTGCGCTGCATGCAGATGAAAGAAATCGATGTTGCTGTTGGCAAGCGCGGGGTCCAGTTCTTGTAAGTAGTCCCGGGTCTGCGTCTTCGTGTCGTAGCTGATGGAGTACTGCGGGCCGACATTCTTGAGGCCCGCGCGCTGCATATATACGAAAATCAGGTACAACGTCGTCAGTCGCTGCTGGCCGTCGACCAGCTCCCAAACGGTTTCGTTGTCGCGTTTCACGACCACCGGCTGCAGACTGTAGGGTTCTCCCTTGCTCTCCCAGATATCGTTAAGCAGGCGCTCCACCTCGAGCTTGCCCCAGCGATACCCCCGCTGATATCTAGCGACACGGAATGAGCCTACGATGTCACCAATAAGCCGGAGCTCAAGAATTGCAGTATCTATGCTCATTTGTCCCCTTCGCTCCCCTTTACCGATTCGTGATTCTCAATGATCGGAAGCATACGGGCAATGACAAAGCCATTCGAATTGGATGGCCACATGCTGACCCTTTCATGGGCCGAACTGTCTGGTCGACGGTAGTTTGCTGATGAAACCATCAGAATTTCGACTGTCAGGATCGACCGCGTTGCGCGCGTAGGTGGTTGCCGCCGCCGTAGCGCTTCGCAGCAGGATCATCGATACAGCGGCATGCCGCACCGGTATTTACTGGTGAGAGTTCCGTGAGCCCGCGGGGAATGGTCCACGCCGGCGTCGGCATAACGTTGATGCCAAGGCCGCGACAGGAAAGCAGCGGGACATATACTCGCCGCGTGGCGAAGGACATGGAATAAGGTTGACCAAATCCGGTTACACAGCGGTTACACGCCCCGCAGAAACATAAAAGGGTTACAGGCAAATCACCTGTAACCCTTTGATTTTATTGGTGGAGCGGAGGAGGATCGAACTCCCGACCTTCGCATTGCGAACGCGACGCTCTCCCAGCTGAGCTACCGCCCCAACGAAGCTGCAATTCTGTCACGGGGTTATGGGTTTGACAAGAGCCCCATCGAAAGCCCCATCGACAGGAAAAACCCCAACCCCGGCAACTACTTAGCCTCACCCGCCGCGGAAGTAGGCGCCCCGGCCAGCACCCAAGCGACGACGGTATGAATATCGGCGTCGCTCATCCTGGGGTGGGAAGGCATGGGAATGACGCCCCAAACCCCAGAGCCGCCATCCCTAACCTTTTTCTCGAGCCGCCCTTGCGCCTGCCCATCCCCTTTGTACTTACTGGCGATATCCCGAAACGCAGGGCCCACAAGCTTCCGATCGACGGTATGACACCCGAGACAAGCGTTTTGCTTAGCGATCTCGAGCCCGGCGGGCCCCGAAGCGGCCCAACCCGCCCCAGACCACCCCGCCGCGACGGCAACGCCAACCACAGCGCAAACCCGCCCCAGCGCCCGGAACCCCATCACTTCACCTGCCCCGTACTACCCGGATGCACCTGCGTGGAATTACTAACAGGCGCCGGCGTCGCCGAGCTATCGAGCGGCTTCTCCGTCACCCCACCGCCAATCGGCACAGCGCCCACCGTCGGCTGCGCATCCGCCGACTGCGCCGAGCTAGGCGCACTCGCCGCCTGCCCCGCCGTCGCCGCCACAGCCTGCGCCTGCTCCGGCTGCACATACTGGAAAACCTTCACAACCTTCTTCACACCCGGAACATTCGCCGCAACAGCCGCCCCAAGGTCCCCCTCATGCTGCGTCACGAGCCCCATCAAATAGATGTTCCCGGCCTCGCCCACCACCTTGAAGTCGTTCGCCGAGATCCCTTTCTCGGCGATCAACATCGTCTTCACGCGCGTCACGAGGTAAGAATCGTTCGCCCGATCCGAAAAATCGGTCACCGGCCCAACCGCGAGTTCATTGACGATCGCCTCGACATCGCCCACCCCGCGGGCAATCTGCTCGGCCTGCTGCTTGACCGCATCCGACGGCACTTCGCCCGTCAACAACACCCGCCGATTGAATACGGTCACGTCCACATGCGCCGAATCGCCGAGCTGGTTGGCGATTTGCGAATACGCCTTCACCTGAATCTCGCGGTCGGCCGTTTGCGTGCCCAACGTGCGTCGATCGGTCGCCATCAGCGCCCCGCCGCCCGCCGCGCCGGCCACCGCCAACACACAACCTTGCAGCGACGCCACCAATGCAGCCGCCGTCGCTACCGTCAGCGTGCTCCGCACAAGCGTCTTCGTGACGCGATTTGCCTTCATCAACGAACTCCCCTTCGAAGTCAATCTTCGCCGAGCAACATGGCATCGATGCCGTCGCACAAGCAGTGAATGGCCAACACATGCACTTCGTGAACCCGCGCCGCCCGCTGCGACGGCACGCAAATCTGTATGTCAGTTTCGATGAGCGCTTCGCCCACCTTGCCGCCGCCAGCGCCCGTCAGCGCAATCACGAACATCTCGCGTTCGTGCGCCTCGGCAATCGCTTCGAGCAGGTTCGCTTCGCCGCCCTGCGGTGCCACCACGAACAGCACGTCGCCCGCATGCCCGAGCGCACGAAGCTGTTTGGCGTAGACGGTATCGAACGCGCCGCCCGCGGCGAGCGCGGTCAGCACCGTGGAATCGGCCGTCAAGGCGATCGCGGGCAAGCTGGGGCGCTCCCGCTCGAAACCCGCGGTGAGTTGAGCGGCGAAGCGCTGCGCCTCGGCCGCGCCGCCGCCGTTGCCGCACGCAAATATCCGGTTGCCGTTCGCGAGCGCGCCGAACATCGTGTCGATGGCAGCGGCGATCGGCATCGAAAGGGCGTCCAGCGCCTCCATTTTCAATGCCGCGCTTTCGCGAAAATGCTGTTGAATTCGTTCGACTGACATCGTTTCTCTGCTATGCCGGCCCCGCGGACCCGCGGCCGTTTCGTCAGCGCGCAAGTTTACCGTACTCGCCGCACGTTTTAGTTTTAAGAGCCGTCCTCTCGAAAGGCATCGCGCAGCCAAACGAGCCGCGGCCCCTCGAACACCACCGCATCGAAGCGGCACGGGCACGCGCTGTCGCCCCGCATCGCTAAAAAATAGCGCGCCGCCAGCAGAATGCGCCGCCGCTTGTGTACGCCGATGCTCGCCGCCGCACCGCCGTACCGGTTCCCGGCCCGCGCCCGCACTTCGACGAACACCAGCGCACCGTCCCGGTCGCGCATGACAAGATCGATCTCCCCGCCCCGGCAAGTGACGTTACGCGCCACCAACCGCATGCGCTGCCGGCGCAGGAAGTCGAGCGCCTGCGTTTCGAACACGGCCCCGATGCGTTTCGACTCGCGCCGTCCGGAAAAGTTGTCGGCGCTTTGAAGCCCGCCGGTTCCTTGCTGGCTCGGCGCCCGGCCGCGCGCCGCTCCCTCCTGCCGCGCGTGGCACAATGGCGGCCTTCCCTCGCTCGTTCGCGTCTCTCGCTTCATGTCCGACCTCCTCGATCTCGCGCAGCGGCAGCAATACCCGTCCGCCACGCTGTACGTCATTGCGACGCCGATCGGCAATGCCGCCGACATCACGCTGCGCGCGCTGCACGTGCTCGGTCTCGTCGATCGCATCGCGGCCGAGGACACGCGCAATACCGGGCAACTGCTCGGCCTCTACGGCATCTCGAAGCCGCTCCTAGCCGTGCACGAGCACAACGAACGGGAAGCGGCCGAACGCGTCGTCGAGTGCCTGCGCGCCGGCGAACGCGTCGCCTACGTGTCCGACGCCGGCACGCCCGGCGTGTCCGATCCCGGCGCCAAGCTGGTCGACGCTGTCCGCACAGCCGGCTTCGAAGTCGTTCCGCTACCCGGTGCGAGCGCGGTCACGACAGCCGTCTCCGCCGCCGGCGACTTCGTCGGCGCGTTCTCGTTCCTCGGCTTCCTCCCGACGAAAGCCAAGCAGCGCGCCGCCCATTTGCAGTCGCTCATGGCGCATCCGCATGCGATGGTCTTCTATGAAGCGCCGCACCGCATCGTCGAAACCGTGCAAGCGCTGGCCGATACGCTCGGCGGCGACCGGCAACTCGTGATTGCACGCGAACTGACGAAGCTACACGAGGCGATTCATCGATGCACCCTGGCCGAAGGGCCAAGCTGGCTCACAGCCGATCCGAATCGCCAACGCGGGGAGTTCGTGCTCGTCGTGCAAGGCGCACCGGCACAGACAGAGCAGGACGAAACGGCTCACGATGCTTTGCTCTTGCTCTTGCTCGAAGAAGTGTCCGTGAGCAGCGCGGCACGGCTCGCCGCTTCGATCACGGGCGCGTCGCGAAACTCGCTGTATTCGCGGGCGCTCGAGCTGTCGAAGGAAGATCGCTGAACATTACTCGCGTGAAAGGGGCCGGCGCGCCCCGGGCTCAATCGTAAAGATGCCCACGTAACCGACGGTTCGTCCAGATTAATTAGTAGTCCTGATAAGTCTCACCGTTCACGCATCCTGCCATCAGGAATGCAGCCTCACATGCCTCTGCAGGCAAAGGCTAGCGCTCAGATTTCGTTAGTAGTCCTGAATATCCTCACCTAAAGAAAAACAGCGCCCCGAGAGGCGCTGTCCTAGCTCGATCCTACAACCCGAGCGAAACCCTAAACGACTAAAACAAAAACCCGACTAGTTGCCCGAATCCTTCGGCGCATTGTTGCTAGCCAGCATTTCCGCGCGCTCGGCACGCGCTTGTTCCTGCGTGAGCCCTTCGATCGTGACGCGCGCCGTACCGGCATGCGCCAAGCCGAGCAGCTTCGCCGCCGCATACGAGAGGTCGATCACCCGCCCACGCACGTACGGGCCACGGTCGTTGATCTTCACGACCACGGTCTTATGGTTCGACATGTTCGTGACACGGACGTACGACGCCAGCGGCAGCGTTTTGTGTGCGGCCGTCATCGCATTCATGTTGTAGCGCTCGCCGCTCGCCGTGCGCCGGCCGACGAACCGGCCGCCGTACCACGAAGCGCGGCCGACTTGCTTGAAGTCGGAAATGTCGGGCGTGCCGTCGTCCAGCGGCTTCGCTCCGGCCAGCGACTTGTCGCCGGCGGTAGGCGGCAGGGCCGTCGCGCTGCCGAATGCCACAGGCGCGTTCGCGCCCTGCGCGGCGGCGGGAACGGTGCTTGCGCTCCCGGTTTGGGTGGCCGTCGGCTGCATGGCGCAGCCCGTAAAGGCGCCGAAGACAAAAAGAATCCCCAGCGATCGACGAAATCGATGTTTCATATGACGTTTTGCCAATCTGTCGAGCCGCGGCAACCAGCGTTTCGCTGTGCGTACGGCTCGGGCGATCGAGTACGAGACGCCACCCACGCTTAAAGCGTGTGTCGCGACAAGGCACTCGGCTGCGGCCACTTTCGGCCGCATTCAGCCCGGTTGGTATTCACGTCTGGCGCGGCTGTCCCCTTCAGCCTGACCAGACCCCACACGCCGCCATCGAACATGGCAACCACGTTCTTGCGCGCCCGAAGGCACGAGGAACAGCGGCGTAGGCCTGCCCAGCGTTCCGGCCGAAGGCCGTGTCAGGCGCGCGGCGCCTGGCTGGACAAGACGTGTGCATCGAACTTCGTCGATACGGAAACGAAGCCGCGCAACGCACGACTTCGGACTTCATTGACAGCGACCGGCATGCTCGAGTTCACGCAAGGGCCGGATCGCCGGTAGAGCTGCGCGGACCTCATGGGAGGGCTTCCCGCGCAAAAGCTACTGCATTATACCAGAAAGAAGGAGCAATCTCGACTGCAGGCTCCGTTCCCTCATTGATTCTGCCTATGGCCGCAACAATGCAAATTGAGTAGCAGCCGTTCGGCCAAGCAGCGCGGGCGTGACGCGGCTGGTACCATCTTTCTTTTTGCCGTTCCCGGATGCCCCGATGAAGGTTTTCGTCATTCCCGTCACGCCGTTTCAGCAGAACTGTTCGCTCGCCATCTGCGAGGCGACGCAGCGCGCGGCCATCGTCGATCCGGGCGGCGATCTCGAACTGATCCAGCGCGCCGTGGCCGAGCACGGCGCCACCGTTGAAAAGATCCTGCTCACGCACGGCCACGTCGATCACTGCGCCGGTGCGAAAGCGCTCGCCACGCATTACGGCGTGCCGATCGAAGGGCCGCATATCGACGAGCGGTTTTGGATCGACCAGTTGCCCGATCAAAGCGTGCGCTTCGGCTTTCCGGCCGCGCAAGCCTTCGAGTCCGACCGCTGGCTGGACGATGGCGACACCGTGCAATTCGGCGACGAAACGCTCGACGTCTACCACTGCCCCGGGCATACGCCCGGCCACGTCGTGTTCGTCAGTGCGCGCCATCGCATCGCCTTCGTCGGCGATGTGCTCTTCGCCGGTTCGATCGGCCGTACCGATTTCCCGCGCGGCAATCACGCCGATCTCATCCGTTCGATTCGCACGAAGCTCTGGCCGCTCGGCGACGACATCACGTTCGTCCCCGGCCACGGCCCGACGTCGACGTTCGGCGAGGAGCGGCGCACGAATCCTTATGTCGCCGATGGGGTGAGCGCATGACGTCCGAAATCTATGTGAGCACCGATATCGAGGCCGACGGCCCGATCCCCGGCCCCCATTCGATGTTGAGCTTCGCATCGGCGGCCTACACCGAAGACAAGCAGTTGATCGGCACGTTCTCGGCCAATCTCGACACGCTGCCCGGCGCGCAACCCCACCCTGTGCAAGCGGCCTGGTGGAAAACGCAGCCGGAAGCCTGGGCGGCCTGCCGCCAGGATCTGCGGCGTCCCGAGGAAGCGCTAGTCGCCTACGTGGAGTGGGTGGAGGCGCTACCGGGCAAGCCTGTCTTCGTAGGCATGCCGGCAGGCTTCGATTTCACGTTCATGTTTTGGTACATGATGCGTTTTACGGGTCGTTGCCCGTTTTCGTGGTCGGCGCTCGATATCAAGACACTAGCCTTTGCGATGACGGGGCTGCCGTATCGGAAGTGCATCAAGCCGCGCATGCCGAAACACTGGTTCGACGATCATCCCCATACGCACGTGGCGCTGGACGACGCAATCGAGCAAGGCGCCCTGTTTTGCAACATGCTCAAGGACTTGCGCACGATCCAACAAACGGCCGCCACGGCCGCGGAAGCCAAAGCACGGGCAGAGGAAGTCGCTGCCAGTGGTATTAGTCAAAACGACGCTGAGAGCCCGCCAAATTAGGGAAAATCCCTCACTTTCCCGTCATTCGATTGCCTTTTGTTTCTTCCGCCACTAATATCGGCTTCAGTGGCTGTCGTAAAGGGAGGCGCGGATGGCGCTCGACACGTTTTCTCAAAAGATCCTGCGCCTATTGCAGCTGGATGCGCGGCGTTCGGTGCAGGAGATTTCCGATCAAGTCGGACTGTCGAGTACGCCTTGTTGGCGGCGCATCAAGGACATGGAGCAGTCGGGCATCATTCAGCGCTACACGGCGCTGCTCGATCGCGAGAAACTCGGCCTGCATGTCTGCGCGCTCGCGCATATTCATTTGACGCGGCATACCGAAGGCGGTGTCGAGCAGTTCGAGCGCGAGATTTCCACGTGCCCCGAAGTGACCGAATGCTATAGCACGACGGGCGAAGCCGATTACATTCTTAAGATCGTCGCCCCCGACATCAAAGCCTACGACGCCTTCTTGCACGATCGTATCTTCAAAATCCCCGCGGTTGCGCAAGTGCGCACGAGCGTCGTGCTGCGCGAAATCAAATTCGATACGCAGTTGCCGCTCTGAGGGTCAATCGCGCGTGCCCGCGTGAGCGGCGATGTTGCGTCAATCGATCAGATCGAGCCCATCGCGCCAATCGGCCGAATCCGCATCGCCCCCCCCCCGATGGCAGCGATCACGCATGCCCCGGCGCACGCACCTTCGCGGCGCCGAGTTCCCGTTGAAGCGTGACGCGACGCGCGCCCAACTTCGCCTTCAGCGCCGTCAGGTCGAGCCGCTCGATCAGCTCGGCATCGTGCTCGCGGTCGGCCAAGGGTTCGGCCGCGAGGGTAATGTCGAGGTCCAGCCCCGTACTCAGATAGTGCACGTTCAGATTCGCAGTGCGTAAGCCGTATTGCGCGAGTTCGGCGTCCACCAGCGCCGCCACGGCCGCGCGCGCCGGCAAGCGCGCAGGCGGATGCGCCAGCGCATCGTTTTCGGGATCGACGTGAATCAGCGCGTCGAGCACGCGCTTGTCCGTCATGACTTTCATCCGCGCGGATTCCGCAATGTAATGGCCTTCGGAGACGGAGATGAACGGGTCCACAAGGATGTGCGCGTCGACAAGCGCCAAATCCCCCGTCTTGCGGGTGCGCAGCTCGTGGACGTCGCGCACACCGGGCGTGGCCAGCAGCAGCCGGCGGATATCGGCGGTGGCGGTTTCGTCCAGCGCCCGGTCCGAGAGGTCTTGCAGCGCATCCCAGCCGAACACCCAGCCCATGCGCGCCACCAAGAACCCGACGATCGCGGCGGCGATCGGGTCCAGCAAGCGCACCCCGAACAGGCTACCGACGATACCGACTGCGACGACGAGCGACGAGGCAGCATCCGAGCGTGCGTGCCACGCGTTCGCGATCAGCATCGCGGATCGTACGCGTTCCGCCTGGCGCAGCATGAATCGGAACAGCGCTTCTTTCGAGACGAGCACGAGCAGAGCCACCACCAAGGCGCTCACGTGCACGGCCGGGATGTTCTCCAAATCGGCCAAGCGCGTGCCCGCACGCCACAGCATGCCGACGCCGACCGCAACCAACAGCGCGCCGAGAAACAGCGATGCCACGGTCTCGTATCGAGCATGCCCGTAGTTGTGATCGGCATCCGGCTTCTCGGCGCTGGCCCGGTTGGCGATCAGCACAATGAAATCGGAGATGAGGTCGGCCAGCGAGTGGATGCCGTCGGCGATCAACGCCTGCGAATGGGCGAAGAAACCTATCGTGACCTGCAAACTCATGAGGACGATGTTGACCCCGACGCTCGCAAACGTACTCTTGCGCGCGACGGCTTGTTTTTCTCCGGATGGGAGTTCGATGGCGGGATGGGAATGCATCGGAAACGGTAGACGACAGGTTGTTTACCATTCGATTGTATCAAGCAGCGCGCGGCAGCGCTGTGACAGCTTGCGTCGTTTTTCTTTTTAAATCAGAAGGTTATGAGAACGCAACGCATTCTTATTCGCGTCTCGCCCGGCCTTGCATGCTTTCTGTAACCATAGCCGGAATCGAACGAAGCTGACGAAATAGAAAGATTCATTAGACGAGAAAAACCGCGCACCCGGACAGGTTACGCGGTTCTCTTTTAGGCAGCTGCTCGCAATAACGCCGGCGCACCGGCCGCCATTGCCAATCGGCCTATTACTTTTGAATCAGGAACTGGTCGCGATCCTGACCGGCAATCCACCGGGGCGGCTTGCCGCGGCCCGACCACGTATTGCCGCTCGCGGGATCCCGATATTTCGGCGCCACGCCGGCACGGGGACGCCCCACCTTCGCGTGCTTGCCGCGGCCACCGCCGAGTTCGGCAAGCGTAATGCCGTAGTCGGCCATTTTCTGTTTGATCTCGTTCAGCACTTCGGCGTATTCGCGCGCCTTCGCCTCTTCGATCTGCTTCTCCAACTTCTCTCGTTGGGCGAGAAGTTCCTTGTAAGAAGACATATGTTCCCTTGTGGTTTCGGTAAATGGCTCCGATCTCTAGCCGGTTTTTGCCACCTCAATGCTGGTGCCTCGGATATTTCGGAAGCGAGATTAGCACAAAACGCGCGCGGACGAAAAGCCCGAAAAGACCATCATCGTGAAATAACGTCCATTGATTTGTTTCACTCATTCGTCACCGATCCCCTCATCTCAATTTTACCCAATGCAACTGGCGTCTCATATTTCCAACGCACGGAGAAGCGAACACGCCGATAACTCTCAATTCGTGAAACTGAGCAGCATACTCCCCGGAAAAGTTTTCATGAAATGATAGGATGCTGCACCAGAGCGGGCGCCGCGGCCGTGCGGCTCACCACATTTCGTCAACCGCATCGGCAATTTCCCTATTTTGAGATATACGGACGGGCTATTCAGTCTGGTCCGTTATGCACTGCGCCAGCGCCTGTTCGAGTGCGTCTATCTCGGTTTTCGGCGAATCGAATGCGCAGCGGCGCCGCCGGCCTTGCACCGTCAAATCCGCGCCATAGCGATCGACGCCCGCCAATCGCACGAGCGCCGGCCGGCCGACGTGCCGGTCGAAGTACTCGATCAGTGCGGTTTCTTCCTCGTCGCTCAACGGTTCTAGCGGATCGAGTTCTTCGGCGTCGAGCCAGCCCATTGCGCCGAAGCCGCCGATGTACCGCATCCGTCCGATTTCGAGCACGCGAAAGGAAAAATCGCCGAGGGCGAGATATCGTTCCGCATCCGGGTGATACCGCAAATAGCGGCGCACCAGCGACGGCTCGAGCCCGCCCGGCACGAATCGACCGAGCAAAGTCAGCCGTTCGCCGTTCAGCACGTCCTCGTTCGGCGGCGTATCCACGACCAGAAAGCCCGCGCGCGCATCGGCTTCCAGATTGCGTGCATGCTCCGCCAGACGGCTTACTAGCACGATAGGCCGGTGCCTTGCGTCGGGTGCGAACGGCAGCGCCGTCGGGTAGGGAAAGCCGAGCGGCTCGCGCGCGTGCGTGGCCAACGCACCGGTCGGCTTACGATGCAGCAAATGAAGCGGAGCGTGTGCGGAAATGTTCATGGATCGTGTCCCCGTTTTCAGGTCGGGCTCGCCTCGCGGCGAGGTACCAAGCCGTCCGTTAGAATCGGCGTTTCCCATTCATCGTAGCGTTTGCGCGCGTTTTCGCCTCCCGGATTTCGCGCGTTCCGTCCCTTTTGCTTCACCCAACGCCTAATATCCGTGTCGCAAACTACCTCGTCGCAGGCGCCTGCCGCGCACCGCAATCTTGCTCCCGCCGCGCGCCAGCGCGCGCGGTACGCCACGATGGCGCTGTTTTTCATCGCCGGTATGGCGTACGCGTCGTGGGGCGTGCACGTGCCGACCGTGCGCGACAAGTTCCACCTCGAACCGGCCGCGCTCTCGCTTGCGCTGTTCGTCCTGACGGGGGGCTCGATCGTGGCCACCGTCGGCAGCGCGAAATGGATCGCCCGGGTCGGCACGCGCCGGGCCTGCCTCGTCGGCGGGCTCGTCATGGCGGCCAGTATGGCGCTGATTCTAGCGGCGCCCACCTTCCTCGCGATGTTGCCCGTCCTCGCCGCTTTCGGCGCCGGCATGGCCACGATGGACGTCGCGATGAATGCCGAAGCCAGCGCCGTGGAGCAGGCGCTCGGGCGGCCGATCATGTCCTCGCTGCACGGCATGTTCAGCATCGGCGGGATGGCGGGGGCCGCGGCAGGCGGCGTGGCGCTCGCCCACGGCATGGGGAACGCTCTTCATATGCTGCTCGCGGCACTCGTCAGCGCGGGCGTGCTCGTGCTGGCCTGCCCTGCCGTGCTGCCGCACGTGCCGCATACCGACAATCATCACGAGAGCACGCGCGCAAGCCGTTGGCGCTCGCCCGTGCTGTGGGCGCTCGGCGCCGTCGCGCTCATCGCGCTGGTCGCCGAAGGGGCGATGTACGACTGGGCGGCCGTCTATATGCGCGATGTCGTTCATTCGACGCCGGCCTTCGCCAGTGCCGGCTACGCGGCGTTCACGGGCGCCATGGCGGCGGGCCGCTTCGCGGGCGATGCGGTACGGGCGCGCTTCGGCGCCGTGCAGCTCGTTTTCGTCAGCGCGGCGCTGGCCTGCGCGGGGATGGTCGGCGCACTCGTGCTGCCGTTTTCCGTCACGGCGCTGGCGGGCTTCGCGATGATGGGTCTCGGGCTCGCCAACATGATGCCGGTGCTGTTCGCCGCCGCCATGCGCGTGAAAGGCATTCACGCGGCGGAAGGGCTCGCGCATGTGGCCAGCATCGCCTATGTCGGCTTGTTGTTTGGCCCGGTACTGATCGGCGGCGTCGCCCAGGCCACCAATCTGTCGATCGGGCTCTCGGTTGTGGCCTTATGCGCCGCGCTCGTCGCCGTCATCGGGCCGCGCGTGCTCAAACGGCTCGGCGTTTGAGCGCGGAGGGCGCCCAGCCAAGCGAAGCCGAGCGCACAAAATAAAAAGGCGCGCATGCTACTCGCGTGCGCGCCCATCGTGTCCCTTTCGCGGGTAGCCCGCCGCCAAGCGGCCCGCCACCCTCGATCGGTCCGGCCGGAGCCGGTCGCTTACAGCTTCACTTCGCTCAGCAGCGTCTTCTTGCCGCCCACGTAGTGGTACAGCGAGATCACGCCATGCTTCAGATCGCCGTGCGCGTCGAATTGCGTCTCGCCGATCACGCCCTTGTAGTCCGTCGACGGCATCGCGGCCAGGATCTTCGCCGGATCGGTCGAGTTCGCGCGTTTCATCGCGTCGACGATGATGTACACGGCGTCATACGTGAACGGTGCGTAGATCTGGATCGGCACACCGAAGCGAGCCTTGAACTTGGCTTGGAACTCTTCGCCGGCCTTGCCCATCTTCTCGAGCGAGCGGCCCGCTTCCGAGCACACGATGTTGTCGGTCGCATCGCCAGCCAGCGTGGCGAGCTGGTCGGTACACACGCCGTCGCCCGCGAGGATCTTGGCCTTCAAGCCGAGCTGCTTCGCTTGCTTGGCGAACGGGCCGCCGGTGGCGTCCATACCGCCGTACATGATTGCGTCGACGCCTTCGCCCTTGATCTTCGTCAGAATCGCGCGGAAGTCGACAGCCTTGTCGTTCGTGGCGTCATGCGAGGCCACATCCATGCCGAGCGACTTCGCCGTCTTCTCGAATTCGTTCGCCAGGCCTTGGCCGTATGCCGTGGCGTCGTCGACGATTGCGACCTTCTTCAGCTTCAAATCCTTCGACGCGTAGTTTGCGAGAGCCGGGCCTTGCTGTGCATCGGTCGCCACGACGCGGAACGTCGTCTTGAAGCCTTGCAGCGTATATTGGGGATTCGTTGCCGACGGCGAGATCTGCGTGATGCCTGCATCGCTATAGATCTTCGAAGCCGGGATCGACGTACCGGAGTTCAGGTGGCCGACAACCGCGACGACCTTGTCGTCGACGAGCTTTTGCGCAACTTGCGTGGCCTGACGCGGGTCAGCCGCGTCGTCCTGCGGATCCAGTTGCAGCGTGACCTTTTGACCGTTGATCACGAGGCCCTTCTTGTTGATTTCCTCGACGGCAAGGCGCGCGCCGTTTTCGTTGTCCTTGCCGAGGTGGGCGATTTGGCCCGTCAGCGGCCCGACGTGACCGATCTTGACGATTTCGTCTGCCGCGGCACCCGTTGCCATCGTCGCGAACAGCATAGCAGCCGCGGTGATCGGCAACAGTTTTTGCATCTTGATATTCATGTAAGTCTCCGGTTTCGGTCCCAAAAACGACGTGATCGCCCGAATCCCCGCCTTCCTGTTGTTTTCCGTCGAAGGGGCAATTACGTCGGATGCATCGTCATGCACTTGGTGGTGCACGCGAGCCGGCGAGTTCGTGACTGGCCGCGCCTTCGTGCTGCGCGCAAGTGTAGGGCAACAAATTAAAGTTGGGGATTTTTTTGAGAAAGTGGGAAGACTACTAATAGCGCCGGCCGCAAAAAGCGTTTGCGGAAACCGCCCCTGCTGCCCCGAAACCCACTAAGCATGCGGGTTTTCGAGCAGTCGGGGGGTGCGGCGCCCGCGCAACAGCTTCACTTTCAATTGCGAAAGCGATGCGCGAAAGCGTTGAGCGCAATCAAAAAGAACGCTAAGGCGGACATACGAATGTCATTCAGTCGTCCGGTGAACGCTCGCTTATACGGCACGCCCTAGACGGATTATTCCAATGCCGCGAAGCCCGACGCGCGCATCGAAGCGGCCCGCCATTCGGCATCGAGCGCGTCGATCAGTTCGGCCGCGCCGCAGCCTGCCTGGCGGCCGCGCAACAGCGGCGCGCCCTGTCCGGACCACAGGGAGAGGAACTCGCCCCGATCGGCACGCGCGGCCGCTTGACGCAGCTCTTGCGTGAGGGCGTTTTGCACGGGGTACGGCGCGACGAGCGCGGGCTCGGCTTCGAGCCGGTCCATGAGCGTATTGCGGATGCCGCGCGCGTAGCGGCCCGTGATGGCGCGCGTCACCGCGGTCGACGTATCGCTGCTCGCCGCGAGCCGCCTGCGCCAGTCGTTAGCAATCGCGCTTTCGGCGCATGGCAGAAACGCCGTGCCGAGCTGCGCGGCCTGGGCGCCCAGCGCGAGCGCCGCCGCGATGCCCCGGCCGTCCATGATGCCGCCGGCCGCCAGCACCGGAATACCGAGCGCATCGACGAGCTGCGGCACGAGCGCCATGGTGCCGACCAGCGGGTTCTTCTCGGCGTCGATGAAGGTGCCCCGGTGGCCACCGGCCTCGGCGCCTTGGGCGCAGACGGCGTCCGCGCCGGCGTCGCGCCACGCCAGCGCCTCGGCCACGTGGGTGGCCGTACCGATCACGTAGCTGCCCGCCGCCTTTAGCCGCGCGACGTCGGCCGCGTCCAGCACGCCGAACGTAAAGCTGACGACGGGCACGCGCAGCGCGATGACCTGATCGAGCTGTTCGCGAAAGGCAGGCGCGTAACGTTCGGGGGCTCGCCCAGGCGGCAAGCCGAATTCGGCACGCAGCGGGTCGATCGCGCCGAGTGCGCGGCGCACGGTCGCGTCGTCGGGCGCCGCCGGTTCCAGCACGAACAGGTTCAGGCCGAACGCGCGCGAGGTGGCGGCTCGAATCTGCGCCACTTCCGCCGCGATCTTCTCGGCCGTCATGGCACCCGCGCCGAGACAGCCGAGCGCACCGGCGTTGCAAGACGCGACCACGAGCGCCGTCGTGCTCGCGCCCACCATCGGTGCCTGCACGAGCGGCAGGCGCAAATCGAACCGCCGCGCAAACGCCGTGGCGTGGCGGCTCGTCGTGCTCGCGTTCATCTCGACTCTCCTTGTCTCGTTTCGGTTCGGGCCGGCTGGCGGTAGGCGGCAGGTCACGATGCGCCGCGTGCGGGCCCGTAAATGGGCTCACTCTACGCCCGGGCCACCCGCACGAAAAATGAATTATCGAGATCGTTTCGTTCGCATTCGATGAACGACCGCTCGGCCCGAACGGCGACGGCGGGACGCCCTGTCGAGCGCGCGTCGCCGATCGATGCGAAACTGGCAACCCTTGCGACTCGAGAGATAGGAGGTGGTCGATGAGTCTGACGACTCGATGGATCGAAATCGATGCCGGCGACGGCGAGCGTTACGATGGCTACCTGGCCTTGCCGCGTGCCGGCAAAGGCCCCGGCGTCATCATCGTGCAAGAGATCTTCGGTGTGAACGCCCATATCCGGTCGGTGGCCGAGCAATATGCGCTTGCGGGCTACGTCGCCCTCGCACCCGATATCTTCTGGCGCGCCGAGCGGCGCGTGGACCTCGGCTACGAGGGCGCCGACCGCGACCAGGCGCTCGCGCTGCTCAAGCGCGTCGACGTGCCGCAGACCGTGGCCGATCTCGGCGCGGCGGCCAAGACGCTACGCGCGCTCCCGGAAACGGCAGGGAAAATCGGTGCGGTCGGCTTTTGCTTCGGCGGGCAGCTCGCCTATTTGATGGCGGCGCGCGGCACCGTCGATGCGGCCGTTTCGTATTACGGCGGAGGGATTCAGAACAAGCTCGACGAAGCGGCGAACGTGCGTGTGCCGATCGTGTTTCACTACGCGGAGCACGATTCGTCGATTCCGCTAGCGGCCGTCGCGCAAGTGAAGCAGCAGTTCGCAGGCCATGCGAACGCGCAGTTTTACGACTATCCGGGCGTCGGACACGGCTTCAATTGTTCGGACCGGTCCGCCTTCGATCAGCACGCTTGCGCGCTCGCGCACGGGCGCACGCTGACTTTCCTCTCGCAGCACTTGTGAGCGGCGAATCGGCGCGGCGGTCTACGTCGTGCCGATTCTTGGCTCGCCAATGCGGCTGGCGCGCGCTAAGCGAGCCGCCGGCCGCTACGGCCTTACGCTTTCTTCGAATAGGCGCTGCACCAGCCGCCGTTCGCGACTTGCTTGCCGCCGAACATCGGACACGGCGCGAAGGTGTCCGTGGCCTTGCCTTGGAAGAATTGGCAGTTGGCGCACTTCTCGCCCGCGGCGTACTTCGGATACTTGGCCTTGTCGACCTTGCTCGCGTCCATCTTGTAGCCGAGCGCCACGGCGGTCGGATCGTTTTCCGCCACGTGCGGCGCATCGGCCAGCGCCTCGCGGGAAGCCAACGCCAATGCGGAAACAGCGCCCAAGCTCGTGATCAAAAACGTGCGACGGGAGGATTTCATGGGGGACTCTCCTTTATATGGTCCTACTCACCGCTGCTTCTCGCGGCAGCAGGGGGCAAGCATAACAATGAAGCGCGCTCGGCGCAGCTACATCGGCCAAATGTCGCGGATAACCCAGCCGATGTCGCCGGCACGTCGCGGTCTGCCGAGCGAACCAGCGAAGGGGCCAAACGGCAAAACGGCGTGCCGGCGTGCCGAGTTCCCCCGCCCCTTAGCCTCGGCCCACCATCTCGCACACTCGCAGGGCGATCGCCAGCGAGGCCGTCAATCCCGGCGATTCGATCCCGAACAAGTTGACGAGCCCGCGCACGCCGTGCGCAGCCGGCCCTTGGATGACGAAATCGGCGGCCGGTTCGCCCGGTCCCGACAGCTTCGGACGAATCCCCGCATAGGCGGGCTGCAAGCCGCCGTCGGGAAGCTCGGGCCAATACTCGCGAATCGCCGCGTAAAACGCATCGGCGCGGCGCGGATCGACGTCGTAATTGATCGTATCGACCCATTCGACGTCGGGACCGAAACGCGCTTGGCCGCCGAGATCGATCGTCAAATGCACGCCGAGGCCCGCTTCGTTCGGCATCGGATAGATCAGACGCGAGAACGGCGCGCGCCCGGAAATGCTGAAGTAGGTGCCGCGCGCGAGATAAAGCGGCGGCACGTGCCGCGCGTCGAGGCCACGAATCTTGCGAGCGAGCGCATTTGCGTGCAGGCCGGCGCTATTGATGACGCAGGCGGCCGACAGCGTCGTGGGCGATTCGCCGCCCACCGCGACGACGAAACGCCCGGCCCGCGCTTCGACCGATTGAACGGGGGAATGAAACGCGCAGACGGCGCCGGCACGCTCGGCGTCGCCCTGCAGCGCGAGCAGCAACTGATGGCTGTCGACGATCCCCGTCTGCGGCGAAAAGACGGCGGCCTCGCATTGCAACGCCGGCTCGAGTTCCTGCGCATCGGCCCCGGACAGGCGGATCAAATCGAGCACGCCGTTTTCTTTGCCGCGCGCCTCGATGGCCGCCAATTGCGGCAGCTGATTGCGCGCCGTTGCAACGAGCAGCTTGCCGCAACGCTGATGCGGCACACCGCGCTCGGCGCAGTATTCATAGAGCATTTCGCGGCCACGCACGCACAGGGTCGCTTTCAGCGAACCGCGCGGATAGTACAGGCCCGCGTGGATGACTTCGCTATTGCGCGAACTCGTGCCGGTGCCGATAGCCTCGCTCGCTTCGAGCACGATCGTTTCGCGGCCGCGCTCGGCCAGCGCGCGTGCAATCGCTAGACCGACCACGCCCGCGCCGATCACCACACATTCGATCTCATCCATATTGTTTCGTCGCGGCCCGCTCGGGCACGCTTCTCCGTCCGCCTGCAACTTCGGTGGAACTTCTTCGCGAACACGCTGGTTGCGCCTGGAACGTCCTGTCTCTGCCCTCGCATCGATGCGCCGAGTCATGTCGCGTCGGTCGCGTCGATCTGGCGTAGGGTCATTGTACGACGCGAACCGCGAGCCCCCTTCCGAGCCGCGAGCGAAAGGCCGGCGCTACGGCCGAAAGAACCGTGTTTCAGAAGCCGATCGGCCGGCGACGCGCCCCGCGTTCCGGGCGAATATCGGCCGCGCGCACGACATCGCGCCCATCGACGCGGGCTTCCCCGAACGCATGCAGGATTGCGCGGCGCATGTCGCGCGGCGAGGCGCGCGAGAGCGCTTCGAGCGCGTCTTCGCCAAGCCGTTCGGGAAAGCGCCGCCCCCAGCCGTGCGCGCAGCGCACTTCGTCGTAGATCGTCTGCGCGATGCGGCGCGCCCCCTCTCGATCGGGCGGTGCGATTTCGTAGACGCTCATGCGGCTCAGGATCGGTTCGGGAATCGAGCGTTCGTCGTTGGCCGTCGCAATCCAGATCACTTGGCCCGCGTTGATCGGCACCTCGGCGAACTCGTCGATGAAGGTCTGCGCCGTTTCGTATTCGAGCAACGCGTAAAGCGCGCCCAGCGGATCGTACTGCGAATCGCCGCTCGCTTTATCGAGTTCGTCGACGACGATCACCGGATTCGCATAGCTGCCGTTGACGAGCGTTTCGAAGACTTTGCCGGGCTTGGCGTTCTTCCATTGCGACGACGCGCCCGAGAGGATCCAGCCTGCCGTGAGCGAACTCATGGCGACGTAGTGGTGCGAGGTGCCGAGCAAGCGCGCGAGGGCCTTGGCGAAGTGGGTTTTGCCGATGCCCGGATCGCCGAGCAAAAGGATCGGCATCAGTTCGAGCCGGTCTTCCGTTTCGACGCATAACGCTACTTGCCGGCGCACGTCCTCGAGCGGATCGACAAAATTCGGCAAGGCGTCGATGAGCGCATCGATCGCGGGCATCCGATTCGGTTTGACGCAGAACCGCAAGTTGCCCACTTTCAGCATTTTTTCGTACGTGGCGCGCAACGCGTCGTTCGCGCCCTCGGACAACTCGTTCAGCGCCGTCTCGACCCGATCGAGGTCGTACACCTTGCTGAACGATGCCACTGCGATTTCCTGTTTCACTACGGCAGTCGTCATCGCTCACCTCCCATGCCATGCCAAGCGCATGTCGCACATTGCCGAGCGCGCCCCCGTCGATCCATTGTGCTGCCCTCTCGTGCGGCCTTCGGAAGCGGCGCATCGTTCGCTAATTCCGGTTTCAGTGTAGCGAAGCAAGTTCCATGCGAAAAGCCAGCAGCGCGGCGTACGTGCTGCTAATAACGAAAAACCAAAAAAACGAAACGGACGGTAACGAAACGCAACCCATGCGAGAGCGTGCCCGGCGCGCCGGCGCTGCGCCTGGCGTTGTCCTGGGCATCCGCGCTTCGGCCCACGGGGGCCGCGGCATACGGCGCCCGGCGAGCGCCGCGTTAGGCGTAAGATGGGCGCTTGTCGTCCCGCGCGGCCGCATTCGGCTGGATTCATTTCCGCGCGAAGGAGAAAGGGTTCGATGAGGCCTGTTACCCCTATCGCCGCCAGGCTGCGCCGCGGCGTCCTCGGAGCGCTCGGCATGTCGGCCGCGCTCATGTTGGCAAGCACGCTGGCTGCAACCGCGGCGGCCGCCGCGGGCGACGCGGCCGCAAGCGCCGCCGCCCCAGCTGCGGATTCGTCCGCGCTCGGCGCCATGCCCACGGCCGTCGCCTGGCAGCTCGACGTCGTGCGCGACGGTCGAACGATCGACACGTTCCAAGCCACGACGATGGTCGGGCAAACCTTCAGCGATACGCATCATCACCCCACCACGCACCGTGTGGGATGCAAAGAGAACCCCGCGGGCGGCATCGATCTTGCACGGACCGTTTCCGTGTCGCCCGTCGCGGCGGATATCAAGGGCATCACGCTCGCCATCGACGCGGACGAAACGATCGAGGACGATACGGCCCCGACAACGCCCGAAGGCTGTGCGCTGCCGCCGCAACCGCGACGCGTGAATGCGAGCCATCCCGGCCTGTTCGTGCCGATCGGCGAATCGGCCGACTGGACGCTGATCGACAAGAATCCGACGCTCGTCTATCGCGTGCATGCAGGCGTCACGTCTCATTAACGATTGGAACGAAGCGGATGCAACGCGGCATGCGAAACCCCGAAGAATTGACCCAGGCCGTTGCGGCTCACCCGCAAAAAAAGGAATTCGTGGCCGTTAGCTGGAACCTGCACAAGGGCAGGTCGCCGCTCGGCTTTACCGCGTGGAAGGCGATGCAACGCTGGGTCGAATCCACGCACGCCGACGTTTATTTTCTGCAGGAAGCGATGGCGCGGCGCATGCCGGGCCCGGTGCTCGCGACGAGTTTCGGCGCACCCGTGCATGAACCGCTGGCCGATGTCTGGGAATGCCAGGCCACGGAGATCGCCCACTCGCTCGACCTCGAGATCGCGCTAGGGCCGAACGTCTTCAAACCCTCGTGGCGCCACGGCAATGCGATCCTTTCGCCGCACCCGCTCGATTTGGGCGGGCGCTGGGACATCTCCGCCCACCGCTTCGAGCGCCGCGGTTTGCTCGTCGCACGCGCGGCCTTCGCGGGACACTCTGTCACGTTGCTGTGCGCGCATCTTGCGCTGACACGCGCGGCTCGCGTCAGGCAAATGAACTGGATCGCCCATTGGATCGCGCGCGAGGCGCCGGCCGGCCCACTCGTGCTCGCGGGCGACTTCAACGATTGGCGCAACGATTCGGTCGGGATCTTCGGCGAACATGGGCTCGTGGAAGTGGCGACGTTGCTGGGGCAACCGGCGCGCACCTTTCCCGCGTTTTCGCCGGCGCTCGCGCTCGACAAAATGTTCGTGCGCGGCATGCAGCCGATCGCCTGCGTCCCGCCCACGCAGGAAACGGCGTGGCTTTCCGATCACCTGCCTTACATCGCCCGGCTCGAATTGAAAGACTGAACGCGCAAGTTCGGTTAGATTAGGCCCTCCCGTACCCGTTTCGCCTGGTGCCCCGATGCATTTCCTGCCGATCCTCGCGCAAATCGCCGTGATCTATTTGATGGCCGCGGCCAGTCCCGGCCCGAACTTCTTCATGATCACGCAGTTGTCGCTGGCAGGCAGGCGTAGCCACGGCGCGGCTTCCGCGCTCGGCGTCTGTACCGCCTCGATGCTCTGGGTCACGCTCGCGATGCTCGGTCTCGCGGCCGTGCTGCAGCGGCTCGAATGGCTCTATACCGGGCTGCGCATCGCGGGGGCGCTCTACCTCGTCTACTTCGGCCTAAAGCTGCTGCGCGCCAGCGCCCGCCGCACCCCGGCTCCGCCGACGCCCGCGCAGGTCTTGCCCGGCGCCGCGCACGACGCCGCTGCCTGGTTTCGGGCCTATCGGTCGGGCTTCGTGACCTGCGCGACCAATCCGAAATCGGTCGCGTTCTGGACCAGCGTCTTCGCGACGATGTTCCCCGCCCATCCGCCGCTCTGGTTCTACGGCGCCGTGTTCGCGACGGTCGGTTCGCTCTCGGCGAGCTGGTACTGCGGCATGGCGTTCATGTTCGCTAGCGAGCGCACGCAGCGCGGCTACCGCAAAGTGCGCCGGCCCATCGACGCGTTCTGCGGCGCGGCCCTCGTCGGGCTCGGCGCGAAGCTCGTCGCCGAACGCTGAGGCGCCGAGGCGCTCAGCCGCTGAGGCACCCTGTCGCAGTAAGCCGCCGGCGCCGTCCTGTCGGCGCTCGCGACGGCTTGCGCGGCGTCTATCCGCTGGGCGAAAAACCCCACGGGCCCCGGTGATGTTCGAGGCGCGGTAAAATGTCCGGTTTTCAGCGTCGTGAGACGCAGCCCCGCGACAGCCCTTCGCCCTTGCCCCGCCGGCCTGAGCGTTCGTGTGCCGAGCGCTTTGGTGCCCTTCCCTTCGCACTTTCTAGTAGCCATGAGCAATCTGAACCCGCAAACCGTCCTCTCCGTCCACCACTGGACCGACACGCTGTTCAGCTTCACCTGCACTCGCGACGCGTCGTTTCGCTTCGAAAACGGGCAATTCACGATGGTGGGGCTCGAAGTCGACGGCAAACCGCTGATTCGCGCCTACAGCATGGCCAGCGCGAATTACGAAGAAAATCTCGAATTCCTGAGCATCAAGGTGCAGGACGGCCCGCTCACGTCGCGTCTGCAACACTTGAAGGTCGGCGACCAAGTCCTGATCGGCAAAAAGCCGACGGGCACGCTCATGGCCGACAACCTGCTGCCGGGCAAGACGCTTTGGCTGCTCTCGACGGGCACGGGCCTCGCGCCGTTCATGTCGATCATCAAGGATCCGACCGTGTACGACCGCTACGAGAAGGTCGTGCTGACGCACACGTGCCGCTTCGTCGACGAACTGGCCTACAAGGACTACATCACCGAACACCTGCCGGCTCACGAGGACATCGGCGAAATCGTCCGCGAAAAGCTCGTCTACTATCCGACGGTCACGCGCGAAACGTTCCACAACCGCGGCCGGATCACCGAACTGATCGATACGAAGAAGCTGTTCGAAGACTTGAACGTGCCGCCGTTCTCGCTCGAGAACGACCGTGTCATGCTCTGCGGCAGCCCGCATATGTTGCGCGACACCCGCGAATTGCTGGACGGCCTCGGCTTCAAGGAAGGCAGCAACAACGAACCGGGCCACTACGTGGTCGAGAAAGCGTTCGTCGGCTGACAGCCGAGCGTCGACCGGCGCCGTTAGCACGCCCAAGGTCGGCACGCCCCGTGCCGGTCTCGATGACCGGCCAATCCACGCATGTGTCCGCTGCGCCGCCCGGCGTAGCCGGCATCCCCCAAAACCGGAGCCTTCGTGCTTCGGTTTTTGCTTACGTTTTTGCTTACCTGCTACGTTGCCTGCGGCGTTATCTGCGACGCATCGTCGCAGCGTTCTTGTTACATTTACCCCGTCCTGAAGCGCCATCCCCTCGTAGGAATTTTTCCTACAGCGAAAAACGTCCAATCTGTCAATAAGCACTTCGTAACGCCTGCCGCGACGCCAATTTTCCGAATTTTGGGATATGATCCGCCCCGAAGAAGGGTCGAATGGAAACGGTTTGGCGCCGGTGGTCCGGTTGTTACTAGATGTAAATTGCGTTACGTGCGGACGTCCTGTTTTCCGGCGTGGCGCGTTCAAATGTGAGATGTGGTCTTCGCGATGAGTCAACGTCTGGCCAATTCCGCCCGGCAGCACCCCAATTCGGACGCCGCGACGGGCGTCCCGCTGGTTGCCGGCGCGACTCCCGCCGCGGCGCGCAAGGCGGACCGTTCGCGGCAACGCGATGCGCGCCTCCGCCCCGTTGCGGCCGCGCCGGCCGGTTTCTCGGAGGAACCCAAGGGCGACGGTAACGAGCGGCACGCGCGCGAGCACGCCGCCGAGCTGGAAGATATCGGCGAAGCCATCAAACGACACGTCGCCCGCGAGATTCACGATGGCCTCGGCGCCGAATTGACGGCGACGCGCTTCGCACTGGCCAATGTCGAACACGCGTTGAGCGCGGGGGGCGACACCGGGGCGGCTGCGGCGGCGCTCGCCGTTGCGCAGCGCTCGCTCGAGGCGGCCTGCGAAGCCAGCCGCACGCTCGTTCAATCGTTGCATGCGCCCGACGTGGAGGGCGGAATTGCCACCGCGCTCGCGCAATGGACACGCGCGTTCTCGGAGCGCACGGGTCTGGCCACGCGTTTCGTCTGCGCAGCCGACGTGCGCCTGGCGCAATTGCCGGCCGATGCGGCACTGGCCGTGATGCGCGTGGCCCAGGAGGCGCTGAACAACGTGGCCAAGCATGCCGACGCCACCTGCGCCGATATCCGCATTCAAACCGACGCCAAGCGCTTGGTGCTGATCGTCGAAGACGACGGCCGCGGCATGCCGCCCCGCGCTCGCCGCGCCGGCGCGCCGGATTCGATCAGTGCACGCGGCTTCGGGCTGCCGGGGATGCGCGCCCGCTGCGAAGGATTCGGCGGCGCGGTGCGCATTGCTTCGCGGCTGCGCGACGAATCGTTCGCCCTATGGCACGGCGCCTGGGGGGGCGATACCGACGCCCCGGCCGCGCGCTCGGGCACGACCGTGCGAGCGCACTTCCTGTGGGCCGCGATGGGGCACGAGCAAGATGCCGCCACCGGCCGCGGTGCGCGAGGTGCAACCCGCGTCAGGCGCGCGAGGTAAGGCAATGACGCTCAGGATCTTGCTTGTCGACGACCACGCCATCGTCCGCCAAGGCGTTCGTCAGCTTTTGATCAATCATGGGGTTGCGCGCGAAGTCGTCGAAGCCGACAGCGGTGCGCAGGCGTTCGCCAGCCTGGATGGCGATACGTTCGACATCGTCTTGCTCGATATTTCGCTGCCCGACATGAACGGCGTGGAAGTGCTCAAACGCGTCAAGCGCCGTGCGCCGGGCACGCCCGTCATGATGTTTTCGATGTATCGCGAGGATCAGTACGCCGTCCGCTCGCTCAAGGCGGGCGCGGCCGGGTATTTGTCGAAGACGGTGACGGCCTCGCAAATGATCGAGGCGATTCGGCAGGTCGCTGCCGGCCGCAAATACGTGAGCCCCGCGCTGGCCGAGGCGCTCGCCGATTACGTCTCGTTCGACAGCGATCAGCTCCCCCACGAAAAGCTGTCCGACCGCGAGTACCAGACGCTGTGCATGCTCGCATCGGGCAAGCGGCTGACCGACATCGCCCATGCGCTCTCGCTATCGGTAAAGACGGTGAGCGTCTACCGCGCGCGCCTGCTCGAAAAGATGAAGCTCAGCAACAACGCCGAACTTACCTTCTACGTCATGAGCAATCGGCTCGTGGACCTGAACCCGGCGATGACGGGATGAATTCAGGGCACGATTAATCGTTTGTCAGACTTTTCCGATTTACTTGCGTCGCAACCGGTCTTGCGGGCCCGATGGGCTAGAATCTAGGGTTTTTCCGTACAGAGTTGCACCATTGGGTGCAACCCATAGGAGACTCCCGTTCCATGTCCCTCTTCCGCAAGAAAAACGTCGAGCAGATGATTGCCGGTGCCGAACGCACCGGCTTGAAGAAAGCCCTCGGCGCGCTCGATCTCACGTTCCTCGGCATCGGCGCCATCATCGGCACCGGGATTTTCGTGCTGACCGGCACGGGCGCCGTGCAAGCCGGCCCCGCGCTGATGATCGCGTTCCTGATCGCCGCCGTCGCGTGCGCGCTGGCCGGTCTCGCTTATGCCGAATTCGCCTCGACGATTCCCGTCGCGGGCTCGATCTATACGTACTCGTATGCGACGCTCGGCGAACTCGCGGCGTGGATCATCGGTTGGGACTTGATGCTCGAATACGGGCTGGCCACCTCGGCCGTCTCGGTCGGCTGGTCCGGGTATCTGCAATCGCTCGTGGCGGGCTTCGGCCTGAAACTGCCCGTGGCGCTCACGGCGGCGCCCGGCGCGGTGGCCGGGGTAACCACTCTGTTCAACCTGCCCGCGTTCCTCGTCATGATGGTCATCACGACGCTGCTGTCCGTCGGCGTGCGCGAATCGACGCGCGTGAACAACATCATGGTGGCGATCAAGGTCGCGGTCGTGCTCGCGGTCATCGCGGTGGGCGCGTTCCACGTGCAGCCGGCGAACTGGCACCCGTTCATGCCGAACGGCTGGCATGGCGTGTTCGGTGCCGCCGCTGTGATGTTCTTCGCGTTCATCGGCTTCGATTCCGTTTCATCCGCGGCCGAGGAGGTCAAGAACCCGAAACGCGACTTGCCGATCGGCATCATCGCGTCGCTGGCCGTGTGCGCCGTGCTCTATGTGGCGGTGGCCGCCGTCGTGACCGGCATCGTGCCCTCGCCGCGCTTCGCCGACGTCTCGCATCCGGTCTCGTACGCGCTGCAAGTGGCGGGGCAGAACTGGGTGGCTGGCTTTATCGATCTCGGCGCCGTGCTGGGCATGCTCACGGTCATTTTGGTCATGAGCTACGGCCAGACGCGGATCATCTTCGCGATGTCGCGCGACGGCTTGCTGCCGCCGGTGCTCTCGCGCGTGCATCCGCGCTTCGCCACGCCGGTCACGACCACTTGGCTCGTCGGCATCTTTTTCGGCCTCATCGGCGCACTCGTGCCGCTGAACGTCCTGGCCGAACTGATCAACATCGGCACGCTCGCCGCGTTCTCGATGGTCTCGATCGCCGTGCTGGTCCTGCGCCGTACGCATCCGCATCTGCCGCGCTCGTTCCGCTGCCCCGGCGTGCCGGTCCTGCCGCTACTCGCCGTGGCGGCTTGCGTGTTCCTGATGATCAACTTGCAGTGGATCACGTGGGTGGCTTTCGTGGTGTGGCTCTTGATCGGTCTGGCCGTCTACTTCGGCTACTCGCGCAAGCATTCGCTGCTGGCTCGCGGCAAGGCGTGAGTGCGAATGTACTGCCGCCGCTAGCGCGTTAGCGCGGCGGCGAGGTGCCCCGAGCGGGGTGCTGAACACCGCGCCCCTGCGGCATCCGAACGGCATCGCCGGCTTTACGCAGCGATGCCGTTTTTGTTTACGGCACGCTGCACAGGCCTTGCTGCGCGAAAGCATGCGCTGCGCATTGAACTCACGCGCGCTGAGCGGTCCATAATGAACAAGTTCCGCTGATCATCTCCGACGCTCCGTTGACGGGCGCCGGCCCTTCCCTATTGAAGAAGGAGGAGCAACGCAATGGAATTGACGGAAAGCTACACGCTGCCCGTGCCGCCGCAACGGGCTTGGGAGGCCCTGTCCGATGCTGCGATCTTGCGCGCGTGCATTCCCGGCTGTGAAGACATTCAAGCCGAAGGGGAAAACGGCTTTGCACTCGCCGTCGACCTCGGCGCCGATGGGGTCGGAACGCGATTCAAGGGGCGTGTGCGGCTGACGGAAGTCGACACGCCGGGCGCACGCACGCTGTTGTTTCAACTCGAGGCACCGCCGGCCGGCACGGTGAACGGCGGCGGGGCACACGGGGCGCGGCTACGGCTCGAAGCCGACGGCGATGCGTCGAGCACGCTGCTCTATACGGCATATGCGCAAACGCTGCACGCAGACGGACAGAGCCCCGCCGACGATGTCGTGCGCAAAGTCGCCGACGAATTCTTCAAGCGCTTCGCCGCGCGGCTAAGCGCGGCGGACAACTCACTGCCGAGCGACGCGCCGCAACCGGCCGGGCCATCGGGGCAACATGCGGCCGTGTTCGAGTCGGCGCCGGGGGGCAAAGGCGGCAAGTCGTGGAAAGCATGGACGTCGCGGTCCTGAGCAACCGTGTGCGCTGGCTTGCCGACCGTAGGCCGGCGCACACGCGCCGCCGTTCGGGCGTCGGGTTCGAACGGCATGCCGACATCGGCTGAGCGCATTCGGTCCCGGGTCAGCGCTGATTCCCGTGCAATTTGTAGCGCACATCGTCGCGATCCGTGCACGCGGCCCGCGTAGAAAGAAAGGCGTCCCACCCCAGTCTTCCGTTTCCGCCCAGCCGTGCCGGAGCGACTTCGGCGCGGCGCAACACCAACGAAACGTCGTACTCGGCGGTCGCGCCCGCCAACATCGTCACGAGGCGCCGCAGGGCGACGGCGCGATCGAATCCAGGCAAGAACGCTTCGTAGTCGCGTTTCGATAAAGGCCCAATGACCAGCCGGACACCGATGTCGCACTGCCAGACCCGTTCGCCGACGAGGGTTGCCGAACCGAGCACCATATTCATCCCGCCCGATCGAGCCCATCGGGACAGATGTTCCCGCGGCACGCCGTACCACTCGCCTACGAGCGGTTCCGTCTGCACAGGGACTCGAAAAAATTCGGACAGCGTCTGCTGCAGGTACGCCGCCGACATCGGCCAATGTCGCGCCGCCGCCGCATGGTGGGCGATCGCTTCGTCTGAGAACGCGCCGCCGTCACATCGCAGGCCGGCGCGTGTGCCGTTCTCCGCCACGCCTGCCAGTGCAAGCAGGGGCGGCAGATATCGCTTGTCGTCATCGGTCCGATAGTGAAACGGCAGCCGGTATTTCTTCCAAGCCGACCAAAAGAGCGCGGTGGCGCGATGGCTAAGTACGTCGAGGAACGCGCGTGCCGCAAAGTCGCGTTTAAGCGATTCGTGTCCGGCGATCTGCTCCGTGTAGCGCGGCGGCAATGCACCGTGCACGCCGAGTAAACCGAAAAATGCCGGCGTCACCTCGATCCGGTCGATCCGCTCCGCCCCGTCGTGCCCAAGCGCTGCAGCAATGGCTTCGTCGCTGTCTAGCGGAACCCCGTCGGCATCGAGCACTTGCAGGCGCTCGACTTCGCTCGGTGCAAACGAGAGCGACAACGTATTGCGGAAAAACAGCTTCTGTATAGGCCCGTCGGGGGAGGCGCCCGGCGTACGCCGTCTGTACCCGTGATCCAGGAGCCGAACGAGTTGAAAGAAGCCGAACGCCTGCGGCTTCTTGAAAAGTTGCCGGATCATGGCAGTTGGGTCTCGCCATTGCGCTGCCGGCATCGCAAGATCTCCCTGCCGGTCTTTTTCGACACGATGACCAATTGCACAAAGCTGCGCAGATGGACATAGAGGCCCAGGAACGCGTCGATCATCCCGGCAAACGTCGCGATACTTGTGCCGACAAAATGCCCTTCGTCCAGCGTCATTCGCACCTCGACGCCCCGCACGGGCGTTGCGAATGGCTTGCCAGCCAACCAGTGCACCGCTTGGCGCGCTTCGAGCGCCACAATGCCGGCGATGTGACGCGACGATGTGGCGCTGCGTTGCAAGTCGTACAGCGTCAGCCATTCTCTGAACACGCCGGCGCCGGCGCCGACCAGGGATGTATGGTTGAGCGCGAGGTGCGACAGCAGCCGGCCGTGCAGTTCGCGTTTGCGCTCGAAATGCAAAGGCACCGTGGGCCGACGCAGCATCGCGATAAGGGCGGCCGGTGCATCGCCCCAAAGGAAGAGGTCTCCACCGTCGAGACCGAGGGCAAGGCGCGAAGGCAGATCTCGATTCGTGCATGTTAGCGCCAGGCTGAGGGTGTCGGTCGATGGTATCGACGGGTCGAAATCCGCCTCGACGACGGAAATTTCCATCTCATAGCCAGGGCTCTTCGCCTTGACCTCATCGTCCCGCCGAGCGAACCAGTAATGGCCGCGCTGCTGCGGCTCGCCATAGTGCAACGAAAAGAACGGCCGGAATTCGACGATCTGCTCGCGCTCCTCGGTCTGGCGCACAAGGTGCACCGAATCGATCGAATAAATGTCGTACGCAGACGCGTGACGCGCATCCGCAAGGACCGGATACGAGACGGCCGTATGCGTCACGCGAATCGGCTCGCCCGGCCGGCGAAACAAGTTGACGATCGGCGTACAAAAGAGCCGGAAATGCGTGGCCGAGAGCGAATCCAGCGGACCTGTCGCCTGCGTGCCCCTCAGAACGACATGCAGCGTCACGCGCCGGCAAGGCCCAGCGGCGGCGAGCATCGCGCGGAAATCGACATCGACGAAATCGCACTTCTCCGGGAAGCCCGAGTATTCGATCAACTGCCGAAACGCCGGATGCGATCGAGCCGGGTAGTCGAGCAACGCATCCGCCGGATCGAAGCCCACTTGGGCAATCGGGACGGCCGGCAGCGGCGTCCAAGCGCCCTCGTCCGACTGGACATACGCGGCGCAGGCATCGATGAACAGCGCGTCGGCAAGCGCGGCGATGAGCGACTGCTCGCCGTGCAAGTGCAGACGCACAGTCTGCTGGTCGAGCGATCGTATATCGAATGACGCGCGGGTAGATTCGAACGTGACGGACACGACGCCGGCCGCATCGGGCGGCAGCACGATGGGCGCAACGGCGGCCGGGGCATAGCGCGCCGCGCTGACAGCAAGCGGCACTAACGTCACGTCGTAGGCCGTTCTGAACCGGCACGCGACCGCGCCCACATATCGGCTTTCCAGGACGCTCCCTCGCGCGATCGTCTGCTTGGAAGGGAACGTCGTATCCGATGCGGCCGTGAACGGTGCAGGCGTGAACTGGGCAATCGAGCAGGCCGGAAACGGCCGCAAGTAGTGCGGGTAGAGCACATCGAGCAGCGCTTCGGCGAACTGCGGATAGTCGTCGTCGAGCTTCTTGTCGGCCCGGGCACTCAGCAGCGCAAGCGCATCGAGCATCTGGTTGACGTGCGGATCGCGCTCGCCCTCGTCCGCTGGGACAAGGTGCCCCGCAATCTTCGGATAGCGCGCGGCAAACCCACGCGCACCCTGCCTTAGATGAGATAGCGCGCGTTCATACCAGGGCAGCAGTCCGTCCATCGGTTCCCTCGTCTCCGACGGCGTTAGAGGATGCCCTGCCCGGGCGGCCCGAGCAGCGGTTCTCCACGCCAGATTTCAGTGCCGGCCGTCGATACGATCGCGAGCTGTACGCAGTCCATGCCGGCGTACCGCAGGAAATACCGCTCCATCAACCGCGCGAACGTATGCCGCGCTTCGCCGGCGAAGGCGGCTTCGTCGATGGTCAATACGATCCGGATGCCCGGGACGAGATGGGGCGTCGGGATGCCCGGGACGGACATCAGCGGCCGAATCGGGCTGCAGTCCATGCTCACGATGCCGCGGACGAACCGCGTCGTATCGCTGGACGCGCCGTTGCCCAACTGGTGCAGCAGATCGTGCAGCATCGGCAGGCCCGAGGCCGACAGCGTCGCCGGATTGGGCGAGAGCGCCGAAATCAATCGCCAATGCGATTCGCCGTCCTGTGGCAGGCGCATGGGCGAGGACGGATGCATGAGCATGGCGACCGGTGCGTCGAGACCCAGCGACTCGCTGTGCAGGCGGCCTTCTTGCACGCTGGTGCCGAGTATCGCCGGCACGTCGCCATTCGTGCAGGTCAGTGAGATCGCGAGCCGGGCAGCGCGGGGAACGACGGGCTCGTGTCCCCAGTCGACAACGCGGATCGCCGCTTTGTTGCCCACCCCGCGCGCAGCCGACCGCTCGCGCTCCCGCAGCCAGAACATCCCCACTGGCGAGCTGTGCTGGAAGGAATGGAAGGGCGGAATTTCGTCCCCTCGCGTTTTGCCGTCCTCGTCCAGCATCATGCGTACGGCATCGATCGAATGGGGGATGGCGCGCGCCGCCCCTTTCTTCGGCTTGGGCAACACGACCGGGTAGTACGGCCGCCCCCGCTTGACGTCGGCCTGCTCCGCTTCTAGCCGGAAGCGATTGACGACGGGCGTGCAGAAGAGCCGAAGATGATCTCGGCTCAATGCGGCGAGGCGCTGCACGGCCCGCGCATCGGTTAGCTGCGCCGACACCGGCAGGTGCAGCGTGAGCCGGTCGCATCTGCCGGCGGCACGCAGCAGCGCCGTGAAGTCGAGATCGACGAAGCGGAACCTTTGCGGGAAAGCCAAGTATTCGATGAGCATCCGTAGCGCCGGCTGGGTGGGCACGTGCCGCGGCTCCTCGATGAGGGCCTCGTTCTGCTCGAAGCCGGCTGCGGACACAGGCGACCGTTCCAACGGACGCCAGCAGCCGCTACCGTTCCTACAGTTCGCTTCGACAAAGGCCGTGGCCGGGCGCAGCAACAGGGCATCCGCCAACGAGGTGGCAAAGAAACGCTCGCCATGCAGGTAGACGCGCAGCGTCTCCGGCAACAACTCGCTGCGCTCCACCCACTCGCGGTGGGGCGACGCGAATTCGATGGAAATGATGCCGGCGGTATCGTCGGGCAGCCGACCCGCATTGAGAATGGGCGCGACGGCGGCGGGTGCAAAGCGCGCATCCGCGATTTCCAGTGGCGCGAGCGTCACGTCGCAGACCGTGGCAAAGCGGCACTGCGACGGGCGGGACGCCAGCTCCGTGCCGCGCGGCACCGTGAATGTCCGCGTCCGGTCCTCGAACAAACGAGAGACATCGAACCGCGCGATCGAGCAGGACGGCACCGATCGCAGATACGCCGGGAACACCGTTTCGAGCATCGCTTCGGTGAACTCCGGTACGTGGTCGCCGATCCGCCGCGATGTGCGCGCATAGAGCCACGCGGCCCCCTGCATCATGCGCCCCACGCTCGGGTCGCCGCTCAGCCCGTCGGACAGCGAAAGCCGGACTGCAGCCGCCGGAAACTCACGTTCGAACCGCGCCATGCCCTGACGCAGCAGCGCCAATTCGCGTTCGTAATGCGGCACAAGGGTATCGAAGTCGTCCATGCGGTTAGGGGTGCGGCGCGGGGGTGCGGGGCTATACGAAAGGTACGGACTATAAGCGGTTGTATTAAAACGACGCAATGCTTTCCGCACAATGGCGCAAATAAATATTTTTCGTCACGGACGGAACCGTCCCTCATTCGACCCAAAACGCATCGCGCATATCACTTGCCCAACTCTTTGCATCACGCGCCGAATCAAAATGCAATAGGATAATTCTCCATCACGCCCGACAACATCAGCCGCACCTCGAAGAGAAAACGTTTTCTCCGTAAATAGAAGTGACACCCTATAATTTTCCGCGCTATTATCCGGCTCCCGTTTCCGCGGCATTGAGGTCGCGCGCGCTATTCGAATCCAATGTCCAAGATTCCGGATTTTCTCAAGCTCCTGAACGCCCCTCGTCATATCGACGCGCAGACACCGCTGTCGGGGCGGTCGAAGCTGTTGTTGGTTGCCTTCGACTGTACGGAAGGGTTGTCGGTCATCGATGAAATGCAGGCGAGCTTCGTGTCGCAGGACTCGACCATCGAACTCAAGCGAATGATCGGCCAGCCGGTGACGATTTCACTGCAACAGGACACTGCGCTCTCGAGTTCGCAACATCGATATTTTCACGGGTATGTCACCGCTTTTTCCCACGTCGATAACGATGGCGGACTCGCGCGATACAGAGCGGAAATACGGCCTTGGTTGTGGAGACTGACACGCAGGCAGGATATCCGCATCTTTCAAGAACAGACCGTTCAATCGATCCTCTCGAAAGTGTTTAAGGAATACGGCTCGCTCGCCTCGTTCGAGTTCCGACTGTCGAAACCCACTGCGAATCGCAGTTACTGCACGCAATACCGCGAAACGGATTTGGTGTTTGCCCTGCGGCTCATGCAGGAGGAAGGTCTCTTCTTCTACTTCGAGCATACGAAGCAAAGCCATAAGCTCATCGTCACCGACACCTCGACCAGTGCGAAGCCCATCGACGGCTTCAGCCCGGGCATTCCGTATTCGCAGGGCGAGCGGCTGGACGACATCGACATCATTTCGTCGTTCCGTGCGTGGCGGCAAATGGCGTCGGGCAGCGTGTCGTACAAGACGTTCGACTACAAGGTGCCGCACGCACTGCGCGAGGCGGGACTCGATATCGAGAACGACCAGGGCGACGTACCCGCCTACGACATCTACGACTATCCGGGCGCGCACGCGTACCCGGACGAGGCTCGGGGCCAGGATCTGGCCGGCTTCCACGCCGAGGCGATCGCATCCGCCGCTAAGCTGTTCTTTGGGCAGACGACGTGCCGCAAGCTGATGCCGAGGCGTTTTTTCCAGCTCGAGGATCACTACGATCACAAGGGCACCGAGCCTGAAGACAGGCAGTTCATGCTGACCGAGATCAGGCATAGCGCGCGCAACAACTATCAGACGGGCGACGGCGCGGCAGCGTACAGCGCAAGCTTCACCTGCATTCGAAAGAAGATCCCATACCGCCCGGCGCGGACGATTGCGCGACCGGTGGTGCCGGGGATACAGACAGCGTTCGTAACGGGACCCACTGGCCAGGAGATTTACACCGACGAGCTTGGCCGAGTGAAGGTGCATTTCCACTGGGACCGGCTAGGCAAGCAAGACCAGACGAGTTCCTGCTGGCTGCGCGTCATCCATCCGTGGGCCGGACGCGGGTATGGGATGCGCCATCTTCCGCGCATCGGGGACGAGGTAGCCGTCATCTTTGTGGATGGCTCGCCGGACCGGCCGATCGTCATGGGGAGCGTGTCGAACGCCATCAACTACGTGCAGTGGAAGCTGCCCGAGAACCAGGCGCTATCGGGATTGCGTTCGCGCGAATTGGCCGGCTCGCAGGAAAACCGGGTGGTGGCCGACGACACGAACGGGAAACTTCAGGTCCAGGTATCGAGCGACTATGCACAGTCGCGGCTGGTGGTGGGCTACAACACCCGCATTACTGGCCACGCCGGGCGCGGACAGGCGCGCGGGACCGGGTGGGAATTGGCAACCGACGCGTGGGGCGTGCTGCGCGCGAATCAGGGCATGCTGGTGACCACGGAGACGCGATCGGGTGCGGCGGCTGCGGCTAAGGAGATGGGCGAGACCGTGCAGCGTCTGGCACAAGCGCGGGAGCAACACGATACGCTCGCCAGCGCGGCAATACAGGCTCAGGCGCAGGACAAGCAGGATCAGCCGACGGTGACTGCTGCGTTGAAGAAACAAAACGACGAAATCGGTGGGCAGGCGGGCGGGGATTTTCCTGAACTGTCGAAGCCGCATTTGGTGCTGGCTTCGCCCGCTGGGATACAAGCGACGACAGCCGGCAGTACGCACCTCGCCAGTGGCGCGCATACGGCAATGACTGCCGGCGGTCATCTGAGCGTGAGCACCGGCAACAGCTTGCTCGCTTCCGCGAAAAACGCGATCCGTTTCTTCGCCTATCGGCTCGGGATTCGAATGGTTTCCTACGCCGGCGACATCGATATCAAAGCGCTGCAGAAGAACCTGAATCTGTTGGCCAAGCTCGATATCACCCAGACGGCGGAAAGCATCACGATCAGGGCGACGAAGCAGCTCATGCTCAACGGCGGCGACAGCTATATCAGCCTGAACCCCGGGAAGATCACCGTGGGTAGCGGGAAATACGAGGTCAATGCGCAGGTCAGCACGATGCCATCCAAGACGATGGGCGTGAACGCCAACGGGCAACCGGACGTGCAGTTGAACGATCAAACGTTTCGGGTTCTCTCGCCAACCGGCAAGCCGCTGCCCGGTGTGGATTACCGGGTCAGCGCGCAATCCGGAGGCCACATCTTTAGGACAGATGGGCTAGGTCGCTCGCCGGCACTGAATACGGTGCAACAGGAGGCCGCGCAATTCGAGTTGCACTGGGATGAATTCGCAGCTGCGCCTGCCGGCCGTTCCGGCGCTTGACCCATAACACCGAGTGTTGACAGGGAGCACAGAGTTTGGCTGAGAATTTGAAAGTCACGGGAACGACGAATCCCGAACCGAATACCTGCATGGATGCGCACTGCGATTGCAACATCATTTGGTCGCTGGCGCAGCAGTTCACGATGCGACAGCTTGTGACGCATACGCCCGCGCACGGTGAGATGCTCGACTACCGCGATTGCAAAACTCATGTTTCGGAGGAACTGTTCGCGAAGAAGGGACCGCCCACGTTCGTCGACGATCCCGAGGTCCGAGCGCGGCGTATTGCGGCGGCGTATGCACGCGTGTTTCTCGAGGACTTTCATCTGGGCGATAAGAGCAAGATCGGCCGCTTTTATTGGCTGGGCTTGGGAGCGTTCGCGTCCAAGCAAGTCGCGGCGACGCTCGGCACATGGCAGGTGAAGGGCCTCCTCCGCGGCACCGAGTTGCGTGCTGGTTTGGGGCGGGGCAACCTTTGGCTCTTCAACGACGTCCTACCGTGGTTCTACGGCTACGCTGCCGGCGCCGATACCTTCGAACAATGTGCGGATTCGCGGGACAGTAGGCATTTTGTCGATCAGGTCGCGACCAACTTTATGCGGCAGGTGGACCATGCCATAACGATCGATAAGATTCCTTATGAGATCGATGGCGACACCGGCGCGAAGAAGGCGAAGCTCGGGTACCACAAATGCACGCAAATTATCAAAGACGGCTTCAAGGCGGTCGCAGACTGGGAAAATGCTGCCGATGGCGACAGGCCCAGCTTTGCACTTACACATCTTCTCGCGATTGCGCAACATGAGCAAGGCGAGGTGCTGCAAGGGCTAATCTATGATCATCCGGACTTTAATAAGTGGCTCAACCGGCAGCGTTTCGCAAGGACCTTTGGCGACGACACAGCACTGAATGCTTCGATGGAAACGATCAAATATGGTCTATCCGAAGGCGCAGGTCCGTTAGCGCCATTTGTCCGCGCCCTAGTACCGGGCCTTCAGCTAGTATTAACATCGGACTACGAAACAGACAACGCAGAATACCGCTCTGACGCTCCGGACCGTTTGGATTTGGCCGATTACCAGAAGCGCATGGGGTGGATCACGGACGCCGCAAATAAATACGACGGATTGATGCAAAAAAAGCAGAAATTCATGCTTGATGAACTCAGCAAAATAAAAAATCTCAGCGATAGACCGAGCAAACGATGAAAAAATATCTCTATGTTTCGCTAACGCTAGCAATACTTGTCGCTTGTGCCGCGTCGACCGCGCGTCCTTTGCCCTCTAATCCAACAATTGGAAGCAGCAACAACATGAAATCATCGCCTATGCGAATTCGGCTGGGAGACCCGAAAGATTCAGATCTCAAGGGGCCCGGTTCGTCCACCGACAACCATCCCTCCGGGATGAAGTTTTACCAACGTGAGTGGGAAAGAGGTAGCCTGGGTACCGTGGAGTTCATGCACGGGAAGCACAGCTTCAAGATAGACAATGTGTTATCCGTGCTGGGTACCGATGACCAGGATGTCTCAGAGGGTATTTACGATTGGAGCATAAATTTTGGAGTCAGCTCAGAGCAAGCCGACACGCCCGAAGCCGCCCTTGCACGCATGATGAAGTTGTTTTCCGATTTACGAAAAAATGGGTGGATACGATATATAAAAACAAACCATCCACGCCTTACAGGCCAACAGACCTTCGATTACATCAAAATAAATTCAATTTACTCGCTCGACCCAAACTACACACCAACCATTGCTGAGTGGAAAGCAGCAGCCAGAAAGATGCCACACTGGATATTTTACGCAGACGGCGTCTATTTGGACGTATCACCGATAGAAAGCAACATGGGAAATTTCGTTGGAAAGAGCACTTATCTACTAACAATGCACTTGAAAAGCGAATACAGTTTTTATGGAATTGGGTACTTTTCCGGCAATTCGGATAAGATTAACAAATGGAAGATGCTGCTTCCCGCGGAACTTCAGAAGTATCACGCAATGCGCCTCAAGACCGAAGCAGTCCTAAAAGAACAAGGATACACAATCGACACGACCTACCAGGATCCGCCGATCAAGGCATTGCAGGGATCATCCGCCAACCCGCAATGAGGTTTCGGAGATGACGCGAGCAACCGTCGGCGGAAAAGCGCGAATTTCGGGGTTCTCTTGCCAACCGGCAAGCCGCTGCCTGGCGTGGATTACCGGCTCAGCGCGCAATCCAGTGGCCACATCTTTAGGACAGATGGGCACGGTCGCTCGCCGGCACTGAATACGGTGCAGCAGGAGGCCGCGCAATTCGAGTTGCACTGGGATGAATTCGCAGCTGCGCCTGCCGGCCGTTCCGGCGCTTGACCCATCACACCGAGAGTCGACAGGGAGTACAGAGTTTGGCTAAGAATTTGAAAGTCACGGGAACGACGAATCCCGAACCGAATACCTGCGTGGATGCGCACTGCGATTGCAACGTCATTTGGTCGCTGGCGCAGCAGTTCGCGATGCGACAGCTTGTGACGCGTTGGTCCGTGTTGGGTGAGGTGCTCGACTATCGCGATTGCAATACTCATGTTTCGGAGAATTTGTTTCCTCAGAACGGACCGCCCACGTTCGTCAGCGACCCCGAGGTTCGGGCAAGACGTATTGCAGCCGCGTATGCGCACGTGTTTCTCGAGAACTTCCACCTGGGCGACCCGAGCAAGATCGGCCGCTTCTATTGGTTGGGCTTGGGAGCGTTCGCGTCCAAGCAGGTCGCGGCAACGCTCAACCAATGGCAGGTGGACTGGGTATTGCACTGTTCCGAGTTACGTGCAGGCCTGGGCCGCGGCAACCTTTGGCTCTTCAACGACGTCCTCGGTTGGTTCTACGGCTACGCCGCGGGTGCCGACACATTCGAAAAGTGCGCGAATTCGCGCGACAGTAGGCATTTTGTCGATCAGGTCGCGACCAATTTTACGCGGCAACACGCGCACGCCGATTCGATCGGTCAGGTTCCTTATGAGGTCGATGGTGATTCAGGCACGAAGAAGGCGAAGCTCGGGTATCTGAAATGCACGCAGATTGTCAAAGATGGATTCGAGCTGGTCACGGCCTGGGAAAATGCCCGTGACGTCGATAGGCCCGCCATTGCGTTCTCGCATCTGCTTGCGATTGCGCAGCATGAGCAAGGCGAGGTGCTGCAAGGGTTAATCTACGACGACCCGGATTTCAGCAAGTGGCTTAAGGACCAGCGTCGAGCGCTGGCAGTCGCTGACAATACAGCAATCAATCATTCGACAATCTCACCAACAGTGAGGTCCGGTTTATCCGACGGCCCCGACGCGTTGGTGGTCACTACCCGCGCTGTGGTGCCAGGTCTTCATCTGGTGCTGACATCCGACTACAAGACGAAAGATATCAAATACCGGTCTGACGCTCCGGATCGCCTGGTTCTAGAAAATTATCGCAAGCGTATGGATTGGATCCAAAAAGCAGCAGAAAAATATCACGGGCTGATGCTGACCCAGCAAACATTCATGCTCGGCGAACTCCGAACCGTAGAAGGATGGCTCGACTGGCCAGATAAATGATGAAAGGAATTCTCCCTCTCGTTGTTTTTTTAGGGCTGACTGCGTCCGGTGTGGCGTTGGCCACGCCCCGCCTCCCGTTCGAATTCACCCATGGTGACAGCAAAAGCATGAAACTTTCCCTTGTGCGGATCAGCCTCGGCGATCCCAAAAAATCGGACCTTAACCAGCCCGGATCGTCCGTTGACAACCATCCATCCGGAACCAATTTCTTCCAATACGACTGGATTGATGGCAATCTTGGCACGCTGGAGTTTATGCACGGCAAGCATAGTTTCCTGATTGACAACGCGCTGTCGGCAATGGGCACAGACGCCAACGGCGTGCCCGATGGAATCTACCAATGGAGCGTAAACTTCGGAGTGAGCCCCGAGCGAGTGGATACGCATAAATCTGCTCTCGCACGGATAGAAAGTCTTTTTTCCGACCTCCGCAGAAAAGGTTGGGTTAGATATATCGGAATAAACCATCCGCGCCTTAGCGGTCGACAGGCATGGAATTACATCAAGTTGAACCCCGTCTATTCGCTCGACCCGAATTATATGCCAACCATGGATGAATGGAAGGCGACGATCAGAAAGATGCCACATTGGGTTTTCTACGCCGACGGCGTCTATCTAGACGTCTCGCTCCTGGAAAGCAACGCGGAAGATTTCATCGACAAGAGTACATATTTACTGACGATAACATTTAAAAATGAATACTCATTTTATGGAATAGGTTACTTTCCGGGCAATTCGGAGAAAATCGCCAACTGGAAGAAGCTGCTTCCAGCGGAGCTACAGAAGTACCATGCAGATCGCCTCAAGACCGAAGCGGTTCTGAAAGAACAAGGCTACGCGATCGACACGACTTACCAGGACCCACCGATCAAGGCATTGCAGGGATCGCCCTCCAATCCGCAATGAGGCTCCGAAAGTGACACGAGCAACCGTAGACGGAAAAGCGCAAATCGTAATCGGCGACACAACCAGCCACGGTGGCCGCGTGATCTCCGGCAGCCCATCTTCCACATGGAGCCGGGCTGAGATTCCCATTGCACGCAAGGGCGACAAGGTCACGTGCCCGAAATGCGAGCCTCACCTGTTCGAGATCGCGGAGGGTTGCGACGGTAGCCTCGACTTTGGCGCGCCCGTCGCCCTCGAAGGGCACAAGACGACTTGCGGTGCAGTTTTGATAGCGAAATCGGCCGAGGTCGACTGACCATCGCTAATCTTATTGGGTAAAATTCAAGAGAACGTATGAAAGAAATACTTTGCGAGCTGTCGCCACCGATCAGGCTGATTTTTTACTATATTTTCGGACTTATTCCAGCCTTCTTTCTTTGCATCGGGTTATGGTTCATGATGGTTTTCTTTATCCTTGGCCCCCTGGCATCTGATGCAAATCGGGCCTTGGCATGGCTTTGGACGATCGGTATCTTTGTACTTGGCCATGTTGGAATCATAGGCATTGGCCGGGCGACCGCTTTTCCACCGCTTGAATCCTCTCGGAAAAGCGTTGTGAAAACGATAGGCTTCTTGATGTGCGGCGTGCTCGTGGTCTCGCCGTTAATTTGGGACATGATCCGAAGCGCCCTGGATCACTACCGCTACAAGTATCCCGCGCACGACCTCGGTGCCATCGAGTGGGCGGTAATCGCTTGCGCATCTGTTCCGCTGGTTTACCTGACGGAAGCAATGTTCGCCTGGATCAGATCCAGATGGAGGCGGCGCAATCGTCTTTAACCGCCGTCGGCCGCAACTGTCGAGAAGGACGTCGATCCCGCGCTCACCGTGGCAGCAACGGATATGCGGCGCTCGGGCTCGTCGCCGGACTTTCATCGGCGTCCGGCGCGCCCGTCGAAGCACCACCCTCGGCCGCCCCCTCCTCCGCCACCCCGCTTTCAAGCCGATACAACCAAGCCAACAACTCCGCCACCGCCTTATAAAGCTCGGGCGGAATCCGCGCATCGAGATCCACCTGCATCAGCAGCGACACCATCTCGGGTGCGCGATGAACATAAAGCCCCGCTTCCTGGGCCCGTTGAATGATCATCTCCGCCACGAGCCCATAGCCCTTCGCCACCACGCGCGGCGCTCGATCGCCGCCTTTCGCGTCGTAGGCCAGCGCCGCCGCGCTTTGGCGTCGCTCGCGCCGGCTCACGATCCGCTCCATTCGAACGGATCGTCGAACAAACGATCGATCGGCGAAGGCACCGGTCCGCGCTTAGCTTGAGCCGGATCCCCCTCGCCGCCCTGTCCGGCGAATGCCCCGAACGCTCCGCTCGCGCTCGTCGGATCGAGCCCGCTATCGCGCGCTTCGACATCCGATACATCCTTCGATGTCTCGCGCGGCTCGGCCTCCGCCGCCGCGCGCGCATAGGCCGACGTCGCCGCCGCGGCCGCCCCGCCCGCAGCGGCCGGCGCGGTCCCGCCGATCTCGCGGATCTGCAAGCCCGCCAACTCGATGCCCGCCGCTTCCAACCGGCGCCCGAACGCGGCGCCGCCCGTCGCGAGCTTCGCAGCCCCACCGGGGCTCGCCTGCACCCGCACGACAAGCTGCGAGCCGCTCAGCACCAGTTCGGCATCGACGGTGCCAAGCGTCGGCAGCGCAAGCGTCACGCGCGTTCGCCACGTCTGCTCCGCATCCTCGCCGCCCTCCCCGGCACGCGCGCGTTGCTCGCGGTCGGGTTCGATCGTCCAATCGAGCTTCGCCCCCGGCCAAACCTCGCCCGTCCAACGGAACTGCTGCGTGGCCAGTACGTCGAGTTGCTGGCGCACCAGCGGAATCGTGGCCGGATGGATCGATGCGGCAATCGACGAGCGGACGTCCGGCGGGAGCGTCGCGCCATGCCCAGCGCCGTTGCCATGCAGGGCCGCATCTTCGAAAAAGGTCGCCTGCGTGCCCCGCCACGGCGTGCCGTCCGCCGCGGCACCCGGATAAGGCGGGACCCCAGCGGCGTGCGGCCCCGCGCCGAATGTAGGTAAAGACAACTGCGGCGGCAGTTCATGCGGCAGCCAGCCGCCGCCCGCGGGGACGGATGCGGCAGGGCCTTGCCAGCCCGACATGGTGGCCGCATCGCCCCCGCCGGACGAGTAGCTCCAATCGAGCGGCAACTGGATAGCTTCGGCAGCAAGCCGCGTTTGGGGCTCGTTCGCCAGCGCGGCCGCCGAATATCCGCCGCTCAGCCATTGCGCCAGATGCGATTCGTAAAATAGCCCCGATTCGCCCACGGTCTGCTCGAGCGCAGCAGCCAACGCCTCCACCGGCATCGCCGTTGCGGCCGCCCCCACGCCGCTGGCCCCGGCCGCGGAGTCTGTCGAACCGGTTTGCGCCGGCCCCGCAGCGCCAGCGCCGGAACCCGCACTCGCAGCCGCGTTCGCCCCGGCGCCCGCAGCGCCCTGCCCCGCTTGAAACAGTCCATCGCCACCAGCGGCCGTATCGATCGCCGGCGGCGAGGGCCAAATCGGCACCTCGCCGATCACGGCAGGCGTCGCTTCCCCGCCGAAGCGCGAAATCGCGTCGAGCGTCAGGGCCACTTCGGAAAGGATGGCTTGGGCGGAAGCCGGCGGGGGCGTGTCGGGCAGCGCGGCGGCCGAATCGGCCGGAGCCGGGGTGTCGACGGTAAGGCCCGTCGCGCCGGATTGGGCCGGACTCGTGCGGGCGCCCGCGCCCACGCTGTCGAGCACACTATCGATGCGGCTGACCAGCATCGAGGCGAGGGCAGAATCGATTCCTGTCATGCCGCGTCCTTGCGCCGTCGTTCGGGCCTACCCTCACTACGCAGGCGACATGCGCCGCGGGCCGGGAAAATGAGTTGAAGGGGTCGAGCAAACGGGCGCGCTCAGCGCGCGCCGAACAGCTCCTTGAGCACGTGTGCAGGACGCCGCGCCGAAAAAAAAGCGGACAAGCGCGCCACGCTCGGGTTGAGCAAGTCGCGAATCGCCGCGTCGTCGGCCAAGATCTGACGAATCAGGTCGTACTTGCGCATCCGCTCTTGCTCGTCGAGCGGCACGCCCGCGTCGAACTCGCACAGCGCATCGACAAGCACCCGGTACTCGTCCTGCAACGCCATCAGGTCGTTCCAGAGCGCCTCTCGGGCCGCCGAGAGCATCCGCGACGAAACCGCCGCGATCGCCTCGTACCGTTCAAAGTAATCTGCTTTCGAACTCATCGCTGCGCGTCCGCCTGCCCCTGCTGTGCCATGATGCGCGCCGCCTCGACGCCGATGCCGACCCACGCTTCCTCGAGCGTCGCCAGCAAGCCGTCTACCTCGATCAGCATCGCTTCGCTCTGCGCGATATTCGCTTCGAGCAACCGGCGCATCATGTAACTGTAGAGGGCGTCGAGCCGCTGGGCGATCTCGCCGCCGACGTCTTTGTTCAGCGATGCCTGCAAGCCGCTGCCGATGATCCCGATGGCCTTGGTGATCGCCTCGCCGCGCGGGCCGATATTGCCTTGCTGCAAATGCATGCGCGCTTGGGCGATAGCTTTGCGCGCGCCTTGGTACAGCATGAGGATCAATCGATGCGGATTGGCGCCCATCACCCCTGTCTCGACGCCGACGCGCGCATAGGCACCCGCTCCAGCGTGTCCTTGGGAAAACATCGGCGCTTCTCCTTGTTAGTCGTGGATGGGGGTTTGCCAAGCGCGCCGTCGTACGAACGCGCAGGTCTTATCGCGGTTATCGGATCGCCCCGGCCAAAGCTTTAGGCATCCGTAAGCGGCCAATCCGCGGCGGCCGCGCCAGCCTCAAATCGACATCTGCATGATGTCGTTGTAGGCGGCCACGAGCTTGTTACGAATTTGTAAGCCGAATTGCAGGCCGATATTGGCCTTTTGCATGTCGACCATCACATCGCTCAGGGACACGTTCGGCGAACCGAGTTCGAACGCCTGCGATTCCCCGACCGCCTTGTTTTGGTCGTCGCTGATTTTGTCGAGCGAACTCTTGAGCGCCGTGGCGAAGCTGCCGGCCGTCGCGACGCCCGACTGTTCCCCGAGCGTCGCGGCTTTCGACTCGCCGGCGGCTTCGGCCGCCATGGACTGCATCTGCTGCAGCGCCGAGGTGAGCGGATTGACTGGAACGGTCATGGTTTCTCCGTAAAAAGGGGCGAAAGGCGAAGCACCCTCCGAACCGGCGGCGCACTGACCCATCACGGAGAGTGAGCATAGCAGCGCCCCCCTTCGCAAACCCGTGAAACTAGGGGGAAAACCCGCTTCTATTCGACTGATTCAGTTGCGCACCGGTATGGATAATCCCCATCGTGAAAGTGTCCCGCCAGTCCCGATGCGGCCGTAGCGCCCTCCCGGACCCGCCGGTCGGACACCCCCGCATTCCGGAGAACCCCGACGCATGGATTCGCAGGCTAACTCTTTGATCAACCCCGACGCCCGCATGGGCCTCGCCGGCGCGCAGCCAGGCGCCGGCGCGGCCGGCTCCCTGCAAAGCGCCGGAGCAGGCACCGCGGGCGCCGGCGCGGCCGAGTTCGGCGGCTTCGCCCAGCGGCTGTCGTCGCTCTCGCAAATGCGCGGCAACCCGCGCGCGCCGCTCATCATTGCCGTCGCCGTTCTCATCGCCGTCGTCACCGCCCTCGTCCTCTGGAGCCGCACCCCCGACTATCGCGTGCTTTACAGCGGCGTCTCCGACCAGGACGGCGGCGCCATCATCGCCGCACTGCAGCAGGCGAACGTGCCCTATAAGTTCTCGGAAGGCGGCTCGGCCATTCTGGTGCCGTCGGATCAAGTCGACGAAACGCGCCTGAAGCTTGCCTCGCAAGGGCTGCCCAAGAGCGGTTCGGTCGGCATGGAGTTGATGGACAACGAGAAGTTCGGCATCAGCCAGTTCGCCGAGCAAGTGAACTATCAACGCGGTCTGGAAGGCGAACTCGAGCGCACGATCCAATCGATCTCGGTCGTGCGCCAAGCCCGCGTGCATCTGGCGATTCCGAAGCCCTCCGTGTTCGTGCGCGACCGCGAAGCGCCGACGGCATCGGTGCTCGTCAACCTGTATCCGGGCCGGGTGCTCGACGAAGGCCAAGTTTCGGCCATCACGCACATGGTGGCGTCGAGCGTGGCCGATCTGCCCGTCAAGAACGTCACGATCGTCGACCAGGACGGCAACCTGCTCACGCAGCCCTCTTCGGGAACCGGCCTCGACGCGTCCCAATTGAAGTATGTCCAGCAAGTCGAGCACAACACGCAGCAACGCATCGACGCGATCCTGGCGCCGCTGTTCGGCGCCGGCAACGCGCATGCGCAAGTGAGCGCCGACATCGACTTCTCGCAGCAGGAACAGACGGCCGAAACGTACGGCCCGAACGGCAACCCGCAGCAAGCGGCGATCCGCAGCCAGCAAACGAGCCAATCGGCCGATATGACGCAAAGCGGCGCCTCGGGCGTGCCCGGCGCGCTGTCGAACACGCCGCCGCAACCGGCGTCGGCGCCGGTCGTCGTTGCAAGCGGCGCGGCCGCCACGCCCGGCGTGACGACGACGCCGATCAGCGAGCGCAAGGATGCCACCACGAACTACGAACTCGACAAGCGCGTGAGCCACGTGGAGCAAGCCAAGGGCGGCGTGAAGCGCCTGTCCGCGGCGGTCGTCATCAACTACCAGCGCGTGGTCGACGCCAAGGGCCACGCGACGATGCAGCCGCTCACGCCCGAAAAGCTTGCGCAAGTCACGCAGCTCGTGAAGGACGCGATGGGCTACGACGCCAAGCGCGGCGATTCGGTCAACATCGTCAACGCGACCTTCACGACCGAAACCGACCCGCTCGCGAACGTGCCGTGGTGGCGCACGCCGCAGATGATCGCGCTCGCGATCCAAGCGGCGAAGTGGATCGGTATCGGCATCGTGGCCCTCGTCCTCTATCTGATGATGGTCAAGCCCGCGATGAAGCGCGCCTTCCCGCCGCCGGGTGAAGGCGCGGCCGCCGACGGCTCGGGCGCCGGCAGCCTGTTGGACGGCCCCGGAGAGCCCGTGCTGCTCGACGGCGGCTCGCCTTCGCCGGTCACGACGGCGATCGAGCTCGACAACGACATGGAGCAGAACCTCCTGGCGTTCGAAAGCGAAAAGCACAAGTTCGAACGGAACCTCGATTACGCGCGGACCATCGCGCGCAAGGATCCGAAGATCGTAGCGACGGTTGTCAAGAATTGGGTGTCCGATGAGCGCTGAAGGGGTCACGAAGAGCGCGCTTCTGCTGATGTCGATCGGCGAGGAAGAAGCCGCTGAAGTATTCAAGTTTCTCGCACCGCGCGAAGTGCAGAAGATCGGCGCCGCCATGGCCGCGCTCAAGAACGTGACGCGCGAGGAAGTCGAGCACGTGCTGCAAGACTTCGTCAAGGAAGCGGAGCAGCACACGGCGATGTCGCTCGATTCGAACGACTACATCCGTTCGGTGCTGACGAAGGCGCTCGGCGAAGACAAGGCCGGCGTGCTGATCGACCGTATCTTGCAAGGCAGCGATACGAGCGGGATCGAAGGGCTCAAGTGGATGGATTCGCCCGCCGTGGCCGAACTCATCAAGAACGAGCACCCGCAGATCATCGCGACGATCCTCGTGCATTTGGACCGCGACCAGGCCTCGGAAATCGCGGCCTGCTTCACGGACCGGCTGCGCAACGACGTGCTGCTGCGCATCGCCACGCTCGACGGGATTCAGCCGGCCGCGCTGCGCGAACTCGACGACGTGCTCACGGGCCTGCTCTCGGGCAGCGACAACCTCAAGCGCAGCCCGATGGGCGGTATCCGCACGGCGGCCGAAATCCTGAACTTCATGCCGAGCGTGCACGAGGAATCGATCCTCGAGAACGTGCGCCAATACGACGCCGATCTTGCGCAAAAGATCATCGACCAGATGTTCGTGTTCGAGAACCTGCTCGACCTCGAAGACCGGGCGATCCAGCTGCTGCTCAAGGAAGTGGAGTCCGAAGCGCTCATCATCTCGCTCAAGGGCGCCCCGCCGGCACTGCGTCAGAAGTTCCTCTCGAACATGTCGCAACGCGCGGCCGAGCTGCTCGCCGAGGATCTCGACGCGCGCGGTCCGGTGCGCGTCTCGGAAGTGGAAACGCAACAGCGTCGTATCTTGCAGATCGTGCGCAACCTGGCCGAGAGCGGCCAAATCGTGATTGGTGGAAAGGCGGAAGATGCCTATGTCTGACTCTGGCCGTTCGGACAAGAAGCCCGTCTCCGCGTACCAGCGCTGGGAGATGGCTTCGTTCGACCCGCCCCCGCCGCCCGATCCCGTGCGCGAGAACAAGCTCGCGCAAGAGATCCAACGCATTCGCGCGGCCGCTCATCAACAGGGCCTCGCCTCCGGCCACGTCGCCGGTCAGGCGATCGGCTACCAAGCCGGCTTCGACCAGGGCCACGCTCAAGGCTTCGAAAAAGGCCGTCAGGAAGCGCTCGCGGAAGCCGCGCGGCTCGCCGGGCTCGCCGATGCATTCAAAGCCGCGCTCGACGGTGCGCAAGCGGAAATGGCGGAATCGCTCGTCGCGCTGGCGATCGACATTGCCCACCAGGTCGTGCGCCAGCACGTCGCGCACGATCCGGCGGCCTTGATCGCTTGCGCCCGAGAAGTCCTCGCGGCCGAGCCGGCGTTAGCCGGTGCGCCGCAACTGATCGTCAACCCGGCGGATCTGCCGATTGTCGAAGCCTACTTGAAGGATGAACTCGACACGCTCGGCTGGAACGTACGCACCGACGTGGCCGTCGAGCGTGGCGGGTGCCGCGCCCAGGCCGCCACCGGCGAAATCGATGCGACGATCGGCTCGCGCTGGGAGCGCGTCGTCACCGCACTCGGCAAGGTGAGCCAATGGTGAACGCGGCCCCTACGCTCGAATCGCTGCGCGCAAGCGGGCTCTCGCCGCTCGAGGTCGAACTCGCGCTCGCGTCGTTTAGCCCCGAGGCACAGCCCGAGGCGCGGCGCGTGCTCGACCCGCACGCCGGCGCGGGCGCAGCGAGCGCGTTCGATCCGACCGAGGAGATGGCGACGATCGACGCGATCGACGCGATCGCCAAAGCCGCCGCGGGCGAAGACACGCCCGCAACGGTGCGCGCCGCTGCGCCCTATCCGCCCCCACCCCCGGCGCCGGCGCACGATCCCGCACTGGCGAACAATCGCCACCTGGCCGCTTGGCGGGCGCGGCTCGACGCTTTGCGCGAACGCAGCGCGCTCGCTCGGCCGCTGTCGGCGTGCGGGCGCCTCACGCGCGCGGCGGGGCTCGTGCTGGAAGCGATCGGCATGCGCATGGCGGTAGGCGCCGAGTGCCTGATCGAAATGCCGCCCGGCAGCAGCCGGCCGATGGCCGAAGCCGAGGTCGTGGGTTTTGCCGGCGACAAGCTCTTTCTGATGCCGACGACCGAATTCGCCGGCCTCTTGCCCGGGGCGCGCGTCTACCCGCGCGAAAGCGCGCTGCTGACCGATCCGCTGGCGGGCGCCAAGCGCCTACCGGTGGGCTGGGGCATGCTGGGACGCGTTGTCGATTCGGGGGGCCGCCCGCTCGACGGTCTCGGTCCGCTCGATACCGGCGCCGACGCCCCGCTGTCGTCCCCGTCGATCAACCCATTGCAACGCGAGCCGATCCACCAAGTGCTCGACGTCGGCGTGCGAGCGATCAACGCCCTGCTCACGGTGGGACGCGGCCAGCGTATGGGCTTGTTCGCGGGATCGGGCGTCGGTAAATCGGTGCTGCTCGGCACGATGGCGCGCTATACGAGCGCCGAAGTCATCGTGATCGGGCTGATCGGCGAACGCGGCCGCGAAGTGAAGGAATTCATCGAGCAGATCCTCGGCGAAGACGGCCTGGCCCGCTCTGTCGTGGTGGCGGCGCCGGCCGACGTCTCCCCGCTCATGCGGATGCAAGGCGCCACGTACGCGACATCGCTCGCCGAATACTTCCGCGACCAAGGCAAGCACGTGCTGTTGCTCATGGATTCGCTCACGCGCTATGCGATGGCGCAGCGCGAGATCGCGCTCGCGATCGGCGAGCCGCCGGCAACGAAAGGTTATCCGCCTTCCGTCTTCGCCAAACTGCCGGCACTCGTCGAACGCACGGGCAATGGCCCGGCCGGCGGGGGCTCGATCACGGCGTTCTATACCGTGCTGACCGAAGGCGACGATCAGCAAGACCCGATCGCCGACTCGGCGCGCGCGATTCTCGACGGCCATATCGTGCTGTCGCGTGCGCTCGCCGAAGCCGGCCACTATCCGGCGATCGACATCGAAGCCTCGATCAGCCGCGCGATGACGGCGCTTATCGACGAGAACCATCTGGAGCGCGTGCGGCTCTTCAAGCAGATGCTTTCCCGTTATCAGCGCAATCGCGATTTGATCAATGTGGGCGCCTATTCGAGCGGACGCGATGCGCTGCTCGACCGGGCCATCGCACTGTATCCACGCATCGAAGCATTCTTGCAGCAGGGCTTTCGCGAATGTGCACCGTTCGATTCCAGCCTCAATATGCTGGATGCGTTGTTCCAATGAGGAGTTCTGAGCGATGGGAAATCACTTTCCAATCAAGACGCTGATCGATCTCGCGCAAAACGACGTCGACGCGGCGGCCAAGCAGCTCGGCCGCGCGCAACGCGAGCGCTCGGACGTGCAAGCGCAGTTGGAATCGCTCGTTCGCTATCGCGACGAATACCACGCGAACTTCTCGGCTTCGGCCCAGAACGGCATGCCGGCCGGCAACTGGCGTAATTTTCAGGCGTTCATCGATACGCTCGACGCGGCGATCGAACAGCAACGGCGCCTGCTCGCGGCGGCCACCTCGCGCGTCGAGGCGGCCAAACCCGAGTGGCAGCGTCAGAAGCAAAAGCTGGGCTCATACGAAGTCTTGCAAGCGCGCGGCGATGCGGCCGAGGCACGGCTCGCCGCACGGCGCGAGCAGCGCGACGCCGACGAGCACGCCGCCAAAATGCTGCGCATGCGGCACGAAAACTTGAACTGAACCGGAATCGAATCGGCGGCCGGCACGCCTGTGCGTGCGGCCGGCCGACTTATATAGAGGCATAGCCATGTCGCCCATTTCTTTCCTCGGCTCGCTCACGGGCGCGTCGACCCCCTCGTCCGGCGTTGCCGGCGCGGGCGCGAACACCCCGGCGCCGACGCCGTTCTCGCAAACGCTGCAGCAAAGCGTCAATGCGCAGCAACAAGCCTCGCAATCGTCCCAATCGGCACAATCGGCGCAATCGGCGCCGTCCAACGCGAGCGCCTCGTCCTCGAACGCCGCCAACGCATCCCAATCCGCGTCGAACGGCGCGAATGCGGCGAACGGCAACGGCAACGACGGCGGCAATACCGCCAACGGCAGCAGCACCGCATCAAGCTCGTCGAGTTCGTCCGGAACGTCCGGCGCCACAGGCAGCGACGGCACGTCGTCGACCCAAGCGGGCTCCGGTACGAAATCGAGCGACGGCGCCCCCGATTCGCAACAGCAAGCGAGCCAAGGCCAAAGCGCGGCGCAAGCGGCGAGCAACATCGCCGCACAGGCGCAAGCCGCCGCGCAAGCTGCCGCGCAGCAGGCACAGGCCGCCGCAAATGCGGCGACGGCAGGCGCTAGCTCGGTCGCCAGCGGCGATGCGACGTCCGGGTCGGGCGCGGGCACTGCCATCGGTGCAGCCGGCAGCGCCGCGAAAGGCACGGTGCAGCCGAAAAGCGTGCGTGCGGCGCTGGAAGCCGCACTGGCCGCCCAAATGGGCATGCAAGGGGCCGCTGCGACGGGCGCCGCGGCCGGCGGCGCATCGGGCACACAGGTACTCGGCAACTCGGGCGTTTCGGCAGGCTCGGGCACCCTCGGCAACGGGGCGGGCTCGCTGCCGCTGAATTCGAAAGCCCTTACGGCCCTGACGGGCGACGGCAAAAACGCCAATGCGCAGGCGATCGCCAACGCAACGGAGCAGGCCGCGAAGGCGACGGCCGGGGCCACGGCCTCGCCCGACAGCGCCGCCGTCGCCACGGCGCAAGCGCTCGCGGGCGGGGGCGACGCCACCGCCGCGATCGCCACGCTGAAGGACAACGCCCAAGCCGCCAACGCCGCCCTGGCCGCCACCCAAGCGGCTTCCGCCTCGAGCGTGGCCAGCGCGGCCGCCCAGGCCGCCGCGGCCTCGCCGAACGCGGCGGCGGCAGCGGCAGCCGCGGCGTCGATCGCGCCGCAGGTCGGCACGCCCGATTGGGAAGACGCGTTCAGCCAGAAGGTCGTCTTCCTCACGAACGCCCACCAGCAGAGCGCCGAACTCACCCTCAATCCGCCCGATCTGGGCCCGCTGCAGGTTGTCCTCCAGGTGGCGGACAACCACGCTCACGCCTTGTTCGTCTCGCAGCATCAGCAAGTGCGCGAAGCGGTCGAAGCGGCCTTGCCGAAGCTGCGCGACGCGCTGGAAGCCGGCGGGCTCGGGCTCGGCAGCGCGAGCGTCAGCGACGGCTTCGCGCGCCAAGCGAGCCAACAGCAAGCGGGCAACCAAAGCAGCGGCAACGGCCGGCGCGGGGGCGGCGGCTCGGGCAGCGGCAGCGTCGACAGTACCGTCGCGGCCGTCGCGCCGGTTGCCACGCGCCGCACCGTCGGCATCGTCGATACCTTCGCCTAAAGCCGCGGACGCGGTACCGCGCGAGAGAGCGCGCGTCGATGCCCGGTTCCGGCCGGGCCGCGCGCGCTTGGGGCGTCCGATCGGCTTAAACGGATGAGATGGCGTCGAATGTCCCTTCTTTTCGGCTTATCGCAAGCGCCCGGGATAGCCAACAATTCACCCTACCGCACTCACGCAAAGCATTGTCATGGCATCCACGACCGCAGCTCAGCAAACCGTCGACGCTCCCTCGAAAAAGAGCAAGCTCAAACGCATCGTGCTGATCGTTTTGATCGCGCTCGTCGCGGCGGGCGTCGCCGCCGCGGGCATGTACTTTTTCCTGCTCAAGAACGGCATGGGTAACGGCAAGCCTGCTCCGCCGCCCCCGCCCCCGCCGCCGGTGTTCTTCGCGCTCGACCCGATGACGGTCAATCTGCTGTCCGACGACGGCCAGCACTATCTGCGCGTCGGCTTGTCGCTGAAGCTGGCCGACGGGAAGATTCAGGAGGCCTTGACGCAGCACATGCCGGAAATCCGCAGCCGCATCTTGCTCGATCTGTCGAACAAGCATCCGGAGGATTTGGAAACGCTCGACGGCAAGCGCGCCCTTTCGCAAGAGCTGAAGACGCTGATCGAGAAGCCGACGGACGCGAGCGAGCCGCCGGTGCACGTCGAAGAAGTGCTCTTCACGGAATTCGTGGTCCAGTAGTGCGCGGCGCCCGGTGCGTCACGCCGGGCCGAACCTGCCACTTCAGGCGTTTCTCATCAACTGCAATACAGGGACGAGCAAAGCGATGGGCCACGAAGAGTTCATGTCCCAAGAGGAAGTCGATGCACTCCTCAAGGGCGTAACCGGCAAATCCGATGCCGACACCGAGCACCGCGAGAAGGCGGGCGTACGCCCGTACAACATCGCGACGCAAGAGCGGATCGTTCGCGGCCGGATGCCCGGCCTCGAAATCATCAACGAACGTTTCGCGCGCCTCTTGCGCCTCGGAATTTTCAATTTCATGCGCCGCACCGCCGAAATTTCGGTCGGTCCGGTCAAAGTGCTGAAGTACAGCGAATTCACGCGCAATCTGCCGATTCCGACGAACCTGAACCTCGTTCACGTGAAGCCGCTGCGCGGCACCTCGTTGTTCGTGTTCGATCCGAACCTCGTGTTCTTCGTCGTCGACAATCTGTTCGGCGGCGACGGCCGCTTCCATACCCGTGTGGAAGGGCGCGATTTCACGGCAACCGAACAGCGCATCATCGCCAAGCTGCTCAACCTCGTGTTCGATCACTACACGACGGCCTGGAAGAGCGTGCGGCCGCTGCAGTTCGAATTCATGCGTTCGGAAATGCATACGCAGTTCGCCAACGTGGCGACGCCGAACGAAATCGTGATCGTCACGCAGTTTTCGATCGAGTTCGGCCCGACGGGCGGCACGCTGCACATCTGCATGCCGTACTCGATGATCGAGCCGATCCGCGACGTACTGACCTCGCCGATCCAAGGCGAAGCGCTCGAAGTGGACCGCCGCTGGGTTCGCGTGCTCTCGAAGCAAGTGCAGGCGGCCGAGGTCGAGTTGACGGCCGACCTGGCGCACATTCCGGTCACGTTCGAGGACATCCTGAACATGCGCGCGGGCGACGTGCTGCCGATCAACATCCCCGAAAACATCGTCGCGAAAGTCGACGGCGTGCCCGTCATGGAATGCGGCTACGGAATCTTCAACGGTCAATATGCGTTGCGCGTGCAAAAGATGATCAGCGCAGCAGAAAACACGATTAAGGAAACGGATTATGAGTGACCTGAACGCTACGCCGGGTGAAGCCTCGGCCCAACTCGACGCGCAACTGGCCGCCATGGCCGCCGAAACCGCCAAACCCGCCACGACGGCCGACGACGACGAAACCAGTCTCGACGATTGGGCCGCGGCGCTCGCCGAGCAAAATACGAACCCGGCACCCGCGCCCGCCGCGGCCGGCGTGTTCCAGCCGCTGTCGAAAGTCGAACCGACCACGACGCGCAACGACATCGACATGATCCTGGACATCCCGGTTCAGATGACGGTCGAGCTGGGGCGCACGAAAATTGCGATCCGCAATTTGCTGCAACTTGCGCAAGGTTCCGTCGTCGAACTCGACGGGATGGCCGGCGAGCCGATGGATGTGCTCGTAAACGGCTGTTTGATTGCCCAAGGCGAAGTCGTCGTGGTCAACGACAAGTTCGGTATCCGGCTGACCGACATCATCACGCCGGCCGAACGCATTCGAAAATTAAATCGATGAAATCACGCTTGCAGCGTGCGCCGCATAGGCGGCGCATGGCGGCAATCCACGCGGCCCTGGCGATCGCCACGGCCACCGCATCGGCGGCACTCTCGCCCGCGGCAGCGGCCGCCGATATGAACGCAGTCAACAACGCCGCGAAAATCGCCTCGAGCGTAGGCGCCGGCACGGCCGTGCCGTCCGTCGGCGTCGGTGCCGTGCTGCAAACGCTCGTCGGGCTGGCCGTCGTCGTCGCGCTCGTGTTCGCGTGTGCCTGGCTCGCGCGGCGCCTGGGACTGCAGCCCTCGGCCCGCGGCCAGCTCGTGCGCACCGTCGGCGGCGTGTCGCTCGGCGGCAAGGAGCGGGTGGCCGTCGTCGAGATCGGCGACACCTGGCTCGTGCTCGGCGCCGCGCCCGGCAACGTGCGGCTGCTCCATACCATGCCCGCGCCGACAGGCGATGCGGCCGGCACGCCCGGCAGCGGCTCGGCTACGGCCGACGGCACGCTGCCCGGCACGTTCGGCTCGCGCTTTCGCGACGCGTTGGCGGGCGAGGCGAAAAAACGGTTTTCTCGGCCTACGGGCGGAGGCAAGTAAATGTCGTCCAGCTCCATCGTGCGGTTCGCGCGTGCCGCGGCCCCCGCACTGCCCTTTCTGATCTTCTCGCTGTTGCCCTCGCTGTCCCACGCGCAAACAGCGCCGACCGGACTGCCGGCCTTTACCACGAGCCCCGGTCCGAACGGCGGTACGACGTACTCGCTGAGCGTGCAGACCATGCTGCTGCTCACGATGCTGTCGTTTCTGCCGGCCATGGTGCTGATGATGACGAGCTTCACGCGCATCATCATCGTGCTTTCGCTGCTGCGCCAGGCGCTGGGCACGAGCACCACGCCGCCCAATCAAGTGCTCGTCGGCCTGGCGTTGTTCTTGACGCTGTTCGTCATGTCGCCCGTCATCAACAAGGCTTACACCGACGGCTATAAGCCGTTCGCCGACGGCACCATTCCGATGGAAACGGCGGTGACGCGCGGCGTGGCGCCCTTCAAGGAATTCATGCTGAAGCAAACGCGCGAATCCGATCTCGCCTTGTTTGCGAAGATTTCGCACTCGCCGCCGCTGCAAGGACCGGAAGACGTCCCGCTGCCGCTGCTCGTGCCCGCATTCGTGACCAGCGAACTGAAAACGGCCTTTCAAATCGGCTTCACGATCTTCATTCCGTTTCTCATCATCGATATGGTCGTTGCGAGCGTGTTGATGTCGATGGGGATGATGATGGTGTCGCCCGTCACGATTTCGCTGCCCTTCAAGCTCATGCTGTTCGTCCTCGTCGACGGCTGGCAGTTGCTGATCGGCTCGCTGGCGCAAAGCTTCGTTTGAGCCGGCTCGACGGCTCCCCTAGTATCGAGGACTCGTTCTCATGACGCCCGAATCCGTCCTGACGCTTGCGCACCGCGCGATGTACGTCGCCCTACTGCTCACGGCACCGCCGCTGATCGTCTCGCTCGTGGTGGGCCTGCTCGTGAGCTTCTTCCAAGCCGCCACGCAGATCAACGAAGCGACGCTCTCGTTCATTCCGAAGCTCATGGCCGTGACGATCACGCTGGTGATCGCGGGGCCGTGGATGCTCTCGATCGTGCTCGACTACATGCGGCAGATGCTCACCAGCATTCCTTCGATGGCGGGATAGCGGCCCCGCCCGCCGCCCTCGGAACCGGCGATGTTTACCGTCACCTACGCACAACTCAATGCCTGGCTCACGGCGTTTTTGTGGCCGTTCACGCGGATCGCCGCGCTGATCGCGGCTGCGCCCGTGCTCGGGCATACGGGCATTCCCGCGCGCGTGAAGATCGGGCTGGCCGCGTTTATGACGCTCATTGTTGCGCCGACGCTGCCGGTTATGCCTCAGGCCACCGTGTTTTCCGCTAACGGGGTCTGGATTCTCGTCACGCAGCTTTTGATCGGCGCGGCGCTCGGGTTCACCATGCAGCTCGTGTTCGCCGCCGTCGAGATGGCCGGCACGCTCGTCGGCCTGCAAATGGGACTCGGGTTTGCCACGTTTTTCGATCCCGGCTCGAATGCTTCTTCGCAAGTCATCTCGAGCTTTCTCAATATGATCGCGATGCTCGCGTTTCTCGCCTATAACGGACACCTGCAGGTCATCGCGGCGTTGATTGAATCGTTTCAATCCATGCCCGTCGCGGCGGCGCTGATCGGGCCGCCCGGGCTCCATACCGTCGTGCAATGGGGCGGAGCTATCTTTTCCGCCGGGCTCCTTTTGTCACTGCCCATCGTCATCGCCCTGCTCGTGGCTAACCTCTCGCTCGGGATTCTCAATCGCGCCGCACCCCAGATCGGCGTGTTTCAAATCGGGTTTTCCGTCACCCTCATGGTCGGCATGCTGCTGCTCATGCTCATGTTGCCCAATATGATTCCGTTTTTTGCGCATCTCGTCGATGCGGGGGTCGAGCAGATGGGGAGGGTTAGCTCGGGGATGCACTAGTGAGCTGCGCCGCGGGCGTGGGGTTCTTGGTTCTCGCCCTTTTCGTGCAACTTGCTTTCTTAGTGGGTTGTTAGCGTCGCCCGCCTTCTCTGTTCTCGCCTTTTCGTGCAACCTGTTTTCTTATCGGTCTGCTAGCGTCGCCCCTCCGCGGGGCAGCGGTCACTTTTCTTTGTCTTCCAAAGAAAAGTAACCAAAAGAAAGGCGCGTCCTTGGGCGGACAGCAAAGGTTGTTCACCCATGCACCCGCGTTGACTGTGCGGCCCTCGTTCGGTTGTTCGGCCCTCGTTCGGCCGCTCGGGCCTCGTTCTACCGCCTCAGTCCTACCACGCTATTCGCGGCCACACGCTAGGGGCGGACACTTGTGTCCGCCCCCCTCGAAGGTCTGAACCGACAGGCTGGAATCTGCCCGCCGGTTTGGGACGCTAGAAGTTGTAATTGATCCCCCGACCCGACAGATAGACACGGCCATAAACGCTCGTGTCGGCAGCAATGCCCCCGACACCACCGTAACGGTGATTGTCGTCGTCGATGCGCACCCAGGTGTTGCCCTCATCGTCCGACCGGTAGACGCCATCGATCCCGTTGATCGTTCCAATCAGGTACACAGCAGCCGAATACTGCGAACCTGCCGCCGGCACGCCGAGCGCGACCTTCATTGCGCCGTGGTCGATCGCGGGCTCCGAACCGACGGTCGCCATCGCAGTCAGCTTGACCCAGGTCGCGCCCGAATCGGTCGAGTGCCACAGGTTGTCGGCATCGGCCAGCCACACATCGCCCTCCGCGAACGGGTTCACGGCCAGATCGGTGACGCCGAAGCCGTTGTGAGGCCACGTCAACGCGCTCGCGGTGAACGTGTGTCCTCCATCCGTCGAGACATAGAACCGTCCCGGAGGATTGGGGTACCACCAATTGCCGCCGTGATCGTACGCATACACTTTGAGCGGGTTTTTCCGGTCGGCGGCGATATGGTACGCCTCGGCAGGCGCCGGAAGGTTCGTCGCCTGCCATGTCGCACCACGATCGCTCGTGTAGTACGGCACCTGGCCCGCGATGGCCCAAATCACGTTGGAACCGTCGGCCGTCACCGCGACCTTGGATTCGTCGCCACGGCCCGTTATCACCGGCGGCACGGTCGGAAAGCTCGTCCATGTCACGCCCGTATCCGTCGAATAGGTGCCTTTCGACGCGCCGCCGAACGTTCCCACCGCCACGATGAATGCAGGGTTGTTCCAAGCCGTGTCGATACCCGAGCCATTGCCGAAGCCACCCATCGACGAAGCGGCGCCCAGGTTCGGCGAGCGAGTCGGCGCCGCGCTCAGCGAGGTATGGACATAAAGACCCGTATCGCCGTGCCCGCTGGCCAGCACATAGCCGGCTCCGGGCGGAGGCGCAAGCAACGCCATATTGGCCATCTCTTCGATGCCGTTGACATCGAATGTCCAGTGCGGCGTCGACGAAGAAATCGCCTCCGTCGTCGACCAGATGCCTCCTCCGACCACATAGGACACATGGTTCGGGTTAAACGGATCGATCTGCAAATCGTCGACCCACCCGGAAAACCCGGGGCCCGATGCGCTGGTCGTACCGCTCGCGTCATGGTACGTCGTCGAACCGTTCGAGTCGCCCGACTTCCCGATCTCGGCCCACGTTTGCCCCCCATCGGTCGAGCGCATGGCCACCTGAACGTAGGACGCATCGCCCCATGTTCCGGATACGCCAAAGACAATTTCGGTTTGCGGTCCGCTGCCCGATACCGACAGGCCACCAATCCCCCCCCAGTACGTCCCCTCGCCGGAGGCGACGAGCTTGGTCCACCCACCTTTGCCGTCGAACTTGCACAGACCCGACGGCGCGCTGCTCCCGGGCCCCGCGCTCGACGTGAACGGCACATAGAACATACCGTCCGCCGCGCGCGCCATGTGCGGAATATAGACATTGGAACCGATCGCGTCGGTCACTTGGCTCGGAATGGATACGGCCGTCCAGGTTGCACCGCCGTCCGTCGATTTGTACAGATACGACGAGAGCCCGGCGAGGTTCTTGTAGTCGGGTGCAACGCCTACGTAGAGGGTGCCCGTCTGGCTTCCGCTCGGCGAATAGCCCGGCTTGGGCGCATCCGTGTCGAACACGACGAACTCGAGGCCGATCGGGTTTCCGTTGTTGGTATTGGAGATATCGGCCTTAGACATCACGTAAGGCGACAACGAGGAAACCTGGGTCCAGTTGAATCCGGAGTTCGTCGATTTCCAAAGGCCAGCCGTTCTCGACGCGTAATACATTGTCGAAGGCTGATTAGGATCGATGGCCAAACGCTCGCCGATTGCGCGCCCCTGATTGTTCGCTCCGACTGGGAACGGAAGATCCGTATGGATCCAAGACCGCCCCTGATCCCACGAAATATAGAAACGTCCATTCCCGTCGGTGACAGTTCGGCCGGCGGTCATCGCGACGGTCCAGGAATTAGTCGGGTCGACAGCGAGACTCTCGGAACCTTCGTAACCACCGTCGGCTCGACTGAACGAATCGTTCAGCCCAATCCAGATTCCATTGTCGTTATCCCAACGATAGACGCCGCCAACGTCGGTTCTGGCGTAGCGCAAGTTCGGGACGGTAGGATGGTAGATGACGCCGGGCACATAGCCGCCCCCGCCCATCTTCACGGTGGTCCAGCCGGTAGCCGGAGCCGCCGCGGCGGCAACTGCCCGCGTGGAAGCATGCTGCGTACTGGTTGCCGTGCCGGACGATCCTCCGCCGCTGCACGAAACGAGGGGCAAGACCGCTACGGCAGCCCAAAGCCCTCGGTGAATTCGGCCTTTCATCTTCATCTTGTTTCCCGTTCGGTGATAGTGCGTTCGGCAGCCTCTTTCGACACACCGCATCCCCTCACGTGTCGATCGCGCAGCGCCCCGAGTCAATCGATGAGAGGGCAGCCATGCCGCCCATCGGTCATCGGCCACCTCGGTCGGCGGCGGCCGGAAAACGAGCGTGGCCGCGCTTGTCCACGGGCATCGCACAAACGGACGACGCTCATCGATTAGTAGTACTACTGTACTGATGGCGCGCTTATCTTAATTGCCTTGTGGCGAAAAAGAGCGTCAGGAAATGCTGCTTTTCGTTGGCGATTTCCTGCTTTTCGCCAACGGGGCGCATTTCCTATCGACGAAAAAAAAGCCGAAGTCCCGAGGAGATGGGGCTTCGGCTCATCGCACGCCCTCGCGGGCGTGTGGCTTCGTCAATCGTTGTTGCGCGCGCTCGCTTTAAGGGCCTCGCGTCGCAGCGGCAGTTAGTTGCCGATGTACTGGAACAGCGACATTCCCTGCATCTTCACGAACGTTTGTTGCGCCGCCTGCAGCGCGCTCTGCGTTTGCTCGAATTTGCTGATCGCCGTGACCATATCCACACCCGTCAGGTTCGATAGGTCGCTCTGCGTCTGCACGGAGTTCGTCTGCGTCGTCGTTTGCAACGCATGCAGCTCCTGCTCGCGTCCATTGTGTTGCCCACCTTCGTGGTTCTCGTCTTTTCGCTGGACTCGCTTTCTTAGTGGTCTGCTTGTGTTGCCCACCTTCGTGGTTCTCGCCTTTTCGTGCAACTTGCTTTCTTAGCGGTCCGCTAGCGTCGCCCCTCCGCGGGGCAGCGGTCACTTTTCTTTGCACTTCCAAAGAAAAGTAACCAAAAGAAAGGCGCGTCCTTCGGCGGACAGCAAAGGTTGTTTACCCATACGCCCCCGTTGACTGTTCGGCCCTAGTTCGATTGCTCTGCCCTAGTTCGGCCGTACGCGCTAGTTCTGGCAGGGTTTGCCTTCCGACGCTTTCAATGGTCCGGGTCTGCGCGCACTCGTGTAACTATCCTCGCGGCGCGCCGCACCGAGATAACCATACGTCAAATTCCCGCGGTTAAAGCGTCCGAAAAATCCCCCGGATCGCGCTTCGATCATCCATCCGCAGCGAAGATCGCGCAGTGCAAATGACGCGCGAACTCGTACAACTCGGATGGACAAATGAACCTGAGATCTTTCGCTTATGTGGCCGCGTGCTTAGTCGCCATCGCCGGATCGCCCATTGCAGCCGCCGAAAGCGCGACTGACGTGTCGCCGATATGCACCACTGTTTTCAACGAAGCCGGCCCGCGGACGCTGCTGAGCCGCAGTGCGTATTGCTTTCGCTCGAACGTCATGGAGTTTTCAAGCGACAACCCGGAGCGAACGAATCGCACAAAAGTCGACGTGGAGGCCTACATGTACTCGGACAATGCATTGAATCAATTGTCGTGGGACGTCAAGTTGCGCTTTCGTACCCATCCACGCGAAGGCGCATGGGTGCCGCTCCAACTGAAGCCGTACATCGAGTGCGGAGGTAAATGCACGTCGACCTCAGCACCGACAATCGATCTGGTGCCGGGTGGACTCACGAGCGAGGTCACCATCACGCTGACGCCCATGATGGAAGGCAAGAATCTTATGGAGTTTCAGCCTTTCGTCGAGTACCGAATCGTGCGGACCGGAGAGTCGTTCGAGGACGGGCAATCGATGGCTAACTTCCCCAGCGGTACGTACTCGCACATTCCGAAAATTCGCTGCGATGTCGGGCTCGCGCGTCGCGGTACGAAGGGCTGCGTCTATCCCGCAGCGCCCGCGGTATTCAGCGGAATTAGCGCGAGCGACCCCGATGTCGATGAGTCCGCAATTCACATCCGGGAAGCGCAGGCGGCCGGCAGACGGGGCAAGTTCGTTGCGGCCGGCGACGGGAGCATCCTTCCCGGGTCCGACGCGAGCGAGCTGACGCGGACACGCAGTCAGAAACTCATTAAGGAAAACCGAGACGAAGCGCGTAAGCGGTACGTGGAGCAATATGCGGAGGAGCCCGTATGCGAGCTGACTACCGATCCAGACGAGCCGCCAGGCCCATGCAATTGCGACGAGTACCCATTCGCATCGACAAATGAAGGCGCGTCAAGAGGAGAGTTCTCAGTCAAACGCATCGACGCCAAGGACAATCAGAGAGCCGGAGCGCGGCTCGGCAACTTCTTCACGTCACAGCGTGTGATAGAGAACGATAAGTTCTACGTGGACATTACCGACTAACGGCCGACTGCCATTGCCTCGAACCGACGCTCATCGCATGTCAGATTCTTCGAAAACCTCAACGAACCCTCCCCGTCGGCGTCCATCGCGGCTCAATCGGGTTGCCGAGCCAGGCGATCCGCCGTGGCTGGCTTACACATACGAGCGGAGTTGTGCCTGCGTCTGCGGCGAAATCCACAAGGAGTTCATTTCCGTCGACAACGCTCGCACGCGCGTCACCGCCGATGACGTGAAAGCACCCGACCATCGTCTGCGCGGCGAAGGTTATACCCGAGGTACTACGGTTGTCGGGCAGGGCACACGCATCACGACACACGTGCAAGCCCTGCTGACTGCCGCCGGCGTGCTCACGGTCCCCGTGTATGAGCGCCCGCGCGTGGGCGTGGTTTTGAGTAGTCACGACGCAGTGCCGCCGGCCGACGTAGAGCATGCCTGGCAGCGGCCGGATTCGATGAGCGCCTATGTGCGCTCGTTGTTCGCGCGCTGGGGATACCTGACACCTTCGGTTGAACAGTTGCCTACGCTTCGCCGGATGGATTCTCAGAGTGCCGCTAACGAGGGGCGCAAGGCATACATCAAATGCTTGTTCGAGCTGATGTCACGCTACGACCTATTGATAGGCGTCGGCATGCCGGCGGACTCTTCGATCCTTTCCGACGGGCTGGGCGCCGCGAGTTCATGTTTTCGCGAGGGCTACGAACACGTCCACTTCGATAACACTCGGGAACGCGGCTTCATATGCGGCCTCGGCGATCACCGAACGCGACCCATCGTGCTTTATCGCCGCCTTTTCCGCCCGGGCACGCTGAGCCGTTATTGCGGATCCGACGGGTTTACTTACTACGACAGGGCCGTCGTGCTCAACATTCCCGGGCACACGGCCGAGGTCGCAACGATTATGCATGTGTTCGTCCGCCGCATCCTCGATTCGATGGAAGGCGTCGCACAACCGCAGCCCGTTTGGCGCACGGGTACGTTGGCGTCCCCGATCACGCGGCATCCTTTGGAGCATCGTTATCCCTGGGGAATCGCACACACCGACAAAACGGGCCATGTCGTCATTCAGGTGAGCGACGATCAAAACAGCCTGAGCTTGAACACCTTCGCGGCGTCGAACGCATTGGTCGCCATCCACAGCGGCGCCGGTCAGGTCACCCCGGGCGAGCGCGTCGATTACTTGTCGCTCGAGTAGCGTTCTGTCGCAACTCGATAACCGTTAGCGCCGCATGGTTGGCGCACTCTCATTCCATGATCGACACAAATAGATACGCATTCGAAGCTCCCCATCGATACCCATCGTGGCTCGATAACGCTTACTCCGATCTGAGCGGCGCGGTCCGCGGCGAGCCGCATACGGACCTCATCCCCGTCGAGAACGCCTGTATGCGCGTCGCCGCCGAGGACGTAAAAGCACCCGGCCCTGTCCCGCGCGTGCCGTATACTCTGCGCCGCGGGCATGCGGTGCGAGCAGCCGATACCGCCGGCGCAACGAGCGCCCAACCCGTGGAGTTGAATATAACCTCCGGGCCAATCAGCCTCTGCATTAAGGCCGGCGGAGACCCTAGTGTGACTCCGTTGGGGCCGGGCGAATGCACGTACTTCCCCGCGGGCCTCCCCTTGCCTGAGAACGCCGATGCAGTCCTCTATGCCCCTCCGGAAGAGACTGACGAAGTAACCGTTCCGATCGTCTCGACGCTAAAAGTCACGGCCCCGGTGCGTAAAGGCGAAAACGCCCGCTTACCCGGGGAAGACTATGAACGCGGTGCCACACTCGTCGCACGCGGCACACGGATCACGCCGCAGATGCAAGCGGTGCTGGTTGCCGCCGGCGTTTTCACGGTCCCCGTGTATAGAGCCCCGCGTGTGGGGGTGGTGTTGAGTAGTTACGACGCCGTGCCGCCCGCCAATGCGGAGCACGCCTGGCAGCGGCCCGACTCGATGAGCGCCTACGTGCGCTCGTTGCTCGCGGAATGGGGGTACGCGGCGCCGACGGTCGAACAGTTGGCCCCACTGCCTACAACGGATTCTCCGAGCGCCGCTCACGACGCCGAAGATGCCTATCGCGATCAATTGCTCGATCTGATGTCACGCTATGACTTGCTGATCGGCGTAGGCATGCCGGCGGACGGTGCGATGCTCGGCAACGGTCTAGGCGGACCGGGTTCCTGTTTTCCTCACGGCCAGGAGCGTGTCCATTTCGACAATACGAAAGAACGAGGCTTCATATGCGGCCTCGGTGACGACCGCACCTCGCCCGTGGTCGGCAAGCGGCCCTTTTATCAGCCCGACTCGCCGAACGAGATTTTCCGGTACGACGGTTTTTTTATCTACGACAGAGCGATCGTGCTCAACGTTCCCGGAGACACGCCCGAGGTGGCCACCGTGATGCACTTGTTCGCGCGCCGTATCCTCGATTCGATGGAATACATCGCGAAGCCGGGGCCCGTTTGGCGACGGGGCACGTTGGAGTCTCCGCTCACACGGCACGCCACGGAACATCGCTTTCTCTGGGGCGTCGCGCGCACCGATGAGAAAGGCTGTGTCGTCATTCAGGTCAGCGACGATCAGAACAGCCAAAGCCTAAGGGCGTTTGCGACGTCGAACGCGTTGGTGGCGATCCGATGCGGCACCGGTCAAGTTGGCACCGGAGGATGCGTCGATTACCTATCGCTCGAGTAAGCGGCGCATTTCCTATCGACGAAAAAAAAGCCGAAGTCCCGAGGAGATGGGGCTTCGGCTCATCGCACGCCCTCGCGGGCGTGTGGCTTCGTCAATCGTTGTAGCGAGCGAGCGCTTTAAGCGCCTCGCGTTGCAGCGGCAGTTAGTTGCCGATGTACTGGAACAGGGACATTCCTTGCATCTTCACGAACGTTTGTTGCGCCGCCTGCAGCGCGCTCTGCGTTTGCTCGAATTTGCTGATCGCCGTGACCATATCCACACCGGTCAGGTTCGATAGGTCGCTCTGCGTCTGCACGGAGTTCGTCTGCGTCGTCGTTTGCAACGCATGCAGCTCCTGCTCGCGTCCACCCACCGATGCCTGCACCACCGTGATGTTCGTCATCGAGTTCTGAACCTGCGTCAACCCCGCCGTCAATGCATTCTTCAACGTCGCCACCGCCGTGGGGTTGTTGTCCGCCGGCTGCTTCAACGCCGCAATGATCGAATCGAGCGACGAAAACACGCTGGTGTTTTGCGGCGCCGTCGCCGGTGTCACCGAGAACGTGTCGCCCGGGTTCGGCGCACCCGAAACCGTCACCTGCATGCCTGTGCCGAGCGCAATCGGCGTGCTTGCGTTGAACGGCGCGGCGGCCGTCGTCGTCGCCGGCACCGCGGTGTTGTCGGTCACCGTATAAGTCGGCGCAGCAGCCGTGCCGCCGATCGTAATCGTGTATTTGTCGCCGTTCGTGGCGACAGCCGGGTTCGTAATCGAGGCGGTTCCGATCGTGCCCGTGCCCGTGTTGCCGCTGGCACCGGCCGACACCGGCGCCGTGCCCGTCGCAGGCACCGTCAAGAACACGTTCGTGCCGCTATCGTTCGTCGCGATCTGGCGCGTGTCGGCCACCTGCGCTTCGCGAATGCCGTTGTCGCCCTGGTAGTTCACGCCCCCGCCCGTGGCGTTCGTGAACGGCTGCGTCGTCGCTTGGAATCCCGAGAACAAATAGTTGCCGGCGCCGTCGCTCGTGTTCGCCAAGTTCAAAAGCTGATTGCGAAAACCCGTGAGCGCCTGCGCAATCGACGCACGGTCGGAGTCGTTCAAGGTGCCGTCGCCAGCACGCACGATCTGCGACGTGATGGTGTCCATCGTGCTCGTGACGCTCGACAGCGTCTTGTCCTCGAGCGCGAGCGACGAAAGCGCGGAGTTCTGGTTCGTCTGGTACTGCGTGTACGTGGCCGAGACCATCGTCAATTGGACGGCCTGAGCCGCAGCCAACGGATTGTCGGCCGGCGTGGTCAGCGCGGTGCCGCTCGAGAGCTGCTGATAATACGTGCTCAGCTGGCTCTGCTGGCTATCCATCGTCTGGATGTTCTGGTCATAGAACTGCGAAGTCGAGATGCGCATCATCGCTCGTCACCTTAATGGAAGATGCCCATCAGGGTCTGGAACATCGTTTCGGCCGTCTGGATGACCTTGCTGTTCGCCTGATAAGCCTGCTGATACTGCAACAAGTTCGACGCTTCTTCGTCGAGATTCACGCCCGACACAGCTTGCTGCGCCGACGTGATTTGCGCGACGAGCGCCGTTTGCGACGTGCTCGCCGCCTTAAGCTGGCCCGCCGCGTTGCCGACGTTGTTCACATAGGCCGCGTAGCCCGCCGTCAGCGTCGACGTGCCGCCGTTCAGCGCCCCGTTCGCGACGAGCTTGGACATCGCCAGCGCATTACGGCCGTCGAACGTGCCCGTGTTCGGCGCGATCGTGAACGTGTCGCCGTTCGCCGGAATCCCGGTGATCGTGACGCTCACGGCATTCGTGATCCCCGCCGGCGGCGGCGACGTCGTGCTGTTGATCGTCAGCGCCACGCCTTGCGACGTGTTGTACGGGACGGTCGTCGTCGGCGCGGTAATCGGAATCGACGTAGGCGGCGAGCCGGCCACCGTCACGGTCGTGCCGACCTGGAAGCCGCTCAGGGTGTTCGTCGCCGAGTTGTAGGTCAGCGTCGTCGTACCCGAGATCTGGTAGCCCGCCGTCACCGTGCCCTGCGTGATCGAGCCCGTGCCGATGTTCGAACTCGGCGCCGAGGCCAGTACCGGCCCGGCCGCCGCGATCGCGGACGTGTTCGACGTCGCCAAGGCGAACGAATTGAGCGCGCCGCGCGTCGGCTGGATCGTGAACGAATCGCCGGCGTTCATCATGCCCGAGGTGATGTTCAACACCAACCCGCCCATCGACGTCGTGCCGTTCGGCGCCGTCGGCGAGGTGCCGACAACCGTGCCCGTCGTCGTATCGGTCAGCGTGTAGTTGCCGCCCGCGAAGGTCAGCGCGTACTCGTCGTTCGTCGGCTGCGAGCTGTTCGCAAAGCTGACCGACAGCGCCGCATTGCCGGTGTTGGCCAAGTTCGAGTAGACGGTCGGGGGCGCGACGGTAAACAAGTTGCCGCCCTTGTTGCCCGCCAAATCGATCCCAAGCGCGTTTTGCGCGTTCACCTGCGAGGCGAAGCTCGTCGCGATCGCGCCGAGTTGCGACTCGGCCGGATCGAGCGTCTGGGTGCGGAACTGCAAGAGGCCCCCCACCGTGCCGCCCGTCAATGCCGACGAGCCCAGGTACTCCACCGGCGGCGCCGGCGTCGCGCCGGTCAGCCCCTTGTAAGTCACCGACAGTTCGCTCGGATCGCTTTGCGACGTGGCGGTACCAAGCTGGAAGTTGTTGTTCGCGACGACGAGCGGCTGCCCGTTACCGAGGAACACGTTGTAGCCGCTCGAATTCTGCACGACCGACACACCGACGAGCTGCGATAGGTTGGCCACCGCCTGGTCGCGCTGATCGAGCAACTGGTTCGGCGGCTGGCCTTGCGCCGAAGCCGCGGCGATCTGGCTGTTCAGGTTGGCGATCTGCGTCGAATACGTGTTGATCGATGCCACCGCCGTCTGCAGTTGCTGATTCACGCTCGTGCGCATCTGATCGTATTGCGCGCCGGCCGCATTGAGCTGCGACGCCAGCGTTTGCGCATCGCTCATCGCGGTTTGCCGCATCGCCGTGCTGTTCGGCGTGTTGGCCACGTTCTGCAAGCCGGTGAAGTAAGCGGTGATCGCGGCGGAGATGCCGGCCGTCGGGCTGCCGACGAGGTTGCTCAGTTGCGATGCCATCGCATAGTTGGCCGACAGCGCGCTATTCGTCGACGTGGCCGTGTTCAGCTGCGTGCTCAGGTACTGGCTGTAGTTGCGCTGGACCGTGACCGTATTGACGCCGCCGCCGAGATAGCCCGAGCCGGTGTACTGGCCGCTCGCTTCGGCATAGACGGGGTTTTCCACCGTGTAGCCGGGCGTCGCCGCATTGCTGATGTTCTGGCTCGTCGTCTGAAGGCCCCACTGGGCGGCGTTCAGCCCCGACAACCCGATGTTGAAAATATCGTTGGACATGCGTCTTCCTGAAGGGCAGACGCCATGGGGCTGCCCGCCACGTTGAGGGTACACATGTATAACGGCCGCGCGGGGAAAAATTTAAGGGGGCCGCAGGCATCGGCCCCGTTTTTTTATTACGCTTTGACGAGCGAGCGCCGGCGCATTTCGAGTTGGGTGATCAGGCGCTGCAGCGTGTTCTCGGCGCTGCCCGGCAAGGCGACGAAACGCATGCCGAGCTGGAAGCGGCGACCGCCGTTCGGCAAGTCGGTGGCCCGCATCGAAACCAGCTCGAGATCGAGCGACAGCATGCCATGGCCGTTCAGATGCACTTCGACGTCGGGCAGCATGGCGCCCATCGGCAATTCGGCCACGCGCTCGTCGGTCGTGCGCAGCCCGATCCCGCCGAGCGACAGATCGTGAACCTCGAAGCGGAACGAATCGCCCTCGGGCAACTTGCCGCGGCAAAAGTACGGATCGAGCACCGGGGCATCGACGCGGAAATATTCGCGGCGCTGGACGTAGTACAGCACTTCGGGGAAGGCCGCCTCGAATGCGGGCAAACCCTCGAAGCGCGTTTCCTGCGGCGTGGCGGTGGAAAACTCGACGCGCACGCCCTCGGGCGAAGCGCGGAAGGTGCAGCTGGGCGAAGCGAGCACGCCTTTGTTCTGCTCGGGCAGCGCGCCCCAGTCGAAGGAAAAGGTGCGTCCTCGCACATCGACGTCGAGGATCTTCGTCACGAGCTGGCCGTTCTTGTACTGAACGGTCAGGAAATCGCCGCGATTGGCCAAATTGCGGAGCTGAACGCCGATTTCGAGCGGATTGCGGCGGCCGAAATCATGATCGCTTTCGGCTGTATCCTCCGTCGGGCCATTCGACTGATTGGTATCCATGGGCTCGGGTATGCAAACTTGCGCGGCGTGCGAGGCACGCGACGCCAAAGCTTTCGGATGCGTTACAGCAATCCGAACAGGGTCTCGTCTGATTAGCGGCATCGGACGTGCAAAGTTTAGAGGCATGCTCGAAATATTTTTTTAGTTTTCGAGCAAACACGCTGATATTCGCGTCCTTGGGCAACGGTGCCTCTCACGCTCGCGCCGTCTATCGGCGCCATTATGGTGCGCCTAATGCGGCTCTGTCCACCGCCGCCGCAAACGAACGCGGCTAGGCCGGCCGCTTGTTAGGCGGCCGGCCTCGATGCCGTCTTTTTCCCCGCTTGGCCCCGCCGCGCTTCGTGCGCGATCCCCGTATGAAATCGTCGCGATACCGGACACGGCCGGCATCGGTAAAAACGTCAATCGATCAATCCGTCAAACCATGTGTTGCATGATCGAAATCAACTTCTTCGCATAGTGCGGATCCGTCGCATAGCCGGCCTTTTGCATGCCGTGCGCGAAACTGACCGCATCGTGCGACGTGGACAACACCGACGCATAGCGCGGGTTGTCGCGCAGCATTTTCGCGTAGTCCGTCATGGCTTCGGCATACGAGCCGTAGGCGCGGAATTTCTGCACAACCTTGCGCGCGCGGCCGTTGATGTACTCCGTGGTGACCGCGGCCACCGTCTTGCCGGTCCAATCGGCCGTCGCCTTGATGCCGAATACGTTGTGGCTCAGCGAGCCATCCGCGTTCTTGATTTCGCCCTTGCCCCAACCCGATTCGAGCGCGGCCTGTCCGACGATGAAACGCGCCGGGATGCCCGTTGCCGCGCTCGCGGCCTGCGCCGGTGCCGCCATCTTGTCGACGAACGCATCGACCTTCGGCGATTCGCCATTGCCGCGCAGCGGCGGCGTCAGCGCGCTTTGTCCCGAGTAGCCCTTGCCCGACGCGAGCGCGCCGTTCGCTTGCGCATTCGAATACGCGCGCGACAAGGCGTTGAGCATCGCCGTATTGCCGGCATCGCCGCTACCGCCGCCCGCCCCACCGCCGAGCATGTCGCCGAGCGAACCCGCAGCGCCCGCGCCGCCACCGCCCATGTTGCGCGAGAGCTGGTGGATCAGCGCGTCGGCCACGCCGACGCCCTTGGACGAAAGCTGCTGCGCAAGCTGCTGGTCGAGCATCGACGTGTACTGCTTGCTGTCGTTCGAATCGAGGATGCCGTCTTGCGGCGTAGCCTCGCGCATGCTCTTGAGCATCATCTGAATGAACACCGCGTCGAACTGCCGGGCGGTCGATTTCAAGGCCTTTTGCGGGTCGGCGGCCGCCTGGGCGCGCAAGGCGTCGAAGCCTTGCACGTCGAGCGCGAAGCGGTTCGAAATGTCCGGGCCGGTGCCGGTATCGACCTTGCCGCTATACGTGGTGTTCGGGTTCATCGGGCCACCTTCTTTATGCTTAGATGATCTCGAGATCCGCGCGCAACGCGCCCGCGGCTTTCATGGCTTGCAGGATCGACATCAGATCGGCCGGCGTTGCCCCAAGCGCGTTCAGCGCCTTCACGACATCGGCCAGGTTCGCGCCGGCCGTCACCAGTTTGAGCGAGCCGTTGTCCTGCTTCATCGAAATTTGCGACTGCGGCGTGGCCACTGTCGTGCCGTTCGAGAACGCGCCCGGTTGGCTCACGGCGGTCTGCGTGTTGATGACGACCGACAAGTTGCCGTGTGCCACCGCGCAGCTTTGCAGCGTCACCATCTGGTTCATGACGATGGAACCCGTGCGCGAATTCAGAATGACCTTCGCGGCCGCTTGCGCGGGGCGCACGTCGAGGTTTTCGAGCTGCGCCATGAACGCCACTTGCTGGCTCGGATCGATCGGGGCGCGCAGTTGAATCGTGCGGCCGTCGAGCGGCGTGGCCGTACCGGAGCCGAACGCGTTGTTCACGGCCGCCACGATTCGCTGCGTGGTGTCGTAATCCATGTCGTTCAGCTCCATCTGCATCGTGCCGCCCGCTTGGGCGACTTGCGTCGGCACCGCGCGCTCCACGATGGCGCCGCCCGGAATGCGGCCCGCCGCGAGCTGATTGACTTGTACTTTGCTGCCATTGGCGCTCGCCCCCGCCCCGCCCACGGCCACATTGCCCTGGGCCAGCGCGTAGACCTGGCCGTCGGCGCCCTTGAGCGGCGTGAGCAGCAGGGTGCCGCCGCGCAAGCTCTTGGCATTGCCGAGCGACGACACGGTGACGTCGATCGCCTCGCCCGGCCGCTCGAACGGCGGCAAGGTCGCCGTCACCATGACGTCCGCGACGTTCTTCAACTGCATGTTCTGGGCGGGATTCGCGCCGTTCGCCTGGCCGCTGTTCAGCGAGATGCCGAGGTTAGCCAGCATGTTCGCGAGCGTTTGCGTCGTGAACGGCGTTTGGGTGGTTTGGTCGCCCGTGCCGTCGAGACCCACGACCAGGCCATAGCCGATCAGCGGATTGTCGCGCACGCCCTGAATCTGCACGAGATCCTTCAAGCGCTCGGCATGCGCCGCGCCGGTGGCGGCGAACGCCACCAGCAGGGGCAGGCCCACGCGCACGAGGCCGCGGCCCAACGCGCGCCACGCGCGGCGAATCGAAATCGTCGTCATCGGGGTCACCATGGCGCTAGGTTGAGGAAGAAGCGCTGGAGCCATCCCATGGTTTCCGCTTCGTTGATGTAGCCCTTTGCGGAATATTCGATGCGCGCGTCGGCCACCTGCGTCGACAGCACCGTGTTCTCGCCCGACACCGTGTTCGGATTGACCACGCCCGAGAACCGCACGAACTCGTTGCCTTGGTTGATGAGCATCTGCTTCTCGCCGCTCACGACGAGATTGCCGTTGGGCAGCACGTTCGTCACCGTCACCGTGATGGTGCCGTTGAACGTGTTCGACGCATTCGCGCCGCCCGAGCCGCCGAACGTATTGCCGCCCGACGCGCTCAGATCCATGTGGTTGAACAGGCCCTTGAGGAAACCGGCCGTCGGCACCGACAGGCTCGAGGTGCCGTTGCGCCCGGCTTGCGCGGCCGAGGACTTCGTCGCATTGATGTTTTCGGAGATGACGATCGTGAGGATGTCGCCGATATTGCGCGGACGCTGATCTTCGAACAACGGATGGCCGGCATAGCCGGGGTTGTAGATCGACCCCGGCGGCTGCAATTGCGGCGGGACCGGCGGCGTGGCCGTCATCGGCTGCTGCACGATCGGCTGGCGGTGCTCGATCTGCGCGCAACCGGCGAACGTGCCCGTCAGCACCCCTGCGAGCGCACTCGCATAGGCCAGCGTGGCTGCCGCGCGCAACCCACGCACGCGAAAGGGAATTCGGCTCGTTTGCAACATCTTCGTCTACCGCCTGCTCATCGAAATCTACTGTCCTACCGGCCTTGAACTTAGACCGACATCTGGCTCAAGGTCTGCAACATTTGGTCCGACGTCTGGACCGCCTTGCTGTTGATCTCGTACGCACGTTGCGTCTCGATCATGTTCACGAGTTCTTGCACGACGTTCACGTTCGACGCTTCGATATAACCCTGGTTGAGCGTGCCCGCCCCGTTCAGGCCCGGGGTCGTCACGTTCGGGGCGCCCGACGAAGTCGTCTCTTCCATCAAGTTCTCGCCCTTCGATTCGAGGCCGGCCGGATTGATGAACGTCGCCAACTGAATCGTGCCGATCGTTTGGTTGTTGGTCGAGCCGGCGAGCTTGATGCTGACCGTGCCGTCGGTGCCGATCGTGAGCGATGTCGCATTTTGCGGAATCGTGATCTGCGGCATGACCGGGTAGCCGCTCGAGGTCACGAGCTGGCCTTGCGCGTTGGTCTGGAACGAGCCGTCGCGCGTGTAAGCCGTCGTGCCGTCGGGCATCTGCACTTGGAAGAAACCGTTGCCGTTGATGGCGACGTCCTTCGAGTTGCCGGTTTGCTGCATGTTGCCCTGCGTGTACAGGCGCTCGGTCGCGACTTCCTGCACGCCGGTACCGACTTGCAGGCCCGAAGGCAGCTCCGTTTGCTGCGTCGAGTTCGCGCCCGGTTGGCGCAGGGTTTGGTAGATGAGGTCTTGAAACACCGCTCGGGAGCCCTTGAAGCCCGTCGTGCTCACGTTCGAGAGGTTGTTCGAAATGACGTCCATCTGCGCCTGCTGCGCGTTCATGCCGGTTGCGGCGATGTAGAGCGAGCGGTTCATGGTAAATCTCCTGGTAATAGCAAGCCGGTTCTAGCCGAGAACCGGTCAGGTGAACGAGAGCAGCTGGTTGGCCGTCTGATCGTTTTGGTCGGCCGTCTGCAAAAGCTTCGTCTGCATCTGGAACTGACGGGCGTTGGTGATCATCGAGACCATCGCGGCCACCGAATTCACGTTGCTGCCCTCGAGCGCGCCTTGCACCACGGTGACGCTCGGATCCGCGTCGGCCGGCTGGCCGTTGGCGCTCCGGTACAGTCCGTCGTCGCCATGCTTGAGCGAAGCCGGAGGAGGATTGACGAGCTTGAGCTGATCGAGCACCACGATTTGCGAGGGCGAATCGCCCGCACCGAGCGCCGACACCGTACCGTCCTTGCCGATCGTGACCGTGGCGCCGGGCGGGATCGCGATCGGGCCGCCGGTGCCGAGCACGGGCAAGTTCGTCGCCGTCACGAGCTGGCCGTTTTCGTCGACGTGCAGATTGCCGGCGCGCGTGTATGCCTCGTCGCCGTCCGGCGTCTGCACGGACAGCCAGCCTTGGCTGGTGACCGCGACGTCGAGCGGGTTGCCCGTCTGCGAGATCGGGCCCGGCGTGAAATCCGAGCCGGGCGTCGCCGTCAAAACGAACGTGCGCGTCGTGTCGTTGTTCACCGTCGAACCGTCGCCGAAGCTCATCGGCACGTTGCGGAAATTCGCGAGCTGCGCGCGAAAACCCGTCGTCGATGCGTTCGCCAGGTTGTTGGCCACGACGGCCTGCTGTTCGAGCGCCTCGGAGGCGCCCGTCATCGCGGTGTATATCAGTCGGTCCATGACTCGCCTTGCCTTACGGTCCGTGCGGGGAGCAAACGCGCTTACAGGTTGATCAGCGTCTGGTCGACGGTCTGCTGCGTCTTGACCGTCTGCGCGTTCGCCTGATAGTTGCGCTGCGCCGTGATCAGATCGACGAGCTGGCTCGTCAAATCGACGTTCGAGTTTTCCACCGCGCCGCCCGTCAGCGTGCCGTGGTTCGTGCTGCCCGGCGCCGAGATCTGCGGCACGCCCGAGGCCGACGTCTGCGCGTACTCGTTACCGCCGAGATCTTGCAGGCCGTTCGGGTTGTTGAAGTTCGCGAGCACGATCTGACCGAGCGATTGCGTGCGGCCGTTCGAGTAGGTACCCGAAATCGTGCCGTCGGCCCCGATCGCGAAGTTCGTGAGCTGGCCCGTCGCAAAACCGTCTTGCTTCAGATTGTTCACGCCGTCCGCGCCGCCGTATTGCGTCGTGCCGGCCATGTTCAGCGTCAACGATTGCGGCGTCGCGCTCCCGTCCACGTTCGGCACCGTGAAGGTGAGTTGGCCCGTGGTCGGGCTGGTCGCCGGCGCCGTCGCTGTCGTCGAGGTCAGTGCGCCGGCCGTGCTGAAGCCGACCGAGCCGACCTTGTTGATCGTCCCGCTGGCGGGGCCCGAATAGACGTCCCACGCGTTGGCGGCCGTCTTCACGAAGTACATGTTGATCTGCTGGGAGCCGCCCAGCGAATCGAAGGTCTGGATCGACGTCGAGTAGTTGTACGTCTGCGAGTTGGTCGACGAGAACGGCGTAACTGCCGGCACCGCGTCCTGCGAGTTCAGGTTCAACTGCGCCGTGATGTTCTGCGTCGCGATCGGTGCGATGTTGGTCGTCGGAACTTGAATCGGCACCGTTTGCGCCGAATTGATGACGCCGTTCGCATTCGCGGCGTAGCCCATCAGTTGCAGGCCTTGCGCGTTGGTGATGAAGCCGTTCTTGTCGAGCTGGAACACGCCGTTGCGCGAATAGGTCAGCGTGCCGTTGTTCGACATCTGGTAAAAGCCCGTGCCGTTGATCGCCACGTTCAGCGCTTGGCCCGTCGTCGTGAACGTGCCTTGCTTGAAGTCTTGCTGCACGCCGGCGAGCTGCGTGCCGATACCGATTTGGTCGTTGACCGACGTCGCGATCGTGTTCGCGTACAGATCGGCGAATTGCGCCGTGCTTTGCTTAAAGCCGACGGTGTTGGCGTTCGCAATGTTGTTGCCGATGACGTCGAGATCGTTCGACGATGCGGACAAGCCGCTCAAGCCTTGTTGGTAGCCCATTTAGCGGTCTCCCTTCGGATGAATTCGTTGGTTCGTTACAGAATGGCGGACACGCTGGACATGCCGACCGTCGTGCCGTTGTTGAGCATGAGGCCCGTGCTGCCGTCGCTTTGCTGAACGACGCTTTGCACTTGCGCCCCGGTCAGCGCCGCAACGGTTGCCGTCGCGCCGGTCGTGCTCGTGCCGGCCGCGGAAACCGTGTAGGTGCCGTCGGGCAACACGTTGCCCGACGAATCGACGGGCTTCCACGTCACCGGAACCGTGCCGGCCTGCTGCGCACCGAGATCGAGCGTATTCACGATCGCCCCGGAGGCGTTCTTGACCGTGACCTTCAGATCGGAAACGGCCGTGGAGAGCGACACGCCGAAGCCGGACGAGGCACCGCTGGCGACCGTCGTCGTCGCGCCCGTGGACGCCGCCGGCACGAGCACGTTCTGGCCGATCAGCAGCGAAGCCTGGGCATTTTGGCCGGCCGAGAGCTGCGAGGCGAGCGACGTGAGCGTCGTATTGAGCTGGCTGATCCCCGTCACCGTATTGATCTGGGCCAGCTGCGCCGTCATTTGCGAGCTGTCCATCGGGTTGGTCGGGTCTTGGTTCTGCAACTGCGTGACCAGCAGTTGCAGGAACGTTTGCTGCAGCGAAGTCGGGGAATTCGGATTGGTCGTGCCGCTCGTGCTCGACGAGCCGTCGCTCGACTTGGTCCCGTTGACCGCATTGAGCAGTTGCTGCGAAACGGTGCCACCGCCGCCGATGGTGGTATTGGATGACGTCACTCGAATTCTCCTTAGGTGCCGATCGTCAAAGTCTTCAGCATCAGGTTCTTGGCGGTGTTCAACGTCTCGACGTTCGCCTGATACGAACGCGAGGCCGAGATCATGTTCACCATTTCCTGCACCGGATCGACGTTCGGCATGGTGACGTAGCCGTTCGAATCCGCCGCGGGGTTGCTCGGGTCGTAAGCGGTCTTCATCGGAGTGGGATCGTCGACGACATTCGTCACCTGCACGCCGCCCACTTGCTGGCCGCTCTCGGTGTGCGCGCCGCCGAGCGGCTTGACGCCGAACACGACTTGCTTGGCACGGTACGGCTGGCCGTCCGGCCCCGTCGTGCTGTTCGCGTTCGCCAGGTTCGACGCGGTAACGTTCAGCCGCTCGGATTCGGCAGACAGTGCCGAGCCCGCGACGGTGAAGATGTTCATCAATGCCATGACTTAAATCCCTCTTTCGATGGACGCTTGAACGATTCGTGAATGCTTGGGTGCTTGCTGAAAACGGGGCGAGAGCGCGTTTAGCCGCCCGACGTGATCGCCGCGAGCATTTGCTTGATCTGCTGCGTCATCGTCGTCATGCCCGATTCGTAATGCACGGTGTTGTCGGCAAATTGGACGCGTTCGGCATCGAGATCGACGGTGTTGCCGTCGAGCGCCGGTTGCGTCGGGATCCGGTAGGCCAGTTGACCGTAGTCTTGCGTTTGGCCGCCGGTCGGAATCAACTGCACGTGGCCCGTCATATGGCCGGCTTCCGTCGACGCCATCGACATGCCGCTCGTCACGCCGGCCGGCTGAGCCATCGGCAGCTGCGCGGTACCGGAGCTGGCAAGCGCGCTCGGGCCTTGCGCCGCGCCGCTGCGCTTGAGCGCGGTGGCCAGCGACGAGCTGAAATTGACGTCGCGCGCTTTGTAGCCGGGGGTGTCGGCGTTGGCGATGTTCGACGACAGCAGCTCCTGCCGATAAGCGCGCACATCGAGCGCCTCACGGCCGAAGGCGAATTCGGCATCGAGTTTGTCCAGCATCGGTATTTCTCCGTAACGCAAGTGTCGGCCGCTTGGTGTCGGCCGCTTGCAAGCCCACTTGTAAGCCCGCTCTAAGCCGCTTCTCGGCCAACCCTGGTTCGGGACAAGGTGCGCCAAGAAGGCTTTTTTGCATGAGGTGCATCTTAGGGTCGGCTGGCAAGAGCCAATCGGACGAATAACCGGGGAAGCCGCCCTCTATTCAACGTTTGCGCGCCTCGCGCGCGCCCTAGAATTCGGTTCGTCGTCCGAATTGTTTCGATGGAGAACCCGATGTCCGCAACCGCCGCTTCCGATCCCGCGCGCCCGACGGCGCCGCGCGCCCTCGGCCGGCGGCCCGCAGGCATCGTGGGCACGGTGGCCGGCTGGATGCTGGCCGCTGCGCTCGTGCCGTTCGGCGCCGCGCACGCGCAAACCGCGGGCGCGAACGGCCAGATCTATATTCCCGGCCCGGGCGAGACCCATGCCGCCGCGCCCAGCGGCGCCATGATTTCGATCCCCGGCCCAGGCGAATCGCAAGCCTCGGTACCGGCAAGCACCGCGGCAAACGGCATGATCGTGATCCCAGGACCTGGGGAAACGCACGCCGGCGCTGGCGCCAATCCCGCGCATGCTGTCTACGCGAGCATCGAACCGGCCATGGCGCCGCAAGCGGCCGCTGCGCGCGTGGCAACGGTGGCCCCGGCCGAGCGCGTCATGCCGGTCGTGGTCACGCCGCCGCAGCGCGCCGTGCGCACCGCGCAACCGATCGCCGTGGAGCAGCCGGCCAACGCACGCTTTCCCGCGGCCCCGGCCCCGCTGACGCCCCGGGCGGCGGTTCAGACGACGGCCGCGCCTTCTTCGGCGGCCACCGCAGCCGCCGTGGCACCCGCGTCGAACGCGCCGGCCGGTCAAGAGGACGGCGAAACGATCCGCCGTGCGGCGCTCGCCTATCTTCAGCAACAGACGCTCGGCTTGCCGGGCAAGATCGCCATCACCGTGGCGCCGACGTTCCCGCGCGGCTTGGCCGCCTGCACGACGCTCGAGCCGTTCATGCCGACGGGCGCCCGCCTGTGGGGCACGACCTCGGTCGGCGTGCGCTGCGCCGGCGCCAAGCCGTGGACGCTCTACCTGCAAGCGCGCATCGCCATCGAATCGACCTACTACCTCGCGGCCCGTCAAATCGACGTCGGCACCGTGGTGACAGCCCAAGACCTGCTCGCCCGCAACGGCGATCTGTCGAACTTACCGCGCGCGATCATCACCGATCCGGCGCAAGCGGTCGGCTCGACCGCGCTCGTGCGGATCAGCGCCGGGATGCCGCTGCGCCAGGATCTGCTGAAAAGCGCGAGCGCCGTGACGATCGGCCAGACGGTGCGGGTCGTGGCGCAAGGCGAGGGTTTTCAGATCTCGTCCGAGGGCAGCGTCATGAATAACGCCTCGCCCGGGCAGCAGGTCCGAGTCAAGATGGGTGGGGGACAGATCATTTCCGGCATCGTCGTCGATGGGGCGACGGTGCAGGTGCAGATGTGAAGCGATGAGCAGCTGATCCGGCGATGGGGCGGTGAGGGGCGGTGACGGCCGGCGCGTGGAGGCGCGAGCCGATTCGGCCCCGTTTCGACCCCGAAGTGCCGGACAGCGTCGACCGGTGTTCTTCCCGATTGCGCTAAAGTTTCGCCGAGTGTCGCCGTTATCACACTCAAATCGAAATCGTTCGGGAAGCTATCGTGAAAGTCGATTCCACCTCCACTTCTAGTCTGTCGTCGCCCAAGGGCGGCGTGCAGGGTGCCCGTCAAGGCGGCCAAGCCGCGGCCAACGCCGCACCGACGGGCGGCAGCGCCGCGCCGGCTCAATCCGCCGGCGGCGACGCGAGTGTCAGCCTGTCGGGGCTGTCGTCGCAACTGCGTTCGCTGGCAGCGTCCGGCGAGGCCGACATTGACGTCGCGCACGTCGAGTCGATCAAGCAGGCGATCGCCGACGGCACGCTGACGATGGATCCGGGCAAAATTGCCGACGGCATTTTGGCAACGGCTCGCGATCTGTTGAAGAACCCGTCGACGGGTGGCTGAGCGGGACCTCCGCTCGGTGCGCGCGCCTCGTCGGCTTCATTTGTGCGCATGCGTGCGCAATTTGAGTTTTGGCGGATGAGATGAGAGACGCCCTACTGGCCACCGTGACCGAAGAACACGCGACGCTCGAAGCGTTTGCGTCCCTGTTGATGTACGAGGAGAAGGCGCTCGCGGCGGTATCCCCGCTCGAGACGCTGCCCGGCATCGTCGAACAGAAGACCGAACTCACGGATAAGCTGGCGTCGCTCGAGAAAACGCGCGATGCGCAGTTGCAGCAGATGGGCTTGCCGGCCGGCTGGAAGGGCATGGAACTCGCCATCGCCGACGATACGCGGCTCGCCAAGCAATGGCAGTTGCTGCAAGGCGTCGTGCAACGCGCTCGCCGCGCCAATGCCACGAACGGTCTCATGATCCGTATCCGGATGAATTACAACCAGAACGCGCTCGCCATCTTGCGCGGCGCGACCTCGCGCCATGCGGCCAGCGTGTATGGGCCGGATGGGCGGATGGCGACGGTTTGAAGCGGGGCGGATGCTTTGACGCAAACGCCGCACCCGCGTTGCGCTAAGCCGCGTGCTTGAACGAAAGCACGTGAAACTCTTCCTTATGCTGCTCGATTTGCCATAGGTCGTACGCAGCCTGGTGCGCGAGCCACGATTCAGCGCTCTTGCCGAAAGCCATTTCAAGACGCACCGCCATCTCCGGGCTGATCGCTGCGCGGCCGTTGACGATCTCCGAAAGCGTCTTGCGCGATACGCCTAGCGCCTCGGCGGCACGCGTAATCGAAAGCTCGAGCGGTTCGAGCCATAGATCATGAAGGATTTCGCCGGGATGCGGCGGATTGTGCATACGCATGGCGAGCCTCAGTGGGATAGCGCCTACCGTAACCCATGAGGTTACAGTCAGTCACCCCCCCCCTAACGCGTTCACGATCTCCCCCGTCGTCCGCACGGCCGCGTAATCCATCGCGATATTCGCCAGCGATAGCGCGTGGACGTCCTCGGCCGGCCAAAGCCGCCCGCTCAGGTCGCGCATGTCGAAGGTAAACGCGGCGTCCGACGCCACGATCGCATCGAAGCCCAAATTCCCCGCGCTTCTCGCCGTCGCCTCGACCGAATTGTTCGTGATCACGCCCACGATTACGAGTTGGCCAATCCCCCGCGTATGCAACCAACGCTCCAACCCCGTTTGCGCAAAGGCATCCGGCACGTTCTTTTCGACCACATGCTCGCCCGCGAGCGGCACAAAGCGCGGCTGAAATTCCACCCCGCTCTGCCCCGGCCAAAAGATCGACTCCGGCGAACGCGAAATATGGCGTACATGAACGATCGGCCTGCCCGCGCTGCGCCAAGCATCGAGCAATAGGCCCATATTGCGCTCGGCATCGGGGTTGTTGCGCCGGCCGAGCGTCGGCTGGCCGATGCCGTTTTGCATATCGACGATCAGAAGCGCGGCGTTCGGGGAAATGGCGATACTCGGGGTCATCGCTCACCGCCCCTCGCCGCCGGCAAAATTGAGTTCCACGCCGTTGCCGGCGGGATCGAGAAAGAACAACTGCCAGACATCCACCAGCGGCACATGCCCGCGCCGAAATTCGATTCCGCGCGCGTTCAGGTGCGCCTCGAACCCGGGAAGATCGAAAGACTCGAACGCCACGTGATCGAAGGTGCCGTCCACATGCCGCAGGTGCCGCTCGTGCGGACCGGCTTCGGACAGATGCAATACCGCTTGGTCGCCCGCATAGAGCCAATAGCCGAAGCTATCGAACGGCGGACGAAACCCCAAGCGCAGGCCCACCACGTCGACGTAAAAATCGCGTAGTGCGTCGAGCGTCGCTCGATCGGCGCGCAAGTTGTAGTGGCTGAAGCCCGTAACAGGCATGACATGCTCCCGCGGCAAACACCGCCCATAGCGAAGGCGGCAATGCGGGAGATCTTAACGCGAGGCTCGATCGGACGTGCGCAATGCATGCATCGCAACGGGTCGATCGCTTTGGCGCCTCACGCGCGGGGCCGGCGGACGACCGCCGTGGCCGATAGGTTCATCGCGCTGCGGCCGGACAGGCCGGCATCAATCCACGCTGGCCCAAGCCATTTCGCGCAGCTTCGCACGCAGGCGCGCCACCGCTTGGCTGTGCAACTGGCAGACGCGCGATTCGCTGACTTCCATCACCGCACCGATCTCGCGCAGGTTCATCCCGCGCTCGTAGTACAGCGACATCAACAGCTTCTCCCGCTCCGGCAGCTTCTCGATCGCTTCGACGAGCGCCTGGCGCAGGCTATCGTCGAGCAGCGCGGACAGCGGGTCGGTGTGATCGACGCAATAGCGATCGAGGAACGGTTCGTCGTCCGCCGAGCGATCGAAATCCTCGTAATAGATGAGCTGACTGCCGTGCAAATCCTGCAGCATCGATTGGTAGCTATCCAGCGGCATTTGCAGATGATCGGCCACCTCCGTCTCGCTCGCGGACCGGCCGAGCCGCTGCTCGACTTGGTGCACGGCCGATTCGACTTCACGAGATGTCTTGCGCAAGCTACGCGGCAGCCAATCGTTGTTGCGCAACTCATCGAGCATGGCGCCGCGAATGCGCTGGCTCGCGTACGTTTCGAACTGCGCGCCCTGGTCTTCCTTGTAGCGGCTCGCCGCATCGAGCAGGCCGATCATGCCGGCCTGAATCAGGTCGTCCAGATCGACGCTCGCCGGCATCTTCGCCACGAGTTGCAAACCAAGTCTGCGCACGAGCGGCGCGTATTGCGTCAATACATCCGTCTGGGACATTTTCCCTTGAGCGTTGTACATCGAGGGTCCCCTTCTCCTTGTCCCTAACGTTTCATGCATGCTGGCGATCGGCCACCGAGGCGTCGGCGAGTGCCGACGCCGGCATCGCCGAGCGCACCGTAACGTCCGCGCGCGGCGAGGACATCGCCGGGCGCATCGGCCAATACAACATTTCCGCGGCCACGTGCCGAAAGTCCCGCGCCGACTGCGCCGACGGGAACGCGTCAACGACGCACCGCGCGAGTTCGAGCGACCGCTCCATCAACGGATCGGCCGCCACGCATCCGGCATCCTCGATCGAGACGGTCAGATACCGCGCCGCGACTTCAGCGAGGTTCTCGAACGTCGTCTGCGCGTCGGACAAACTCGACACGTGGTTGACGAGCACCCGGAACTGCGCGATCGCATGTTCGAAGTGCAAGCGCTTCATGCAGGCATACGCCTCCGTGATCGCGCTGGCCGCCACGCGCGTGACGATCAACACGTCGTGCGCTTGCGCCGCGAGCGGCGAAAGTGCGCCCTGACGGTCGAGCCGCGCATCGACGAGCACGACGTCCGCCGGCCCGTGCAGCAGTAGCGAAAGCTGCGCGGCGCTGAAGCCGGCACAGTTCTCGCGCGATGCGGCCAGCACCGAAAAACCCAGATCGTGCCGCGCACACGCTTGCTCGAGCGCGATTTCGCCGTTCATCAGCGCGCGCAGCGAGCCTGCCCCATTCAAGCCGCCCAGCATCGCCGAGACGGAATTCGTGCCGAGACGCTCGTCGATGACGAGGACATCCTTGCCGAGCGCGGCCAGCGCGGCCGCCAAATTGACGACCGACGACGTACAACCGACGCCTGCCGGACCGCCCGTCACCGCAACGACGCGCGAACCGCTCTTCGAGAGCAGCCGGCGCAGCCCCTCTGCCTGATCGGTAACTTGTTTAGCCAAAGCGAACCTCATGCTGTTCGGCGCTCGAGCGGCTCGACAACGCCGAGAGCAAGGCGGGAATTTCGTCGTCGTGCGGCACGAACGGCGAACCGTCGCGCGGAATGCAGAACGCGCTCTTGATCAGGAATTTCTTCGTCGCGACGTACAGGTTCTCGGGCACCTTCTGCCCCGTCGATACGTAGTGCACAGGCAGCTTGTAGCGAATGACCGTATCGAGCACGCCGCCGAGGTTGGTCGCCTCGTCGAGCTTCGTGAGAATGCAACCGGCGAGTTCGGGCTGCCCCGGGGCACTGCGGTAAGCCTGCACCACCTCGTTGAGCGTATCGCCGTGGCTCGTCGCGTTCAGCAACAAAAGCCGCTGGACGGGCAGTCCGGCGCCGCACAGCATCGCGATCTGGTCGGACACCGTGCGGTCGCGCTGGCTCATGCCGATCGTGTCGATCAAGACGATGTGTTTGTTGCGCAGTTCGGCGAGCGCCAGTTGCAGATCGGCCGCATCCTTCACCGCATGCACCGACACGCCGAGAATCTTGCCGAAGATGCGCAGTTGCTCGTGGCCGCCGATCCGGTAGCTGTCGGTCGACAGCAACGCCACTTTGCTTGCGCCGAAGCGCATCACGCAACGCGCGGCGAGCTTGGCCGTCGTCGTGGTCTTGCCGACGCCCGTCGGACCCATCAGGGCGAATACGCCGCCGCGTTCCATCAGCGCGTCTTCGTTTTCGAGCACGGGCAGGTTCGAGCCGAGCACTTGGTTGACCCAACCCATGCCCGCGTCGAAGTTTTCGACATCGGGCATGTGATCCACCACCATGCGCACGAGCTGCGCGGAGAAGCCCGCCGAGAACAGCGCCTTCGTCACTTCGCCGTTCACGGGGCTGCGACGCTGACGCTCGCCCCACATGAGGCCGGCGAACTGCTCTTCCATCATGCCGCGCATCGAAGACAGTTCGCTCATCACCTTTTGATTGACGATCTCTTCCACGCGCGCCCGCACCGCTTCGGCCATCGCTTCGGCATCTGGCTCGCCGACGCCTTCGAACGCGGCCTTGACCACGCGCGGCGGTCCCGCGCGACGCGCGGCGACGCGTGCGGCCTCGTGCGCCCAATCCGGCAACTGCGACGCGGCCGATTCCTCGTCCGACAAGACGCGGCCCGGCGCGCCGAGCCCTTTGGCCGCTGCCGCGGCCGGCGTCATCGTGTGGGCGCGCGAGCTATGCGTCGCTTGCGCCGCGCGCTCGTTTTGAGCGGCGATGCGGCGGGCATGGTCGATCAGCCAGGGATTCGATTCGGCCATCGTCATCGAGGCGTCGGCGTCGTCGGCGCTCGTGGGCGCCGTCGGGACGGGGCTCGCCGGCGCGCTCGGCGCCATCGCGCGGGCGGCGAAGCTCGCCCGTTCGCTCATACGAGGCACGGCGGCGGACGCGGCGTCCGCCAGCGTCGGCCGCCCTTCGTCGGACGCCTTCGCGCCCACTTCCGGGCTCGCGCCGAAGACGGCCGAAAACACGTCCGGCATGCCGTTCGCATACGGGTTCGCGGGCATCGCACCGGGCGCCGGGCTCGCATAGGCGCTACCCGATTGCGGGCCGGCGGCGCTGGCCGCGTAGGGGTTGCTCATTGGCGCGGGCAGAGCCGCCGGCATGCCTTGCGCGGCGTCGCCGCCAGCGTCGGGGGCGATCTGCGCGAAGTCGGTGTCCGCCAGCGCGACGATTTCGACGCTGCCGTCGTCGTTGGTCCGGTTCGACAACACCACTGCGTCCGCACCGAGGGCCTCGCGTACGAGACGAAGCGCGTCGCGGCTCGTCGCGCCGATAAATTTACGAATGTTCAAGCTTGGCCCCCGATGAGGTTAACGACTTTGATGGTGCGGGTCTCGGGCACTTCGGCGTACGAGAGCACTTTCAATTGAGGCAGGCTGCGGCGCAGGAAGCGTGCGAGCATCGCGCGAAGCGCATGCTGCACGAGCAGCACCGGAGGCAGCCCGGCATTTTGTTGACGGTTGATCGCCTTTTGCGTCGCCGTCAAAAGGGTGTGCGCGAGGCCGGGCTCGAGCCCTGGGTTCGCGCCCGTCGAGAGCGCTTGCGACAGCACGCGCTCGAGATTCGAATCGAGTCCCATGACCTGCATGTCGTTCGCGCCCGGATACCACTGCTGCGTAATCGCACGGCCCAAGGCCAGGCGCACGCAGGCGGTCAGATCGTGCGCGTCGGTCAGCTTGCCGGCGTGCTCGGACAGCGCTTCGAGGATCGTGCGCATGTCGCGAATCGGCACGCCTTCCTCGAGCAGGTTTTGCAGGACCTTTTGCAGCGTCGTGAGCGAGAGCGTCTTCGGCACCAAGTCTTCGACGAGCGTAGGCGCGTCCTTGCCGGTGCGCGTGATCAGCGCTTGCACTTCCTGACGGCCGAGCAATTCGGCGGCGTGCTGCACGACGAGATGGTTCAGGTGCGTGGCGACGACCGTGCTCGCATCGACCACTGTGTAGCCGTACACCTGAGCTTGCTCGCGCAAGTTCGTGTCGATCCAGATCGCGGGCAGACCGAAAGCCGGATCTTGCGTCGGCTGGCCCGGCAGCGCGGCCGAGACTTGGCCCGGATTGATCGCGAGCCATTGCCCCGGATACGCTTCGCCCACGCCCACTTCGACGCCCTTGAGGGCGATGCGGTAACCGTTCGGGCGCAGCTCCAGGTTGTCGCGAATATGGATGACAGGCGGCAAGAAGCCGATTTCCTGCGCGAACTTCTTGCGGATGCTCTTGATGCGCTTGAGCAATTCGCCGTCGGTGTTCTTGTCGACGAGCGGAATCAGGCGGTAGCCCACTTCGAGGCCGAGCGTATCGATGAGCGTGACGTCGTCCCAGCTCGCTTCGTTGTTTTCCGCGGGGGCCATGACGGTCGGCGCGACATCGACGAGCGAGGCGCCCGACTTGGCGGCTTCGGCGCGCTTTTTCAGCGTGCGTCCGAGCTGGATCGCCCCGCCGCCGAGCAGCAAGAACGCGAAGTGCGGCATGTTCGGGATCAGCCCGAGCATCACGATGATGGTGCCCGTGATCAAGAGCACGCGCGGGTTCGTGAACAGTTGCCCCGTGAGCTGGGTGCCGATGTCTTCGTCGGTCGCCACGCGCGAGACGATCACGCCGGCCGCCGTCGAAATCACGAGCGAGGGGATCTGCGCCACCAGGCCGTCACCGATCGTGAGCAGCGTGTAGGTCTTGCCGGCCGAGGCGAAGTCCATCCCGTGCTGCACGACGCCGACGATCAGCCCGCCGAGCACGTTCACGACCATGATGATGAGGCCCGCGACCGCATCGCCGCGCACGAACTTGGACGCACCGTCCATCGCCCCGTAGAACTCGGCTTCCTGCGCCACGGCCTGGCGCCGCTTGCGCGCGCCCGCTTCGTCGATGAGGCCGGCGTTCAGGTCGGCGTCGATCGCCATCTGCTTGCCGGGCATCGCATCGAGCGTAAAGCGTGCGGCCACTTCGGCGATCCGGCCCGCGCCCTTCGTGATCACCATGAAGTTGATGACCATGAGGATGACGAACACCACGATACCGACGGCGAAGTTGCCGCCCACGAGGAAGTGGCCGAACGATTCGATGACCTGACCGGCGGCGCCCGGGCCCGTATGGCCCTCGAGCAGCACGACGCGCGTCGAAGCCACGTTCAGCGACAGACGCAGCAGCGTCGAGAACAGCAGCACGGCCGGGAACGCCGCGAAATCGAGCGGCTTTTGCGTGTACATGCTGACGAGCAGCACCATCACGGCCAGCGCGATGTTGAACGTGAACAGCAGATCGAGCAGGAACGGCGGCAACGGCAAAATCATCATGCCGAGGATCATGCAGATCAGGATCGGACCCGCGAGCGCGCGCAGGTTCGTGCCGCTCAGCATCTGCCCCTTGCCGAAAAGGCTTCCGACGCGCGCGTTCATGCCGAGGCTCCTTCATTCGCGTCGCCGAGCGCTTCCTCGGCCTCTTCCTGTTCGTCGGCCTCGGAAATCGGGGCCTTCTTGTCCATGTCGGCCGGGACGTCGAGTTCCGTCGGCGCGGCCGGCACGTCGCCGCCTTCCTCGCGGAACTTGCGCAGCTGATACACCCAGGCCAGCACTTCGGCCACGGCGTTGTAGAGCGTGCCGGGGATTTCGCGGTTCAGTTCGACGTTGTGATAGAGCGCGCGAGCGAGCGGCGGCGCTTCGAGCAAGGCGACGTTGTGTTCGGCTGCGATTTCGCGGATGCGGGCCGCGACGAGATTCACGCCCTTGGCCACGACCTTCGGTGCGCGCATTTCGCCGTCGGCGTATTGCAGTGCGACCGCATAGTGCGTCGGGTTCGTCACGACGACGTCGGCTTTGGGTACCGCGGCCATCATGCGGCGGCGGGCGATGGCGCGCTGCTGCTGGCGAATCTTGCCCTTCACGTGCGGATCGCCTTCGCTTTCGCGGTGTTCGCGCTTCACTTCTTCCTTCGTCATGCGCAGCTTCTTGTGGTACTGCCAGAGTTGATAAGGGACATCGATCGCCGCGAGCAAGAACATGCCGGCCACCGTCGTCGCGCAGCATGCGGCGACGATCGACAGGCCGTGCCCGAGCGCCACGCGCAGCGGCTCGCCCGCGAGGCCAAGGATTTGGTCCTTGCGGTGCCACACGGCCATGCCGCCGATCGTGCCGACGAGCAGCGTCTTGGCGAGCGACATGCCGAGCTGGATCACGCCGTTGATCGAGAACATGCGGCCGATGCCGGCGACCGGGTTCAACCGCTCGAGCTTGACTTCGAAGACCTTCGGCGAAAGCAGCCAGCCGCCCAGTGCCATCGGCGCAATGACCGCGGCCAGGCCGGTGAGCGAGAGGATCGGCAAAACCGCCATGAAGCCTTCGCGGCCGGCATTGCCCGCGCCGATCAGCATGCGGTTCGTATCGACGAGCGAGGCGCGATCGAATGTGAACGCGCCGCGCAACATATGCTGCAGGTGCATCCCGATCGGACCGGCCAGCCCCCAAACGCCGAAGAAGCCCGCCGCCAGCAACGCAAACGTCGCCAGCTCGCGCGAGCGCGCCACCTGCCCTTCCGAGCGCGCCTTTTCCAGGCGCCTGGGGGTAGCTGCTTCGGTTTTCTCGAGGTCGCTGTCCTCTGCCACGGGAAATTTTCTCCGCAAGAATCACGGCGACATGCCGTTATCCAGTGAGAGCGATTATTCCCGGTCAGGTCAATGGACGATCGACGGATAAGGCGGGGGAAACGGGTGCATTTCGAGTGATCGGCGCGCAGGGCCGGCCGTGCGGGCGTCGTCGGTCGGGGCGCCGGGGCCCCGCAAGGAATGTCGACGCGCCGCGAGCGGGCGCGTCTAGGAAGAGGAAGAGGAAGGGGGCCGGTGCATTATCTGGCCCCTATTACGATCGCGCGTTAAACGTTAAAAGGCGACGAACGGCCCTGGGCCGCCCGAGCCCGACCGATCGAGGCCGTAATAGACGGTTTGCCCATAAAAGAACGGCATCCCCAGATCGACGAACGTCGCGCCGCTGCCCAGATTGCCGGCGAGATCGTTGAGCGCGTAATTGCCGTTGGCCAGCAATTGCGTGGCGTTGCCGACGGTCATCGACAACACGAGTCCGGCCGGTGCGCCGGACGCGGCCGCGTTATAGCTGGCGACGCTCACGGGGCGCACGACCGTCGACGACGGACAGTAGAACGACGAGGTATTGCCCGAGCAGTTCGGCAGCGTGCTGTCGGTGAAGAAATAGGCGTTCGAGCCCGAATCGAAAAAGGCGGTAATCGGCTTGCCGGCAAAGGTGGCGTTGACGTCGCCGAACGGGTTCGTCGTGAGCTTGTTGACGTTGCCCGGCAGCGCATTGTTCGACTGGGTGCCGATGCCGAACGTCAGCGTGCCGGTGACGCTCGATTGCCCGCTCGCGGCGATGCTCGGCATCGATAAGATCACGCCGTTGTTGTCGCCCGCGAACTTCGAAACGGGGTTGGTCACTTGCTGGGCGACGGGGACGAGCGTCGTCGTGCAATTGATGTTTCCCGGGCACGCGTAGTAGTTGCTGTTGCCGACGGGCGGCGTCGCGCACAGGGTGCCGCAATCGTTCGGCGCGACGCCGATGCCGAGAATCCCATTGGCGCCTAGATCGGCCGGCGTCAATTCGAGCGTGCCGGAGGCGCAACCGCCGGTCGCGACGGCGCTTTGCGGCAGATCGCCGACGATTTGCAAGGGCAGGCTAGCCGCGGTTTCTCCGCCGATCTTGACATCGGCCGTACGGATCGAGCCCCACGTAAAGCCATCGGCGAATTGCGTGCATTCGGCCAGCGGGCTGCCGGCCACCGTTTGGGGAGGCAACGCGCCCAGCACCTGGTTCACGGCCGAGCTGGCCAGTCGCAAACCGAACGATTCGGTGTCCACTTGGACGTTCGCGATGGTTTGGCAGATACTCGTGCCGGGCGCGCAGACGGTCACGCTGACGGTCGGAATATTCGCGACGCCTTGCACGCCCCTGCCCACGGTGACGCTCGCCTGATTCGCCGCCGGCTGCACGCCCGCGCCCCCACCCGAACCGCTCCCGCCGCTGCTCCCGCCACCGCCGCCGCAGCCGGCAACGAGCACGGCGGCGGCCGCCAACCCGAGCGCGCCCAGCGCTCGAACGAGTCTGCTGTGAGTACGCAAGATGGTTCTCCCTTCTTCGCTCGGTTATTCGGTTATTTGATGTCGGCGCCGGTGATTCCCGCCGGCAACGCGCTCGGCAGCCAGGCTTGCCCGAAGAACGAACCCATGTGGCCCCCGGAATGGACGACCAGATTGGACGCCTCCACGGCGACAGGGCCGCGCCCGTGGCGGGCCGCGTGCAGTGCTTGGACACCGCTTGCGTACTGAGGAAAGTAGTTGCCTAGCAAGGTCTGCAAGTCGGGCATGCGGGGCCCGTTCCAGGCGATGCCGAAGACATTGCCGTCGGTGCCGATGTATTCGCGCACGCTGGTGCCGCTCGAGAGTTGCGTCGCGCGCACGGAATACTGGGCGCCCACCGTGGGACCGGATGTGGACATCGCCGCCGACGACGCCGACGCCACGTGGGCCGTTGCCGACTTCGTGACGACGGTGGCATCCGCCGGAGTCGCCATGGGAGCGCCGCCGAGCACGGCGCGGGCGGGCGAACTCGCGGCGGCGAGCGCACTGGCGAGAAGCGTTGCCGAAGCGGCGGCGCGTAAAGAACGATTCGGACGATTCAACATCGGATCGATTCCTCCAGGTGGATTCTCGAACGCGTGTGGTCATCGTCGGCGGGTCGCGAGCGCCCCCGATTCTTGATCGTTGTTCTGGAACTCTAGTACATGGCGCCGTGCACAGCTAAGCGTCCATGTTGTGCAAGGCACGTGCCCGTCTCATGGCCTACGATTTGGCATAACGCTGGGGAAAGTGCCGAAGCAACGGGCTATGCCGGAGGTCGGCGAAGACGACGGCGAACCGAAGCGGAGGGGGAGAGAACAGCTAAGACGAGGTTTAGCGCCGCGGTGCGAGCCTGTGCGCCGGAGCCGGGCACGTGTCCCGGAAAAAAACGCCGCGAGCGGCTGCGTGGCCGCTCGCGGATGACGAGACGAAAACGATCGTTAGAAGGCGACGGAGGCCATCGTCCCCACGTTGAGCACACCGGTGCTGGCGTTGTCGTACGTGATATAGACCGTCTTGCCGTAGAAGAACGGCATACCGAAATCGACCGCGAGCAACCCGCTTTGGCCGCCGAGGTTGTTGAATGCGAAGCCGCCGCTGTTGAACAAGTCGAACGCGTTCTCGATGCTGATCGGCAGCGTCGCCGTCGTGCCGTTGAAGTCCGTCACGGAAGGCTGCAGTGCCACCGCCGAAGTCGGACAATAGAAACCGCTTCCGCCCGTGCAAAGCAGCAGACCGCTATGCGTGCCCGGCAAGAACAGACCGTTCGAGCCGGTGTCGAAGAAGGCTGCCCGCTGGGTCCGTGTCGTGTCCAAATACGTGGCGCCGTCCAATGTCGCGCTCTGCACGTCGCCGAAGTGGTCGGTCTTGAACGTCTGAAGACCCGCCGGAACAGCGTTATTGGCTTGCGTGCCCAGGCCAAAGGTCAAATACCCCGACGCGCTCTTCGCGCCGGTCGCACCGACTGTCGGCATCGTCAAAATCACGCCGTTCGTGTCGCCGCTCGTGAAGGATTGCACTGGATTGGCCACCTGCTTCGTATCCGAAACAGCCAAATCGGTACAACCGATCAGCGTGCCGCCGATGTTCGTGCAGCCATAGTAGATATTGTTCGCCGTCGTATTTTGGCAGCCGTCGCCGCAGTCGTACTTCGCGGTGCCGATCCCGAGAATGCCGTTGGCGGCAATACCCGTCGTACCTGTCGAACTGTCGTGCAGGGTGCCGAATGCGCACGCGTTGTAGCTGCCGCCCGCCTGCGATTGCGCCACATCGCCCAAGACTTGGATCGGCATGCTCGGAGCCGTCTCTCCGCCGATCGTAACGTCGGCGATCCGCACCGATCCCCAGGAATTGCCGTCGGCAAAACCCATGCACTCGGCCACCGCCTGCGTGCCCACCGTCTGCATCGGCAAGGCGCCGATCATCGTGCTGTTCAGCGCATCGGAGGTGAGCCGCAACCCGTAAGAGCCGGTATCGATTTGGATGTTATTGATCGTCTGGCACGGGGCGCCGCCGTGAACGCAAACCGTCACGCTCACCGTGGGAATGTTCGCCGCACCGGCCACCCCGGAGGCCACGACCACCGCCACCTGATTGGACGCGAATGTCCCCGGCGTGCTGATCACGGGGCCGCTGGCGACGAGGCTCCTGCCCGTCGCCCCGCCGGTCGTGGTGCTCGTCGAGTTCGTGCTGCCGCCGCTCGAGGTCGTGGAGCTGCCGCTGCCCCCGGTGCTGCTCGTCCCGCCAGAACCGCCGGAACCGCTTGAACCACCGCCGCCGCCGCACCCCGCAACGAGACCGACGATCGCCGCCAAGCCGAGCGCGCCGAGCGCTCGGACCCATTTCTTGTTGATGTGAAACATGACTTGTTTCGCCCTCGCTCGTTTATTGGATGTCGTTAGCGCTGACGCCGGCCGGCAGGGCCGACGGCACATACGCTTGTCCGCCGAAGGCGCCCATGTGGCCGCCGGAATGCACGACGAGACCGGGCAATTCGATGAGGAGGGGGCCGCGCCCCGGACGGGCCGCGCGCAGCGCGTTGACCGCGCTGTCGTATTGCGAGAAATAAGTGCCGAGCAGGACCGGCAAATTGGGCATGGCGGGCCCGCCCCAAGCGATGCCGAATACCGTCCCGGCAGCCGAGACGTACTCGCGCACCACCGTGCCGGAAGCGAACGTGGTTTGCGTGACCGTATAGGAGGCCGTGCTGCTCGCACCGGCGGCGCCCGAGGCGACGTGCGCAACCGGCCCGAGCGAGCTGGCGTTCGCCCCGACCGGCGGCGGCGTAGGTGCGCCGCCGAGCGCGGCGGACGCTGGCGCGGCCGCCATCAGCCAGCCGCAAGTCAACGCCGCGCAAACCGCGGCGTGCATGGTCCGATTCGACATCAAAAAACCCCTTTCTGGATCGTTCTTATCGCGTCCCTCGACGCGGGTTTGCCGGTGCCATCTGGTGGGCCTTGAACGGCGCAATCGAATCGCCCTCTTCGCTTCGGCCCACCGCTCCAACGCGCCTGCGGGGGATGGACCGAGCGTCGCCCCGCGGCTGATACGACGAAAGGCGCCGCCCACGAAGCCACGGAGCGGGCCGCCTTTCCCAACCTGAAACCGTACGAAAGTCTGTCAGAACCCGAGGCTCGCGAGCAGATCGTCGACGTCGGCTTGATCCTGCACCACGTCGGTGCGCCCTTCCGGGTTGATCTGCGGCCCGTTGAGCAAGTGATCGGGCGTCGCCGCCGGATTCGTATCGGCCACGAGCGCCGCCGCCGTTTGCGCGAACTGCTCGCGCCGTTCGGGGGCGATGTTCTCGACCAGCACCGTCAGAAGCTGCTGCTCGATCACGTAGACGACGTCCATGATCTTCTTGATGACCTGCCCGGTCAGATCCTGGAAATCCTGCGCCATCATGATGTCGAGCAACTTCTGGTTCGTCGCTGCCGTCGCGTTCGGCACGCTCGCGAGGAACGCGCGCGTATCGGTCATCAGCGTGCGCACTTCTTCGCGCTCGATCGGCGCGGCATACCAGCGTTCCCAGCGGCTGTCGAGTTCGGCCGCATCGGCCTGCAGCTGTTCTTGCAGCGGCTTGGCGATATCGATCGCCGTCAGCACGCGCTCGGCCGCTTGTTCGGTCATCTTGACGACGTACTTGAGCCGGTCGCGCGCATCGGGTACCGCCTCGGCGGCCAGTTCGACATGCTTGTCCAAACCGAGCTCGCGCATCGAATCGCGCAGCGTCTTCGTGAGTTGACCGATGCGCGCGAGGATGCGGTCGGTCGTCAGATCGGGGCTCTCCGCTCCGTCCGAATGCACATTGGTGGCCTCGTTCACGTCAGCTCCCGGTCTTTGCCATCTTCTCGAGAATCTTCGTGAGCTTTTCGTCGAGCGTGGCGGCGGTAAACGGCTTCACCACGTAGCCGCTCGCGCCGGCCTGGGCCGCCGCGATGATGTTTTCCTTCTTCGACTCGGCCGTCACCATGAGCACGGGCAAGTGCGAGAGCGCGGCATCGGCGCGGATGCGCTTGAGCATCTCGAGCCCGTCCATGTTCGGCATATTCCAGTCCGAAATCACGAAGTCGAAGCCGCCGCCTTGCAGGCGCGACAGGCCCGCCGCGCCGTCCTCGGCTTCGTCGACATTCGCGTAGCCGAGTTCCTTGAGCAGGTTGCGGACGATCCGGCGCATCGTCGGAAAATCGTCCACCACCAAGATTTTCATGCTTTTGTCCATCTTTCTTCCCTTTAACCCTAATTGGTCGGCGCGCAGAACCGGGCCTGGCCGGTCACACGCGCTGCACTCGATCGCCCATCGCCGCCAGTCTTACCATCACCTTTCGGCTCATTTCCGATAGAGGCGCGACTTCGTCGGCGCCGCCGAGCGCGATGGCTTCGCGCGGCATGCCGAAAACGACGCAGCTCGCCTCATCCTGCGCGAGAGTGTATGCGCCTGCATTTCTCATGTCTAACAGTCCCGCCGCACCGTCTCGGCCCATGCCCGTCAGGATCACCCCGATTGCGTTCTTGCCGGCATGCTGGGCGGCCGAGCGGAACAGCACGTCGACCGAGGGCCGGTGCCGGTTCACGGGCGGATCGTCCGACAGATGCGCGATATAGTTCGCGCCGCTGCGCGCCAGCAACAGATGGGCATGGCCGGGGGCGATGTAAGCATGGCCCGGCAGGACGCGTTCGCCGTGCTCCGCTTCCTTGACCGTGATCCGGCATAGCCCGTTCAAGCGCTGCGCGAACGATTTCGTGAAGCCGGGCGGCATATGTTGCGCGATCAATACGGCCGGGGCGTCGGGCGGCAGCGGCACCAGCACTTCTCGAATGGCTTCGGTGCCGCCTGTCGACGCGCCGACGATGATCAGCTTTTCCGTACTGACGAGCGGATTGTTGAACATCGGCGCGTGCGCGACCCCCGCAGGCGCGCCGCCCGCCCCCGCTGCCGGAGCCGGGGCAGCCGCGCGGGCCCGCACCCGGGCGCGGGCCGCCGCACGAATCTTGTCCGCGAGCTTTTCGGCGTAGTCGAGCATGCCTTCGCGAATGCCGACCTTCGGCTTCGTGACGAAATCGACGGCGCCCAATTCGAGAGCGCGCAGCGTGATTTCGGAGCCGCGCTCCGTCAGCGACGACACCATCACGACCGGCATCGGGCGCAGGCGCATCAGCTTCTCGAGGAAATCGAGCCCGTCCATGCGGGGCATTTCGACGTCGAGCGTCAGCACGTCCGGGTTATGTTGCTTGATCAACTCGCGCGCGACGAGCGGGTCCGGCGCGGTGGCGCAGACCATCATGTCGGGCTGGCCGTTGATGATTTCCGTCATCAGAGAGCGAATCAGCGCCGAATCGTCGACACACAATACTTTGATTTTCTGCTGCACGAGGTACTACGCCTCCTCTACGGTCTTGGCTGTTTTGGCGCTGTTGATCGGAGTCGTGCCGCGTGCGTTTGCACCAAAAAGCTCGAGGCGCGGCTTCGCTGCCGGCGCGCCGAACAGTTCGATACGCGGCTTGCCCGCACCGTTCGCGCCGAGCGACTCGTCGCGGCCGCGCTCGCGTGCGGCGCGGGCATGGCGGGCGGCACGTGCTTCGGCCACTTGCTTGGCGAGTTCTTGTTCGCGCTCGGCAACCGTCGGATCTTGCTGCAAGCGCAGCTTCTTGACCATCGCCTGCCCGGTATCGGGCATGAACGCGACTTTGCGCGGATGCACGCCTTGCAAATCCTCGGCGACGATGCGGATCTTTTCGAGCCCGAGATAGCGGCGCACGAACTCGGCGTTGCGATCGCCGATGTTGATCGTCGTCATTCCGGCCAACACGGCTGCGCCGCCGAATACCTTCGCTTCGAAACGCTCGCGGCGGCCGCCCATCTTGATGAGTTCGTTGATCAGCACTTCCATCGCATAGGCGCCGTAACGCATCGAATCGGAAGCGGCCTGGGACGGCTGCTCGCCGTCGTCGGGCAGCATGAAATGGTTCATGCCGCCGATCCCGGCCGTTCGATCGTGGATGCACGCAGCCACGCACGAGCCGAGCACGGTGACGAGCACCATGTCCTCGCGCGTCGTATAGAACTCGTTCGGCAACAGCTTCACGCCGCGCCGGCCGAAGTGATTGTCGAAGTACAGATTCGTCGCGATGGGTAAGGCACTCATGCTGCCTCCCGCCGGGCCGCCCCAAGGGCGGCAGCCGCCCCCTCGGGGGGCGCTTTGCATGGGACCGGAGTAAGCGCTAAAGCGCCAACTCCGGTCGACAGTGAACGAACGTGAACGTGGGGGCTGTTCATACCGTTGCCTCCTGATGCGTCGAAGAACGCAAGGCGCCGTGCGTGCGGCCGCCGGCCTGTGCATCGCGCGTCAGTTCGTACACCGTCTGGCCGCGCAGACGGAACGCCTGCGTCACATACGTGAAGTTCTCGGAATGACCGGCGAACAGCAACCCGCCCGGCTTCACGAGCGGCTCGAAACGCGAGAGCACTTGCGACTGCGTCGGCTTGTCGAAGTAAATCATCACGTTGCGGCAAAAGATGGCGTCGAACGGCTGACGCAAGCCGTAATCGGCATCGGTCAGGTTCAGCTGCGCGAAGCGAATCATCGAGCGCAACTCGGGACGCACTTTGACGAGGCCGGCATGCGGGCCCGTTCCCTTCAGGAAAAAGCGCTTCAGGCGCTCGGGGCTCAGCGATTTGACCTGGTCGAGCGCATACACGCCTGCCTCGCCCTTCGCGAGCACTTGCGTGTCGAGATCGGTCGCGAGAATCGTCGCTTGGCGAGCCTGCGATTCGCCGAGCGCTTCGACGAGCGTCATGGCGATCGTGTACGGCTCTTCCCCCGTCGAGGCCGCCGAGCACCAGATCGAGACCGGCTGCTGGCGGCGCTTCACGAACTCGGCGAGGATCGGGAAGTGATGCGATTCGCGAAAGAAGGCGGTGAGGTTGGTCGTCAGCGCGTTGGTGAACGCCTCCCACTCCTCGGCGCTGTTCTCCGCTTCGAGCAAGTCGAGATAGCGACGGAAGCTGTCCAGCCCGCGTGCCCGCAGGCGCCGGGCAAGGCGGCTATACGCCATGTCGCGCTTGTGCTCCGACAGCGAAATGCCGGCGCGGCGATGAATGAGTTCGCGGATCCGGGCGAAATCGGCGGCGGTGAACTCGAAATCGCGCTCGGCAAAGCCCGAGCGCTCCGCGATAGCGGGCCGCTCGTCGGCACGATCGCCAAGGCCACCGAGCTCGGCCCGCTCGGACCGGAAAAATGCGCGCGCTGTCGTCATGGTGCTTCTCTCACTTCGTGATGGCCGGGCCGTGCCGATGCACCCATGCACCGGCTGCCGGCACGGACGATGCCGTGCCTAGCGTTGCGCGCGCCCCGCTCGCGCTGGAGCCCGCGCGACGCAATGAGTTGCCCGATCGCGGGCGGGGTGCCGACAAAACGCCACATGCTCGTCTACCTTTCCTGCTGGCAGCGCGCTCGCACGCGCCGCCGCCTCAAAACGTTTCCCAGTCGTCGTCCGACTTGCTGGCGGCCATCGTCGCTGTGGGCAACGACTGCAGGCCAGCCTTCGGCGGCGCGCTCTTGGCGGGCAATGGCGCGCTGCGCACCGCGGTGCTCTGGGCGGGGGCCTTTGCCGCGGCCGGCGCCTCAGGGACCGCTGCCGCGCTCTGGGCGAGCGGCTTCGCTTTCGCGTTCACGTTCGCCGACGATGCAGCCGGCGCGTTCGCGGCTTCCGATGCGTTGCCCGTCGCGTGTGTCACCGCTTGGGCCGCGGGCCGCGCCAGTCGCGGCGCGCCGGCGGCCGCCGGGCGCGCGGCCGAGTGAGCCGCCTTCACGTCTCGCTTAGGCACGGGCGCGCCGCTCGGCTTCACAGCCGGCGTTGCAGCCGACTTCGCAGCCGACTTCGCAGCCAACCTCGCTTGTGCGGCACCGGGCGCTTGCATGCCGTCGATACGCCACTGTCCGACCACGCTCTTGAGCTGGCGCGTCTGCTCCTCGAGCGAGGCGGCCGCCGCGGCCGCTTGCTCGACGAGCGCCGCGTTGTGCGGCGTCACGTCGTCCATCTGCGTGAGCGCGCGATTCACGCCTTCGATACCGGTCGATTGCTCTTCCGAAGCCGCGCTGATCTCGCCCATGATGTCGGTCACGCGCCGCACGGCTTGAACGATTTCGTCCATCGTCGTGCCGGCGCGGCCGACGAGTTCGGAGCCGCTCGCCACCTTATCGGTCGAATCGCCGATCAGCGCCTTGATTTCCTTGGCCGCCGCGGCACTGCGCTGCGCGAGGGAGCGCACTTCGCCCGCCACCACGGCGAAGCCGCGGCCTTGCTCGCCCGCGCGCGCCGCTTCGACGGCTGCGTTCAGCGCAAGAATGTTGGTCTGGAACGCGATGCCTTCGATCACGCCGATAATGTCGACGACCTTGCTCGAACTCGACGCGATGTCTTGCATCGTCGTGACGACCTGGCTCACGACTTCGCCGCCGCGCAACGCGATGTCGGATGCATTGATCGCGAGCTGGCTTGCCTGGCGCGCGTTTTCGGTGTTTTGCCGCACAGTGCCCGTGAGCTGGCCCATGCTTGTTGCCGTTTGTTGCAGCGAGGCGGCTTGCTCTTCGGTACGTTGCGACAGATCGGTATTGCCGATCGAGATCTCGCGTGCGCCGACGTCGATCGATTCGGTCCCCGCGTGCACGGCCTTGACCATCGTCGTCATCGCTTGCTGCATGCGCACGATGCCGGCGTACAGACGGCCGATTTCGTTCGTGCCGTGGGCCTTCACCGAGCGCGTGAGGTTGCCGTCGGCGATATGTTCGAAATGTTCGATCGCATCGTTGATCGGCTGGACGATGAGCCCGCGCAGCGCGAAACGGATGAAGACGACGAGCACGATCGCCAGCGCCGTCACCGCGACGATGAGCGAACTCATCATCGTGATCTGCGCGGCCGATCGGTCGCGCTGCGATTCGGCGTGGTCCTGCCGCGCCGTCAGCACGCGTGCGGCCGCCTGGTCGAACGCAACGAACATCGGGCTGATCTTCGTATCGGCGATCGCATGATAGGCGGCGAGATCGCCCGCCTGCGCGGCGGCGAACTCGGGTTCGACGCCGTCGTGCAAGAGCGTCGCGTGGCGCGCGTTCAACTCGTCGATCATCGCGGAGTCGATGCCTTCGCGCGGCGTGTTCGAGAACGTTTGCCAGGCTTGATTGGACGAGGCCAGCAGTTCCTGCGCGCGCGCCAGAACCTTCTTCGCTTCGTCGGCGTTGTTCGCCTCCGACAGAGCGCGGAAGCGATCGAGCGCGATGCGCGAGCGCAGCAGGTAGCTGCCCGCGTCGTCGAGCGCGTGGATCGTCGGCAAATCGCCGTGAGCGAGCGAATCGAGCGAGCGGTTCGCGCCCGAAAGCGCGGTGAGCCCGAGCACGCCGACCGCGATGGTCAGCGCCACGAGTACGGCGCCGATGGCCGTGAGCGTCGTGCGGATCGACCAGTTCTGCAACATCTTCAATCTCCGGTTGGGTGCACTCGAGCCCGCCGCCTTACTGGGCGAAGGTTTCGATGAGCGCCATTTCCTTGCTGACCATCAATTTCTCGATATCCATGAGGATCAGCATGCGGCCTTCGACGGTACCCAAGCCCGTCAAGTATTCCGCGGTCAGCGTCGCGCCGAATTCCGGCGCCGGCATGATCTGGTCGGCCGTCAGCGTCAGCACGTCCGACACGCCGTCCACCACCATGCCGACGACGCGATGCGCGACGTTCAGGATGATGACGACCGTTTGATGGTCGTACTCGACACGGCCCAAGTGGAACTTGATCCGCATGTCGACGATCGGGACGATGATGCCGCGCAGGTTGATGACGCCCTTGATGAAATCGGGCGCGTTGGCGATTCGCGTCACGCTGTCGTAGCCGCGAATCTCCTGCACCTTCAGGATGTCGATACCGTACTCTTCCGCGCCGAGCGTGAAGATCAGGAACTCTTGGCCGGCCGCGTCGGCTTGCAGCGCATCGCGGCGGCCCGCGACGGTCAAGCCGTTCGCGTGATGGGTTTGGACTTCTGACACGTTAGCCCCCAAACGGTTGGGAATTACGAAAAGTTCATGGCGCCGTGCGACGCACGGCTTTCACGGTTCAGCGCTGCCACATCCACGATCAGGGCGACGCTGCCGTCGCCGAGAATCGTCGCCGCCGAAATACCGCGCACCTTGCGGTAATTCGTTTCGAGGTTCTTCACGACCACCTGCTGCTGGCCGACGAGTTCGTCGATCAGCATCGCGAAGCGGCGACCCTCGGTCTGCATGATCGTGACGATGCCTTGCGTGGGTTCGGTACGCGCGCCCTCGACCGAGAACACTTCGTGCAGCGGCACGAGCGGCAGGTACTCGCCGCGTACGCGCACCACCCGTTCGCCGTTGGCCACCGTGTAGATGTCCTCGGCCACCGGCTGCAGCGACTCCATCACGAAGTTCAGCGGCAGGATGAAGATTTCGTTGCCGACTTTGACCGACATGCCGTCGAGAATCGCCAGCGTGAGCGGCAAGACGATGCGCGTGGTCGTGCCCTTGCCCGCGTGCGAGGTGATCTCGACGTGGCCGCCCATCGATTGGATGTTCCGCTTGACGACGTCCATGCCGACGCCGCGGCCCGACACGTCCGTCACCTGTTCCGCCGTCGAGAAGCCCGGCATGAAGATCAGGTTCCACACTTCCTCGTCGGACATCGACTCGCTCACCTGCATGCCTTGCTTCATGGCTTTGGCGAGGATCTTGTCGCGCCGCAGGCCGGCGCCGTCGTCCGAGACCTCGATCACGATGTTGCCGCCGTGGTGGGCGGCCGACAATACGAGCTGGCCCGCGCCGTCCTTGCCCGCCGCGCGCCGCGCCTCGACCGTTTCGATGCCGTGGTCCAAGCTATTGCGCACGAGGTGGGTCAGCGGATCGATGATCCGTTCGATCAGGCTCTTGTCGAGTTCGGTCGCTTGACCGAAGGTGACGAGTTCCACTTCCTTGCCGAGCTTCGCCGCCAGATCGCGCACCAGGCGCGGGAAGCGGCTGAAGACGTAATCCATCGGCATCATGCGGATCGACATCACGGTTTCTTGCAGATCGCGCGCGTTGCGCTCGAGCTGCGCCATCCCGTTGAAGAGCCGATCGTGCAGTGCCGGGTCGAACGTGCTCGTCGTCTCCGCGAGCATCGCCTGGGTGATCACGAGTTCGCCGACAAGGTTGATCAGTTGATCGACTTTTTCGACGCCCACGCGAATCGAGCTGCCTTCGCCCCCGGCCGCAGCCGCGGCAGGGCGCGCCTTCTTGTCCTCGCCGCCCGCCGCCGATGCCGCCGGTGCCGGCGCGGCGACCGCTTTGGCCGGCTCGGCCGTCGGCGCGGGCGCCGCAGCAGGAGCGGCAGGTGCGTGCTCGGCCGGTGCAGCTTGAGCGGCCGGCGCCGAAGCCGAAGCTGCGGCCGGTACGCTCTCGCTCGATGCACCGACCGGCGGCACTTCCGCACCCGGCGCAATGTCCGCGGGCGCGGTGCCGCGGCCGATCGCAATCTGACTTTCGTCGATCACGAAGCAGCACACGGCGGTAATGTCGTCGGACGGCACGTCGGTCTCGAGGTAGACCGTCAGGTCCGCGCCGCTCTTCGCCTGTCCGACGATGTTGCCCAGGTTCCCCAATTCTTCGATTAGAAGCGCCTGGTCCTTCTCCCCCACCCCCCGTAGCGTAACTTTCAGGTGAGGTCCTTCATTATTCGATACGCTCGGCGCAGCACCGGCCGCGGTGCCGTGCGTCGCCTCGACGGCTTGCTCGACCACGTGCTCGGGCGTGCCGCCCGCCGCCACGCTCGGAACCGCGGCAGCGGCAGCGGGCGCGGCCGCCGGGGCGGCGGCAGCTTCAGCCGCCGGTGCGCTTGCGCCTTCGGGATGATGCAGCCGTTCGAGCTTCGCGCAAATCGCGCTCGCGGCCGCGGCATCGGGCTCCGTGCTCGAGCGGTACGCGGCGAGCTGGTCGGCCAGCACGTCCTTCGTCTCGAGGAACGTGTCGATCATGTCCTTGCGCAGGGTCAGCTCGTTGTTGCGAGCCCGATCGAGCAGCGATTCGAGGATGTGCGTGGTTTCCGTCAAGGCCGTGAAGCCGAACGTCGCCGCCCCGCCCTTGATCGAATGCGCCGCGCGGAAAATCGCAGCCAGATCCTCCGGATCGGGCGTGCCGACGTTCAAGTTGAGCAGCAACTGCTCCATTTGCGCGAGCAGCTCGTCCGCCTCGTCGAAGAACGTCTGATAAAACTGGGTAATGTCGAGTGTCATGCTTCAATCACCGCTAAGAGTCGAGTGCTTCGCCGGTAGCGCGTTGTCCATCCGTTTCCATGCGCGCGCCAAGCGCCGCATTTGCCCTATCCTTTTGCTGCTGTTCGCCGCGCGCGAGCGATGCCCGCGCCGCTTTTGCTCTTCACCCTCGCCTCACGCGTTGAGCGCGTCGACGAGTTCGGTCAACGTATCGGGGTCGAGCGGCTTTTCGATCCACCCCGTCGCGCCGGCCGCCCGCGCCGCATCCTTGAACGCGACGCCGTCTTCGGTCGTCAGCACGAAGATCGGCGTGGCCGCGTAAGCCGGCTGCAAGCGCAGCGCTGCAATCACGTCGAGCCCGCTGCGCTTGGGCATGTACTGGTCGGTCAGCACGAGATCGAAGCGGCCCGCCAACGCGCTCGACAATCCCTCGTCGCCGTCGGCCGCCACGGTCACCTCGTAACCGGCTGCCCGTAGCGTCGCCGCGAGAATTTCACGCATCGCGGCCGAATCGTCGATCGCCAAAATGTTTCTGATCATGAATGCCTCGCCCCGCACTCGCGTTCGTTGCGCGCCCGCCGCCCTGCCGGGGCAATGGCCGCGCGCTTGCTCATTGGCTCACCGCAGCCTTGCCTGCAATCTTAGGCAGCGCCGCCCCGTTCGCCGCCCCGTTCGCCGCCGGTGCGCCCGGGGCGAGTTTGCCGACGATCGGCGCGGCGCTCGCCGCGTTGTCCGATAGCGTCGTCGTCGTCGAGTCATCATGCATCAAGGCGTCCTCGGACTTTTTGTTGAGAACGATGATGCTTATGCGTCTATTCTCCGGATCGAGCGGGTCGGCCTTGTTCAGGTTCTGCGTCGAGGCGAGCCCCAGCACCCGCATCACCTTATCCTCGTCCATCCCGCCGGCGATCAGCTCGCGGCGCGACGCGTTCGCGCGGTCGGCCGACAGCTCCCAATTGCTGTAACCCTTGCCGCCGCCCGCGTACGGCACGGCGTCCGTGTGGCCCTGCACGACGATGCGGTTCGGCACGTCGTTCAGCGTCTGACCGATCGCGCGCAAGATGTCTCGCATGTAGGGTTCGACGTCGTCGCTGGCGGTGGCGAACATCGGGCGCTTTTGCGTATCGACGATCTCGATGCGCAGCCCTTGCAGCGTCGAATCGATGCGGATCTGCTGCTTGAACTGGCGCAAGACCGGATTGGCTTCGATAGCGGCCATGAGCTTGACCTGCAGATCGTGCAGCCGCACCTGCTCGCGGCGCTCGAGCGCGCCTTGCAGCTGGTTCATCGCCTCGTCGTCGGCCTTGACGACCGAATGCGTCGCCTGCGACGTGGTGCCGTCCGAGCGGCGCGTGACGCCCGCCGAATCGGTCGAAATGTCGCGGCCGCCGCCTTCGATGATGCTCGACTCCTGCGCGCTGCGCGTGCCGCTGCCGAGCAGCGCCGCCTTCAACGGTTGATTGAAGTACTCGGCGATGCCTTTCAATTGAACGGGCGTCACGGCGCTGAGCAGCCACATCAGCAGAAAGAACGCCATCATCGCGGTCACGAAGTCCGCGTAAGCGAGCTTCCATGCGCCGCCGTGGTGTCCCTTCTTCGAGGGCGCCACGCGTTTGACGACGATTGCCCGGTCCTTACCTTTGGTCATGGGGCGGTGTCCTCGCTAGCCTCGCCGCTCGCTCACTTGGCCTTGACGCGACGCACGTGCTCTTCGAGCTCGGCGAACGACGGCCGTTCAGGCGAGAACAGCACCTTGCGGCCGAATTCGACGGCGATCGCCGGCGCATAGCCGTTCAGGCTCGCGAGAATCGTGACCTTGATGCACTGGAACATTTTCGTCGACTCGGCCACGCGCTGTTCCGCGAGCGACGCGAGCGGCCCGATCAGGCCGTACGAAAGCAAAATGCCGAGGAAGGTGCCGACCAGCGCCTGGGCGATCATCGCGCCGAGCACCGCAGGCGGCTTGTCGGCCGACGCCATCGTATGCACGACGCCCATCACGGCCGCCACGATCCCGAACGCGGGCATCGCGTCGCCGACGCGCATCAACGCGTGCGCCGGACCTTCGCCCTCGGCGTGGTGGGTTTCGATCTCCTCGTCCATGAGGCTTTCGATTTCGAACGCGTTCATGTTGCCGCCCACCATCAAGCGCAGGTAGTCGGTCAGGAATTCGACGATATGGTGGTTGGCAAGAATCTTGGGGTATTGCGTGAAGATCGGGCTCTTCTCGGGATCGTCGATATCGGCTTCGAGGGTCAGCGTCCCTTCTTTACGCGCCTTTGCAAGCAAAACGTAAAGCAGCGCCATCAGCTCCATGTAGACGTCCTTCGTATACTTCGACCCCTTGAAGAGCGTCGGCAGCAGCTTCATGGTTGCTTTAATCGTCTTTAGACCATTGCCGAGGATAAATGCCCCCAGCCCGGCGCCTACGATCATGAGCCCTTCCTCGGGCTGCACTAGCGCGCCTAGATGGCCGCCCGCGAGCGCATAGCCGCCGAAGACGGACAATACGGTTACGAGTGTTCCAACGAAAATCAGCACTGCCGGGTCCTCACAAGAGCGACGGTCAGACCGTCGTTAAACTGGTTTACGGCAGGCAATCCGAAAACTTTGGGGGGAAAATGGGGACGGCGACGCCGTGTAAACCAGGACGGTGCGGAGCAGCCCTGGCGGCGCCGGGGTCGTCCGGCGCGTGCGGCGACGCCGCGCAACGGCCGGGACGCCTAGGCCGCTAGCTCGGACACGCCCGGCTCGTCGCCCGCGCAGCCCTGCTCCGCTTTGGCCGCAGCCGATTTCTTGGTCTTGCCGGCACGCGACGGCGGCTGGCAGAGCCCGCAAACGAAACTGTGCTGCGGATCGTGCGCGTGGGCGACGAACTGTCCGCCGCATCGCGTGCACGGCGTCAGCTGCAGCATCCCCGATTCGAAGAACCGCACTAATGTCCAAGCGCGGGTCAGGCTCAGCATCGGCTCGTCGCCGTTCAGCGCGGCGTGCTCGAGATACAGACGGTAGCTTTTTACGATCGACTGAATGCTTTCGCAGCCGCCGTGCTCGGCCATGAACCGATAGGTATTGTAAAAAAGCGACGAGTGGATGTTCGGCTGCCAGGTCATGAACCAGTCCGTCGAGAACGGCAGCATGCCCTTGGGCGGCGACACCCCTTTCAATTCCTTGTACAGCTTGATGAGCCGGTCCCGCGACAAGCTCGTTTCCGCTTCGAGCAACTGCAGGCGCGCGCCCAATTCGATCAACTCGATCGCCAAGGTGATTTCCTTGACTTCGAGTACGACGCTCTTGGTTGCCATATCGGCCGTGTGCCCCACTTACTTGATACAAAAATGACTACCGAAACCGCAGCCTGACTCGAAATCGAGCCGGCTGCCTTGCGCAATGCGTGCTAGTGGGTGCCAGCGGGTGCTAGTGCTCCCGGTTCTAGTGCCGGTTCGAGTGGCTGCCGTCCGCCCCGATCAATTGACCGATTCGACCGGTTGGCTGGCCATGAGGATGGCGCTGTGGGCGCCCGTGAGCGAGGCCGCCTTGCCCTTGTCGGCCAGCGACGACAGCACGGCGTGATCGTCGAAACGGAAACGGCACAAGAGCTGGTTGGACGCGGCAAGTTTGACCGTTTGCGCGAACGAAAGGTTGGCGAGCACGTCGGCCAGTTGGTCGTTGATGCCCATACGGAACATGCCGACGGCCTTGTCTTCGCGCAACAGGCGTTGCGCGAGCAGCAAATAGGAAAGATTGACTTCTTTGATCTCGCTGAGCATTTCGCTTGTGGCGCTCATGATTCCCCCGGTCAATCGATGGTGTCGAGCGGAGCGCGTGCTTCGGCACGTTCGCCCCGGTCCCTGCGAGCTCGGTTCTTCGGAAACGTTTGCTCTGTCGCAAGCCGTGCCGAACGCACGGCGAGCCCGTACTTGGCCTTGGACAAATTGTGTCGAATTGTAAAAAATGGGGAAATAGGAAGAGCGCCGCCAGTCGATGCCGGAAATGTCTAGAAAGCGTGTAGGAAATTTTCTGACATTGAGGGCCGGTGCGGGTTTGCGGGCGCGCAGGCGAATTCGCGAGGGTCGGGCACGTAAATCGCTCATGGAGACGGCGTTGCATCCGCGCATGCCGTCGAAATGATAGAAGGCCGCGTCATCGCAGCGCAACAAATGCCGGCTACCCACGCCGATGGGCGCCTTTTTACCGGGAAGCGACAAAAGTCCCGCATGCCTGCTGTTTCGGGCTGTAACAAGGATTAAGGGATTGAAAACCCGCTCATCCGGGGCGGGCCCGTTCCCGATAATGGCAGGGCAGCGACAAAAAGCGGCCGGCTGCGCCGCAAGTGCCGCTCCACGTAACGATGCCGCTAGAAAGGAGATTGACGCATGCGAATCGCACAAATTGCGCCGCTTTACGAAGCCGTACCGCCGAAATTCTACGGAGGCACCGAGCGCGTCGTGTCGTACTTGACCGAGGCGCTCGTCGAACTCGGCCATGATGTGACCTTGTTCGCCAGCGGCGATTCGATCACCTCGGCCACGCTCGAGGCGGCCTGGCCTCGGGCACTGCGACTCGATCCGACGATCCGCGATCCGCTCGCGCCGCATATGCTGCTGCTGGAAAAGGTGCGGCGCGTCGCGGCCGATTTCGACGTGCTGCATTTCCATCTGGACTATTTGCCGTTCTCGCTTTTCGCGGACGCGGCCACGCCTTCTTTGACGACGCTGCATGGCCGACTCGATCTGCCCGAGTTGCAGCCGGTGTTCGATACCTTCGGCGCGGCGAACGTCGTGTCGATTTCCCAGTCGCAGCGCGCGCCCTTGCCCCAAGCCGGCTGGTGCGACACCGTCTATCACGGCTTACCCGAGCGGCTATTGGTGCCGCAGCCGCATTGCGAACCCGAGTACTTGGCCTTCCTCGGACGGATTTGCCCGGAAAAGCGCGTGGACACGGCCATCAAGATCGCCGCGATGAGCGGCCTGCCTTTGAAAATCGCCGCGAAAGTCGACAAAGTGGATCGCGATTACTTCAAGCAGGAAATCGAACCGCTGCTTTCGCAGGCTCACGTCGAATTCGTCGGCGAGATCGACGAGGCCCGCAAGCCCGAATTTCTCTCCCGCGCCAAAGCCCTGCTCTTCCCGATCGACTGGTGCGAGCCGTTCGGTCTCGTCATGATCGAGGCGATGGCCTGCGGTACGCCGGTCATCGCCTTCAATCGCGGCTCGGTACCGGAGGTGATCGACCATGCCGTGACCGGATACATCGTCGAGGACGTACAAGGTGCCGTCGCCGCCTTGCAGCGCTTGGACGAGCTTTCCCGCGACGAGATCCGCGCCCAGTTCGAGCGCCGCTTCACCGCGCAGACGATGGCTCGCAACTATATAAAGTGCTACGAAGGGCTGCTCGAGCAGGGGAAGGGACGTACGCGCTTGCGCAGCGTGGCCGCGGGATAACCCGAATGCCGGCGGAATGACGCCGTTGTGCGATCGCCGATAAATCCGGCAATGCAACGGCAATCTGGCGATTAGGCGTTCGAAATAATTCGTAAAAAAACGCCATTCGGCCCGTTCGAGATCTCGTATCTCGAATTTCGCGCGAGGATGGACGGCGGCCGATGAAAAGGTATGGAGCGAGATCGATCCGCCGGATGCGGCGACACGGCGCCGCGCCCCGTGCGGGCCGCCGCGCCGCCTCAAAGCCCTACATTACTGCGCAATCAGAAAGCGATCGCGATTCTTGCCGACGATCCACTTCGGCGGCTTGCCGCGGCCGCTCCACGTGTTGCCGGTTTTCGGGTCTTGGTATTTCGCGGGCAACGGCGCTTTCTTCGGCGGACGCCCGCGCCGCGCACCCTCGGCATAGCCGAGGTCGTGCGCCGTGAGCCCGTACTCGGCGATCTTTTGCTTGATTTCCGCGATTACGTTTGCCACTTCGCTGCGGCGTGCTTCGTCCGCTTGAGCCTGCAATTTTGCGATCTGCGCCTTCAGTTCCGCGTATTGGGACATCGTGGTCTCCCTTGATTGAAAAAACTGGTTGCTCCGAGATTAGTCGGAATGAACGTCACTGGCAATGCCGAAGTTACCCGATATGCCATGGAATCGTATGATAATTCTTAAAAGCGTGCACACAGTGCGTAATGCCTCATTATTGGTCGAATTGCCGAGCTTCGATCGGCAAGCAATGGAGCGTATCCACACCGATGACGCACTCGTTCGCACGGCATTCGAAAGGTATGCGGCGTGCGGGACACCTTGCCCGCGTCGACCGGCATTGGCCATTCACCAAGCGGCATAGGACGGCCACGGACCGACATCGGTCATTAGCATACCGAAATAATGAGACGCCTCCCCTCTGAGCAAGAAGCGAGCACGAACAAGCGCGCGCACGGCTGCTAGAATCGGCCGGCGATATGCGGCCTATTGCCGCGTCACCGCCGCTTCACCGCCGCTTATGAAAAAGGACGCGTCATGACCACGCCGAACGCATCACGCAATGCCGGCCAGAATAGCGATCGCAGCGATAGGCCAGGCCGCCGGCCGCTTCGTGGCGGTCGCCGCCGCTTGTCCCACTGGGGGCTCGCGCTATCGCTCGCATCGGCCGCGGCGTTGCCTGCCGCGGGTGTCGCGCAAGCCGCCTCCGCGGACACCGAAACGCTAGTTTTCATTCGGCACGGCGAAAAACCGGCGCAAGGCTATGGACAGCTCGATTGCCAAGGATTGAATCGCGCCTTGGCGTTGCCGGCCGTCATCGCCGCGAAATTCGGCAAGCCGGATGCCCTCTATGCGCCCAATCCGTCGATTCGAAAAAAGGACGACGGCGTGCTATACGACTATGTCCGCCCATTGGCGACGATCGAGCCTACCGCGATTCAATTCGCTTTACCGGTGGATACGACCTACGGATTTTCGCAAATCGATGCGCTCGAGCAAGCGCTCGTCCAGCCGGAGCATAGCGGCAAGCTGATCGTGGCGGCTTGGGAACATCATGAAATCCAAGACCTCGTGCAAGACATCGTCCATCGGTACGGCGATGCGGGGCAAACCGTCAAGCCATGGCCGAACGACGATTTCGACAGCATGTATGTCGTGAAGCTCGAATGGAATGGGTCGGGCCGGGCGCCGCATGCCTCGTTCGCTATCGAACAAGAAGGACTGAACCTGCGGTCGCCGGATTGCCCATGCGCGGCATTGCCCGACGCGCCGGCCGCTTCCGCTTCCGCTTCCGGGCGATAACGCGCAGGCGGGATGGTGCCTGGCGCTTCTCCTGCGAAGCCTACGAAGGCGTGAGTTCGTCGGCGATCGAAAACAGTTTGCGCAACTGATGCGCCACGCCCGCCTCGAAGTTGTTGCCGATGCGCGGCACGGTCGGCAGACGCGCGATCAGATCCGGGTTGGCGTTATTCATCATGAACGGATGCCCCGCCGTTTCGAGCAGATCGATATCGTTCATGTTGTCGCCGAACGCGACGCAATGCGAGGCCTCCAACCGAAGGCGATCGAGCACGTACTGCAACGCGCGGCCCTTCGATACGTTGGACGTCATCACCTCGAGACAATCGGGCAGCGAATAGGTCACGTATAAGGCATCGCCGAATTCGCGCGCCAAGCGCTGCGCGATCTCGGCCAGATCGGCGGGTTCGCCGATATACAGCACTTTCGCGATATCGCCGCCGTCGTGCGCCGACATGTCGATGATGTTGTAGCGAAAACCCGAATCTTGGTGGAATGCGAGCAATTGCGGCGCATCGCGATCGATAAACCAAGCGGTGTCGGCGAACAAGTTCACGATGACCCGCCCGTGCGCGCCGACGATGTCCGACTGCACGAGCCGGCGCACCGCTCCGGACGATAGATTGCGCGAGTGGATCAACGTGTCGTCGGGCGCATGCACGCGCGCGCCGTTCGACGTCACGAGATAGGGCCGAATGCCGAGCAGGTCGCGAATACCGGCGACGTCGCAGTAGTGACGGCCTGTCGCGATCACGAATTGAACGCCGGCCTGCTCGAGCCGGCGCACCGTCGCTACCGTGAACGGGTCCAGTTGATGATTGCCGTTTAGCAGCGTTCCATCGAGATCGGTAGCGACGAGCTTGTACATGGCGGGAAGCAAAGCAATGGGTGACCGGAAGAGAGGAAAGACGATTCGCCCGCTATTTTAAGCCGCCGCGCCGGGGCCCCGCACGGTGCCGGCACCGGCACCCGCACCGACGCCCACGCTCGCACGCCGAGCGAGTTCGAGCGCGCCGTGCGCCGAATCGGCCCGCGGCGGGCGCAGGCGGGCCCGATACGAGGCCGGCACATACGCGGCAAGCGGCGCGGCCAAGCCGCCGCACAAGGCGACCGGCAATGCGGCCTCAGGATCGAGCGCGTCGACGAGCTTCGCGATATCGGCCCCCGCTTGCGCGAGCAATGCGGCGGCCACGGGGTGATCGCGGTGGGCGAGCACGACGGGCGCGAGTGCCGCATAGGCCGTCTGATTCGCTTCGCAGAGCCAGACCACCAGCGCATCGCGATCGGCCACGTTCATTTGCCCAAGCAGCGCAGCGGAGAAGGCATCGGGCCGAACGCGGCCGTCCAGCGCTTGCTGCACATGGACGACGGCGCGCAGGCCGAGCCAGGCGCCACTGGCTTCGTCGCCGGAAGGGAAACCGTAACCGCCCGCGATGGCCCACGTGCCGTCGCGCTCGAGGACAGCTGCGATGCTGCCGGTGCCCACTGCCACGATGACGCCTGCTTGGCCGCCATGGGCGCCCAGCAGCGTGGTGTAGGCGTCGCTTTGCACGTCCAGCGCCGCGAGCGGCGGCGCCTGCGCAATGAACTCGGCCAGCCAATCGCGATTGTTGACGCCGGCCAATCCGCACCCCATCGCGCATGTCGACCAGTCGAGCCGCAGCCGCGCCGAGTCGAACGCCTGCGTGCAGGCGGCCTCGATTGCCTGCCAGGCGCGCGCGACGCCGAGCCCGAGCCCCGAGGCGCCGCCCGTGGCCTGCGCGAGGATAGTGCCGCGGACGTCGGCCAACACGACCCGGGTGCCGGTTCCGCCGCCATCGACACCGATCAAATATTGCGTTGCTTCCATGCTTGCCACCCGCGGCATCGAGCCGCCTCGTTAATGGATTGAAGCGAATTGAACCGAATTGAATCCGACCGAGAGATTATCGGCTTCGCTCGACGCCGCCAATCTCCCGGACGGCCTAGTCTCCCCAACTGCGCCGATCCGCTATGCTGGCGAACAATTGCTGCCCCCTCCCCGCGAATCGCATAGCGGCGGGCATTGGGCGGCGGCGAACCGACTGTCGACGGCGCGTGCCTCGCGCGCCCTGCCACGAGAGATCCTTATGACCGAACGTTGCAACTGGGTACGAACCGCTGCGGACGAGCACTACCACGACACCGAATGGGGCGTGCCGTCTCGGGACGACCGGCATCTATTCGAAATGCTGGTGCTGGAAGGCGCGCAAGCAGGCTTGTCGTGGTCGACCATCCTCAACAAGCGAGAAAATTATCGCCGGGCATTCGAGCAGTTCGATGTCGAAGCGGTTGCCCGCTTCACGCCGGAAAAGATCGATGCGCTCTTGCAGGACCCGGGCATCGTCCGCAACCGGGCCAAAGTGGAAGCAGCGGTGCTCAACGCGCGCGCCGTCCTGCGCATTCGCGAAGAACATGGCTCGCTGGCCAACTTCGTGTGGTCGTTCGTCGGCGGCGAGCCCGTCCAAAACGATTGGGCGCTGTATAAGGAGCATGCGCCCGCCTCCACGCCCGCCTCGGATGCATTGAGCAAAGCGCTCAAAGCGTACGGCTGCAAATTCGTCGGTTCGACGATCTGCTACGCCTTCATGCAGGCAGTCGGCATGGTCAACGACCATCAAACGAATTGCGCCTCGCGCGCGCGCTGCGCCGCGCTAGCCAAGCCGCCGACCAGGCGCGCCACGGCATAGCGGCTTGGGGCATAGCGGCTTGGGGCATAGCGGCTTCGGGCTTCGGGCTTCGGGCTTCGGGCTCTCTCGGCTTGGGACTCCGGGCTCTCTCGGCTTCGGGCTTCGGGCTCTCTCGTCGCGAACCGACGCTCGCTACTTCACCTCCACCGCCGCCTTCGCCCCGGCCGCAGATTGCGGACCGCCCCGGGCCGGCGTCACGCGCACGCAACAGTCGGCAAAAAATGCTTGATTCAGCGAAGTTCGATAGCGAATATCGCAGAAAACCTGTAACTTCGCCCGCCGCGGCCGTTATAGCAATCACGAGCAACGATACCCGTGCTGCTTTGACCGGCAGCCGAACATAATCATGAAAACCTTGCACTTCCTGACGCATCAGGAACTGTTCGATCACGCCGTCGATCATCTTTTCGAACAACGGCAAGCGGCCCTGCTGCCCCGCGGCGGCGGTGCCTATCACGGCTTTCGCGGCGGCTGCCCCATCGGCAATCTCATTCACCCGCGCGACTACATGAGCGCGATGGAAGGCGTACCCGTCCGCTACATCGATAAACCGCCTACCGCCGTGCCCGCCTACATGGACACAGGCGTCGCCGCGCTCAAAAAGGCGCTCCTCAAAGCGCGCGTGAACATCTACGATCCCACGACCGTCAATCTGCTCAGCTGCTTACAAAATGTGCACGACGCGTTCGGGGTCTGGGAATGGCGCGAACGGCTTACGTCGATCGCCCGGCAATTCGGCTTGTCTTGCGCGCGGCTTGAAAAGCACGCGGCTTAAGGGTCGGCGCGAGGGCTTAGAGGTGACTTTTAGGGCTCAGGTACTCGAAGGCCCGCGTCCGACGCCCCCCCCCTATACATGGATGAACCGCTTCCGCCCGCATGCACGGCGCGCGCTAGCTTGCGCCGATCGGATACCGGGGTAACGCCCCGGTCGCAGCCCGGTCGCAGCCCGGTTGCTGCCCGGTTGCTGCCCGGTTGCTGCCCGCTTGTAGCCCCAATAGCAAACGGCGGTGAGCTTCTTTCGAGGCTCACCGCCGTTCGTTTTTTCAGCTTCGCCGCCCTTGCGAGCAGCGTGCTTCACTTAGTGCAGCTTCTTCGGCAGCATTTGGCTGCGCAGACGCTTGTGCAGGCGCTTTACCGCAGCGGCCTTCTTGCGCTTACGCACAGCCGTCGGCTTTTCATACGATTGGCGCTCACGCAGTTCAGCGATCAAGCCGTTCTTTTCGATAGCACGACGAAAGCGGCGGATCGCCACTTCGAACGGCTCGTTTTCCTTCAGAAGAATGGTCGTCATGGATATCCCAAAGTTACGTTCAAAGGCGTACGCGCTTTCGCGTACGCGCCGATCCGGCGGGCGTAGTCGCCATGTCGCCATGCCGCCGTATCACCTCCTAGGTGCGGACACTGGCTCGGCCGGACAGGCCAGAAAAGAGAGAGCGGAGAGTTCACCGCGCACGCCGGCCGGCCCATATGGCCGACGCCGCGTTTGACTGCCGGAGCTGAACCTGCCAATGCCCTATACCACTCGCGAAGCACCGCGAGCCCGCCGCGGGGGCCGGCCAGCAGGGCCATGCCGATGCGACGAAAGGGCGGCAGATCTCAAATGAAAACGGCAGCGATCTCAATTCGACCCGCGATGGTATCAGAAAAACGCGCGACAGGCTAGTTGTGCGAATCATGTCGCGGTGGTGCGAATCACGGCGGCCGTCGTCGATGAAGGCGATTCGCGAAGGTGCATCCAGCCCTGTTTCAAGGGCTCGAACGACCTCCATCGGCACAAAAAACGCACCGATTAGCAAACGTTTAGTTTTTTGTCGAAGCCTTATCCGGCGGGGATTTCCAGCCGATTTGGCCTTCAAAACACACGAATTCGTCGTTCGCTCCCTAAAGTTTTTTCTTGACCTCGCCGACAACCAGGACAGGCGGGCAGCGCCATTCGCGAAAGCGCGACGCCGAACCCCGAACCAGCCTAGTCCCTGGACCAGTTTTCCAAACGAGGAAGCAAAATGCTGAACATCAACACCAACATTCTGTCGCTGCAAACGCAAACGAACCTCGAAGGTTCGCAAAGCGCGCTGTCGCAAGCCATCAACCGCCTCTCGTCGGGCAAGCGCATCAACACGGCGGCCGACGACGCTGCTGGTCTGGCCATCGCCACGACGCAAACGGCATCGATCAACGCGCTGAACCACGGCGTCGCGAACGCCAACGACGGTATCTCGATGGTGCAAACCGCTGCCGGCGCGATCTCGTCGACGGTTGCCAACTTGCAACGTATCCGCCAGCTCGCCGTTGAATCGGGCGACGGCTCGCTCGGCTCGGCCGCTCAAGCGAACCTGCAAACGGAAGTGACGACGCGTCTGACGGAAATCAACCGCGTCGAATCGCAAACGACGTTCAACGGCCAAGCTGTGCTGGGTGGCCTCGGCAGCGTGAACTTCCAAGTCGGCGCGAACGCCAACCAAACGCTGACGGCCAACTTCGGCACGACGGCGTGGACGACGGGCGGTCTGGGCGTGTCGGGTGTCGACATCTCGTCGACGTCGGGCGCACAAGCCGCGATCACGGCCATCGACGCAGCACTGTCGCAAGTGAACAACTTCCAAGCAACGCTCGGCGCTGTGCAGAACACGTTCCAAGCCGCGATCACGAACACGCAAACGGAATCGACGAACCTGTCGTCCGCTCAATCGCAGATCATGGACGCCAACTTCGCGCAAGAAACGGCCAACCTGTCGAAGGCGCAAGTGCTCCAGCAAGCCGGTATCTCGGTGCTCGCGCAAGCGAACTCGCTGCCGCAACAAGTGCTCAAGCTCCTCCAGTAATAGGAGCGAGCCGCGCGTGGCGAGATGCAATCCGATCTCGCCGTGCGGCCGGGCCCCAACGAAGCCATCGCCTCGGCAGGGCCCGGCAAAACGATTCGAACGCAGCGGTAGGCATGCCTCCCGTTAAGCATTGATAGCGGTAGGTCGTAGCAGTAGTAGTAGCAGCAGCAGTGACATTGCAGTCGGCCGGTCTTTCGATGAGCGGCCTCATATGGATTCCTTATTGGGCGGCATCAGACGGAGCCTGGCATGAGCACCAGTTCAGTTCTTCAGCAAGCAGCGCAGTCGATTCTGAGCGGCGTCACGAACTCGCAGCTCGACGTGAACACGCTCGTCTCCGCGCTCGTGACGGGCGCGACCGCGGCGCAATCGACGACGATCGCCACGGCGCAAACGAGCGACAACACGCAGTTGTCCGCGCTCGGCTCGCTGCAATCGGCGATGACGAACTTGCAGAGTTCGCTGGCCGGCCTGTCCGACGGCAGCATCTTCACGCAACAGTCCGCCACCATGAGCGGCACGGGCATCACGGCCACGACGTCGACCGGCGCCGCCGCGGGTTCGTACTCGGTGAGCGTGCAGCAAATCGCCACCGCCAACCAGATTTCCTCGAAGGCTTACGCGACGAATGCCACGCTCGGCACGGGCAACCTGAACATCAGCGTCGGCTCGAGCTCGATGACGATCGCACTGACCTCGTCGAACAACACGCTGTCGGGCATCGCTTCCGCCATCAACAGCGCATCGAACAACCCCGGCGTGACGGCTTCCGTCGTCACCGGCACGGATGGTCAGCACCTCGTGCTGACGTCGACGCAAACGGGCGCCGCCAATACCGTGACGGTTTCCGCCGATCCGACCGTCGACGCCGGCATGGCCACGGCGAACTTCACGCAAGTGACGGCCGGCCAAGACGCCAAGCTGACGATCAGCGGCACCTCGGTCGTCAGCGCCAGCAACAACGTCACGTCCGCGCTCTCGGGCGTCACGCTGAGCCTCACGTCGGCCTCCGTCGGCACGACGCAGACGCTTTCCGTTGCGACGAATACGTCGTCGATCGTCACCGCCATCGGCAACTTCGCCACGGCCTACAACTCGTGGGTCTCGACGGTGAAATCGCTGACCTCGTACAATTCGACGAGCAACTCGGCCGGCCCGCTGCTCGGCGACGCCATGACGAACTCGGCCGTCAACGGCATCTCGTCGATCATGGCGAGCGGCGTCGTCGTG
>NZ_JBQCIV010000053.1:0-3206 GCF_051953405.1 Trinickia sp. | reverse complement strand
TTAAACCGTACGACGCACCATCAATTCCTTGATCTTGCCGATCGCCTTCGTCGGATTGAGGCCCTTCGGGCACACGTCGACGCAGTTCATGATCGTATGGCAACGGAACAGACGGTAGGGATCTTCGAGATTGTCCAGACGCTCGCCGGTGGCTTGGTCGCGCGTATCGGCGATGAACCGGTACGCCTGCAACAGCCCAGCCGGGCCGACGAACTTATCCGGATTCCACCAGAAGCTCGGGCACGAGGTCGAGCAGCTCGCGCACAAAATACACTCGTACAGGCCGTCGAGTTCTTCGCGCTCTTCCGGCGACTGCAGGCGCTCCTTTTCGGGCGGCGGCGTGTCGTTGATGAGATACGGCTTGATCGAGTGGTACTGATTAAAAAATTGCGTGAAGTCGCAAATCAAATCGCGCACCACGGGCAGCCCCGGCAGCGGACGCAGCACGATCTTTTGCGGCAGATCGTTCAGGTTCGTCAGGCATGCCAGGCCATTTTTGCCGTTGATGTTCATCGCATCGGAGCCGCATACGCCCTCGCGGCACGAGCGACGGAACGACAGCGTTTCGTCCAGCGCCTTGAGCTTCACCAGTGCGTCCAGCAGCATGCGATCGGTCGGGCCCAGCTCGAGCTCATACGTCTGCATGCGCGGCGCGGCATCCTTATCCGGATCGTAGCGATAGATTTCGAAAGTACGTTTTGCCATTTCGCGTGTGTCCTTTGATTGCGCCGGCTTAGAAGGTCCGCGCCTTCGGCGGCACCGATTCGACCGTCAACGGCTGCATGTGCACCGGCTTGTAATCGAGGCGATCGCCTTCGCTGAACCACAGCGTGTGGCGCAGCCAGTTGACGTCGTCGCGCTCTTGGTGATCGTCCAGCGCATGCGCGCCGCGGCTTTCCTTGCGCGCTTCGGCCGACACGATCGTCGCTCGCGCCACTTCGATCAGGTTCGCCAGCTCCAACGCTTCCACACGCGCCGTGTTGAACACCTTCGATTTGTCCTTCAGATGCACGTGATTCACGCGCTCGGCGATTTCCTTGATCTTCTCCACGCCTTCGGCCAGCAGCTTCGACGTACGGAACACGCCGGCGTGCGCCTGCATGCTCGAACGGATATCGCCCGCCACCGCTTGCGTGTATTCGCCCGAACTCGACTGGTCGAGCCGGTCAAGGCGCGAGAGCGCGAAATCGGCCGCATCCGCCGGCAACGGCTTGTGCTCCTTGATTTCCTTGACGTGCTTGACGATGTGGTTGCCCGCGGCACGACCGAACACCACCAAGTCGAGCAGCGAGTTCGTGCCCAAACGGTTCGCGCCGTGCACCGACACGCACGAGCACTCGCCCACGGCATAAAAACCGTTCACGACTTCTTCATGACCGCGCGGCGTGCCCACGACCTGGCCGTTGATGTTCGTTGGGATCCCGCCCATTTGATAATGGATCGTCGGCACGACGGGGATCGGCTCCTTGATGCAATCGACGTTCGCGAACTTGAGCGCGATTTCGCGGATCGAGGGCAGACGCTTCATGATCGTCTCGGCGCCGATGTGCGACAGATCGAGCAGCACGTGATCCTTGTGCGCGCCGACACCGCGGCCTTCCTTGATTTCCTGGTCCATCGAGCGCGACACGAAATCGCGCGGCGCCAGATCCTTCAGCGTCGGCGCGTAGCGCTCCATGAAGCGCTCGCCGTTCGCGTTACGCAAAATGCCGCCTTCGCCGCGCACCCCTTCGGTGATCAGCACGCCCGCGCCGGCCACGCCGGTGGGGTGGAACTGCCAGAACTCCATGTCCTGCAAGGCGATGCCCGCACGCGCGGCCATGCCCAGGCCGTCGCCGGTATTGATGAACGCGTTGGTCGAGGCCGCGAAGATCCGGCCCGCGCCGCCCGTGGCGAACAGCGTGCACTTGCCTTCGAGGATGTAGACGTCGCCCGTTTCCATCTCGAGCGCGGTCACGCCGAGCACATCGCCGTCGGCGTCGCGGATCAGATCGAGCGCCATCCATTCGACGAAGAACTGCGTCTTGGCCGCGACGTTTTGTTGATAGAGCGTGTGCAGCAGCGCATGGCCGGTGCGGTCGGCCGCCGCGCACGCGCGCTGGACGGGCTTTTCGCCGTAGTTGGCCGTGTGACCGCCGAACGGGCGCTGATAGATCGTGCCGTCCGCGTTGCGGTCGAACGGCATGCCGAAGTGTTCCAGCTCGTAGACAGCGTTCGGCGCCTCGCGGCACATGAATTCGATCGCGTCTTGATCGCCGAGCCAGTCCGAGCCTTTGATCGTGTCGTAGAAGTGGTAGTGCCAGTTGTCTTCGCTCATGTTGCCGAGCGAGGCGCCGATGCCGCCTTGCGCGGCCACCGTGTGCGAGCGCGTGGGGAACACTTTGGAGAGCACGCACACCGACAGGCCCGCGCGCGCGAGCTGCAGCGAGGCGCGCATGCCCGAGCCGCCCGCGCCGACGATGACCACGTCGAAGCGCCGACGCGGCAGGGAATTCTTGATTGCAACCATGCTTTTACACTCTCCAGAGAATCTGCGCAGCGTAGCCCGCGCACGCGAGCAGCCAGACGATCGTCAATGCCTGCAGCACGAGGCGCGTGCCGACGGGCTTCACATAGTCCATCCAGATGTCCCGAATGCCTACCCATGCGTGGTAGAAGAGCGAGAGCAAGGCGACGAACGTGGCGAGCTTCATCCATTGCGTGGCGAAGATCGCGGCCCAGCCGTCGTAGGAGAAGGCCTGTGCGCCGAAGAACCAGGCGAGCAGGATGACGGTGTAGATCGCCATGACGGTGGCGGTGACGCGTTGCGCGAGCCAGTCGCGCAGGCCGTAGTGCGCGCCCACGACGAGGCGCTTCGAGCCGATTCGGTGATTGGCTGCCATTTTTTAGAATGCTCCGAACAGTTTGAGCGCGAAGGCGATCGTCAGAATGGACGACACGACGAGCACGACGATGGAGGTGCGCTTGCCGTTCTCCTTCGACACCGCTTCATGGTTCGTATCCATCACCAAGTGACGGATGCCGGCGCAGAAGTGAAAGAGAAAGGCCCACGCCAGCACGAGCGTGATGAGCTTGACGATGATGTTGGAGAGGAACAGCTTGAACGTCTCGAAGCTGATCTCGGAGGTGAGGCTTTGATCGAAGAGATACAGCAGGAACGGGAGGAACACGAACAGCAGCGCGCCGCTGACGCGGTGCAGGATCGA
>NZ_JBQCIV010000052.1:0-22805 GCF_051953405.1 Trinickia sp. | reverse complement strand
GGCCCCGATGCCAGCCAGCGAGCGCAAGCCGCGCTACAAGCGCATCTGCGACAGGAAGGGCGTCACTGAGGCGCCCGGCACATCGCGGACCGATGATCTGGGAGAATAAAGTTCGTCTAAGGGACAGTTCGTAAGCTCTTGAATCGTAAGGCTCTTGGCCTTGGACTTGCTCGGGCGCAAAGTCAGCCTTGACGAGCGGAAACCGCGGTTCCGCGGTCCTACCGCGGAATAAAGTCCGTCTTGCGATAATTTTAGCTACGCGGAACGCGTGGGGCGATCGCTACGTCGGAATCGATGCGGTATGACGGCACTGGCCGCGCCGGCGCGACTGATGCGCCCGTTGGGAAATCCTGCCAGTGGGTTGACCGAATGTGCGGCGGCCCGGCTGCAATCCGAATGTCAGAATTAGAGGAAAGACCTCTTCCGCACTGTGATGGCCTATACAGGACGGTATCGGATTGATAAGGATAGGTTCATTACAAAGATTGATTCATCCTGGAATGAAGCCTGGAACGGCAGTGAGCAGGAACGATTCTACAAGCTTGATGGAGACACGCTCGACGTCAGTACGGCCTGGATGCCGAATCCGTTGGTGCCAGGAAATCCAATAGGAAGGGCTACTCTCAGCTTTAGACGCGAGTAATTTCGCAATGTTAGTTTTCAGGTCGTCAACTTGGCGATGAGTCTGGCAACCGGGCAGCCAACTTTGGCTGACCAAATTTGGGTTGCCTCTCGGTCGGCTTGGGGTCGGATCCGGCCCGACGACGAGGCGTGCACCGCACCGTTGGCAAACGCGACGCCGGCGACAGATGCCGACCCACTTCCGCCCTTCGAACCGATGCACGCGCAATGCCCGCTTCCAAGGCGCAACGGCCGTTGTAAAATTCCTAGACTTCGGCCCCCATCGATCGAAATCGAACCGTCATCTGCAACGATGGTGCGCGGCTGGAATGGAACGATCAGGGTGAGTTCAGCCGAGTGCCACGATAGGTTGGGGGCGGTAGCGGCCAAATCTGATAATAAGGATCACAAAATCGAGTAGCGGTTTTGCAGACCACCTACATACAGCTTTCTGGCGATTTCGAGCAGCTTCTCGCGGCACACATCGAAGGCACCGAGTATCGAGCGTTCGTCATTGCCCACGCCAGGCTGCAGATTTTTCAGCATCGCATCGTCGACCACGAAGGTGATTTCCCGGGAGTTGTCGTATCCCCAGAAGCTTACGCAGTGACGGCCCGCATCATAGCTGCGACTAGGGTTGGGAAATTGGAGCGCCACGATCAGCTTTTCTCGTTTGTGACCGAATAACGCCACTTGCTGGCGTTTGAATCGATGGAGGCGTAGCTCAGACGTCTCTTGTCAGCGCGCAGAGCGTCCGCCGTTTCGAGTCGTTGAGCAGCGGTCTTGCGCTCGATGGCGTATTCGCTCGGGGCGCCAGTCGGTCTGGAAGCAGGTTTGGTGGGTGATTGCATGATTGCTCTCGCAGCAGTAGGTAGCGTAAGGCGACCGGTCAAACCACTGTACACCCTTTGTACAATACCGGTGTTCTTTCTTTGCAGAACGTCCATGGGTTTGGCTCGCCGCCTCTTTGAATGTGTGCCTCGGGCTAACTTTCAGATAAGGTCGCGACCAACACAGATAAGTCCAGCAACAGCGTATGCGATCCTGCATCCAGCGGCACCCGTACGCCTTCCCCGTTGCAGTCAACAGGCTCGCCGTCGAGCACGGCATGCATCGGGCCGCAGCGCGAGATTGATGCGACGCAAATCTCATACCGCGTCGAATGCATGTCAACGGTTGCCGTGAAGCCGGGCCACGCATCCGGAATACAAGGGTTCATCACCAGCCAATCGCCTTCCCGCCTGATTCCCAGAATGCCCTCCACACCGGCGCGGTACATCCATCCCGCCGACCCCGTGTACCAGGTCCAGCCGCCGCGGCCGACATGAGGCGCCACCGAATATACGTCGGCTGCAATGACATAGGGCTCGACCTTGTAGCGATCGACCTCGACCGGCGTGCGCGCATGGTTGACCGGATTGAGCAGCGCAAACAGTTCAGCTGCGCGGTTGCCGTCGCCGAGTTTCACGTACGCCAGAATCGCCCACATCGCCGCATGGCTGTACTGACCGCCGTTCTCGCGTAGCCCCGGCGGATAGCCCTTGATATAGCCCGGATCGCGCGACGTGCGATCGAACGGCGGCGTGAACAGCAGCGCCATCCCGTCGTCGCGGTGGATCAGATGCTTCTCCAGCGAAACCATGGCCAGCGCGGCACGCGCCGGGTCCGCGGCACCCGACAGCACTGCCCATGACTGAGCGATCGAATCGATCCGGCATTCCTCGTTCGTGTGTGAGCCTAACCATGTGCCGTCGTCGAATGTCGCACGGCGATACCACTCGCCGTCCCATGCGTCGCGCTCCAGCGCAATGCGCACCGACGTTGCATGCGCGCGCCAGCGTGCGGCACGCTGTGCGTCGCGCGCTTCGGCGAGCGGAGCGAACAGCTCGACGGTGCGCAGCAGCAGCCAGCCGAGCCAGACGCTTTCCCCGCTGCCTTGCGCACCGACCCGATTCATCCCGTCGTTCCAGTCGCCGGTGCCGATCAGCGGTAAGCCATGCACGCCGGTCAACGCGATACATTGATCGAGGCCGCGGGCGCAATGCTCGAACAGCGACGCGGATTCGTCCGCGATCATCGGCTGGAAGAACGCATCGTGCTCGCCGGGCCGCAATAGCGGCCCATCGAGGAACGATACGTTTTCGTCCAACACGGCGGCGTCGCCGCTGCAACCAATGTACGTCGCGGCGGCGAATGCCAGCCAGACACGGTCGTCGGAGATCCGGGTGCGCACCCCTTGCCCAAAGTGCGGCAACCACCAGTGCTGAAAATCGCCTTCGACGAACTGCCGTGACGCCGCGCGCAGCAGATGCCGCCGCGTTTCGTCGGGCTGCACGTGCGTGAGCGCCATGCCGTCCTGCAACTGGTCGCGGAACCCGTATGCGCCGCTGGCCTGATAGAACGCCGAGCGCGCCTCAATACGACACGCGAGCGTCTGATACAGCAGCCAGCCGTTCAGCATCAGGTCCATCGCGCGGTCGGGCGTTTTCACCTGAATGGCACCGAGCACGTTCTGCCAGTGCTGCGTCACGTCCGCGAGCACGGCGTCGAGATTGGCGCGGCGATAGCGCTGGATCAACGCTCGCGCCTCGTCGGCGGACGCACATTGACCGACGAACGCGACCACCTCGACCGTCTCGTTCGCGCCCAGTTCGATGAAGCCCTGCAAGGCCGCACACGGGTCGAGCCCCGCGCCGATTGCGCCGGACAGCGGTGCGTCACCCGTCAGCCCGAGCGGCGCGGCGGCGTCGCCGTGACGGCCGAGGAATTCGGTGCGATCCGCAGTCCATGCCGTTTGCCGGCCACCGAGGTCGGCGAACGCGATGCGCGTGCCGAATGCCATGCTCCACGGATTGCGCGCGAACATCGCGCCGGTGACCGGATCGATTTCCGTTACGACGAACGGCCCCGACGCACCGCGGGATGTACCAAGCACCCATTCCATCCACGCCGTCACCGATAAGCGCCGTGCGATACCGGACGTATTGCGCAGCGTGAGTCGGGAAATTTTCAACGGATCTGCGAGCGGCACGTATTGCAGCAATTCGAGCGCAACGCCGTGCGCTTCGTGTTCGAAGCGGCTGTAGCCATGGCCATGACGCGCGATATAGGTCCCGCCGTCGCGGATCGGTAGCGCGGTGGCGCCCCAGACGTCTCCGGTCATTTCATCGCGGACGTAGAGCGCTTCGCCGGCGGGATTCTCGACAGGATCGTTCGACCACGGTGTGAGCTGGTTCTCGCGGCTGTTTTCAGCCCACGTATAGCCAGTGCCTTCCGCCGCAACCTGAAAGCCAAAATCCCGATTGGCGATCACGTTGATCCACGGTGCCGGTGTTGCGGCGCCCGCGGTCAGCACGGTCACGTATTCGCGGCCGTTCTTGTCGAAACCGCCGAGGCCGTTGAAAAACTCGAGCACGGCCGTGATCGGGAGGGAGGTCCCGGATGCATCGAGCGGGGTGGCCCATGGCGACAACATCGGCCGGCTTTGCCGGCGCGGCTCGGGCGCCTCGTTCTGGGCATACGGCATGCGTGCGAGCTGTGTCGCGACGGACCCGTGCCGGGCGATCAGGGCGACCCGCGCGGCAGATTGCAGCAACGCACGCGTATCCATGCTCATCAGATCGGCGCGCAGCGTGTAGACCGTTCCTTGCGCCAGCTCTTCGCCAAAGCGGGGGCGTGTCTGGCTGCTGCGCACAGCGGTCTCGATTGTCGTCTGCAATCCCTGGATATACGACGAGGCCCGTTCATTGATGATCACGAGATCGACGGCGAGCCGCTTCATTCGCCAGTATTCGTGTGCTTTCAATAACTGCCGGACCTGGGCGATATCTTCGACGTCTCCGATGCGCAGCAACACGATCGGCAGGTCGCCCGATATCGCGTGCGGCCACAGGCCCGACTGCGTGCCGGCCCCGCGCACGATCGCCTCGGACGGCGCCCTGAAGCGTGGGTCGGCGTACAGGATAGGTGCGGCGAGCCGCTGAAAATCCGCGGCTTCTTCGGCTTTGACGTCGAGGTAGCGCAACTGCACCTGAGCCTGGGTCCACGCGAGTGTCTTCGCGCGATCGAACGCGTTGCGATCATGGTGCTTGTCGATCAGGTCGAGCAACTGTGCGCGCGACTCGGCCACCACGGTCCAGAAGGTTACGCGCGCCACCTTGCCCGGTGGCACCCGTACGCGATAGCGTAGCGCAAAGACCGGGTCAAGCACGGTGCCGGTGGTATTGCCCAGCGGCCTGCCGTTGACGATGGATGCGGCGTTGCCCACACTGCGGCCACGGCCGAGAAAGCGCATGCGGTCGGTTTCGTATTGCGGTTCGGCGATGATCTCGCCTTCGACGACCGCAAAATGCGCGGCCCAGATCTGTGGGTCGTCGTGCGAGCGCGGGCGGCGCGTCGCCACCAGTGCGCCGAATTCCGCGAGTTGCTCCGTCTGCACGAACATCCGGGAAAAGACCGGATGCGCGTTGTCGGCGGCCTGGGTCGTCAGCGCGAGTTCGGCATACGACGTGAGTTCGATTTCTCGCGCACTGCGGCCGCTGTTCGTGAGTGATACGCGGCGGACTTCGCCGTCCGCCTCGCCGGACACGAGCACGTCCATTGTGGTGGTGAGCGAGCCGTCGCGGCGGGTAAATTCGACGCGATCCTCGCCAAACACCACGTCGCCGGACTCGACTTCGCCGGTGAACGGCTGCGCTCCCGCGGACCAGACATGGTCGCGTAGCGTATCCCGCAGGAAGATAAATGAGCCCCAGTTATCGCGGGTCGTGTCTTCGCGCCAGCGCGTGATCGCCAGATCGCGCCAGCGGCTGTAGCCTGCGCCGGTCGCGGTCAACATCACCGCGTACCGGCCGTTGGACAGCAAATGCGTGATGGGGGCCCGCGTGGCGGATGTCTGCTCGACGACACGGCGCACGATGCGCGGCGCCGTACCAGCGTCGGTCGCCGATATGTTCACTTCTTCGGCACGCGGGTGCGCGACGGCCACATCGCGCGGCATGCGTTCCTGCAACAGCAACTCGCTTGCCTGAATCATCGGCTCACGATGAAAACGCGTCCGCATCTGCGCGTTGAGCAAGGTGTTGGCGATCGCCACGATCGTCATGCCCTGGTGATGAGCCATGAAGTTACGCACGATAGCGAAGTGCTCGCCGTCGGGCAGGCGGCTGCGGGTGAAGTCAAGCGCCTCGTAGAAACCATAGCGTCCCAATGCACCGAGCGCGGCAAGTTGAGCGTAGTTTTCGCAGGCTGCCTGTGGTGCGACCATTGTCGCGAGGCCAGTAGCGTAAGGCGCAATCACCCGGTTTTCGGAGAGGCCGCGCTTGAGGCCAAGGCCCGGCACGCCGAAGTTCGAATACTGGTAGGTGAATTCCATGTCGCGCGCGTTATAGGCGGACTCCGAGATGCCCCAGGGAATGCCGAGCGCGCACCCATACGAGCGTTGTCGTTCCACGATCAGCGTGCTCGTCTGTTCGAGCAGGCTGCCGACCGGCGCGCGCATCACCAGCGACGGCATCAGATACTCGAACATCGATCCCGACCACGAGATCAGCGCGGAGCCAGTGCCGACCGGCGTCGCGGCCCGGCCGAGGCGGAACCAGTGCGCCGTCGTTACGTCACCCTTCGCGATCGCGAACAGGCTCGCGAGTCGCGCTTCGGAGGCCAGCAGATCGTAGCAGCTCGGGTCGAGGCTGTTATCGGCAAGCGAGTAGCCGATCGACAGCAGCTTGCGTTCGGGATCGAGCAGGAACGCGAAGTCCATGCCGAACGCCATCGCACGCGAGGTTTCGGCGAGCGCGGTCAGGCGCCTCCGCAGCGATTGCGGGTCGGCGGTCTGGTCCAACTGGTCGCGGCCGTGTTCTGCCACGTTTTCCACCATGGCCTCGACCCAGAACAGCAGGTCGGCGTAATCGTCGTCGCCGCCGGCGGGCATGATGTCACGCGTGGCGTCCAGCGCTTTCTTCGTGAGGCGCGCAAGCACTGGCGACACGGCTTCGAGCGTCTGCAGTCCGCGCAGCTGGGTGTCGATTTCTTCGAGGATGGCAAGCAACTGCCTGCCGCGTTCGCCGCCGGACGCACGCAATGTATCCAGTGCCGTACGCGCCAGATGCAGGTTGTCGAGCATGCCGGAGCGGGCTCCCGGCGCGAGCGGCGCATCCCGCCATTCCTCGCAGGCATTGGCGAGTGCGATCAAATGACCGGCTAGATTGCCGCTATCGACCGACGAGACATACGCCGGTGCGAGCGCCTGCAGGTCCTGGGTGCGGTACCAATTATAGAAATGCCCCTTGAAGCGCGTCAGCTTTTGCATCGAAGCGAATGCAGCTTCGAGCCGTTCGACGGTTTGCGTCGTACCGGCCCAGCCGAAATCGCGCGCGGCGACGGCCGAAAGCAGATACAGCCCGAGGTTGGTCGGCGACGTACGGTGCGCGACGACCGGCTTTGGGTCTTCCTGAAAATTATCCGGCGGAAGCATGTGTTCTTCCGGGGTCACGAACGTCTCGAAGAAACGCCAGGTATGTCGTGCGATCAGACGCAGGTAGCGTGTGTCCTGCCCGGATGTGGCAAGTCGCCGCGCGGCGGCCGGCGATCGGCTCGACCACAGCGCGAGCGCCGGTGCGGCAAGCCACAACAATGCGATCGGCAGCACCAGCGGCCAACGCGACGGCGCGACGGCGATCGCCCCGGCAGGCAGTGCCAGCGCGAGCGCGGTCGAGCCGGCCATCCGCCGATAGAAGCCACGCAGGTCGAGCCGCGGGTCGCCTTTCGACTGCGCGGCGGTGGTCCATTCGAGCAGATGCCGGTGCGTCACGAACAGCCGTACCAGGGTCCGGATGATCGCATCCCCCATGCGCCACGCGTGGTCGGCGAGAAACGCGGCGGACAGCAGCGTTTGCAGCGCGGCGAGCCGCGCGTCACCGCCCAACGTACGAACGCGGCTGTGCAGACGAACACCCGTGCGACGCTGCAGGATCGCAAACACGGTCGGCAGGAAGGCAGGAATCGCGAGCACGCATAGCATCCACACCACACCGGCAATCCCGGCGGGCAGTGGCATGAGCCAGCACACCGCAAGCTCGGCGACCATCAGCGGAGCGATCAGCGAGCGGCGCAGATTGTCGAGCATCTTGAGACGGCCGATCAACGGCATCGCCTGACGGTCCCCGCGCCGATGTCCGACGATCCACGGAAGCAACTGCCAGTCGCCGCGCGTCCAGCGATGCTGGCGCTTCGCCATGACGTCGTAGCGAGCCGGCGCTTCTTCGACCACTTCGACATCCGACGCCAGCCCCGCACGCGCAAAGACGCCCTCGAACAGATCGTGACTGAGCAACGCATTCTCGGGCACGCGCCCCTGCAACGCGGCTTCGAATGCATCGACGTCATAGATGCCCTTGCCGGTAAACGAGCCTTCGCCGAACAGATCCTGATAAACGTCAGAGACAGCGGCAGCATAGGGATCCATCCCGCCGGGGCCGGAGAACACGCGCTGATGTAGCGACCCTTCCTGGCCTACCGGCAGCGAAGGCGTCACGCGCGGCTGAAGAATCGCGTAGCCGCCCACGACGCGTTGCTCGACGCTGCTGAATCTCGGCCGGTTCAGCGGATGGGCCATTTTTCCGACTAGGCGCGATGCGGCGTCGCGCGGCAGCCGGGTATCCGCATCGAGCGTGATGACGTAGCGCACATCAGGTGGCACGTGCGGCATGCACCCCGCGATCGGCACGAACGTGGTGTCGGTCGCACCGCGCAGCAAACGGTTGAGCTCGTGCAGCTTGCCGCGCTTTCGTTCCCAGCCCATCCAGCAGTTTTCGCCGGCATTGAACACGCGCCGGCGGGCCAGCAGCAGGAAACGGTCGCCATCGGGGCCGGGCCCATAGCGGTCGTTCAACGCTTCGATGGCCGCTGCGGCGACGGCGAGCAGCGGCGCATCGCCATCGAGGGTCTCCTGATCAGCGTCGAGCCAGTCGGCCAGCAACGCGAACGACAGATCGCCGCCCGTGCCCGCGAGATGATGGACTTCGAGGCGTTCGACGAGTTCGCTCACATCGGCTTCGCTGGTCAGCAGCATGGGCACTGCCACCAGCGTACGTAGCGACGACGGCACGCCGGCAGTCAACTCGAGCGCGGGCAACGGGTTCGCTCCGGAACTCCAGGTCACCGCGCGATTGACGAGCGCGACCGCGATTTCCGTAGCAGGCAGGAATCCGCATGCAGCGAACAGCACGAGCACCCAGGCATCGTGCCATTGCGGTGCCAGCACGAACACCGCCCACAATGCCATCGCAAGAAGCGTCACAGCGACCACCAGAATCCCACCGGCATAGCCAGCGATGCCAAGGCAGACGCCGAAGCGCGTGAGCCGCAACCGCGTCGGCGGACGAAACCCGATCGCGTTTTCCAGTGCGCCGCGGCCTTCGGCGATCAGGTAATAGCCGGGCTCTGCCGTGCGTTCGTCATGCGCTGGATCGGAGCCGGGCCTAGCGGCCGTGTGCGCCAGCTGCAGCGCGAGGTCGGCGATTTCGAGTTCGGTGAAGGCCGAGCCGCGCGCCAGTTGCTCGATTGCGCTGCGATACCGATTGCGGGTCGTAAAATCCATTGCCGCGAAGGCACTCCCCGCGCGTAGCCGTTCGTCGACGAGGCTCACGCTTTCGATCAGATCGATCCAGCTGATGTCGGAGATCATCCGCATGCTGGTAATCACGTTGCGCACGGTGACGTTGGACGCGCCTTGTCGCTGCTGTGCATGGCGCACCACCTCCTCCACGGACGAGCCCTGCTGTCGGAGCCGCTCTTCCAGCCAGCCGAGCGCGGGTGTCGTGCGGGGATCCTGATCGCGCAGCCGCTTAGCGAGCTGGGCCGCGAACAGTTCCGATAGCAAGCCCGACGAGCGCGTCGAAATATCTGCTTCGAGCGCGGAGCGCGCGCTGCCCGACTCGAGCAGACGGTCGGTCAGTAGGTCGGCATCGGCGCGTGCGGCCCGGCCGGCCGTGATCTGGTCGGCGAGGCGCCGCAGGTTCTCGATCAGCACAATTCGCAGCGTGATCGCGACCGCCCATAGCTCGCCGATTGTCAACGGTTGAACCCGTTGATAGGCATCGATGAAACGCCGCAGGATCTGCGGGTTGAAGTAGCTGTCGGTATGTGCGACGAACGCCCACGCAAGACCAAACACGCGCGGGTAGCCGGCGAACGGACCGATCGCGAGTTTCGGCAACATCCGGTAGTAGCCGGGAGGCAGATCGTCGCGGATCTCGCGGATCTGTTCTTCGACCAGGTGATAGTTGTCGAGCAGCCATTCCGCGGCGGGCACCACGCTACGGCCGCGCTCCAGTTCTCCGGCGCTTGCACGATAGGCGGCGAGCAGGACCGCGGCGTTGTCGTCGAGCCGTGTATGCAGTGACAGCACGGCAGGCGGCTGGTCTGTCACCGGCTGTGCGGCAGCGAGACTTTGCGCGTGCTGCTCGAGTCGTTCGATCCCGAACAATTCGTCTCGCACCGGTTTGATGTCGGTCCATGGCGGCGCCCGTGGACGCAATAGCGCGGCAAAGTGGTGGAGTGTTTTCATGAGCGTCCGTCCTGCGGCGTCGATAGTGTCAATAGACGAGGCGGACGGTTCGCGCGCGCGATACTTTCGAAGGCCGTGCCGCGCGCCATCTTCGGGGCGGTGCACGGTTTGTCGGGTTGATACATGATGGGTTCTTCCTGCGGGACAGCCGGACGAGACGCCGCGCGTACGGACTGAGGTGGCGCTCGTCCTGTGCGGTTGAACACGCAAACCGATGCAAATGGACGGAACGAAAAAAGCGGGTGTGTACCGCCGGTAAATGTGCATGTGGCCGGCGCCATCGATGGCAGCCGTGGCGAAACAGGACTCGGTCGAACGTTCACGGCCATCGCCTTGATCCGCCGGTGTGACGGAGATATGCCGGTGCCGCGGCACGAACCGCGTATGAGGGTGCCGTGCGAGGACTTTGGGACGGGCGGAGGTCACTAGTGCCGGATTGATGACGCGCGTGTGCCGATCATCGACGAACTGCGCAATTCATTCCGGAGCGGGGAATGTGCGGGGCTTTGCTGTTGCCAATCCGTAGACGCTGCGACAAGCGTGGGGGGATGACGCAACAGAGAGGCAGACCGCAGTCTGCGTGATTGGTTGCTGTTATTTCTTCCTTGCGGACTCTCTGGATGAGGCGGGCTTTGGCACTGCCGCCGACAACGTACCTGCCACGGGGGGCGGCAATTTCTTCGGTTGCTTAGGCTTTTTCGCTTCCCGGTTGCCGCGCATTTGACCCTTTGCCATCGTATTTCTCCAATTTCGCTGGCCGCAGACGCGACCATCGTGCCACGCAGTTTGGGCGCTTTTGATGATGCTGTCGCGATCTATTTTCGGGGGTACCCATGCAGGCCCTCCAGACGGGCGATTTTGGAAAGACGGCCGATGTCCATTATCGCGGCTAACGGAATTGCTGCCTTTCCTGCTCAAGAGGGTATACAGTGGGCTCATCAGGATCCGATGCGGTATTGCAAGCGCGTGTTGCGTGCGCCACCGCTTCTGACCAGCGCGTCGTCAAACATCTCGGCTCCCACTCGACACGCTACAGAATTCCAGGCTGAATGCGCGCAGGCTTGCGTCCGCAACCACACCTGAACTGCGCCCCGAAGGTTGGACGGTTGTGAGCTATGCCGAAGCGAACCGAGTCCTGTACTCGACCGGACTCAGTCCGCTCAACTTCAGCTTGATGCGGTCATGATTGTAGTAGCGAATGTATTCCTCCAGCCCAGCCTCGAGTTCATCAACATCCCGGAATTCATTGGCATAGTAGAACTCGGATTTGAGCGTACCAAAGAAGCTTTCCATCGCGGCATTGTCGAGGCAGTTTCCCTTGCGCGACATGCTCGGGCTGTCAGCAGGGGTAGGCACCGCGGAGGAGGGATCCCTCCGGCTGTGCGGACCATGGCGAAAGCGTGGCCAACGACTATACGCCCGCCAGTGCTGCCGCAGCTTCTACGCCACATTCAGGAGCTGCCGGCATACAATCTGAAACGCGATTAAATTGCAGGCGTATAAGCGCATTGTGGCTCGGATATTCATACGATCCGTGCCACACACCCCGGGTACGTCAGCCAGGAGCAGACATGAATCGATTGATTACCTATCGGGGTTTCGAAATCCATGTGGCACTGACCGAGGTTGCGCAGGATATGTACAGTGTGACGTTCACGATAAAGGGCCATAATGTCGGCCGCACCAGCATCGACGGGGCGGTCGTTCCTGTTCGGCATGGTCCGTTCTCCGAGCGCTGGGCGTACCTCGTAGCGGAGATTGCAGGTCAGGCCGCCGTTGATGTTCTCATTGGTCCGGAATCGTAGTTCCATGCCCATCGCGTGTCGGGCATTGATCGATTGGATCAATACGCAGGGGGAGCGCCGGGCGCCTTTGCCGTCCATCGACAGCCGAATGCTTCGGCTCGGCACCGTCTCCGTGGCGGCTCCCGCCGTGAACTGGCGCCCCAAGCCGGTTTTGACGACGTCGGGGTGCCCATAGCGGGCGAATGCATCTTCCGGCGTTTCAACGGCGTATACGGCCTCCAGCATGATCGCCAAGCGGTGCGCGAGGTCTTGCGGCTGACCCGGTCCACCACCGCCGCCAGATACACGAAGCCGCGCGCCATGGAAACGTAGGTCGCGTCGAGCGCCCAGGCCCTGGTTGGCCAGCTCGATCTTCATGCCCGCAGCGGATAGGACCGGGCCTCGTGCTGCGCGTTGCGTCGACTCGTGCTCCGCTTGCAGAACAGCGCATCCACGCCTATGCGCTTCATGAGCGTGCGCACGCGGCGGTGGAGCGCTCTTCGGCTCCATGTCCGCTCTCATGGTGGCCGGCCTGTTTTACCTTGGCAGCGGTGTTGGGCTCGGCATCGGTATCCGTGTCCGGAGGCTCCGGCAGTCCCCTCAGAGCGCAACGGCCAACCATCGGATTCCGAGAGCTGAACTGCCGTGGCTGACGGGTGCCATCCTTGCGGGAGGCGTGGCGGGACCCGCGTTGTTGATGCTGGGCCTCTCGAGCACATCGGCAGCGAGCTCTTCGCTGCTACTGAATCTCGAAAGCGTGTTGACCGCGGCGATCGCGTGGGTGGCCATTATTCGGCGTGGCGCTCTCGCTGGCGATATGGCCCGAGCCGCCTTCCGTGTTCTTTTGGGGCGCCGCGGCATTGATGGCGCTCGGCGTTTGGCTGCATGTGTGCGAGCAGCATGAGCATGAGCATACTCACGAGTTTCCCGAACACACCCATCGGCATCGCCACGATGAGCATCATCAGCATGAGCACGACTTTCCGTATGCGGGCGATGAGCCGCATACCCACCCGCATGCTCATTTGCCCATTACGCATTCGCACGCGCATTTTCCCGACATCCACCACCGCAGGTGAGTCGCATCCTCTCCGGCCGCATTGTCCGTCACACAAAATTGTTAGATCGACTATGCGCTTATGCACGCCATCGATTAAACTTTGGCAAACATTCCGACGTACGTCGGAATGCAGAACTTATGACCGCTTTAGCGGATGTATGGGATGGCAGCGATGAACACGCCCATGCGCTCGCGCAGATTATTCGCCGCTCGGCAAGTCGAAAAATCACCTCAAGCGCGACGAATTCAGGCAGTCATTCAAGGTGGTCGCGGCCCGTCTCGGAATCGATCCCGAGACCTATCTGGCAAAACACTCGCTGCTACCTTTTTTCTACGCCTGCCCATCGAGTAAGAAAGAATCCTACCGTTATCAAGATCTCGTAAGGGGGTGGTTAAAACCCGCTGAAGGGCCGCTTCTGAAGAGCCTTCGCTTCTGCCTAGCGTGCGCCCGACAAGACGCACTTGATGCTGGTATCGGGTGGTGGCGGCGGGAGCATCAGCTACCCGGCGTTGATGTTTGCATCCATCATGGCGAATCGCTCAACCTCGTGCAGGACGACAGAGCCGCGGAACGTTTGCCCAGTTATTACATAAGAGATCGGAGATACATCCGCGAAACGATTCCTAACTGCGACGACGAGATCGTAGCGAGGTATCGGGCACATGCCCTTTCTCTGCTAGAACGCGGCGTTGAACCTTCACATCTTCGACTCCGCGTCGGACAACGGTGCATTGAACGCGCGATCGGAAGAGCACGGAAACATCGCTCATGCTCAACATCGCTTAGCCGTCACGTTCGATCGCGGTTTCCACATGACTGGCTGCAAAAGCATCGGCCCGCATTGGTACACGCCGACTATTCAGGACGTGATCTGATGATCGACGCCGCATTCAGCGGCCAGGGTGCCCCCGGGATAGCGATCGTGATGGTCCTCGCAAGCCTGTTCGAAAGCTTTGAGGATTTGAATACCGATGCAGCGACTGCTCGCACAGCAAATCGGCCGGCGGATCTTCCAGCTCGAACAGACGCGGGCCGTTCGGCGCGTGGATTTGTTCGTCTTTTTGTAGCCATGCATGGCGATTACGATCGCATAGCTCGCGCGCTCGATTGTTCGTACGATACGGCCCGGCGTTTTCGACGCAATTTTGGGCTTCCCTCTATCCCCCCATTGCTGACTTCAGCCCACCACGCGACGTTTGAGAGATTACTCGCAGCCAGTGACGACGACCTAGCGAGCTGGGGCAACGCGATGCGTCGCTACTGGAAGGCACGGCCTGCCAGAGGGCCGAGGGGCGCAGAACTGGCCGAATTTCTGCGGATTAGCGGAGGTTGACTCACTTCGGGACAGCGTATCGATGTTCCAACTGCCGTTAGGCTAATGTCTCAACGGTAGTGCATGGCCAGTCCTACGACAACGTCAGATCGGACATATCTAGTCTGTAATCCACGGCGCGCAATAACCGTTGCGCTCTGATACCCGCCCCTGGATGTTCCGCCCGTCCGTCGATCCACCGCAACGGGTCGACATGCGCCGATGAAGCTGCGCTTCTCGCAAGCGCAAACAGAACCGGTGCCGCCGCCCTTGACGTGCCGAGCCGACGCAGCGTCCCCTGGCGCGCCTAACAGGCGCGCACAACGCATGCAACCCGAATGGCGTTGGGACCTCCCCAACGCATTCTCGGTCGTTCCGGCCACCACGCTCGCTCCGGTGTCGCGACGCCCCACATCGTCTGTCCCCCTGACGGACTTTATTCTTCCATGACGGACCTTATTACTCGGGATCAGCAACATGATCCGAGAGAATAAAGTCCGTCTAAGGGCCAGTTCGCAAGTCATTGATCGAAAGGCCCTCGGCTTAGGAGTCTGCTCGGGCGCAAAGTCCGTCATGACACGCGGGAATCGCAGTTCGGCGATCCTGCCACGCAATAAAGTCCGTCTTGCAGCATTTGCGTACAGGTGAGATCACGTCAGCGCCAACGTTGCAAACGTCGCGAGCCAATGTTCGGCCATGTAATTTCCGCTGACATGCGGAAACGCGACCGACCAATGCAAATTCGCGGCCTCCCGCATTCTCCTGGCCCTTGCATCGTCAGCAGGCAGCGAACTGGCGAGCGACCACAAGCACCAAGCCCGGCTCAGGTTCAGCCCGTTCAGATGCGTGATGCGTCCATCGGAATGGTCACTCACGGTGGCCGGAATAAACAGACACGATGGTTGACCGTGTGCCAGCCGCGGGAAGAACTTCTCGAACCACGTCGCGAACTCAGCCGGTTCCAGCACTCGCTGCATGCACTCGGCCTCCGTCAAGCTGGGAGAAAGGAATTCGTCGAGGCTTGGCTCCCCCCATGCCGGACAATCCGCGTCGTCGAGATACCACCGCCGGGCCGCCGCGGTCAGTTGCGCCGTCAAGGAAACATCGTCGGTTGCCAGCGCGTAATCGAGAGCCAGACGCACGGCAAAAGCCGTATTGGCATGGGTGCCAGCACGAATCGGATAGGTCGCCTTCGGAAGAAAGTCCAGCAATTGCGTGCGAATCAACAGCGCCAGCGGCGATAGCGCCTGTGCCCAGTGCGCGTCATGGTACGCGTGCAGCTCAGCGAAAAGCTTGAGCAGCCATGCCCAACCGTACGGCCGCTCGAAGTTTCCCATCAGCGGCTTTCGGAAGTACGCGCATTCGCGTTCGACTTTCGCCACAATCAGAGACGCCTCGAACAACGCTCGGATCTCGCCCGCGACATCGAGCTCAGGAAACCGGCGTAACAAGTGGGCCAGCATCCAATACCCGTGGACACATGAGTGCCAATCGAAGCTGCCGAAAAACACCGGATGGTGCAGTCGCGGCGTGCAAATGTCGTCTGGCCCGGACACGATATGGCCCGGCCAACATGGATATTCTCTCGTGACGTGACCCAGGGCCATACGAGCGAAGCGGTCAGCAACATCACGCGTCAAAAGGAAGTTTTCCGTGTCTCTGCTCTTTTTGCCTCGCGGGAGGGGAAAGCGTGATGCCGAACGCAGCACCTGCCACTCGTGCGCGAACAGAAGACGCTTTCCCCGAGCTCCGGCGTTGCTCGATCAGCGGTTGAGCATGCGGCCGCCATCCACGACGATTTCCGATCCGACCGTCCAACGGGACTCGTCGGAGGCCAGGTACAGCACAGCCTTGGCCACCTCCTCCGGAGTACCGAAGCGGCCGAGTGGGATGGTGGCGGCAATATCCCTGTTGACTTGTTCGCGGTAGGCGTCGGGGATGCCGAGCTTGTCGTACAGCGGCGTGTCGACCGGGCCGGGGCTGACCGCATTGACGCGCACGCCGCGTCCAAGCAGTTCCGCCGAAAGCGTCTTCGACATATTCAGCACCGCAGCCTTGGTGGCCGCATAAACGGAGGAGCGCTCGGCGCCAACATGCGCACTGATGGACGTATTGAGCACGACCGACGCCGGGCTAGCGAACACCGGCAGCAACGCCTGGAGCAAGAAATACGGTCCCTTGACATTGACATCGAACGAGAGATCGAACATCTCTTCCGTCCATTCCTCGATCGGCAACCAGACGGATACACCAGCATTGAGAAAGGCAACGTCTAGTTGGCCATAGTGGTCCTTGACGGCTTGTGCCAGTTCCTTTTGGGCAGCGACGCTGGCCGAGTCGGCCCGTAGAACCGGAACCTCGCGTCCAAGTTCGGCTTGCGCCTTGGCGATCGAATCGGGATTGACTCCCGTGACGACGACGCGGGCGCCCTCGGCCAAAAACTGCTTCGCGGTTTCCAGACCGATGCCGCTGGTGCCGCCGGTGATAAGGGTGCGTTTACCTTGCAAGCGCGACATTGATTTCTCCTGTAAGTGACAACCAACCGTGGTCAACAGGGAGAAATGTGCACCTATGCCGACGTGGCGATAAGATGTCTGTTTTGAATATATTTCATGCTTCTGTTGCATGAATTGGGGGCCGCGTGGACCGATTTCTCTTGATGACGTGCTTCGCACGGGCCGTAGAGACGGGGAGTTTTTCTGCTGCAGGGCGAGATTTGGGATTGGGCCAACCCAACGTCAGCCGCTATGTAGCCGCGCTGGAGGACCATCTCCAAACGCGGCTGCTGCACCGATCCACACGAAAGCTTGCCCTGACGCCCGAGGGTGAACGCTACTATGCCGATATCCGCCGGATTCTTGACGCGGTGGACGAATCTGAATCGTCTTTCAGGAACAGTGTTGATCCATCGGGACTCTTGCGCGTTGCCTGTCCCACGGCGTTAGCGCATGCATATGTGTTGCCTCAGGTCCCGGTCTTTCTGGAGCGGTATCCCAGATTGACGCTGGATCTTCAGATCAGCGATCGCTACGTGAACCTTGTAGACGAGGGAGTCGAACTCGCGATTCGCATTGGACATCTCGAGGACAGTGCGCTACGCGCCAGGCGCATAGGAATGTACGAGCGTGTGGTCGTGGCCAGCAAGGACTATCTGGCGAAACGCGGAGTTCCAGACACACCTGATGACCTGCGCGAACATGATTGCGTGGTCTACACTTTGCTGTCGTCCGGTGCGACATGGCGCTTTCGTGACGCCGATATTCCGGTCTCTGGCAGGTTGAGAGTCAACTCACCCGAGGCCGTTCGAGCAGCGGTCACTGCAGGGTTAGGGGTCGGGCATGGACCGGAATGGCTGTTCGAGGAAGGGTTAAAAAGCGGTCGTTTGCAGTTAATTCTGACCGGGCACTTTGCTCCGGCCGTCCCTGTTCAGATTGTCTATGTTGCAAACAGGTTGCTTCCAACACGGGCCATCGTGTTTATTGAATTCATTTCCGACGTATTTTCGACGATTTCGGCTTTCAACAAAATCGCGTTTCCAAATCCTTAGCAGCTTGCTGAAATGCCAATCGTCAGCGAGCACGTACCTTTCGTCGAATCGGCCGATTTTTCGGAGATGGCAGCCGTGAGACATGCATATGTCAAGGCCTCCTTTAGCCCGCGTTGCTGCCATTCGTTGCCTTCTAAGGCGGCAGCCGGCCGATTCTGTTGAAAAACTCCCCGACTACAAGTTCAGCGAGGTTTTCACGTGTCCTCTTACCCCTAACCGGGATTGACGAACGATTTGTAGGGCGATCTGAGAGGTCGATTTTTCGCGAGGTCGTCCGGCGGCACGAGAGAATGAGTTTTTCAACAGAATCGGCCAGGAACGGCCGTTCGCGTCCGTGGTCGCTCCAGAACTCCGGCGGCAACTCCCCGCCCGTAATCGGCCATTCGACTGCGGAACAGGAATGTCCCCTGGTCGACTCCCCGATCGCAAGGCCGTCACTGGCGCCGTTGAAGATTCGGTGTGGCGAGGCTATTGCCCCAGCAGCCAACATCGAATTGAAGCTGCGTGACAGAAGAGGATTCCCTGGGGCAAAAACGTCGCCCCAGTCGATGCCGGGGAGGTCCTCGGTGCCTACCGTCGCAGTTACTCCCTTGTGAACGTGATCCGCACCTGCCCCCTGCCGAGCACGTCCGGGAGCGACGCCGGCTCGTCGATGCGGCCCAGCCGCGTGTACGAGTACGGCGATTCGAACGTGAGATAGAAGACGACCAGAGTGTCTGCGCGCCACACCATGAGATCGCCAACGCGGATCGTTCCGGGTTGGCTGTCCCTGGTCGGCAGAGCCTTCGGAAGCTTTGCGTGCTTCTCGTTGCCGTTCAGGTCCGGCATGTCCAGGGTGAGCGGCAACTGGGCCGCGAATGCACGGGCCGCTTCGTTGTCCGCGAGTGTGATCGAAAAGCGGCGTTCGCCGACCGCCATGCAGATTCGCTGTTCACCCGTGGTGTTCGCGTTGGGACCGGCAGCATCCGCCGGTGGGACGGCGTAGGCGTGCATCAGGTTCATGCAAAGCGCCGCGGCCGCAACGGATCTGACCTTCATGCTCTTGCTCCTCGTGTTTCCACTTTTACCAGGGCTGGTTGGACGGCCCCACCGTAAACTCGTTGACGGTCGTGTCTTCGGGTAGATCAATGGCGAACGCGACGACCTCGGCGACCCGGTCCGCGCTGATGCCGTATTGCCGGTAGATGGCATGCATGCTGTCGGCCGACGCCTTGTGGCTGATGGTGTCCAGCAACTCGGTGTTGATGGCCGCCGGATAGATCGTCCCAGTTCGGATGTTCGTTCCCTCCATCGCAGACTCCATCCGCAAGACCTCCATGAAGTCACGCACGAACCACTTGGTGCCGCCGTACACAGCTCCGCCGGGATAGGCCTTCAGGCCTGCCACGGACGATGTCGCGATTACGTGACCGGACTTCTGTGCGATGAACGAGGACAACACGGCAGCGACACCGTTGAGGACGCCCTTGACGTTCACATCGATCATGCGGTGCCAGTCGTCCGTTTTCAGCGCCGAGAGGGGGGAGTTGGGCATGAGGCCGGCGTTCAGGAACATGACGTCGATGCGCCCGAAAGTCTGCCTCGCCAGGTTGACGATGTCGTCGTTGTCGGACTGCCGGGTCACGTCGAGGGGGTGATACGCGGCTTGGCCGCCAGCGTTGCCGATCTCGTCCGCGAGTCGCTTCAACTCCTTTTCGCGGCGGGCGCCCAGGACCACCTTGGCGCCCTTGGCCGCGAGCAGCCTTGCGGTGGCTGCACCGATGCCCGACGACGCGCCCGTGATGATGACAACCTTGTCCTTGATCACGACTTCTCTCCCAAGTACTGGTTGTCGGAAACGGGCTCCAGCCACTCCACTGGCTTACCGTCGAGTGCCTCCTGGACGGCGATGTGCGTCATTGCTGTCGTCGACGTGGCGCCGTGCCAGTGCTTGTGGTTCGGCGGGCACCAGATCACGTCGCCGGCACGGATCTCCACCCTTTCCTCGCCTTCGCACTGCGTCCAGCCGCATCCCGCTGTGACGATGAGCGTCTGCCCGAGCGGGTGCGTGTGCCAGTTCGTGCGTGCTCCCGGCTCGAAAGTCACGACGGCGCACGAGTGGCGAGCCGGAGCCGGAGGGTTGCTCAAGGGATCGATGCGAACGCAGCCGGTGAACCACTCGGCAGGTCCCTTGATGGACGGTTGCGTACCTGGGCGTTTCAGTTCCATTGCAGCTTCTCCATTTCACGCCTGCTTCCGGATGCGCCTGAAGCAGGCTTCCAGTCTGTCGAAGGAAATCTTCTCCGACTGGTCGTTCACATTACTCGGCGACTGCTGCGAGCCGTCGCTAACGCTAGCGCCGCCGCAGACACCAAAAGCAGCGCACTGAAGCCGAAGGTGCTCTCGTAGCCGCTGGCATCGAACAGCACTCCTCCCACCGTCGAGCCCAGTGCAATAGCCAACTGGACCACAGCGACCATCAGCCCTCCACCTGCCTCGGCACTTTCCGGCAGCGTCGTTGCCAGCCAGCTCCACCAGCCGACGGGTGCCGCGGTCGCGAGCAACCCCCACCCGGCCAGCAGCCCAACGGCGGCGGCGTTTTGTTCTCCGAACAGGATTAGCGCTACGGCCACCGCGGCCAGCGCGAGCGGGATGGTGACCAGAGTCCAGTACAGGTTGCGGGAGAGGAACCAGCCGATGACTGCCGTGCCGATAAAGCCCGCCACCCCGATCGCAAGCAGTACCAGTGAGAGGGTCGAGGCATTGGCGTTCGTCGTCGTTTCCAGGAAAGGGCGAACATAGGTGAAGAGCGCGAACTGCCCCATGAAGAAAAGGCCGACTGCCGCCATCCCCAGCAGCACCAGCGGATCCGCCAGCAGGCGCAGCGCATTGCGGGATCCGAGAGCCGGCGCGTCTGCCCGCATCGTTGGCAGGCTCGCCCATTGCCAGGCGAAGGCGAGCACCGCGAGGGGCACGAGACCGAAGAAGGCGCCGCGCCATCCGACCAGCGAGCCGATGAAGCTGCCCAGCGGGGCGGCGATGACCGTGGCGAGCGCATTGCCGCCGTTAAAGATGGCCAGCGCGCGCGGGACCTTCGACGCGGGCACGAGCCGGATCGCCGTAGCGGCGGACATGGACCAGAAGCCGCCGACGGACACCCCGATCAGGACGCGGCCCATCATGTACATCACAAGACCCTGCGCCGAAGCGATCAGGGCACCGGATACGGCCATGGAAGCGGTCATACACAGCAGGATGGTCTTGCGATCCATCCGCCGCGCCAGCGCCGGAAGCAGAAGGCTAGTCAAGACAGCGAAGGCGCCGGACATGGCGATCGCCTGACCGGCCACGCCCTCGCTGACGCGCAGATCCGTTGCGATCGGCGTGAGCAAGCTGATCGGCATGAACTCCGATGCAATCAGTGCAAAGACGCACAGCGCCATGGCGAACACGCCACTCCAGTGGCTGGGCTCTTGGTCGCTGGGAGGAGCAGTGACACGCGATTGCGCTGGCAGCGGCTTGCTGCAGAGTTCGGGGGCGAGGATCGATGGAGCTTTAGTCATGCCTCAAATTATGAAGACGACCCGGGTGCGCTACTAGATAATGAAACTTGAATGCATTTATTAGTGCGGCTAATGAATTGGGGGGGTGGAATCGTGGCAAGGAGGAACCTGAACGACCTGCTGGGGTTCGTGACCGTCGCGCGGGAGGGCAGCTTCACGCGCGCTGCGGCGAGTCTGGGTGTTACACAATCAGCGCTGAGCCAATCCATCCGCGGGCTGGAGGAGCGGCTGCAGATCCGCCTCCTGACGCGGACGACGCGCAGCGTGTCGACGACGGCGGCCGGCGAGCGCCTAATGCTGGCCATCGGGCGGCGTTTCGACGAGATCGAATCTGAGCTCGATGCCTTGACAGAGCTGCGGGACAAGCCGGCTGGCACGGTCCGTATTACTTGCGGCGATCACGTGCTGCAAAGCATCCTGCTGCCGAGGCTCGCGCCGTTGCTGCAGGACTACCCGGACGTCACGGTGGAATTCGACGTGAACTATGGGTTCCGCGACATCGTGGCCGACCGCTTCGATGCCGGCGTGCGCATTGGCAGCACCATCGACAAGGACATGATCGCCGTCGCGATCGGGCCGGTGCTGCGCCTGGCGGTGGTCGCATCACCCGAGTATTTCGCGGCCCATCCGGCACCGAAGCAGCCCCGGGATCTGACGGCGCATCGTTGCATCAACCAGCGCATGCCGACGTCGAGCGGCCTATACGTCTGGGACTTCGAGCGGCGCGGCCGTAAGGCCAACGTACGCGTGAACGGACCCCTCATCTTCAACACCACGCCGCCGCAAGTGGAAGCGGCGGTCGCCGGATTGGGCATCGCCCTGCTGCCCGAAGACGAGGTGATGCCCCATGTCAGCGCTGGGCAACTCGTGCGCGTGCTGGAAGACTGGTGCCCAAAATTTGCCGGGTACCATCTCTACTACCCGAGTCGACGGCAGCCTTCTCCAGCGTTCTCGTTAGTCGTCGACGCATTGCGCTTTCGACGGTGACGTCAACGAATCCTAGAAAACGAACTGGAACGGCAGGTTGCGGTCCGTCTGGAACGGCCGGTTCGCGCTATTGACCGGCCGTCCAACAAGCAGCGCGTCGATCGTCTCAAATGGGTCGGTATGCGCCCGACGACCAAGCGTGGCGATCGCCGCCGGCGAGTTCGCTTTCGCGCAAGCGACAGAAGCGCTCGCTGCGGCCCACGCAACGCCGCGACGCGGGGCGACGATCTTGGCTTCGGAACCTTGAACCATGCAGCAGCTCTTCCCTGACCTCTGGCAGACGCAGACGGAACATCCGTTCCACGGCGTCACCTCGCACGCCTATCTGCTGACGCGGCCGGAAGGCAACATCCTGTTTTACGGCACCGGTGTCTTGGAGGAGC
>NZ_JBQCIV010000051.1:0-16010 GCF_051953405.1 Trinickia sp. | reverse complement strand
CGCCCGCGATCACCGCGTTGGCCGCCAGCATGACGGCCTTCAGACCCGAACCGCACACCTTGTTGATGGTCATGCCCGGCACGGCCGCGGGCAACCCCGCCTTGATCAGCGACTGGCGCGCGGGATTTTGGCCCGAACCTGCCGCGAGCACCTGGCCCAGGATGACTTCGCTCACCTGCTCGGGCTTCACGCCCGCGCGCTCGAGCACCGCGCGAACGACGGTCGCGCCGAGTTCGGGCGCGGAAATCTTTGCGAGCGAGCCGCCAAACTTGCCGACGGCGGTACGCGCCGCCGATACGATCACTACGTCAGTCATTTTGTGACTCCTTGCGGGTGAGGCGGCCGCTTTCCGAGCAGCCGCACATCGTAGTTAAAAACCTTCCAGCGCGACGATCTAACGCAGGCCGGTCTAGCGCGGCCCGACGCGGCCCGTTCAATCGCGCTCTTGCACGTATCGCCCCGGCGCGGGCTCGATGACCGGGTATTGCGCCGATCCGAGCTGCGCGCGCACTTTCACCTTCTTGCCTCCGTACTGATCGAGCCAAGCCATCCATTCCGGCCACCAACTGCCGGGTTTTTCCACGGCGCCATCGAACCAATCATCCGGATTTTCCGGTAGCGTCTTCTCGCCGCCCTCGTGCGACCAGAAGCTGCGCTTGCCCTTCGCCGGCGGATTGATGACGCCGGCAATATGTCCCGACGCGCCGAGCACGAACCGCTGCGGCCCCGTGAGCAACGGCGCGGACGCGTAAGCCGTACGCCATGGCACGATGTGGTCGTCGCGCGAACCGTAGATGAAGGTCGGCACGTCGATGCGCGACAAATCGAGCGACTCGCCGCACACGGTCAGCGCACCCGGCTCGCGCAGCTTGTTTTCCAAGTACGTGTTGCGCAGATACCAGACGTACATCGGCCCTGGCAGATTGGTCGAATCGCCGTTCCAGTACAGCAAGTCGAACGGTGCGGGCGTGCGGCCTTTGAGGTAGTTATCGACGACATAGTTCCACACGAGATCGTTCGGCCGCAGGAACGAAAACGCGTTGGCGAACTCGATGCCGCGCATGAGCCCCGGCGGCGCACCGTTGACGCCCCCGATCGCTTGCTCGCGCATGCGCACGTGGGCTTCGTCGACGAACACGTCGAGCACCCCCGTATCGGAGAAATCGAGCATGGCCGTGAGCAGCGTCATCGACGCCGCCGGGTGTTCGCCACGTGCCGCGAGCACCGCGAGCGCCGTCGCGATCATCGTGCCGCCGATACAAAAGCCGAACGTATTGATCTGCTCCCGCCCGCTCACGCTCTTGACGACGTCGATCGCGGCGAGCACGCCGTCGTTGATGTAGTCGTCCCACGTTTTGTCGGCGAGCGACGCATCGACATTGCGCCACGAGATCATGAAGACCTGGTGTCCGCTCTCCAACGCGTGTGCGACGAGCGAACTCTCCGGCTGCAGATCGAGGATGTAGAACTTGTTGATGCAAGGCGGCACCATCAGCAGCGGCCGCTCGAACACGCTCGGCGTCCGCGGCTGATATTGGATTAGCTGGATCAAGTCGTTTTCGAAAACGACCGCGCCCTCGGTTGCGCCGATGTTCTTGCCCACCACGAACCGCGATTCGTCGCTCTGAGAAATCTTCCCGCGGCGCATGTCGGCGAGCAGATTCATGACACCCTGACGCAGACTCTCGCCGTGGGTTTCGAGCAGCGCCTTCTGCGCCTCGGGATTCAGTGCGAGGAAATTGCTCGGGGAGGCAGCAGCCGTCCACTGCTGCACGGCGAAGCGAATCCGCTCGCGCGTTTTCCCATCGGCATCGACAGCATCGGCCAAGGCCTGCAAATAGCGCGCGTTGAGCAAATACCAGGCTGCCGTGTAGGCGAACGCCGGCGTCGCCTTCCAAGCCTCGGAGCTGAAACGCCTATCGGCAAGCTCGGGCGAGATTTTGTCGGCTGCGCTCGCCTGCTGGAGCAGCGCGAGACAATCGCGCGAGTAGTCGGCCTGCAGCGCCTGCAACCGCTCGGGCGGTATCGAGGCGACGGGCAACTTCATGCCCGCGAACGCCTGCTGGGCGTCGGCCATCGAAGGCATGCCCATTGCCGGCATGGGCGGCATCTGCGGCATCTTCAGTGGAAATGGAAACTGAAACGGCATGCCGCCGGCATGGCCGTTCGCCGCCTGGCCGGCCATCGCGCTCGCTTGCGCGGCGGACGGCCACTTGCTCGGATCGGCTAGAGAGCGCCAGGCGCCCGTCCAAGCCTCGAACATCCGCTGCATGTCCGCGTTGCCTGCTTCGGCTTGCTGCTCGCGGCTCGAAGACGTTTCGGAGTGGGAAGAAGTCGATCGACGTTTTGATGCAGTCATACCCGCTTTTGGCCGTGAGTCTAGAAAGACTGGTTGAGAGGCGGGCGTCGAGCAGACGTGGGCGAACTCTCGCGACCCTCGCTGCGCTCACCCATGCGAGCGGTCATTCTTGCTCCCCGCCGTGAGGCGTGTCAATGCTTTGGACCGATTTTGCCGCAGCGCGATAAGTTTTTTATTATCGTTTTCCCGGTGTCGATTGCGTCCGCGCAAGCCAGGCGGCATCGGCATGCGGGCTCGATCGCCTGGCCGGCCGCGCTTCGCACGTCAGAGCGGTCAAGGCTGTTGCGGCAGCCGATCTTGTGCGCCGCAGGGGCGCGCACGCGCCCCATCGACGAGCGGATCCGACGCCCGGTCTCCCGCCCGACCGGTTAGTCGGCCAACCAGACGAGCGCCGCCATCCTGCCCGTTACGCGGTCTCGACGATACGAATAAAAACGTTCCCGGTCCGTCACCGTGCACAGATCGCCGCCCGCGATCTCGGACACGCCCAGCCGCGCAAGACGCAGGCGCGCGAGTGCGTACAAATCGGCCAGATGCTTGCCGCTCGTCCCCCCGCGGGGGACAAAGGCACGCGCAGTCGCGGCCTGCTCCTCCTGGCCGGCCGCTGCGAGGAAGGCGGCGCGCACATCGTCGCCGACTTCGAACGCGGCCGGGCCGATTGCGGGGCCCAAGTAAGCATGCAGCGTAGCCGGCGCGCACTGCGCGAGTGCGGCGACGCGCCGCGCAGTCTTTTCGATAATCCCTGCCGCCAAGCCGCGCCAGCCCGCATGCGCCGCCCCTACCGCGCGTCCTAGCGGATCGCATAGCAACACAGGCAGGCAATCGGCCACCATCACGAGGCAAGCGACGCCAGGCACCGCCGTCACGCTCGCATCCGCGCGAACGGGGACATCGAGCGGCACTTCGTCGGCACGCACCACGACGTCGCCGTGAACTTGCTCGAGCCAAGCCGCACGCGCACCGGCGAGCGACAGCAAGCGCGCTCGGTTGCACTCGACGTGTGCCGGATCGTCGCCGGTATGCAGCCCGAGATTCAAACCGCCGGCCGCTTCTCGGTCGCCCGCCCAGCGCCCATACGGCGGCAGGCTCACGCCCCCGGCGCGCGTCGTGACGAACGCGCGCACCCGCGGCGACACGTTCCAAGCCGGGCGCAGGCAATCGGCTTGCGTCAACACGCGCGCCGCGTCCGTCGTCGTCTCGTCGCGGTTCGCCATGGTTGGCGCCCTGAAATCATTCGATGTCGGCATCGTCGTCCTCGTCCCCAGCGTCGAAACCTTCGAATTCGTCGTACGCATCCTCGTCGAAGTCGTCGGCCTCCAGTTCCGACGCATCGCGTCCAAACCCCAGCGCCTGCACGAGTTCGGCCATATCGGCCGGGGGATCGGCGCGCCAGCGCATCAAGCGGCCCGTGCCCGGATGCACGAGCCCGAGCTGCCAGGCATGCAGCGCCTGCCGGGCGAACGCGCCGGGCAACGGCGCGCTCGAGCGACGCCCGCGGGCGCTGCCGTAGACGGGGTCGCCAAGCAGCGGATGGCCGACATGCGCGCAATGCACGCGAATCTGGTGCGTCCGCCCGGTCTCGAGGTCGCAATGAATCGCGCTCACCGTCTGTTGCTTCCAGACCGTTTGATCGACGAGACGAAAGCGCGTGCGCGCGCTCTTGCCCGACGCGCCCGCCACCACGGCCATCCGCGTGCGTTCGCGCGGATCGCGGCCGATCGGCGCATCGATGATGCCTTCGTGCGGCATCGCCCCCCAGACGAGCGCGACGTAGCGGCGCTTCACCGTGCGCGCCTGCAACTGGCGCACGAGATCGGTCTGCGCTTCGAGCGTGCGCGCGATCACCATGAGACCGGACGTTTCCTTGTCGAGCCGGTGCACGATGCCCGCCCGCGGCAGCCCCGCCGCGTCCGGATAGCGATGAAGCAAGCCGTTCAGAATCGTCCCGCTCCAGTTCCCGGCGGCAGGATGCACGACGAGACCGGCCGGCTTGTCGATGACGACTAGCGCATCGTCTTCGTAGACGACTTCGAGCGGCACCGGCTCAGGGGTAAACGCAAGCTGTTCCGGCAGAAAATCGGGGGTAAGCTCGATCCGCGCACCGAGCGGCACGGCCTGACGTACCTTCGCGGGCGCGCCGTTCAGCAAGACGCGGCCCGATTCGGTCCAACTCTGCAAGCGGCTGCGCGAAAACTCCGGAAATACCTTGGCGAGGACTTTGTCGAGGCGCTCGCCGGCCAGCGCGGCGGGCACGAGCGCGACGCGCGGCCCCTCGCCCGGTACGGGCGACGTGGCGAGTGCGGGTGCGACGGCGCGCGCGCCGAGCACTGCATCCGTATGAGCGTCGGCGGGACTGCTGCTTCGGCTATAATCGGCGCTTTCATCGACAGGGCCGAGCATGTTGCCGGAAGGACGTGTGCGGGTCATTGAAACTGGGTCACTGAGTGAGACTGATTGCTAGGATGCATGGAGAAATGCGGCGAGCCTTCAACACCATGATGCGCACGGCTTCGTGCGCGGCAAGCCGCGCGGCGAAGCGTGCGGTCCAATCCGCGTCGGCCGGCCTGGCCCTTGCCGCGGCCGCGTTGCTCGTGGCCGGTTGCCACGGCCTGCCGCAAAAGACCGACGAGACGGCCGCATGGCCAAACCAGAAATTATACTCGGAGGCCCAAGATGCATTGTCGGGCGGCGACTGGGGCAAGTGCGCGAAGTATTTCGAAGCGCTCCAGGGCCGCGACCCATTCGGTCATTTCGCTCAGCAAGCGGAAATCAACGACGCATACTGCAATTGGAAAGACGGCGAAACGGCCGCCGCCGACGAAGCGATCGACCGCTTCATCCGGCTGCACCCCGACCACCCGGATATCGCGTACGCGTACTACCTGAAGGGGATGATCCACTTCAACGACGACCTCGGTCTGTTCGGCCGCTTCTCCGGGCAGGACATGAGCGAGCGCGATCCGAAGTCGCTGCGCGAGTCGTACGACGCGTTCAAGATCGTCGTGGATAAATATCCCGATAGCAAGTACGCGCCGGATGCCGCGGCGCGCATGCGCTACATCGTCAATGCGCTCGCCTCGTACGAGGTGCATGCCGCCGATTATTACTATCGTCGCGGCGCCTATGTGGCGGCGATCAACCGCGCACAATTGGCGGTCAAGGAATACAAGAATGCGCCCGCCATCGAGGACGCGCTCCACATCATGATGCTGTCGTACACGAAGCTGAACGAAACGAAGCTGGCCGACGATACGCGCCGCGTGCTGGCGGGAACGTTCCCGGACAGCCCGTACATCACGGGCCACGCTCGCCCCGGCACGAAGAAATCGTGGTGGCAGTTCTGACGGTTCCGATGCTTGGGTAGGTGCGGCAGCTCGATGCGCGGCGCCAGCGCTCGACGGCTTCACAACGAAACCCGGCCAAACGGCCGGGTTTTGTTTTGGGCGGCGTCCGTGGGTGGGTGGGTGGGTTCGGCAGCATTGCGCGCCTGGGCGGCGGCATGCGCCGATTCGACGGCGCGCAGCCATCGCACGCACGGCGCTGCACGGAGGCCTTAGGCCTTATGCTTCATTCAGCCGCCCTTTGCGCCGCGCTCTCGGCGAAGAATTCGCGCACGACTTCGATTTCGCGTGTGCGTTTGAACGGGGGAAGACTCTGCCAAATCCGGCGGCCGTACGGCTTGTCGACCAGACGCGTATCGCAAATCATCAACACGCCACGATCGGTTTCGGCGCGGATCAAACGGCCAGCGCCCTGCTTTAGCGTGATGACCGCCTGCGGCAACTGATGCACGGCAAACGGGCTAAGCCCCTTCTTCGTCAGTGCGTCGAGACGGGCCGAGAGCACCGGGTCGTCGGGCGGCGCGAACGGCAGCTTGTCGATCACGACGAGCGACAGCGCGTCGCCGCGCACGTCCACGCCTTCCCAGAAGCTCTGACTGCCCACCAAAATCGCATTGCCGTAAGCCCGGAAACGGTCGAGCAACTCGGTGCGGCTGGCATCGCCTTGAACCAATAGCGGGGTCGACCACCCTCGCGCTTCGATCGCGTCGCGCAGCTTGCCCGCAATGCGGTCGACCGCGCGCAACGTCGTGCACAGCACGAATACGCCCCCGCCGGCCGCTTCGATGGCGGGCAAAGCGGCATCGAAGACCGCGTCGGTGAAGGCCGGCGACGACGGTTGCGGCAAATTGCGCGGCACGTAAAGCAACGCTTGCGTGCCGTAGTCGAACGGGCTCGGCAGCGTCATCGAGCGGCGGGCGTCGAGCCCCATCTGAGCGGCATAGTGCGTGAAGTCGCCGCGCACCGACAACGTGGCCGACGTGAAGATCCAGGCGCGGGGAACGCCCGCGCGCTGCTTCGCGAAGATCGGGGCCACCGACAGCGGCGTTTCGTGCAACTGAACGGAATGCGCGAACACTTCGACCCAACGAATGCGCTCGTTAAAGTCGGCGTGATTCGATGCGTCCTTCGCGTCCTTCGGCGATGACGCCGCGCTTGCGCCCTCCTTGGCCGGCGGCGTGTCGTCGGGTAAAGACGTCCACCGCGAAAGCTGATCTTGCAACTCCCGCGCGCGCCGCATGCAGGCGCCGAGCGATTCGGCGCGTTCGGCCTGCCCCGCAAGGGCGACGGCCACGGCGTCGAGTGCCGCCTCGAGCGCATCGAGCGCGCCGTAAAGCGGGTGATCTTCGCCGAGTTGCGCGGCCGATACGCGCAACGTATCGTCCTTGAACGCGAGCCGCACGTCGCGCGCCGCGCGCTCGAGCGCCGCGCCGAGCTTGACCCATTCGACCGCGTCGCGCGCATGCGCGAGCCCTTCGGCGACGACGTCGCGCGCAAGCTCGAGCAGTTGCGCCGTCGAGAGCGTTTCGCCGAAAAACAGCGTGGCCGTCTCGGGCAACTGGTGCGCTTCGTCGAAGACGATCGTATTGGCCGTGGGCAGCAGCTCCGCCATCCCGGTGTCGCGCAACATGATGTCGGCGAAGAACAGATGATGGTTGACGACGACGATGTCCGCCTGCTGGGCTTCGCGCCGAGCCTGCATGACGAAGCATTCCTTGTAGTGCGGACATTCCTGGCCGAGGCAGTTCTCGCGCGTCGACGTCACCATCGACCACACGGGCGCCGTCTCGGGCACACTGGCGAGTTCGGCCTTGTCGCCCGTGCGCGTGATCTTGGCAAAGCGCACGATGTCCTGCAAATAGGCGGTGTCCTGCCGCGACGGCAAGCGCCCATTGTCGGCCGTCCGTTGCAGGTAGTAGTGACAGAGATAGTTCGCGCGCCCCTTGAGCATCGCGACCGACACGGGCACGGCCAACGCGTCGCGCACCGTGGGCACATCGCGCTGAAAAAGCTGATCTTGCAGGTGCTTGGTACCGGTGGAGACGATCACCTTGCCGCCCCAAAGCATGGCGGGGACGAGATAGGCGAAAGTCTTGCCCGTCCCCGTTCCGGCTTCCACGATCAGGGTGTTTTCACCGGCGGCGCCATCGGCCGACGCACTGTCGTCCGTCCCGCTGCCGCCCGCTTCCGCGCGTGCCTCGCCTTCGCCGCGCAGGCGGCGCGCCGGGCGACGCTGCGCCTCGAACATGGCTGGCTCCGGCATCGCACGCCCGGATGCCTCCATCGCCGCGGCGACGGCACAGGCCATTTCGATCTGAGAGGCGCGCGGCCGATAACCGTCGATGGCGCGCGCAAGCAGGCCGTCGTTCGCGAAGATCGCATCGAGTTCCGAGCGCCGACGCGGGGCGAGCGCAGCCGCCAGCGCATGCGGCGAGCGCACGTCCGGCGTAGCGGGTGCCGGCTGTGCGGCGCCCTCATGCTGCCCCTCGGTGAGCTTGGGCGTCGCGGCGAGCGGCACCCGGGTAGAGGCATCGAGCGGTGAATTCAAGGCAAGCGTTTCCCTACTGTGGGCACCGCGTGCGGCGCGAAACGCTTGCCCGTTCGCCGCCTACGCGTGCCTGTCCGGTTCGAGCTGCAATTGCAGCAACAAAATGTCGTCTTTGACCTTGAGCTTGCGCTTTTTCAAGCGCCGCAGCTCGAGATCGGTGATATCCGAGGAGATCGCCAGTTTATCGATCATGCGATCGAGTTCACTATGCTCCGACTGCAATTGCAAGATGCGATCGCGGAGCGTGTCCGGTTGGATCGCCTGATAACCGCGCATGGTCGACTCCTCGCTTCGTTAGGCGAGACGCCCGCGCCCAGCGGCCGCCACGCCTGAGGTTACCGTCCACCAGCAAAACCGCCCTTTGCGTCAGTCGCTGTCCTGCTGCTGCCGCAAGCGCTTTTGCTGTTCCTGCTGCTGCAACTCCTGCTGCTGCTTTTCCTGTGCCTTTTGCGCAGCCTGTTTTTGGCGGGCTTCGACATCGGCCTTGTGCTGCGCGGCGTCGGTCTGTTTCTGCTCGAAGTGCTGCGCCCGCTCCGCTCGCGCCTGCGCGTCGCGCGCCGCGTTTTGCCGAGCTTGATCCAGCTTGCGTTGAAAGTCGGCCTGCTTGCGCTCGTAAGCCGCTTGGTCCGCCGCGTGCTGCGGCGCCTCGGCCCCTCGCTGCGCCTGATCGAGTTCGTGCTGACGCTGCTTTTGCTCGTACGCCTGCACGTTGCTCGCGGCCGTGGCGGCGCGTTGCGGCGCCTCTTGCGCGTCGCGGGCGCGGCGCAGCGCGTCTTGTTCGTCTCGCTGCTGGGCGTGCACGGCGCGGCGCTCGTCGTCGAGGGCAAGCTGCTGCGCGTGAATCCGCGCTCGCTCGGCCCGCATCTTGTCGCGAGCCCGCCCCAAACAGGCGTTGACGAAGAACTTCGAATAACAGTTGTGCTCGGCCACGCCGTACGCGTACTCGTTCGCGGCAGTGCGTGCATCGAGCGCTTTCTGACGCGTATCGAAATCGGGATCGGTCGAAACGGCGACCCCGCTCGCGGCCGAGGCTGCAGCCGGCGCGGCGGCGGGCATGTCTTGTGCAGAGGCGATGGGGATCGCGAACGAGCACGCAAAAGCCGCCGCGGCCGCAATGGCGGCGCGCACGGCAACGAAGAAACGGGAGGTCGGCAACGTCGTAGGCGGGGTTCGGAACATGGTCGAAATTCTAACACCCGCGCTCGGAAGCCCGGGCATTTGTGGCAAAATGCGCCGCTTCAGCAACCCGGCCGCCGGCCGGCGTTTCCGCGCTTTTCGGGCGGGCGCGCCGCGGGGGCCCCGCAGCCAAACGCATCTTATGACGGACACCGTAGCACTCAAGATCGTACAGCGCATCGCCACCGAACTGACCGTGCAGCCGCGCCAAGTCGCCGCAGCCGTGCAACTGCTCGACGAAGGCGCCACCGTTCCGTTCATCGCCCGCTACCGCAAGGAAGTCACCGACAACCTGGACGATACGCAGTTGCGCCAGCTCGAAGAGCGGCTGCTCTACTTGCGGGAAATGGAAGAGCGGCGCGCCACGATCCTCGCGAGCATCGAAGAGCAAGGCAAGCTCACCGACGAGCTGCGCGCCGCCATCGATACCGCCGACAGCAAGCAAGCACTCGAAGACCTTTATCTCCCGTATAAGCCGAAGCGCCGCACGCGTGCGCAAATCGCCCGCGAAGCGGGGCTCGAGCCGCTCGCGCAAGCGTTGCTGGCCGATCCGCGCCTCGATCCGCAAACCGAAGCGGCGGCGTACGTGAACGCCGAGAAAGGCGTGGCCGATGTCAAAGCGGCGCTCGACGGTGCCCGCGACATCCTCTCCGAGCAATTCGGGGAAACGGCGGAATTGCTCGGGAAGCTGCGCGACTATCTGTCGGAGCGCGGCATCGTCTCCTCATCGGTCGTCGACGGCAAGGAACACGAAGAAGGCGAGAAGTTTCGCGATTACTACGACTACGCCGAGACATGGAAAACCGTGCCCTCGCACCGGGCGCTCGCCCTGTTCCGCGGGCGCAATGCCGGCGTGCTGATGATCAAGCTCGGCCTCGGCGAAGAACTGGACGCGCAAGTGCCGCATCCCTGCGAAGCACTGATCGCGCGTCACGTCGGCATCTCGAACCAGGGTCGCCCGGCCGATAAGTGGCTCTCCGACGTTTGCCGCTGGTGCTGGCGCGTCAAAGTGCAGCCGCATCTCGAAAACGAAATGCTGACGCAACTGCGGGAAACGGCCGAACACGAGGCGATCCGCGTCTTCGCCCGCAACCTCAAAGACTTGCTGCTCGCCGCGCCGGCCGGCCCCAAGGCTGTGATCGGTCTCGACCCCGGCTTGCGTACGGGCGTCAAAGTGGCGGTGGTCGACCGCACCGGCAAGCTGCTGGCCACCGATACCATCTATCCGCACGAGCCGCGCCGCGACTGGGACGGCTCGCTGGCCAAGCTCGCTCGGATCGCCGCGCAAACGCAGGCGGAGCTGATCAGCATCGGCAATGGGACGGCGTCGCGCGAGACGGACAAATTGGCGAGCGAGCTGATCGCCCGCCACCCTGAACTGAAGCTGCAGAAGATCGTGGTATCGGAAGCCGGCGCATCCGTGTACTCGGCTTCTGAACTGGCGGCCAAGGAGTTTCCGGATCTCGACGTGTCGTTGCGTGGGGCCGTTTCGATCGCCCGCCGCCTGCAAGATCCGCTCGCGGAACTCGTCAAGATCGAGCCGAAGGCGATCGGCGTCGGCCAATACCAGCATGATGTCAATCAGCGCGAACTGGCCCGCTCGCTCGACGCCGTCGTGGAAGACTGCGTGAACGCGGTCGGCGTCGATGCGAACACGGCCTCGATTGCCCTGCTTGCTCGCGTCTCGGGCCTGAACAGCACGCTGGCACGCAACATCGTCGAGTATCGCGACGCAAACGGCCCCTTCCCCTCGCGCGAGCATCTGCGCAAGGTGCCGCGCCTCGGCGACAAAACGTTCGAGCAAGCCGCGGGCTTCCTGCGCATCAACGGCGGCGAAAATCCGCTCGATCGCTCGTCGGTCCACCCGGAAGCGTACCCCGTGGTCGAGCGCATGCTGGCGAAGATCCGCAAACAGATCGGCGACGTCCTCGGCAATCGCGAAGCACTCGGCGGCTTATCGCCCGCGGAGTTCGTCGACGAGCGCTTCGGCCTGCCAACCGTGCGCGACATCCTCGCCGAACTCGAAAAGCCGGGCCGCGATCCCCGCCCCGAGTTCAAGACGGCAACGTTCCGCGAAGGCGTCGAGAAAATCTCCGATCTCGCGCCAGGAATGGTTTTGGAAGGCGTCGTCACGAACGTGGCCGCCTTCGGCGCATTCGTCGATATCGGTGTACACCAGGACGGGCTCGTTCACGTCTCGGCAATGTCGACCAAATTCATCAAAGACCCGCATGAAGTGGTGAAAGCGGGACAGGTCGTCAAGGTCAAGGTGATCGACGTCGACGTCAAGCGTCAACGTATTGCACTGACGATGCGTCTTGCCGACGACGCCGCTCCCGCCTCGCGCGATGAACGTGGCGGCGCGAGCCGCCCCAGCGGCAACACGCGGGCGCCGCAGCGTACGCGCGATGCGGAGCCGGCCGGCGCAATGGCCGCGGCCTTCGCCAAGCTCAAGCAGCGCTGAGTCGGCCTAGCTGTCGTACGCAAACCGATCGCTCCATCGCGAGCGACCGGTCGATAAAAAAGCCGCGCCCCGACCTTCGGGCGCGGCTTTTTCTTGGCGAGCGCATGGCGAGCAGCGGCAAAAAATCGCCGCTATAACAAGTTCACGCGTTCAAATTTCGATCTTCGTCCCGAGTTCCACGACGCGATTGGCCGGAATCCGGAAAAAGTCCGTCGGTTTCGCCGCGTTCTGATGCATCCAGGCGAAGATGCGCTCGCGCAGAATCGACATGCCCGGCAGTTGCGTCGGCACAACCGTTTCCCGCGCCAAGAAGAACGAGGTATCCATGAGTTCGAACTGCATGCCGCACATCCGCTCGAGTTCGAACAGCACCGCTTTCACATCGGGCGTTTCGTTGAAACCATAGACCGCTCGGACGAGATACAAGCCGCCGCCGACCTCCTTCATCGTAATGCGCTCGTCGTCCTTCACATAAGGGATGTCGCGCGTCACGAAGGTCAGGAAGATGGTCCGCTCGTGCAGTACTTTGTTGTGCTTGAGGTTATGCAGCAAGCTGACGGGTACGAGCGAATCGCTGCCCGTCAGGTAGATCGCGGTGCCCGATACGCGGTGCGGCGGGTGCGCCAAGAGTCCCTGCACGAACGGTGCGAGCGGAATACCGTCGGCAGCCGTGCGCTCTTTGACAAGCAAACGCCCCTTGTACCAGGTCATCAGCAGGAAGAACAGCAAGGCCCCGATGCCGAGCGGCAACCAGCCGCCCTCGGCCACCTTGAGCAAGTTCGCGCCGAAGAAGGCGACGTCGACCGTCATGAACGCCGCGATGATCACCGCGACGAGCGCCTTGTTCCAATTCCACACTTTGACCATCACGACGCAGGCCAAGACCGTCGTGATCACCATGGTCGTGGTCACGGCGATACCGTACGCGGCGGCGAGATTGTCCGAACTCTTGAACCCCAGTACGACACACAGAATGATGAACAACAACATCCAATTCACCACCGGCACGTAGATCTGCCCGATGGCGAGTTCGGAGGTGTGCAGCACCTTCATTCGCGGCACATAGCCAAGGGCAATGGCCTGGCTCGTGAGCGAATAGGCACCGGAAATCACCGCCTGCGAGGCAATGACGGTGGCCACAGTCGACAGCACCACCAAGGGCAGCAAGGCCCAGTCGGGCGCCATCAGGAAAAACGGATTCTCGATTGCCTTCGGGTTTTGCATGAGCAGCGCGCCCTGCCCGAAGTAATTGAGCACGAGCGACGGCATGACGAGCACATACCACGCGAGGCGGATCGGCCGAGCGCCGAAGTGGCCCATGTCCGCATACAGCGCTTCCGCGCCGGTCAGCACCAGGAAAACGGATCCGAGCACGACATACGCCTGCAGCATGTGCGCATGCATGAAGGAGAATGCGTAATACGGATTGAGCGCGGCGATGATTTGCGGGGCCCGCATGATGTGGGCCACGCCCATCACGGCGATCGTCGCAAACCAAACGAGCATGATCGGCCCGAACAGCTTACCCACGAGGGACGTGCCGTGACGCTGGATCCAAAACAGCGCCACGAGAATCACCATCGTGATCGGCAAAACGAGATGCGACAGTTCGGGCGTCGCGATTTCGAGCCCTTCGACAGCCGAAATAACGGAAATCGCAGGCGTAATGACGGCGTCGCCGTAGAACATGCAGGCGCCGAAGATGCCGAGCATCATCAACACGCCTGCGACGCGCGAGCCCATTGCAAACGGACGCAACGAGAGTGCCATCAATGCCAGCACGCCACCTTCGCCGTTGTTGTCCGCGCGCATCACGAACAACACGTACTTGATCGAGACCACGAAGATAATCGCCCAGAACAATAACGAGATGACGCCGAGGATCGAATGATCGGTCAGCGCGATACCGTGGGCGGGACTGAATGCTTCTTTGAGCGAATACAGCGGGCTCGTGCCGATGTCGCCGAACACGACGCCGATCGCCGCCATCGCAAGCGACGGCAACGAATGCCGACGAAGGTTGTCGTGGTTGTTGTCTGTCATAAACGCAACCGGTTCATACCGGATAAGCCGAGAGCGAGCGCTATTCTAGCGGTGCATCGATGTCGAATACACAAAAAAAGAGCGGAGTGGGTCGACTCCGCTCACATTGTCGATGCCTGCGCATGTGCCGCAATCGACCAGACCGCAACTTATGTGCCTGCCGCCGAATCTTGGGAGACGCCGCGTTTGATCCACGCACCCAGATTGTGCGGGCGGACCGTATCCCATTCCTCGAACGGCTGGTGAATCCAAGGGTTCGTGGGCAAATGCTGAACGAAATAGTCCGGCTTGACCTTCGAACAGCCTTTGTACCAAAGCACGGCCGAGCGCACCGCCGTCACGGCCGGATAGCGCTCCTTCAAATGCTGCTGCACACGGGCCAGCGTCACGCCGGAATCCACGAGATCGTCGACGAGCAAGACGTTCCCGGACAAGTCGCCGCGCGTCATCGTGATGTATTGGGCGATATCGAGTTCGCCCTGTTGCGTGCCCGCTGCTTCACGGTACGAACTCGTCGCAAGTATGGCCAGCGGCAAGTCGTAGATGCGCGAGAGTTGATCCCCAACGCGTAGCCCGCCACGCGCCAGGCACAAGATGTTGTCGAACTTCCAACCCGAATCGTGTACGCCCAGCGCCAACAGCTCGATCAGCCGGTGATACTCGTCCCAGCTCACCCAGAGGTTCTTGTCGTCGTTGCGCGGATCCTTCATGGCGATCATCGTCATGTCCTGCGTCATCGCTCAAACCTTGAACGGATGACGCAACAGGATCGTTTCGTCGCGATCCGGCCCCGTCGACACCATATCGATCGGCACTCCGGCCACTTCCTGCACGCGCGTAAGGTACGCCTGTGCATTGGCCGGCAGTTCGCTCCATTGCGTGATGCCGATGGTGCTTTCCTTCCAGCCGCCGAACGTCTCGTACACGGGCTCGCAACGCGCCACTTCGGCCGCGCCGCGCGGCAGGAGATCGACGCTCTTACCGTCCATCTTGTAGCCGACGCATAGCTTCACTTCGTCGAGGCCGTCGAGCACATCGAGCTTGGTCATGCACAGGCCCGACACGCCGTTGATTTGTATCGAGCGACGCAGCGCGGCGGCATCGAGCCAACCCGTACGGCGAGGACGCCCCGTCACCGAGCCGAACTCCTTGCCGACGTTCGCCAGCGTGACACCGACCGCCTCTTGACGCTGCGGATTGTCCGCGTCGTACAGTTCGCTCGGGAACGGCCCCGAACCCACCCGCGTGCAATAGGCCTTGGTGATGCCCAGAATGTAGTGCAGCTTTTGCGGCCCGACGCCCGCGCCCGCCGATGCGGCGCCCGCGACGCAATTGCTCGACGTCACGAACGGATAGGTGCCGTGATCGATATCGAGCAGCGTGCCTTGCGCGCCTTCGAACAGCAAATTGCGACCGGCCTCGTTTTCGTCGTACAAACGACGCGAGACGTCCGTGACCATCGGCGCCAGACGTTCGGCGTATCCGAGCATCGTGTCGAGCGTTTGCTGGAAATCGACAGCAGCGGCACCCAGATACTGGGTGAGCACGAAATTGTGGAAATCGAGATTTTCGCGCAGGCGATCGGCGAAAGTTTGCGGCGTGAACAGGTCTTGCACGCGCAGGGCGCGACGGCCGACCTTATCCTCGTAGGCCGGCCCGATGCCGCGCCCGGTCGTGCCGATCTTGCTGGCGCCGCGACGCGCTTCGCGCGCCTGGTCGATCGCGACGTGGTGCGGGAGAATCAGGGTGGTCGCCTCGGAAATGAAAAGGCGCTTACGCACGTCGATGCCGGCGGCCTCGAGTTCTTCGATTTCCTTGAACAGCGCCTCGGGGGAAAGCACGACGCCATTGCCGATGTAGCAAGCGACGCCAGCACGCATGATGCCCGACGGAATCAAGCGCAGAATCGTCTTCTTGCCGCCGATGATGAGCGTGTGACCGGCATTGTGGCCGCCCTGGAAACGTACGACGCCTTGCGCGTGGTCCGTCAGCCAGTCGACGATCTTGCCCTTGCCTTCATCACCCCATTGAGTCCCGACCACGACGACATTGCGTCCCGGGGCTGCATTCACTGCGCTG
>NZ_JBQCIV010000050.1:0-15557 GCF_051953405.1 Trinickia sp. | reverse complement strand
AGCTCCTCAGCGATTTTCGTCACGGGCGGCTGGAAATTGATCTCGTTGACGGCGGGGCCGCCCGGACTATCGCCGACTGCCAAGGCGGCATGCGCGCTGAGCAGCCCGCACGACGCCAGCACGCCCATGAGGGCTCGCTTGATTGTTTTCATAGCTTCCTTACCCAAAATTTCCATTCAAACCCTCGCCCCGTTCGACGTTCGGCTCGAGCCGCCTCAACCGCACCGCGTAAGCGCCGCGCGCAACTCGCTCGCGAACGACGCGCGCCGGTATTGCGCGAGGTGCACGCCAACCACGACCGTTTGCCCGCGCGATACCACCCTGATCGGATCGCGCGGCGACGCGCCGCGCTCGATCCGCACCCAACGCGGATTGAATTCGACCTGCGTCAACCTTTGCCCGCTCATCTGCTCGATCACGAGCCGGTTCGGATACAGCCGGATCCGTTCGTAATCGACAGCATGGCGCGCGTGAATCACGAACGCCACACCGACTGCCAGCAACTCGACGCCCGTGAACGGCAAGACCGGCCACGCGCCGCGGACGACCAGCAAACCTGCGATCGTCACCGAAAACAAAGCCAAAGACGCATAGAACCCAACGAACTGCCGCGGCGAGACTGCGCAGTTGCGCTTCATCAGCCACTCTCGAACGACGGGCTCCGCATCCGTCAGCAGGGTTGTCGCTTCCATCGCCGCCTCCCGCGCATGCCGCCAAGCACACCGCGCTATTCGGGGCCTGCCGCGCCGGATGTGGGGAACTCCGGGCGACAAACTGACGCATTATAGGCGCGTTCAATGGCATCCACAAGCAAACGGCTATCGGCCTGTAAGCCAAGCGCGACAAGCCTTTGCGCGGTTTCGGTCCGTTTTTTTACGTGCCGTCCCGCCTACTGATTTCGACCATAACGGATCGCAACTTTACGATCCGCGACAAAGCGTCGCAGCCTGCTATTTTTTGCGGGGCCAGCCCCGCGGCACATCGATCGCTACTGCCTCGGCCTGCACTCGGGCAGCAAGCTCAGCCCGGCCGGCGGCGCCCGATGTCTTCGATTCGGACGATCGCGTGCCCGTCGGCCGTCGTACGCGGCACCGCCTTCCATGCGTGGCCGTAGATCACCTCGAACGTCAGCGCGATCGTTCCGTCGTCGCGCCGCCGCGCTTCCAAAGCCTCCAGCAGCGCCGCATGCAACCGGCGTGCGCGCGCAGCGCCGCTCTCGCGGCCCGCGGCCTCCCGCCGATGCGGGTAAGCGCCCCAGCGACGCACGTCGGCAAGCAAAGAGGCGGGCGAGCGATAGGTGATCGTGATCGTCTCTTGATCCATGACCGGGATCTCGAACCCGCTTTCGACGAGCATATCGCCCAGATCGTGCATATCGACGAAATCGATCACGTGCGCCCTGCCCGGCAGGCCATGGGCGGCTTCGACCTCGGCATACGCGCCGCGTAGCTCGCGCAGCGTATCGGGGCCGAGCGTGCTGAACATCAACAAGCCGTTGGGAACCAGCACGCGCTGCCATTCGGGCAGCACGAGATCCGGGCGCGAATGCCAATGCAATGCGAGATTGGACCAAATGAAATCGAAGGCGCCGGCGGCGAACGGCAGCGCCGAGAAGTCGGCTTGAGCCAGGCGCGGTCCGCGCACGCCGAGCGAGCGCTGCAGCGCGGCCGGCAACAAGCGGCGCCAGCCGAGATCGCCGGCCGCTTGCGGGAGGGCGCGCGCCAGCATGGCACGGGACAGATCGACGCCGACGAGCGGCGCTTCGGGAAAACGCTCGCGCAGCGGCGACAGGTCGTCGCCCGCGCCGCAGCCGGCATCGAGCATGCTCGTTGGGCGCACTTTGATGTAATCGAGCCGCTCGCGCATCCGCTGGGCGATCTCGCGGGGCAGGAACGCCACCTCGCCGAACGTTGCCGCGCGGCGATCGAAAATGCGCCGCACAAGTCGGGAATCGTAGGCCGGACGGCCGGACTTTGCGGATGTGAGGGACATGGCGGTCGTACGAGCGAGGAGCCCGAAGTATACTCGCTCGCTTCGATCCGTCCAGCGAGGAAGCCCGCCCATGGCAAACGCGCCGCCCCCGTCGATTGAACGCGGCAGGCCTTGCACGTCGGGCACGGACGCACGGCCGAGCGCACGGTTCATGCCGTTCGTCAGGCGGCTGGCCGCCGTCGCGCTGCCAAGGACATGCCTGCTGTGCGGCTTATCATGCGGCACAATGCCGCACGCGCCGATCTGCCCCGCCTGCGATGCGGCGTATTGGAACGAGCCGCGTTTGCGGTGCACGGTCTGTGCGTTGCCGCTGCCCGGGCTTCGGATGCGCGCACGCGGCCCGGCTCGGTTTCGCTGCGCCGCCTGTACGCGCACGCCACCGCCGTTCGACGCGACGCTGGCACTGGCCGATTACCGTGCACCGCTCGAACGGCTGGCGCTCGGGCTCAAGTTTCGCGCGCGGCTGGCGGTTGCCCGCGAGTTCGGCGAGCGCTTGGCGCGCCTGGCCGACGACCACCCGGCCTGCACGCCGCCGCCCGACCTGCTCGCGCCGATGCCGCTCGCGCACCCGCGGCTCGTTGCGCGCGGCTTCAACCAGGCCTGGGAGATGGCACGCCCGCTGGCACGCGCACTGGGCGTGACGGCCGAGCCGACCGTGATCCGCCGCCTGGCCGACACCGCCCCGCAATCGCGGCTCGATCGCAGTGCGCGTCGGCGCAACGTCGCCACGGCATTTCGCGTCGCCCAGCCCGTGCATGGGCTGCACGTGGGTGTGGTCGACGACGTCATGACCTCGGGTGCGACGCTGGACGCGGCGGCGCGTGCCTTGAAAGCGGCGGGCGCCCGGCGCGTCACGAATTTCGTCGCGCTGCGCACGCCACAAGATTGACCCTTGAAAGCGAAACCATGTTCAACGTCGTCCTGGTCGAACCCGAAATTCCGCCGAACACCGGCAACGTCATCCGCCTTTGCGCCAACACGGGCGCACGGCTGCATCTCGTCGAGCCCCTTGGCTTTCCGCTCGACGATGCGAAGATGCGTCGTGCGGGCCTCGACTATCACGAGTATGCGCAAATGCGCGTTCACAAGAGTTGGGATGCGCTAGTCGAGCAAGAAGCGCCGGATCTGTCGCGGATGTTCGCGTTCACCACGCGTGGCTCGGGGCGGTTTCACGATTCGAGCTTCCAGCCCGGCGATTGGTTCGTCTTCGGGGCCGAGACGCGCGGCTTGCCGGCCGCACTGCTCGAACGCTTCCCGGCCGAGCAACGCGTGCGGTTGCCGATGCGGCCCGGCAATCGCAGCATGAATCTATCGAACACCGTGGCGATCGTCGTGTTCGAGGCGTGGCGTCAGATGGGATTCGAAGGCGGCGCCTGACGGCGGCCAAGCTCGGACTGATACAGCCGCAACATCGGTTCGCCGAAGCACGCGAATACGACGCGGGAAAAGCCCGGCACCGACGGCAGCCGATCGACGACCGTCTCGACGGCGATGCGCACGGCTTGTTCGGGCGGGAAGCGGTAGATGCCGCAACTGATAGCGGGGAAAGCGATGCTCGCGCAGCCGGCTTCGTGCGCGAGTTCGAGCGCGCGGCGATAACACGATGCCAGCAAACGCGGTTCGCCATGCGCACCGCCGCGCCAAACCGGCCCCACCGCATGAACGACATACTTGGCCGGCAATCGGTAACCGTGCGTGAGCTTGGCATCGCCCGTCGCACAGCCGTCGAGCGTCTCGCATTCGCGCAGCAAGTCGGGGCCGGCTGCCCGATGGATCGCGCCGTCGACACCGCCGCCGCCCAACAACGACGTATTCGCCGCGTTGACGATGGCATCGACGGCAAGCGTCGTAATGTCGGCTTCGCATGCCTCCAATCGGCACGCACCGAGCATGAGCATGGACATGACCCCTCCTCCTAGCGCGCCGCCGCGCTGCTAATCGGCCGGGCCCTTCGCGCCGACCGACTCGGCGCGCGCATCGCGGCGCAGCAGTGCGTGAACCGCATCGCGCGGCGCCACGCCGTCGAACAGAACCGCACAGACGGCCTGCGTGATCGGGACATCGACGCCGTGCGACCGCGCGATCGCCAGCACCGCCTTCGCGCACCGCACGCCTTCGGCCACGTGGCCGAGCGCCAGCAGAATATCGTCGAGTGTCCGCCCCTCGGCGAGTTGCAGCCCGACGGTACGGTTGCGCGACAAATCTCCGGTGGCGGTGAGAATGAGATCGCCGAGCCCGGTCAGCCCCGTGAATGTTTCGGGACGCCCGCCGAGCGCGACACCGAGCCGCGACATTTCCGCCAGCCCGCGTGTGATCAACGCCGCGCGCGCATTCATGCCGAGCGCGAGCCCGTCGGCGATGCCCGTGGCGATGGCCAGCACGTTCTTAACGGCGCCGCCCACCTCCACACCGACGACATCATCCCCAGTATAGATACGCATCGCGCCGTGATGAAACGCGGCCACCGTGCGGTCGCGGCAAGCGTCCGACGTGCTGGCGATCGTCAACGCCGCCGGCAGCCCGAGCGCGACTTCGCGGGCGAAGCTCGGCCCCGACAGCACGCCGATGCTCGGATGCCCGGCCAGCTCCGCCGCGACCACCTGGTGCGGCAGCAACTGCGTATCGGCTTCGAATCCTTTGCAGACCCAAACGAGATGCGCGGGCACGCATTGCGCTTCGTCGCGCATGGCCCGGCACAGCGCGCGCAGCCCCGCGACGGGCGTCGCGACGACGACGAGCGAGGTATCGTCCGCCGCATGCGCGAGCGCGGCCGGCAAATTCGCTTCGTAGCGCAGCGCGGCCGGCAGCGCGACGCCGCGCAGGTAAGGCGCGTTCTCGCGCTTGGCCGCCAATTCGGCCACGAGCGCGCCGTCGCGCGCCCACAGCACCGTATCGTGCTTGAGGCTCAGATGCGCCGCGAGCGCGGTGCCCCACGCCCCGGCCCCTAGTACAGCGACCTTCATGGCCGGCACCGCGCGCGTATCGCTCAATGCTGCGTGGCGTTTGCCGCCGCGCCGCCTTCTTGCTGGGCGTTCAACTGCGCGAGGCGCTGCTCGTAGAGCGCTTGGAAGTTGATTTCGGCCAGGTGGATCGGCGGGAAGCCGGCGCGCGTGATGGCATCGGCGATGTTCGAGCGCAGATACGGGAAGATGATCGTCGGGCAGGCAATGCCGACGAGCGGATCGACCTGCTCGGCGGGAATGTTGCGGATGTCGAAAATGCCGGCTTGCTTAGCCTCGATCAGGAAGGCGACCTTATCGCCCACCTTGGCCGTCACCGTCCCGGTCACGAGGATTTCGAAGATGCTTTCGGCGAGGCGTTCGGCCTTGACGTCGACTTCCACTTCCACGGCCGGCATGTCCTGCTCGAGGAAGATCGCGGGGGAATTCGGCTGCTCGAGCGACAAATCCTTCAGGTAGACGCGTTGGATGTTGAAGAACGGCTGGTTGTTCTGGTCCGACATGATGACTCCGATGTGTGAATGGTGCGGCGGCCGCAGGCAACCGACCGTTTTTTATGCGTCTAGCGCGCAAGCCGGCAAGCGTGCGCGCGCAACTGGCGAAACCGCAGTGGGACGGCGCATGCGCGACCGAGTAGCCGGCACGCGCCGCGCCCAAGCGCTTACGACTGACCGAGCAGCGGCATCAAGCCGCCCGCGCGATCGAGAGCGGACAGATCGTCATAGCCGCCGACATGCGTCTCGCCGATGAAAACCTGAGGGACGGTACGACGCCCCGTGCGCGTCATCATTTCCTCGCGCCGGGCCGGATCCTTGTCGATCAGAATTTTCTCGATCTGCTGAACGCCGCGCGATTTCAATAGGCGTTCGGCCATCTGGCAATAGGGGCACACCTGCGTGCTGTACATGACGACGGAATTCACTCTCGCACTCCTTTACTTGACGACCGGCATGCCGGCCTGCTGCCAGGCGCTCAAGCCGCCTTGCAGCACATGGACTTCGGTGTAGCCCGCCGCACGGACGGCGGCCGAAGCCTTGTTCGACTGCAGCCCCGTCTGGCAGACGAGCAACACCGGCGTAGCCTTATTCTTCGCGATTTGGCCGATCTTTGCTTGGAGCTCGTCGAGCGCGATGTGGCGCGCCGCGGGCACATGGCCGGCGGCGTAATCGGCTGCCGCGCGCAGATCGACGACCACCGCGTTGCGGCGGTTGATGAGCTGCGTCGCCTCGGCCGCGGAAAGCCCGCCGCGGCCCCGGCCGGCAAGCATCGGCCACAGCAGGAGCGCGCCCGAGATCACGAGCGCGGCGAGCAACACGAGGTTGGTGTAATCGGTAAAGAACGTCACGGGAATCCGTCGAAAAGTGAATAAAACGAAACGGGCAGACCCAGCATTATAAAATAACCGTTTGACGCGATGGCGCTCCCCCGTTCGGCGAGCGTCCACGCGTCGAGCGCTTCCTCACTACCGACCGACAACCTCATGTACAAGCTCGTTCTCATCCGCCACGGCGAATCGACGTGGAACAAAGAAAACCGCTTCACCGGCTGGGTCGACGTCGACCTCACCGAGCAAGGCAACCGCGAAGCGGCCCAAGCGGGGCTGCTGCTCAAGCAAGCCGGCTACACGTTCGACATCGCCTATACGTCGGTGCTCAAGCGCGCGATCCGCACGCTGTGGCACGTGCAGGACCAAATGGATCTCATGTATATCCCCGTCGTTCATTCGTGGCGCCTGAACGAGCGTCACTATGGGGCGCTCGCCGGGCTGAACAAGGGCGAGACGGCAGCCAAGTACGGCGACGAACAAGTGCTCGTCTGGCGCCGCAGCTACGACACGCCGCCGCCCGCGCTCGAGCCGACCGACCCGCGCGCGTCCTACGACGATCCGCGCTACGCGAAAGTGCCGCGCGCCGAGTTGCCGCTCACCGAGTGCCTGAAGGACACCGTCGCGCGCGTGCTGCCGATCTGGAACGAATCGATCGCGCCGGCGCTCAAGGGCGGCAAGCAGGTGCTCATCGCCGCCCACGGCAATTCGCTGCGGGCTTTGATCAAGTACCTGGATGGGATCTCCGACAGCGACATCGTCGGGCTCAACATCCCGAACGGCGTGCCGCTCGTGTACGAGCTGGACGAAGCCCTCAAGCCGATCCGCCACTACTATCTGGGCGACCAGGAGGCGATCGCCAAGGCGCAGGCCGCCGTCGCAAGCCAAGGCAAGGCCGGCTAACGCGCTCGCCTCGCCATGTCTCGCGGGCCGGCCGTATCTTGGCCAGCCGCGCGAGGCGGGCGAACCGATCGGCCCAGCGCCGGTCCAATGTGCGCCGATGCTCGTCGCGCCGGCGCGCGCTGCAGCCACGACCAGTTATACTTGACCGTCCTTCGCCCACGGCGCTCACACCCCGTTTCCCGAACGCACCAGACTCTATGCGCACGAAACTCAAGAACATCGGCTTGATCGCCGCTGGCCTCGCCACCGGCGTCTTCGCGACGCTGCAATTTTCCGCCGCGGCGCAACAACAAGCCACGACGGCACCGCTGCCGCTCGATCAGTTGCGTCTGTTCGCCGAGGTGTTCGGGCAGATCAAGCACGACTACGTCGTGCCGGTGGACGACAAGAAGCTGCTGACCGAAGCGATCAAGGGCATGGTGTCGAGCCTCGATCCGCACTCGTCCTATCTGGACAAGACGGATTATCAAGAGCTGCAAGAACAAACGAAGGGCCGCTTCGCCGGTCTCGGGATCGAGATCTCGCAGGAAGACGGCCTGATCAAGGTCATTTCGCCCATTGAAGATACGCCCGCGTTCCACGCCGGCATCCGCCCGGGCGATCTCATCACCCGCATCAACGACAAGCCCGTACGCGGCATGACGCTCGACCAGGCCGTCAAGCAAATGCGCGGCGACCCGGGCACGAAGGTCACGCTCACGATCTTCCGCAAGACCGACAGCCGCACGTTCCCCGTCACGGTCACGCGCGCGATCATCCGCGTGCAAAGCGTGAAGGCGAAGGTCCTCGCCCCCGGCTATGGCTACGTGCGCATCACGAGCTTCCAGGAACGCACGGTTCCGGACCTCGCCGCGAAGCTCGAAGATATCGCGCGCCAGCAGCCGAATCTGAAGGGCCTGGTGATCGATCTGCGCAATAACGGCGGCGGCCTGCTGCAAAGCGCCGTCGGCGTGGCCGGCGCGTTCTTGCAGCCGGGCTCGGTCGTCGTGTCGACGAACGGCCAGATCCCCGATTCGAAGCAAATCTATCGCGACACGTACGATAACTATCGCCTGCCGTCCTTCGATTCCGATCCGCTCAAGAATCTGCCGGAAATCTTCAAGTCCGTGCCGATGATCGTGCTGACGAACGCCTACTCGGCGTCGGCCTCCGAGATCGTGGCCGGGGCGCTGCAAGATCAGCACCGCGCGCTCATCATGGGCAAGACGACATTCGGCAAGGGTTCCGTGCAGACGGTGCGTCCGCTGACGGCCGATACGGCGCTGCGCTTGACCACGGCGTACTACTACACGCCGAGCGGCCGTTCGATCCAGAACAAGGGCATCCGCCCCGATATTCCGGTCGATCAATACGCCAACGGCGATCCGGACGACGCGCTCGTGACGCGCGAAGTCGATTACTCGAACCACCTTGCTAATACGCAGGATCCGAACGAGAAGAAGGAAGAGGAACAGCGCGAGAAGGATCGCATGCTCCAGCTCCAACAGCTCGAAGAGCAAAACGACAAGATGACGCCCGAGCAGCGCGAGAAAGAACGCGACCGCAAGCCGATCGAGTTCGGTTCGGCCGACGACTTCATGCTGCAGCAAGCGCTCGATAAGCTCGAAGGCAAGCCGGTTCAGTTGTCGAAGTCGATCACCGAACGCAAGCTCGCCGAAAACAAGCCGCCGCGCTCGGCGTCGGCACCGGTGGCGGTCAAGCCCGCATCGCCGGCCCTGCCCGCTTCCGCCCCGAGCAAGTAACACCGCCGCATCCGGCCTTAACCTTCGCCCCGCCCTTGCCGCCGCCCTTGCGGACAAGGCGCGCGGGCGAAGCGGCCGCCTCCCCGGCGCCATCGCTGGCCCGCCGCCATGAACGACGATCAACTCCTTCGCTACTCCCGCCACATCCTCGTCGACGAAATCGGCATCGAGGCCCAGCAGCGCTTTCTCGATGCGCACGCGATCGTGATCGGCGCGGGCGGCCTCGGCTCGCCAGCGGCCATGTATCTCGCCGCGGCCGGCGTCGGCACCTTGACGCTAGTCGATGCCGATTCGGTCGATCTCACGAACTTGCAACGGCAGATCCTGCACGCGACGGCGTCGGTCGGGCATAAGAAGGTGGAGTCGGGGCGAGAAACCCTCGCACGGTTGAACCCCGAGGTGAGCGTGCGGGCGGTGGATCAGCGTGTCGACGATGCCTGGCTCGACGCGAACGTGCCGCTCGCGACGGTCGTGCTCGACTGCACCGACAATTTCGCGACGCGCCATGCGATCAACCGCGCCTGCGCCAAGCACCGCGTGCCGCTTGTCTCGGGTGCGGCGCTGCGCTTCGATGGGCAGGTCAGCACGTTCGATTTCCGCGACGACCTTTCCCCGTGCTATGCCTGCGTCTTCCCCGAAGACCAACCGTTCGAGGAGGTCGCGTGCGCCCAAATGGGCGTATTCGCGCCGACGGTCGGCATCATCGGCACCATCCAAGCTGCCGAGGCGTTGCGCGTCATCGGCGGCATCGGCCAGACCCTGACGGGCCGGCTGATGATGCTCGATTCGCTGCGAATGGAATGGACGACGATGAAAATCGCCCGTCAGCCCGAGTGCCCCGTGTGCGGCTGTGGCGGCTGCGGCGGCTGCGGCGGCTCAAGCCTGCGCGAGACGCCGTAGCGCGGCCTGCACCTCTTCGGGCTCGAACGCCGCGAGGACGTCGGCGGCGGGCTTTTCCAGCGCCGCGAGATTCGCGCGCAAGATTTCCTGCTTGACGACGAGCAACTGGCTCGGATGCATCGAGAATTCGGTGAGCCCCATGCCGAGCAACAGCCGCGTGAGCTGCGGGTCGCCCGCCATTTCGCCGCAGACCGAAACCGGCACGCCCGCACGCTTCGCTTCGCGCAGCGTGAACGCGATCAGATGCAGCACGGCAGGATGCAGCGGGTCGTACAGATGCGCAACGGCGTTATCGGCCCGATCGATCGCCAGCGTGTACTGAATCAAGTCGTTGGTCCCGATCGACAGAAAATCGACGCGCTTCAGGAACAGCGGCAAGGCGATCGCAGCGGCCGGAATTTCGATCATCGCCCCGATCCGCACGCCCGGGTCGTACGCCAAGCCGGCATCGTCGAGCTGATGCTTGGCCTCGCGAATCAAGTCGAGCGTCTGGTCGATCTCCTGCGCATGGGCGAGCATCGGCACGAGAATGCGCACCTGCCCGAAAGCCGATGCCCGCAAAATCGCGCGCAATTGCGTGAGGAACATCTGCGGCTCGGACAGGCTCCAGCGGATTGCACGCAGCCCCAACGCCGGGTTGGGCGCGGTTTCGTAGCCGTCGACACCGATCGTGTCGAGCGGCTTATCGGCCCCGACATCGATCGTACGAATCGTCACGGGCAGGCCGCCCATGAGTTCGACGGCACGCTTGTAGGCTTCGAACTGCTCTTCCTCTTCCGGCAGCCGATCCTTGTGATTCATGAAGAGGAACTCGGTGCGAAAGAGGCCGACGCCCACCGCGCCGGCTTCGACGGCCGCGCGCGAATCCTCCGGCAATTCGATGTTGGCCAGCAGAGAAATCTTCGTCCCGCACAGCGTTTGCGTGGGCGAGAACTTCAAGCGCTGCAGCTTCTTTTGTTCGAGCAGCTTTTCGCTTTGCCGATACGAATACTCCTCGAGCACGATCGGCGCCGGATCGACGATGACGATGCCGTGATCGCCGTCGACGATGATCAAATCGTCCTGGCGGATCAACGCGCTGGCGTGCTGCACCCCGACGGCCGCCGGAATCCCGAGGCTGCGCGCGACGATCGCCGTATGCGAGGTGCGTCCGCCAAGGTCCGTCACGAAGCCTTGGAACGTTTGCGTTTTGAACTGCAGCATGTCGGCCGGCGAGATATCGTGCGCGACGACGATCATGTCGGCGCTCGAATCCGGATTGACGCCATCGACGAGCGCGGCCGCCGACGGCGCGCCCGCCAGCGCCTTCAAGATACGCTCGACCACTTGCTGCACGTCGGCCTTACGCTCGCGCAGGTATTCGTCCTCGATATCGTCGAAGTGCCGCGAAAGCCGTTCGAGCTGCTCGGTCAACGCCCATTCGACGTTGTAGCGGCGCGTGCGGATGAGATCCATCGTCTCTTGAACGAGCATGGCATCGTTCAAGATCATCGTATGGACGTTGATGAATGCGCCCACTTCGCTCGGCGCGTCGGCCGACAGGTCTTCGCTCAACCGTTCGAGTTCGCTTTGCACCGCCTTCAAGGCGGCGCGAAAGCGCTCGATCTCGCTTTCGATCTGCGGGGGATCGACGAGGTAGTGGTCGACGTCGAGCGCTGCAGGCGCGATCAGATACGCGCGCCCGATCGCGATGCCGCGGGACACCGGAATACCATGCAGCGAAAACGACACGCGCACCTCCTCGAGAGTTGTGTAATGCCGCGGAGTAATGCCGCTGCAATTGCCGATTGGACCTTAATACTCAATTATAAATTCGAGACGCTCGGCTGACTGCGTGCGGCGCAGCATCGCGCCGCCGGGCAATGCGTTGCATCATAGGAAACAAAACGCCGCGGCGCAGGCCACGGCGTTTTTCGAATCGAGCGATTCGCGCTCGATGCGCGGCGCTGGCCCCCGCGCTTATTGTCCCTCGCCGAATTTATCGGCGATGAGTTTCAGCAATGCGTCCATGGCATCGGTCTCGTCCGGGCCTTCCGTCTCGATCGTCACCGTACTGCCGATCCCGGCCGCCAGCATCATCACGCCCATGATGCTCTTTGCATTGATTCGGCGTCCGTTGCGCGTCATCCAGATTTCCGATTGATAGTTGCCGGCGAGCTGCGTCAGCTTGGCCGACGCACGGGCATGCAAACCCAACTTATTCACGATCGTCGTTTCTTTTTGCAGCATGTGCTCGTCCTGTCCTGGAAAGCGGAAAGAGAAAAATCAGTGTGCGGGGCCTTCCGGCTTGGCCTCGCTCGCGGGTCGGCTCGCGGTCTCGCTCGGTGCCGGCGGATTCGCGTTCGCGTTCGTGCCGCTCATGCCGCGTGTACCGGCACACGACTCGGCATTGACGATCGGCACGCCGGGCGCGGCGCACTCCGGCTCGCCGCGGTCGCCCGCTTGTGCCGGGGCAACGAGCGGGCCGATCGCATGCACCCCTTTCGCCGCGCCGGCCAGCGCTTTGTCGACGAGCGTATCGAGATCGCAGGCACGGTAGCAGACGCCTCGCACGAGCATCGGCAAGTTCACGCCGGCCAGCACGCGCACGGCCGGCAGCGAGGCGAGCCGGCTCGCGATATTGGCCGGCGTGGCGCCGAACATGTCCGTCAGCACGAGGGTGCCGTTCTCTTCGCGCAAACGCTCGATCTCGCTATGGGCGAACGCGACGACCTGCGCGGGATCGCTGTCGGGCAGGACGTCGATGACGCCGATGCGCGCGGGCAGCCCGCCGTAGATATGCGCGACGCACTCCTTCAACGCCGAAGCGAGCGGCGCGTGCGCGATGATCAATATGCCTGCCATGTCAGTCTTGCAACGAAAAGCGCCGCAAAGGGCCAAATCCTAACGATTCCAGGGACGAAGGCGCCGGCCATGCCGAACGCCCCGATTCGCCAATGTGCCGGCGTCCCGGTGCCGTATGCCACCGCGGACGAACGCCGGCCGCGGATGGACGGCCCGTGGCGAGCGAACCGTTTTCGAACCGTCTTGGGAGATGGGCATTGTAACAGGCGCGTCTTTCGCCCACCGCGGGCCTTAGCTAGGTCGCCTTCCTAAGCCACGGCACGCTCGAGCGCGTCGACGAACATCGCGGCGACGTCGAAGCCGGTTTGGTCCATGATCTCGCGGAAGCACGTAGGACTCGTGACGTTGACTTCGGTCAGCCAATCGCCGATCACGTCCAGGCCCACCAGCAGCAAGCCGCGCGCAGCGAGCACCGGCGCGAGCGTATCGGCGATTTCGCGATCGCGTGCGCCGAGCGGCTGCGCGACGCCGAGGCCGCCCGCCGCCAGGTTGCCGCGCACTTCGCCGCCTTGCGGAATGCGGGCGAGCGAATACGGGACGCTTTGGCCCCCAATCAGCAAGATCCGTTTATCGCCGGTGGCGATTTCAGGAATGAATTTCTGGGCCATCACCGAGCGTGCGCCGTCGTGGCTAAGCACTTCGATGATCGACCCGAGATTCATGCCTTCGCGCGTCACGCGAAACACCCCCATGCCGCCCATCCCGTCGAGCGGCTTGAGGATGATGTCGCCGTGCTCGGCATGGAAGGCGCGCAGCCGTGCCGCATCTCGCGTCACGAGCGTGGGTGCGACGAATTGCGCGAATTCGCCGATCGCCAGCTTTTCCGAGTGGTCGCGGATCGTCTGCGGTTTGTTGAACACGCGGGCGCCGGCGCGCTCGGCCAGCTCGAGCAGCCAGGTCGAGGTCACGTATTCCATGTCGAACGGCGGATCCTTGCGCATCACCACGGCCCCGAAGGACGTCAGCTTGCGATGCTCGTGCGCGCCGGCCTCGTGCCAAGGATGACGATGCAGATCGGCCGTCTCGCCGACGATGTCGATACGGCGCACCGTCGCTTCGACGCAGGACGCACTCCATGCCAGATGCTTGGGCTCGCATGCGTAGACGACATGGCCTCGGCGCGCGGCCTCCGCCATCATCGCGTAGGTCGAGTCCTTATAGATCTTGAAGTGCGCGAGCGGATCGGCGATGAAAAGAATGTCCATGAAACCCCTATTGCCCGAATGCGGGCGCTCGTTCGTTGGAGGCGTTGCGCGAGGCGCCGCTCAGACCTGAATCGCTTCCGGGTCCGTCTTCTCGAGTTCGACCGACGCGGCGAGCAGCCCGAGCCGCGCCACGACGCCATACATATAGAACCGGTTCGGCGGCGCCGCGCCGGGTTTGGCGTGCGCGTCGGGCAATGCGGTGTGTTCGAAACCGAGCGGCACGAAATGCATGCCGGGCGCGTTCAGGTTTTGATCGCGCTCGCGGCTGCCGTGCACGCGATAGAAGCCGCCCACCACGTACCGGTCGATCATGTACACGACAGGCTCGGCCACTTCCTCGCCGATCCGCTCGAAAGTGTAGACGCCTTCTTGGACGATCACGTCGCGCACTTGCAGGCCGTCTTTCGTGGCCGACATGCGCGAGCGCTCGCCCTTCGTCAGATTGGCGACTTCGGACGCGTCGTGTACGGTCATCACGCCGCGGCCGTCGGTGCCCGCATCGGATTTGATGACGACGTAGGGTTTCTCGGCAATCCCATATTCGCGGTACTTGCGCGCGATCTTCTTGATGACGGCGTCGATCGCGTCGGCCAGCGCTTGCTCGCCCGTCCGCGCCTCGAAATCGACATCCTCGACGCGCGCGAAGTACGGGTTCACCATCCACGGGTCGATCTCGACGAGCTTGGCGAACTTCTTGGCGACGTCGTCATAGCAGGAGAAATGCGTCGACTTGCGGCGCACGGCCCAACCGGCATGCAGCGGCGGCAGCACGTACTGCTCGTGCAGATTTTCGAGCACCGGCGGCAAGCCGGCCGACAAATCGTTGTTCAGCAGAATCGAGCAGGGATCGAAATTCTTCAGCCCGAGCCGGCGCGGCGTGCGTTCGAGCGGTTCGAGCACGATCTTCTGCCCGTCGGCCAGCGGAATCGTCACGGGACCGACGATGTTTTCGTCGAGCGTGCCGAAACGCACGTTCAGCCCGGCTTGGCGCATGATCATCGCGAGCCGCGCGACGTTTTCGAGGTAGAAGGCGTTGCGCGTATGCCGCTCGGGGATCACGAGCAGGTTCTTGGCATCCGGGCAGATTTTCTCGATGGAGGCCATTGCCGCTTGCACGGCGAGCGGCAGCACCTCTTCGGGGAGGTTGTTGAAGCCGCCCGGGAACAGGTTGGTATCGACGGGCGCGAGCTTGAAGCCCGCATTGCGCAGGTCGACCGAACAGTAGAAAGGCGGCGTGTGCTCCTGCCATTCGAGCCGGAACCACCGCTCGATTGCCGGCGTGGCGTCGAGGATCTTCCGCTCCAACTCGAGCAGAGGACCGTTTAACGCCGTAACTAAGTGCGGAACCATTGATTACTCGATGAACAGGGGAGAAAAAGATTGTAGAGCAATTGCCTGGCCGATTTGGGGGCGGTCGGGCGGAACGCAAGGGTATTCGGGGTTTGGAATCCTTATTGACCCGATAGAGGGTGGGGGCATGGGGGCGGGGCGGCGAGCGGATGCGCCGCGGCCGGCGCTGGGGCGCTGGGGCGCTGGCCGGGTGCGCCGTTGCAGGCGCTGGGGTGCTAACCGGATGCGCCGTAGCGGGCGGCGGGGGCGCTAACCGGATGCGCCGTAGCGGTCGGGGGGGGGGGGGGGGGGCGCCCGGCGGGGCGCGCCCGCGGGGGTTGACGACGGCGGGGCGCGC